>JAAFJE010000012.1 GCA_013298025.1 Cytophagales bacterium | reverse complement strand
ATTCCAAGATAAGTACCCATAACTAAAAAGAAAAAAGATGAAACAATTAAATGCCTATAAACAACATTGTGAGACGGGTTAAAATACCCAATGAACTGGCGGGTCGCCGCTCCGATCGTTATCAGCATTTGTCATGAAGGAGCAACCAAACATTCACACCAGTATCTAAGTACCATTGAGTGATCGGCTTGACTCCCTCATTACCAAATATTATTTTGCAAAGGTAAATCTACAATGAGTGAGTGAGTGAATTATGAATGAGCGAGTTAGTGAATTGTGAATGAATGTTTTGATTTCCCCAAACTTACACTTTGTGTCTAATTCAATTGAAAATAACTCACAACTACTCACAATTCACTAACTCACAATTCACTAACTCACTCACTCACTCAATATCATAAGTCGGATAAGCACTGCTTCCGCAATCGTAATACCGTATAAGTTATCTAACAAATAATCGCATGTCGTACAAAAATCTTTCAAGTCAAGCATTACTTTCTATTCAAACCTTGGGCGAACTTAAAGCTGCTGGCTACACGCCCAAAAGCATCAAACAAGAATTAAGAGACAATCTTATCGTTAAATTACGTAACAAAGAACAGGTATTTGAAGGAATATGGGGCTACGAAGATACGGTAATTCCCGATATTGAAAGGGCAATTTTGTCGCAACACCACATCAATTTGTTGGGTTTACGTGGACAAGCCAAAACCCGTATTGCTCGCCTAATGGTAAATTTGCTCGACGAATACATTCCTGTGGTAGAAGGTTCTGAACTCAACGACGACCCCTTGCAACCACTTTCTCGTTTCGCCAAAGATTTGATTGATGAACAGGGCGATGCTACGCCTGTAGCTTGGGTGCACCGCTCAGAACGCTATACCGAAAAATTGGCTACGCCCGATGTGTCGGTTGCCGACCTCATTGGCGATGCCGACCCCATCAAAGCGGCTACGCTCAAATTGCCGTATTCCGACGAAAGGGTTATTCACTTTGGCTTGATTCCAAGAGCCCACAGAGGCATCTTTGTTATCAACGAATTGCCTGATTTACAGGCTCGTATTCAGGTTTCTTTGTTTAATATTTTGCAAGAAGGCGATATTCAAATCAGAGGTTTTAAATTACGATTGCCTTTAGATATTCAGTTTGTTTTTACGGCAAACCCCGAAGACTACACCAACCGTGGTTCTATCGTAACACCTTTGAAAGATAGAATTGACTCGCAGATTGTGACGCATTACCCCAAAACGTTGGCGATTGGCAAGCGTATTACCTTACAAGAAGCCCAAATCAAACCTGAGCAAGAAAACCTCATTACGACCAATGCTGTGATTGAAGACCTTATCGAGCAAATCGCCATTGAGGCACGGCAGTCGGAGTATGTCGATGCCAAATCGGGCGTGTCGGCAAGGATGACCATTTCGGCGTATGAAAACCTCATTTCAGCAGCCGAACGCAGGGCTTTAATCAATGGCGAAGACAAAACTTATGTGCGTGTGGCCGACTTGGTTGGGGTAATTCCGGCGGTGTGTGGCAAAGTAGAGTTGGTGTATGAAGGCGAAGTAGAAGGCCCCGTTATTGTGGCTCAAAACCTTGTGAGTAAAGCCATTCGGACACAGTTTTTAAACTACTTCCCAGACCCCGAAAAAATCAAGAAAGTTGCCAAAGACAAAGCTGGTAAAAATCCTTACAAGCCCATTGTCGATTGGTTTATGGAAGGCAATATTATCGACATTTTGAACGAAGCTTCCGACAAAGATTATGCGGCAAGATTAAAAACCATTGACGGACTAGACGAATTAATCGAAAAAGTGTATCCTACTTTTGAAGGCAGGGAAAAGCTTTTTATGATGGAATTTGTCTTGCATGGCTTGGCGGAATTTTCGTTGATTTCTAAAAAATCGCTCGATACAGGCTTACAATTCAAGGACTTGACCGACTCGCTTTTTGACCTAGATAAATTTAAGTTCGACGAAGAGGAATAGGAGGGACATTGATTTTTTGCTGCTGGTAGGGTAATTTTTTTATTATCCTACCAGCAGCAATTCGCAATGCTACATTCGCACTTAATGCCTTATTTTTTATGTAAAATCAATTCAAACTTCTATATTCATTCGGTGTAAACCCTGTACTTTTCTTAAACATTCTGATAAAATGTTGTGGGTACTTAAAACCCAAATCAAAAGCTATTTGGCTAATAGATTTCTCTGTATCAAAAACCATTTCTTTGGCTACATCAATCAATTTTAAATGAATGTGTTCTTGAGCTGTTTTTCCAGTTTCTTTCTTGATTAAATCCCCAAAATAATTAGGCGAAAGGTTTAACTGATTGGCGAAATATCCTACTAACGGAAACCCTAATTCATGTACAGTGCTTGAATGAAAATAGTTATGCAACAAATGCTCAAATTTTGAAAGCACATCATTATTAATGTTTTCACGAGTGATAAACTGTCTGTCATAAAAACGAACACAGTAATTCAGCAGTAATTCTATATTGTTTGTAATGATTCTTTTGCTGTGTTTATCAATCGTTTGACTTATCTCATACTCAAGTTTACCAAACAAATCTCTGATAATTTGCTGTTCTCTCAATGACAAATGAAGTGCTTCATGCGATTCATAAGAGAAAAAAGAGTATTGATTCATCTGTTTGCCAAGGGCCGTGCCTTTGACCAAATCAGGATGAAAAAGGAGTGTCAAACCTGTGGGCTGATAGTCTTCTTCATGACGTATTTCTACGATTTGCCCCGGTCCAAAAAATACAAGTGTGCCTTCGTCATAATCATAATTATTGCGTCCATACTTCAATTCTCCGCAATGTATTTCCTTCAAAAATATGGCGTAAAACCCAAAATGCAAACGACTATTGTTGGGTAAAGCTTTTGTCATTGAATTATCATAAACGCTTATCAGCGGATGCTTTGTTTCTACACCTTTTAGCGTATTGTATTGTGAAATTTTTTCAAGCTTTATTATATGCTCCATGTCCTTAATGTTTCAACCTTTTGATGTAAATATAGCACGAAGATTACTGAAAAATTTACACTGATGCTTGAATCAGTAATGATGGTATCAACATCAGTAATTTATATACTTTTTGATAATAATTAAGAAGGAATTTTGTGGTGTCATTCAATTTTTGAATAGGGCATAACCAATCATGACAAAACACAACATGAAAAAGAGAATAGTAGGAAATAGCGGATTAGAAGTGTCTGAATTAGGACTAGGCTGTATGGGTTTAACTTTTGGCTATGGCCCCGCAACCAACGAAAACGATGCCATAGCTTTGATTCAAAAGGCTTATGATAAAGGCATTACATTTTTCGATACCGCCGAAGCATACAGCCAAGGTGGCAACGAAACGCTTTTAGGAAAAGCGGTTAAATCGTTTAGACAGGACGTTGTGATTGCTACCAAATTTGGTTTTAAGGACGGCGATGCTACGAAAGGAGTGGATAGTCGCCCAGAGAATATTAGAGCGGTGGTAGAAAATTCTTTGAAATATCTCCAAACGGATGTGATTGATTTGTTGTACCAACACCGTGTTGACCCCAATATTCCGATAGAAGACGTAGCAGGAACTGTCAAAGAGTTAATCCAAGAGGGTAAGGTAAAACACTTTGGCATGAGTGAAGCAGGTGTACAAAGTATTCGTAAGGCTCATGCGGTTTTGCCCGTAACGGCGTTGCAAAGTGAGTATTCTATGTTTTGGCGTGAGCCTGAAAATGAAATCATTCCGCTCTTGGAAGAATTAGGAATCGGATTTGTGCCTTTTAGTCCACTGGGAAAAGGCTTTTTAACGGGTGCTATCAATGAAACCACCCAATTCGACCCAACAGATTTTCGTAACATCGTCCCTCGTTTTACAGAAGAAAACAGAAAGGCGAATCAGACGTTGGTTGATTTATTGAAAACAATTGCTCAAGATAACAACGCCACCCCTGCCCAAATTGCCTTGGCTTGGTTGTTGGCTCAAAAGCCATTCATTGCACCGATTCCGGGTACTACTAAAATTCACAGGCTGGAGGAAAATGTGGGTGCAGTAAATGTATCATTGTCTGCCAACGATTTACAAGAAATACAAAACGCATTGGAAGAAATTAAAATCGTGGGCGACCGCTACCCAGCTGCATTACAAGCAAGAGTCGGCAAATAATCATGAAATATCTATTGGTCATTTACTGCTTTATAAGCCTGACGGCTTGTACACAAAACAACTCGTTTGCCATGCAAAATAATATTGAGGATGAAAACTCAGCCGTAATGGCTGTCGTGAGGCAATTGGCAGAACTAATGATTGCCCGTGACACGGTAGCCATGAACAAAATTCTTGATAAAAACTATACCCTCACACACATGACGGGTTATGTGCAACCAAAAGCAGAATGGTTTGATGAAGTAGCCAGAGAAAGCATGAAGTACTATTCTGCCAAAGAAGTGAACCATACTATCAAAGTGAATGGCAACACAGCAGAAGTACTTACTCAAGATTTGGTAGATGCAAGAATTTTGGGAAGCCGACATACTTGGCGTTTGCAACAAAAAATGAAATTAGAAAAACGCAATGGAAAGTGGATTATTCTAAGCTCCGTTGCCTCAACATTTTAAAAATTAACAAAAAGCAAATTATGAAATCAAATGTTTTAGTAATCATTGGCGTAGGTGGTATTGGAATGGCAATCGCCAGACGTGAAGGTGCAGGAAAAGTAGTTTTATTAGCCGACATCAGTAATAATTTATTGGCAAAAGCAGCCAAAGATTTGGAAGATACGGGCTACGTAGTAGAAACCCAACAAACAGATGTTACTTCGCTTAGTTCGGTAGAAGCATTGGTAGCCAAAGCCACAAGCTTAGGAAATGTCTTACAAGTAGTCAATACCGCAGGACTTTCACCCAACATGGCATCGGTCGAAAAATTACTGGAGGTTGATTTAGTAGGTGCGGTTTATGTATTGGAAGAATTTGGAAAGGTGATTGCCGAAGGTGGTGCAGGTATCCATATTTCAAGTATGGCTGGTCACATGATTCCTGCATTGGGAGCGGAAATAGACAAAGCCCTGATGACTACGCCAGCTAATGAATTGATGAGCTTGCCTATATTGCAGCCTGCTAATGTACCCAATACTACTTATGCGTATTGCCTCTCTAAAAGAGCCAATCATCTCCGTATTCAAGCCGAGAGTATCAAATGGGGTGAAAGAGGTGCGAGAGTAAATTCTATTAGCCCGGGTATCATTTTAACTGCCTTAGCAAAACACGAGTTAGAATCTCCTATTGGTGACGGCTATCGTGCCATGATTACGGCCTCTGCGGCTAAAAGAGTAGGTACTGTAGATGAAGTAGCTACATTGGCCCATTATCTTTTAGGCCCTGATTCGAGCTTTGTAACAGGAAGCGACTTTTTGATGGATGGTGGCGTAATTGCGGCGATGAAGATGGGATTGATAGCTTTTTAGCAGTTAATATTCTTTTAAAATTTATTCTAATAATTAAGACCCAAGTTTGCAAGAAATAAAAAAAGCTTATCAAATCAAGGTGATGCCATGAACTACAATGAGTAAAGTAATTTTCTTTTTATTCTCGATAATAAAAATTATCTGTAAACCATATCAACTAAAATAAGCTACTCTTGAAATAAACACTTATATTTGAATTTTACAAATATACTGATGAACTCAATAACAATAAAACAGTTTTATGAAGAAATTCTGGGAGAGAATAATCCAGATTTAGATAGTATTCTGAGTGCTAATATCAATAAAGATATTGGGCATTTTAATGTTTTTGATGTTGCCGAAATGTATAAAGCAACTAAAGGCAAACCAGAAATGCCCTATAATAGAAGAACCTATTACAAGATAAGTTTGATTTCAGGCAAAAATAAAGTAGAATTTGCCGATAGAACTATCGAAGTACAGGAGTTCGGTATCCTGTTTGCAACGCCTAAGATTCCTTATAATTATACCCCCCAAGACAATAATCAAGCGGGACATTTCTGTGTTTTTACTAAGGAGTTTTTAGCTAAATCAAAAGTTGGATTAGAGATTGACAATCTTC
Source organism: Cytophagales bacterium (assembly GCA_013298025.1). Lineage (GTDB taxonomy): Bacteria > Bacteroidota > Bacteroidia > Cytophagales > Spirosomataceae > Flectobacillus. Next base: position 185,434 of record JAAFJE010000012.1, on the reverse strand, counting down.
CTATTTTCTCCAGTCAAAGTGATTTTGTGTATCAGTTGACCAAAGAGCAGTTTGAGCAAATGAACGCACTTTTCGATAAAATGCACCTTGAAATCAACTCCGATTACGAGTATAAATATGATTTGCTACGCAATTATTTAATGGAACTTATTCATTTTGGTCAAAAACTAAAACCGATTGCTCCTGTTGGAAATATCAAAACGGCATCTGCCAGAATAACATCTTTATTTATAGAATTGTTAGAACGTCAATTTCCGATAGAAAATACCACACAAATGTTGGTATTAAAAACCCCAAAAGAGTATGCCGATAGTTTGGGCATTCACGTCAATCACCTTAATCGAGTATTGAAAGAAACGACAGGAAAAACAACCGGAGAAATCATTGCCAGCAGAATCAATCAAGAGGCAAAGGCATTATTGAAACAAACGCATTGGAATATTTCAGAAATTGCTTACACCTTGGGTTTTGATGAGGTGGCTCATTTTTCTAACTTTTTCAAAAAACATAACCAAAAGTCGCCTTTGGTATTTAGAGAGTAGTTATTTGATTTTTGCAAATATCACTTTGATTATCGCAAATAGTTATCACCTGCCTTTGCTCAACTTTGCATTGTAATTTTAAAACATAAAACAATGGCAAACAATGCAAATAAAATCGTCTTATTAACAGGCGGTAGTCGTGGACTTGGTAAAGATTCAGCACTTCAATTAGCTAACAATGGTTTCGATGTTATTATCACTTATCAGTCAAATAAAGAAGCGGCAGAAAATGTGGTCAATGAAATTAAAGCACTTGGAAGAAAATCAACAAGTCTTCAGTTGGATTTAGGTAAAGTAGCTTCTTTTGATGGGTTTGTTGCTGAGTTGACAGGTATTTTAGCAAATGACTTTGGTGCATCAAAAATTGATGCCTTAGTGAATAACGCAGGCACAGGCTATTACGCTTCTATTGAAGAAACGACAGAAGAAGCTTACGATGAAATGGCAACTACACATCTAAAAGCACCTTTTTTCCTTACGCAAAAGTTGCTTCCGTTCATTAACGAAGGAGGAAGTATTGTGAATACATCCACTGGTTTAGCTCGTTTTACCTTGGCAAACTGGTCTGCTTATGCGATTATGAAAGCGGGAATCGACGCTCTAACTCGTTATCAAGCATTAGAATTTGGCCCTAAGAAAATCAGAGTTAATTCAATAGCTCCGGGAGCAATTGCAACTGATTTTGGTGGTGGTGCAGTAAGAGATAATAGTCATTTTAGTGAATATTTAGCCAGTCAGACTGCCTTGGGTAGAGTAGGATTACCTGATGACATCGGTGGCGTAATCGTATTCTTATGCTCTGAGCAATCTAAATGGGTTAATGCTCAACGTATTGAAGTTACAGGAGGATTTCATATTTAAAAGTCGCAACCTCATTAGATACATCCTTGCTGAATCCCAAATTATTAAATTTGGGATTTTTCTATTCTCTAAGTTTGGCCATTCCGTTTTTTATAAAAGCCTCTTTGTCTTTGTGAATTTCTTCTAACATTTCTTTTCTTTCTTCTGGAACAGGGTAGTATTTTTCAGCCCATAAGTTTATTTCTACGATAAGTGGAAATAAATTTATTCCCTTTTCTGTCAGTTTGTATAAAAATTTAGTTCTATTTTCTGGATGTATTTCCTTCGTAATAATTCCATTTTCTTCTAAATCCAGCAATCTGGATGCTAAAATATTGGTAGCAATTTTTTCTGGAGACTTCATAAAATCACCATAAGTACACACGCCCTTAAACATTAAATCTCTGATAATCAACAGCGACCATTTATCACCCCATGCTTCTAACGAATTACTTATAGGGCATTCTGATCTTTTTTTTGTATTAGCCATAAAAATATATCTAAAATTACTTGCAAAGTACAAGTAATTTATTTTACCTTCGTGCAATTACTTGCAAAATGAAAGTAAATTTATAGATTATTTTAAATATAAACAAAAAATATAATGAGCAAAACAATTTTGATTACAGGAGCATCTCGTGGATTCGGGAAAATTTGGGCGGAATCATTTTTAAAAAGAGGCGATAAGGTTGTCGCTACCGCAAGAAATACCGAATCATTAAGCGATTTAGTAGCTCAATATGGTGATGCAATCCTTACCCTTCAATTGGATGTTACCAATAAAGCACAATGTTTTGAGGTAGTAAGCAAAGCAAAAGAACATTTTGGTACTTTGGATGTCTTAATCAACAATGCTGGCTATGGTTTGTTTGGAACGGTAGAAGAAGCAAGCGAACAAGAAGCTCGTGATCAATTTGAAACCAATGTTTTTGGTACTTTGTGGATGACACAAGCCGCTATTCCTGTAATGAGAAACCAAGGGTTCGGTCATATTATCCAAGTATCAAGCGTTTTAGGGATTGCCACTGTTCCACTTTTGGGTCTTTACAATGCTTCGAAATGGGCGATTGAAGCGATTAGCGAAAGTATGGCAGTTGAAATCAAAGCTTTTGGCATCCACACAACTTTGATTGAACCAATTGCTTATGCAACTGATTTCTCAGGAGCTTCGGGTGTAACAAGTAAGCCTATTGACGTTTATGATGGTTTAAAATCTGTTGTTTATGAACAATTCAAAGCGATGCCTAATGGCAATCCAGAAGCAACAGGAGAAGCAATTTTAAAAATTGTTGATGCTGAAAACCCACCACTTCGTGCTTTCTTTGGTAAAACAGCTTTGCCATGGGTTAAACAAGTATATGCTGGTCGCATTGCCGAGTGGGAACAATTGAGTGAATTATCAGAAGCTGCACACGGATAAGTCAAGATTTCATAAAGTTAATGAAGAATAGGCTACCATCGGAAGTAGATTATTCTTCATTAAACTTAATTTTAAAAGACATGAGCAAGACAATATTAATCACTGGAGCATCATCAGGATTTGGCTTGATGCTTGCCAACGACTTACATCAAGCAGGCTTTACGGTTATCGGTACAAGCCGTCAACCAGAAAAGTATCAAGGAAAAATTCCTTTCAAGCTATTACAACTTGATATTGACGACGACAATTCAATAAAAATCTTCACCGAGCAGTTATTTACTCAAGTAAAACAACTTGATGTTTTGGTCAACAATGCGGGTTTTATGGTGACAGGAATTGCAGAAGAAACCGAAATTGAGAAAGGAAGGCAACAATTTGAAACCAACTTTTGGGGAACTGTAAAAGTGACAAATGCACTTTTGCCTTATTTTAGGAAACAAAAAAGTGGGCATATCATTACCGTAAGCTCTATTGTTGGTTTGATTGGGCAACCCAACTTATCTTATTATGTAGCCTCAAAACACGCTGTAGAAGGCTTTTTCAAATCATTGCGATTTGAATTAAAGCAATTCAACATCAACGTGAGTCTTGTCGAACCTCGTTGGTTTAAAACCAATATTGGACATAATGCAGTAGCCTCAACAGGCAACATCGCCGACTACGATTTGTATCGTAAACAGGTGAATGCGTTTATACAAAAAGGTTTAGATGAGGCAGATGAACCTGATGAAGTCGTAAAAACAATCACAAAGTTGATTAATACAAACGACCCAAAACTATCTAATCCAGTAGGAAAAATGACAGGAATGATACTTTTTCTACAAAATTATTTACCTAAAATGTTTGAGTCTTCCATACTAAAAAGTGTCGAAACAGCCTAATTTGAAGGGAAGCTCATGTGAGAACTAAGAAATTTGCAGAATGTAATAATCCTGTATTTCACCAAGTATGGTTTGATGAAATACAGGATTATTACAATATAAGTGTTTTTGTGACTTTGAACTAAACAAAAGATTTTATTTTACTTTTAGCTTTACGTCCATCGTTTTATCAGACGAACCACCAACCATAATCGTAAAATCGCCTGATTCAATTACCCATTTCATATCTTTATCATAAAATGAAAGTAATTCTTTATCAATGCTGAAAGAAACCGTTTGACTTTCGCCAGCATTCAGCCCTATTTTCTTGAAGCCTTTCAACTCTTTAACGGGTCTTGGTACGGATGAAAAATCATCTCTGATATACATTTGCACTACTTCTGCCCCGTTTCTTTTACCAGTATTTTTCACATCAATACTTATGGTTACTTTACCATGCTTATCCATTGATGGCGAAGAAAGTCTTACATTGCTATACTCAAATTGGGTATAGCTCAAACCGTATCCAAATGGAAACAATGGCGTAACATCTAAACCTAAATTATAGCCTCTTCGTGAACTTGGTTTATAACTATAATACGCAGGTACGTGTCCAGCACTTCTTGGAAAACTAATGGTCAGTTTTCCACTTGGATTGATGTCGCCAAAGAGGGCATCAATCATGGCATAACCTCCTTCTTGTCCTAAAAACCATGCTTGCATGATGGCGGTTTTACCAGCGGCTTCCCCTGTTTTTATGACCAAATCGCCACCCAAATGGTATGATATTAAAAACCTACCAACAATGATTATGGACCATAATATTATTGTACAAAAAGCTTGGGAGATGCTCCGCCTTTTTATCGACCAAAAGCTTAGTGCTTATAATCTTTTACCTGAAACATTCACGATGAAAGAAATACAACAACTCTATGAAGCGATTTTCGACCGTCCTTTTGCCCCAAATAATTTTCCGAAGAAAATTTTAGAACAAAACGTATTAGAACGTCTTGAAAAACAGTTTACAGGTGCAGCCAACAAAGCACCTTATTTATATAGATTACGTAAATAAAAATACTCGCATACCTCCGCTACGCCTTCGGATGTGCCTGCTCATATATTTTCTTGAGTTTTTCCATCGAATTATGGGTATAAACCTGCGTTGCTGCCAAGGAAGTATGCCCCATCAAATCTTTGATAGCCGTGAGGTCGGCACCATTATTGAGCAGGTGCGTAGCATAAGAATGTCGTAAAATATGGGGTGATTTTTTGGTAAGTGATGTCACCAAGCTCAAATATTTTTTTACAATCCGCTGAATCATCACAGGGTATGCTTCGTTGCCTTTTTCGCTCACAATCAAATAATGGTGTGCAAAGCCTTCGGCATCTCTGGCTTCTATATAGGTTTTTATTTCTTCGGCCAATGCGGGCGTTATCGGAATAATACGCTCTTTGTTACGCTTGCCAAGCACCTTCACGGTACGGTGAAAGAAGTCGATGTTTTTTACTTCTAGGGCAATCAATTCCGACAAACGCATACCCGTTCCGTACAGCAATTCGAGGATGAGCTTATCTCTTTTTCCTTCAAAATCTTCCGAAAAATCTACCGCATCGAGCAAGGTATCCATTTCGGTTTCTCGTACAAAACTAGGAATATTTTTAGGGGTTTTCATTGCCAAAACCTTACGCATGGGGTCTTGGTTAATGATTTTTTTTTGAAGTAAAAATTTGAAAAAACTCCGCAAGGTGGCTATTTTCCGATTGATAGAATGGCTGTCGAGTTTGGCTTCTGCCAGCGACACCACCCACGACCGAATCATCTGGTGGTCGGCGAGTTGTGGGTGCTTAAATTCGTAGGTTTGTTCTAAAAACGCCACAAATTGCTTCATGTCGTTTTGGTAGGCCAACAGTGTATGGCTACTGCAACGCTTTTCGGCTTTGATGTATTGTAAAAAAAAATTGACTATCTCTGGATTCATGCCCTAAGATAGTCAATTTTTTTATGAAATGCTGAACGGTTATCGGCTTAATTCACGATTAAATGATAACATAAATGAATGAAATCAATCGAAAATTAAGATTCCAAATTACCGTACATTTTTTGTTTGTAAGTAGCACGGATAACCTCAGTACGACGCTCTACAGATGGTTTTTCAAAAGCCATACGCTTACGAAGTTCTTTTACCACGCCAGTTTTTTCAAATTTCTTCTTGAATCTTTTTAACGCTTTGTCGATTGACTCGTTTTCTTTTATGTTGATAATCAGCATATTATTTGTTTTTTGTTATCTAATACTATTATTGAGGTGCAAAGGTATGTATTTGAACGTTTAAAGTCAAGTTTTTTTGAAAGGATTTGAGCCTTTTCAGCCTTGCATTTAAGGACTTAATCTACGATGGCTTGATAAATCATTTGTTGTACTTGTTTTTCTATGCCACCATCTTTTTTAGGCCATACCTGAAACAGCACAATGAGCAAAAGGTCTTCTTTGGGGTCGATGGTATAATGCGTATAATACATCCCTCCCCATTCGTAAGCTCCTTCCGAGCTTGGAATTTTGGCTTTTCCTTTGGCGGTGTATAGTTCAAAGCCCAAGCCAAATTTGTTGGTATTATCTCTGATTTCGAGTTCGCCAATTTGGTTGGTGGTCATGAGTTCTACGCTCTTGCGGCTCAGTAAAATTTTGTTGTTGAAACTGCCGCCATTGAGCAACATCTGACAAAACTTGGCATAATCTAATGCCGTAGAAGTGAGGCCAGCACCACCCGAAAAATATTTTTTTGCCCCCGAAATAGGGTAATCTGTCCATTCAGAACGAGGCTTAGGCGTAATGCCTGCGGTTTTGCCAATTTCTTCATACACCGTTACTAAACGTTCTTTTTTGGCATCTTCTACGTAAAAACCAGTGTCGTTCATGCCTAATGGCTCAAAAATTCTTTTCTTCAAAAACTGGTCAAAAGGCATTCCAGACACAACCTCAACAAAATAGCCCAATACGTCGGTATTGAGGCCATAAGTAAACTTTTCGCCCGGTTCGTGGAATTTTGGTAAAGCGCCAAGACGGCTCATGGTTTCGGCAATGGTTTCGTTTTTTACCGAAAAATAATAAGGAATTTTAGCTTTGGCATACAACGGATTTTGGTACGGAATCCCTGCGGTATGGCTCAATAAATGCCGAATGGTAATTTCTTTTTTGGCCGGATGAGCCGTATAAGTGCTATCAGGATTGATTACATCAATGATTTGCCCATTTTTAAACGCCGGAATATATTTTGAAATAGGGTCGTCGAGGCTAAAAAGTCCTTCTTCGTAAAGCATCATTACCGCCACAGAAGTAATCGCTTTGCTCATCGACATCATCCGAAAGATGTCGTCGTTTTTTTGTATTTTTTGTTGCTCCACATCTTTCATGCCATAAGCTTTGTGCAAGACCAGTTGCCCATGTCGAGCCGCCAATACCACTGCACCGGGAATACGTTTTTCGGCAATTTTTCGGTTGAGCAATTGCTCAATGCGTGCGAGGCGTTCGGCCGACATCCCTACTTTTTCGGGAGGCAAGCCTACTTTAAATTGTTGAGGTTTTTGGGCAAAAATGCAGGTTTGAATACACAAAAGCAGCAAACAGTAGATTTTTTTCATGATGTTAAAAGAAAAAGGTTTCAAAACCGAAGTTACGGCAATGCACCAAATCATCTGTACTGTTTTGAAGAAGTTTTTAGAAAAAATGGCTGCAACCTTGAAGAGCGTTGCAGCCATGCGTAAATGCGTGTGGCTACCTTCTTCTACCGCCACCCCCAAAACTTCGACCTCCATAACTTCGGAAGCTACCGCCATTATAATTGTAATTTCTTACCACATCGTTGCGATAAGTGTTTACATAGCGAACAGGTGCAACCGTATTGCGAACGACCATTGGGCGACGGTAATTGCCAAAATAATTGTACAAATAAGGGTAATTGTAATAATACCCCGCATTGAAAAACCAATTAGAAAAACCCCAAGAAGGAAAAGCACTAATGCCCAAGCCTCCAAAACCGTAGCTCAAACCAAAGCTACTCCAATAAGCACTTGGATACCAAAGTGCAGTGCCGTACCAAGTAGGATAACCAAACCAATAAGAATAAGGGTTGGCATAGCCATAACCATTGCCATATACCACCTGACCGTTGGGTAAAATATAGCCATTGCTACGAGCAAAATCTCTGGCAGCTTGGTTGAGTTCTTGTTTGGCTTGCGGATTTTGTGCCAAAGCTTTTTGATAAGCTGTTATTTGTGCTTGATTTTGAATAACCAAACTGTCGTGCTTGGCTGCCAGTTGCTGGGCAAAAGCCTCTTTATTGCTGGCATATTGCTGTCCTAATTGGCTCGTAAGCGTAATATTGTCGGTTAAAAGCACAAGTACATCAGGAAATTTTGCCAAGGTTCTGAAAGCCGCTTGCGTATTGGCATCGAGCGAAACCGTGTTTTTTTGAAAATCGGTCTCTGCCTGTTGATACAATTGGCCGAGCTGTTGCACATCTTTTTGGTGGTGTTTGTATAAACGCCAGGCTGCTTTTGTGAGCGTTTCGTCTTGGTTAGGAAGCAAAGCGTTGATTTCATCACGACTTTTGCCACTTGGTAAGCTCGCTAAAGTATGCGTTAGTTCAGGAAAACGAGAGAGTTCATAAAACCAACCTTGTTTTTTCTGACTAAAATCGTTGATTAAAAAATGAAATGAGTTTTGGGTATTTGTCTTAGTTTGTTGCATTTCGCTTAATACAGCAGGGTACTGACTAGCGACTAAAATGGCTTGGCGAACATCGGCATCATAGCCTGCGATAGACACCTGTAAACCTTTGTCGGTTTCAAGCGTGGTATTTTGGGCAGAAGAAAGAAATGAAATGTTTAACAACAACATACCAAACCATACAAAACGACTCCATCTGAGGAGTGATTTTACTGCATTTTGAGTTTTCATGGCTTTACTGTGATTAAAGTGAATCAAAACAAAAAGAATCTTTCGCTTTTGCGGTGAATCTTTTTTAACAAACGAATCTGTCAGTAAAGCTTTTTCTCTATCTATGCGTATTGATTTATAATATTTGTCAAAATGAACTGTATTTAAAACGTTCTTCTTGTGGTTTTGGTATCGTTTAGACTACCATAACCCGTAAAAAGTTTAATAGGAAAATTATTTTTTCATTCAAATGACTAATTATTTAAAAAGCCAAGAATCTGACAAATGCTTGTTTTGAGTTAAAAGTTTAGGAATACTGTATCCGTTAAACAAATGGTAATTAGATTTGATAATATGTGCTAATCCCTTTTTTATCTATTTATTTACTTTGCATCGTCAAAAAAGCCTACTTATAAGCATAGATAATGGATTGGTGTCAAGTCTGGACTATAAGGTTTAATTTATATATTAACCTTTTTTATTTATATTTCAACTAAGCTTGCCATCAATCATAAGCAAAAGACTAAAACCTGTAAACATATTTAACTCATACGCTAAACATAATAACACCAGTGAAAAGAAAAACCAACGCCCTTTTTTTATTAGCTTTATGCTTATTTTTAAGCCTTTCTTGTAAAAAAACAGATGAACCCAACACGCCCGCAGTGACTACGGTGAATCCTTTTAAAGTGAACCTTGTTTCTTCAACTACCTATCAAACGATAACAGGCTTTGGCGGGGCAAATCGGATGTGGGGAACGCAATCTTTGAAACCAAGCGAGGCTACAAAAGCCTTTGGATTGAACGAAAATGAACTTGGTTTGAGTATCTTTAGGGTAAGAATTGCCTCCAATAAAACTGAATGGGGCAATATTGTTGAGGCGGTAAAAGAAGCCAACAAGTATGGCGTAAAAGTACTGGCTTGTCCGTGGTCGCCTCCTGCGGCATTAAAAAGCAATAACAGCGACGTTCGAGGCTATTTGTTACCCGAAAATTATAAGGCATTCAAAGACTATATCAACGAATTTATTGCTTATATGGCACAAAACGGGGCGAAAATAGATGTCGTTTCTATTCAAAACGAACCCGATTGGAAACCGACGTATGAGTCGTGCGATTGGACAGCCGACGATATGATTAATTTCTTGAATGCTCCCGGACAAATTGTTGGTGCAAAAGTAGCTGCACCTGAGTCTTTAAATTTTAACCAAAACATGACCAATGCCTTGTTGTCGAACCCCGAGGCTTCTCAAAAGTTTGACATTGTGGCGGGGCATATTTATGGCAGCGGTTTGGCAAGATTCCCTTTGGCAGAAGAGAAGAAAAAGGAAATTTGGATGACCGAGTATCTGATGAACCTGAACACGGGCAATACAGGTGCAGCCGAGTGGAAAACCTATTCGGAGGCAGTCAAATGGCTTGAGTCCATCAAAATGCTCACGAGTGTTCATGATGCCATGAGTAATAATTGGAATGCCTATATTTGGTGGTACTTGCAACGGTACTATTCGTTTATTGGCGACGGTGAGCAAAACACCGTCAATGGAGAAGTACTGAAAAGGGGGTATGCTTTTTCACATTTTTCAAAATATATCCGTCCTGGATTTGTACGTATAGGCGTGGAAGTACCAGTGAATAATTACCTGAAAATCACCGCTTACCAAAAGGATTCACAAGTAGTGGTGGTCATAATTAATCCCGAAAATTTTACGGTGAAAAGTGTACAATTAAACGGAATCACACCCACCGCTGCCGTGGCTTACACTACCACAGAAACGACCACCTTGGCTAAGAAAACACTCGATATTGTAAATAAAACCGTAGAAATGGATATTCCTGCAAACAGCGTAACTACCATCGTATTGAATAAGTAAGTTTTATGCTGTGCGTGGTTTGTTCTAGTAAAATCAATACTTTAATGAAACATATTTTTAACGTATTCTTATTGCTGTTACCGCTTATTGGATTTTGTATAAATCCTACTTCTTACGTTGCCTTTCAGGCAAAAGGAAGGAGTTTTTGCGTAGCATCCAAAAGTAAAGTCACGCCCATTTTGGTTTCAAAAGATGACAATAAAGGTGTTATCCGAGCCACAAGCGATTTACAAAGCGATGTAGAACGAGTAACAGGCAGAAAACCTCAACTACTCAACGAACTCAGCCAACAAGAAACACTGATTATTGTTGGCACTTTAGGAAAAAACCAATGGATTGACGCACTGGTGGCTCAAAAGAAAATAGACGTACAAAACCTCAAAGGAAAATGGGAAACGTTTGTGATTCAAACCCTCGAAAATCCATTTCCGAATGTAAAAAAAGCCTTGGTGATTGTTGGCTCAGACAGACGAGGGACGATTTATGGCATTTATGATTTATCTGAGCAAATGGGCGTTTCCCCTTGGCATTTTTGGGCGGATGTTCCTACGGCAAAACATGATGAAATCTATGTAAGCAATGGCAAATATTCTGATGGCGAACCCAAAGTAAAATATCGTGGCATATTCTTGAACGACGAAGCACCTTGTTTGGCTGGCTGGACAAAAGAGAAAAACGGAGGTTTTAATCAAAAACTTTATACCTCTATTTTTGAGTTAATTCTCAGGTTAAAAGGAAATTACCTTTGGCCTGCCATGTGGGGAAACGCTTTTCATGTTGATGACCCCATGAATCCTGTTTTGGCAGACGAGTATGGCGTAGTCATCGGTACTTCGCACCACGAACCACTGATGCGAGCACACGACGAATGGCGACGTTTCGGAAAAGGAAAATGGGATTATACCACCAACGATTCTACGCTGAGGGCTTTCTGGAAAAAAAGTACGCAAGAGCGTTATCAGTACGATAATATTTTTACGGTGGGTATGCGTGGCGATGGCGACGAACCCATGAGTCAAGCAACGGCTACGGCATTATTAGAGAAAATTGTAGGCGACCAACGTAAAATTATGGAAGAAGTTTCGGGAAAACCAGCCTCCGAAAAACCGCAATTATGGGCTTTGTACAAAGAAGTACAAGACTATTACGACAAAGGCATGAGAGTCCCCGATGATATAACTTTATTATTATGCGATGACAACTGGGGCAATATTCGTAAACTCCCGAATTTAACCGAAAAGCCCAGAAAAGGAGGTTACGGCATTTACTATCATTTCGACTACGTGGGCGGGCCAAGAAATTATAAATGGGTAAATACAAATCCATTACCAAGAATTTGGGAGCAAATGAATTTGGCTTATCAATACAAAGCTCGTGAAATTTGGATTGTGAATGTCGGTGATTTAAAACCGATGGAATTTCCCATTTCTTTCTTTTTAGATTATGCGTGGAATCCAGAAGCATGGACTTTAGATAAACTTCCTACTTATTCAAAAACATGGGCAAAAGCCACTTTTGGTGAAAAATATGCCAGTGAAATAGCCACTTATTTAGATAAATATGCCAAGTACAATGCCCGTGTAAAACCAGAATTATTGAATGCCAATACTTACAGCTTGGAAGGTGAAAACAATGAATGGACAAGCGTACTGAACGACTATAAAGCCTTGGCGAAAGCGGCCGAAGAAACGTATCAAAAAATAGAGCCTGCTTATAAAGACGCTTATTATCAATTGGTTTTATATCCAATTTTGGCTTGTGCCAACTTAAATGAAATGTATTTTGCTCAAGCAAAAAACCAACAAGCTGCCAATGCCAAATGGGCAAGTACCAACGCTTGGGCTGATAAAGTAGAAGAGCTTTTCAAAAAAGACCAAGAGCTAAGTGATTACTTCAATCAATCGCTGGCGGGCGGTAAGTGGAATCATTTTGCCGACCAAACACATATTGGCTATACCTATTGGCAACAACCCAATAAAAATGCTGTACCCAAAGTAACCAGATTAGCCCCCGACGAAGCGACCAAAGAAGAAACAAAAACGAGCGAACAAAAGCTAAAACTTACTTATCCTACTGATTTCAAAGGATTTATAGAAAGTAATGGAATCGTTTCGGTGGAAGCTGACCATTATTCAAGAGCCATTAACATGGGCAAAGTTCAATGGAAAGTAATTCCAGACATCGGAAGAACAGGCAATGGCATCAGTATTTTTCCTGTAGATATTCCTTCGATAGAGTTAACAGCTCAAAGTCCACGCTTGGAATATGATATGTTTTGGTCGAAAGAGGGTGAGGCTACGGTGCAAATCATCGCATCGCCAACGCTTGATTTTAACAATTACAAAGGTTTACATTTGGCGATTTCCATAGATGATGAAAAGCCACAAACGATTGATATGCACGCCGATAAAAGTCAAAGAGAATGGGAAAGAATGGTGGCAAGAAATGCTAAGTACATTACGCATAAACTCAGGATAAACGGCACAGGAAAACATACCTTAAAAATATGGGCAATCGACCCAGCGATTATTTTACAAAAAATCATTGTAAGTACGGTGGATATTCCCAAAACACATTTAGGTCCAGAAGAAAGTTTTCGGGGGAAGTAAGTTGTCAAGATTAAGCAATTCATAAAAAAAACGGTAGCAGTAAGGTGTATGTTTACGGCTACCGTTTTTCACGAAATACTATTTTATATTTTACAAACGCTGTCTTACGGCTTCATACAAAATTACGCCATTGGCTACCGAAACGTTCAACGAACCTACTTTGCCCGACATCGGAATGCTGGCGAGTTCGTCGGCTTTTTTCAATAATTCTTCCGAAATACCATCTTCCTCCGAACCCATGATAATGGCTGTAGGCACGGTAAAGTCGAGTTCATAGACACTTTTATATACTTTTTCGGTACAGGCTACCACCTGAATACCTGAGTCTTTCAAATATTTGACGGTATCGGCAAGATTCTCTTCTCTACAAACAGGGATAAAATTGAGTGCTCCCGACGATGTTTTCATGGCATCGGCATTGATTTGAGCCGCTCCTTTGGTCGGAATCACAATGCCATGCACGCCTGTACATTCGGCTGTACGAGCAATTGCCCCGAAGTTGCGAACATCCGTAATGCGGTCGAGTACAAGCAACAAAGGCACTTCACCTTTTTCATAAATCCCTGCTACTACGTTTTCAAGCTTTACATAATTGATGGCTGAAACAAAAGCTATCACCCCTTGGTGGTTCTTGCGTGTGATGCGGTCGAGTTTTTCGGTAGGCACTTTTTGTACAGGAATGCCTCTCAAACGGGCAAATTCTGTCACTTCTATCGAGCCTAATTCTCTTTGAATGAGTATTTTATCAATTTCTTTTCCAGCACGAAGTGTTTCTAGTACCGATTGAACCCCAAACACAATATCTTTATTATCGGGCTTGGCTGGTTGGTTAAAATATTTGAAGGGCTTCTTAGGGCCATTAAATTTTTTTTCTTCTGACATTTCTTGTAAATTTTTACAAAGGTCGGAAAGTTTTAGGAGAATGCCAATTTTATATAAATACTTGCCTAAACGTCCTACTACTTGCTCATTTGGTACGAAATCTCCCCAGTACGCCATTGCTCTACCGTCGGAAACCAAATAGATTGGTATTCGGCGTAGCGTTGTAGCTCGTAGTGGTCTTCTACAAATTGGTTTGTTCGTTTGTTAAAGGTAAAATTAATTTCCGAATACTGCCCATTTCTTATGTAAGTCCATACTTCTTTGTCTTTGGTACGGTTGATGCGTGTGGGTTCGCCCATGATAATCCAAACCATGCCTCGGTCGGTTTTCCAACCTTCTTTATAGCTTGTAAACATCCGATTGGCTTGTTCAACTCGTTGATAAAAGGCTTTGATGGTTTTCTTTGCGTTGCCCTGATTGCCTTGTGTAACGTTGAGCCAATAGTTGTCCATTGCCTTTTTGGGTTCTTTCGACGACCATAAATCAGAAGTTTCGGCGGTAGTACTCATATAAATAAGCGGACGAACGAGCTTTTCTGGACGAGTCATTCTGGGAAAACGTTTATCTGCCACCACTAAGCCAATGCCGTAGCTGTCGGTCGTATCTTTGGTAAGATAAAATAGTCCTTCGGTATTGAAATACACAGGCGTATTACTGGTGATATTGAAAGAAGAATCGACGTACAATTTCTTTTGTGGCACACGCTGAGAAGTTGCCATTGGTGAAAGGGCTGGCTCGAAATCGTAGCGATAACGAAATACCCGAAACGATTGAGCCTTGTTGTCGAGGCTTTTCAATACAAGACTGTCTTGAACGTTGCAGTAATTTTGCATCACTGGTATTTTACCTGTTTTGTCGAAAAAGGCAAAATAGTCACTCGATTTTCCCGATTGAAAACGAATGAAACAATCGTTTACTACTTTGTTGCTGGTGCGTACATCTCTGATTTCGGTCATGGCAATGGCCGTGAACATTTCTTTTGGTTTGGGAATATCAAACCAAAACGTAAACCATCCGTTGTGTTCTACCAAATTGTCAGTCGATATAGCCACCGCTCCCGAAGCAATGATTTGGCGGTTGGTATAGTCGGGATAAAGCGTATAATTCACCACCAATTCCCGTAGCACTTCGGCATATTGGGCGGTGCGGTCGAGGTTGAGATTGACGTAGAGGCGTATGTTTTTGCCATTATCCAAAAATTTACTTTTGGTAATAATGCGTTGTACAGGTACACGACTTTCGGTATGTTGTTTGTCGGTTTTACTACTCGGAGCGTTAGAGGCACAACTTGCCAAGCCCCAGATAGCCAACAATGCGTAAAAAAGCTTTTTCATAAAGGAAAAAAACAAATATCGGATGATAGTCTAAACCTAAACCAAATAGGTTTTAACAGTAATGAAAATAAAAATACAAACGCTCAATTTAGTATTATATTTGCCAAACTTATGTTTATGGATAGTATTTTTAAAATGTTACTTTTAATTCTCTAAACATTTGTATTGGAGAAATATATCTTACATTAAAGTGCATACAAGGTTCTGGGATTTTGATTCTGTTTCTTCTTTCTGACTGACTAATCTCGTGTGTTACAATGACGTAATCATGCTTTTTTGCATACGCAATTAGCCAAGGGTCTGCTAAATCAGTTGCCAAAAAATCATCTTTAGCTCTTTGTGTAAAATGTTGATTGGCCTGTGTCCAAATCGCTATCTCGGAATAAATGTCGATACAAGAAGATGTGTCTTGAAAAAAGCTTTTATCAACTTCATTTAAACACCACAAAGCCAGTGCGTCGGGAGTTGAAACATCACAAATCTCTTTTTTTACTTTATCAATGCTTAAAATATGTCCAGCCTTAGATAGTTCTACTAATTTTGCCCAAAAACTTGGAACTACATCAAATGGATAATACATTCGATGTGCTTGGATAAAAACGTTGCTATCTAATAAATACCTCTTCACGAATACAAATATTCAGTTATAAATTTATTGTAGGTGTCTCCTTTCATATTCGTTAGTTTATAGGCATCACGATACAAAAGTTTATTATCTTTTACGGCATTGTTCACAAAGGCTGCAAATCTCAAACTCACTCTTTTTTTAGTTGTTGCATAAAAGTTGCCTCCAGCATGTTGGCTTTCCTTTTTTTGTTTGAAATCGGACAAGTATTGATGATAAAAAGCTAAAAATTCTTTTTTTGTAATCAGCTTTAAATCCAAAGCTCTTCTACCAATGACAATTGGACTAACTTTTAAAATGCTACTTAAATGCTTGAAATCTTTTGTAGTTTCCCATTTTTGTAAAAAATAGATTTCAGGAACTAAAAACTCAGCGGCAATAGCGTCGCATAAAATTTCGACTGGATGATGAGCAGGCAAAAGATGTTGGTTGTCAAATCCAGCACTTTCACCTAGCCAAACATGGGCTAATTCATGAATGAGCGTAAACATTTGAGCCGCTTTTGCATCAGCAGAATTGATAAATAAAAAAGGAGCTTTATTATTGACCAATACAAATCCTCTGCATTCTTTTACATCTATAACCCTACGAGTGTTTGTTCCAACAATGCCGTTGTACGTTACGATAATGCCAGCCTCTTCAATTTTATTGGTCAGATAATCCAAGGCTTGTTCCCAATTATGATGCTTACTTGCCCAATCTAAATCTATCTTTAGGGTAAATCTAATATCGTTGACTATTTTCTTGTAATCATCTTTTACAGAATACTTTCCGACAAAATCTAAATCGGGAAAATCTAACTCTTCCAAATAATCTGTCAGCCAGTTTTGTCTATCTTGAATGATTTGTATCGTATGATAAACATTTAGGCTTACTTTATCTGTACTTGTTTTTTGGGTAGTTCTAAAAAAAGGTAAGGTAAGTTTTTCCTCTGGAGGATTTGGAAGAAACATATATCCCAAAGGCACGTGAACTTTATGCGTGAAATGCTCAAGCTGTTTTACGGTCGGATATTTTTCGCCTTTAATCCAACTTTCAACATTTGGATTTTGAGCATAAAAATCCTCCAAACTATTACCATTTCTGATGATAGCCCATTCTATTACTTCTTTATTTATATTTGTGACTCTTGTACTCATTGTACAAATGTATTTAAAAATCCTTAGTTCTTAGAGATGTGTGGCTTTTAACATTGACCATAACGAATAAACCTTGGCACAGCTTTAAGTTTAATACAAAATCAAAAAGATTACATAAATAACGAACCAATTTAAGCAGTATTTTTCTGATGTCAAGCAAAAGCGGTATTTTTGGAAAAAACTTTTCTTGAGGGAGCTAAATTTTTATTAAAATACCTCACCAAGAAAACACGACAACTTTTGATTTTGTTAAAAAACAATGTACAAAACTACCGAAATCGCTTCTTCCGAACTCGTTTCCGATAATCCTGTCCACCAGCGATTGTTGTTTCCTTATATTCAAGCTGCTCAAATGGTTTCTGGCAATTTGCTCGAAATCGGCTGCGGTACTGGTCGTGGAGTGGCTGTATTGGCTCCTGCTGTATCCAATTATACTGGCGTTGATAAAAATGAGCCTTTGATGCAAAAGCTAACGAAAGAGTATCCTTCGTTTACTTTCATTGATATGTTTTTGCCACCACTCAAAGGGTTGGCTGATAATACGTTCGACTATATCGTTACGTTTCAGGTAATTGAGCATATCGAAGACGATGCGGCTTTTATCAAAGAAGCGTATCGGGTACTGAAACCGGGAGGAAAATTGATTTTGACAACCGTAAACCGAAAATACTCTTTAACCCGCAATCCTTGGCACGTGCGTGAGTATTTGGCTGATGAATTGAAAAATTTGATTCTTCGCTTTTTCCCAACCATCGAAACAAAAGGCGTGCATGGCAATGCCAAAGTAATGGCGTATTATGAAGAAAATAAACGGGCTGTACAAAAAATTACACGCTTCGATATTTTTAACTTACAATACCGTTTGCCAAGATGGCTTTTGCAAGTGCCTTACGATATTGCCAACCGCATGAGCCGTAATCTTATCCAGAAAAATGATAACCAATTGGTTTCCGACATCACTTGGCAAGATTATTTCTTGAACGACGATGCCGAAGATTGCTTCGATTTCTTTTATATTGCCACCAAGTAACCAAGCAGAATTGGGAATTAGTTAGTGAATTAGTGAGTTAGTTAGTTGTGAATTAGGGTTTTGATTTTCGGCGACTTGATTGTGTAAATTCACTTTTGGTTAAAATGAAAGCCACAATTCACAACTAACAATTAGTGGTGTTATTTTCAGAGATTTGTGGCTTTATTAATATTAGATTCAATAAATTTATATAATAAGTAATTGAATATAAGGTAGTTAATTCGCTAATTCACTAATTCGCTCAATCACTAATTCACTCACTACGTATGGATTTTCTTCCTGAACATATTAGTCGGTATGCCGAAACGCATACTTCTGAAGAGAGTAATTTATTGAAAAAACTCGACCGAGATACGCATTTGAAAATTCTTCAACCTCGTATGTTATCGGGGCATTTGCAAGGGCGTTTTTTGGCAAGTATCAGCCAAATGATGCGTCCTAGGCGAATCTTAGAAATTGGTACTTATACGGGCTATTCGGCTCTTTGCTTGGCAGAAGGCTTGCCCGACGACGGCAAGTTGATTACGATTGATGTAAACGAAGAACTAGAAAGTTTTACTCGAAGCTTTTTTGAGCAATCGCCTTATGCTACGAAAATCGAATACATCATTGGCGATGCGGGTAAAATTATTCCTACACTCGACGAAACATTTGATTTGGTGTTTATTGATGCCGATAAATTGAGCTACGCCAAATACTACGATTTGGTATTTGATAAAGTTCGCCAAGGGGGCTTTATTTTGTCTGATAATGTGCTTTGGAGCGGTAAAGTAGCCGATGCTATGGTAGGAGGGAAGATAGATAAAGATACCCGTAATTTGCTAGATTTCAATGCGATGTGTCACAATGACCCTCGCACAGAGAATCTATTGTTGCCCATCAGAGATGGTATCATGATGAGTAGAAAATTGTAATAAAAAGGCTATCCGAACAGATAGCCTTTTTTATAGCTCTTTTACTTTGTCACGCATTTCGGTTGGCGACATACCGTATTCTTTTTTGAAAATACGGGTAAAATACGAAGGGTCATTGAAGCCCACCTTGTAGGCAATTTCTGATACCGTAAACGAATTGGTTTCGAGCAACTGCACGGCTCGTTTGAGGCGAATGCTACGAATAAACTCATTTCCCGATAAATTGGTTAAACTTTTGAGTTTGCGGTACAATTGCATATTGCTCATTTTAAGCTCTATTTCTAATTGCTGAATATCAAAAGCCGAGTTTTCGAGGTTTTCTTCTACAGTTCTGATAGCCCTTTCTAAGAAATGCTCATCAGCCGAATTGAGGGTGATTTCTTTGGGTTGAATCTCTACTTCTTGGGCAAATCTTTCCCTGAGTTTTCGACGAATTTCTAGTAAATTTTTTACCCTTGCTTCTAGCAAATTGGCATTGAATGGCTTGGTAATGTAGTCGTCAGCCCCTTTTTCCCATCCTACAATTTTACTTTCGTGGTTGCTTTTAGAGGTGAGAATAATCACAGGAATGTGACTGGTCTTTTCATTTTCTTTGACCAACTGACAAAAATCTATGCCTGTCATTTGAGGCATCATCCAGTCTGAAATAATCAAATCGGGAAGTATTTGTTGGGTTTTTTCCCAAGCGGCTTGTCCGTTGTCGGCTTCCATCACTTGAAAATTGCCTTTGAATATTTCGGCAATGTATTCTCGTAATTCTTCGTTGTCTTCGGCCAATAACAAAATAGGCTTGTCGTCGTTGGGCAACGCTGGTGTTTTGCTCGTGGCTTTGGGCAACACAGGCATATCAATGCCTTGCGAAGCAACACTTTCCTTAAACCAGTTTTTATCGAAAGCCTCTTTTGCAATGGGCAGCACAACCGTAAAGGTACAACCTTTGTGGTAGGTACTGGCAACCGAAATTTCGCCACGGTGGAGGGTGGTAAGCTCTTTGCACAAAGCCAAGCCTACGCCCGTGCCAACTACTTGTGGTTGACCGCTTTCTTGTACTTGATAAAAACGATTGAATATTTGGGATAAATGTTCCGTTTTGATGCCTGTACCCGTATCGCTTACTTGCAATTGTACCTTTTGGGCTTGTGTGTTTTCGTCGAAAATAATGTGCAAATCAAGGGTGATTTGTCCTTGTTCGGGGGTATATTTAAAGGCATTCGACAGCAAATTGGTGATAACTTTCTCTACAATATCGGCATCGTAATACGCCATCAATTGGGTTACGGTTTTGGTAAATTGTAGCTGAATATGCTTTTGTTCGGCCAATGTTTTGAACGAAGCCACGATTTTTTCTAAAAATTCTACCAAATCGTTTTGCGAAATTTCGGGTGTAAATTTCCCCGCTTCCAATTTCGATAAATCGAGCAACTGATTAATCAATTTAAGCAATTGTTTCGCATTGCGATAAATGAGGTTAAATTGCGTTTGTTGCTTTTCGGGCAATTGTGGATTTTCGGCAAAAAATCGTTCTAATGGGCTGATAATAAGCGTTAAAGGTGTTCTAAATTCATGCGAAATATTGGTGAAAAAATTGGTTTTCAGGCGGTCTAATTCCCTGATTTGTTCTTTTTCTTTTTCTTTCAACCGTAAATCCGACTTAAAACGCTCTCTTATTTCAATCATTCTCCGTAGGGCAATCAAGCCTGCCACGAGCATCAAAAAGTAAATGCTATAAGCCCACCAAGTACGGTACCAAGGAGGCAGTACAATCACTTTGAGCGTTGTGGGGTTTTCGTTCCAAACGCCATCGCTGTTTGTAACTTTTACCTTAAAAGTGTATTCGCCAGGGCTGAGGTTGGTATAAATGGCACTGCGTTGTTTATTGACAAAATTCCAATCTTCGTCGAAGCCTTCGAGTTGATAAGCGTATTGGTTGTTTTTCAGTTGTTGAAAATCAAGTGCTACGTATTCAAAAGTAATCACGTTTTCGCTCGATTTGAAGGTGATTTCTTGGGTAAAAGCAATATCTTGTTGCAAAGGCGAATCTTCGCCAATTTCTACCGTTTTATTAAAAAGCTTCAAGCCCGTGATATACACTTGCGGCACTTCGTTGCGTCCTTTGAGGCTATCGGGGTGAAAAACGTTCAAGCCCCCCGTACCGCCAAAAAACATTTCGCCTCGTTGGTTTTTGGCATAAGCATTGATTAAAAACTCTTTTCCCTGCAAGCCATCCGATTCGGCAAAATTGCGAAACGTTTTATTTTTAGTATCATACACTGCCAGTCCTTCGTTGGTAGCCAGCCAGAGGTTTTGATGCCCGTCTTCCATAATCCCTTTAACGGTATTGTTGGGCAAACCATCGGTTTTAGTCAATACGCTAAAGTTCTGTTTTTGAGGATTATACAGGTTTAGTCCACCGCCATTTGTCCCAATCCATATTCTTCGTTTCGAGTCTTGAAAAATGCGGTACGCCGATGTTCCTCGCAAACTTCCTTCGGTATCGGTTTGCGAAAAATGCCTGATTTGTTTGGTGCGGGTATTGTAGGTAAACACCCCATTGTCATACGAGCCTACCCACAGCACGCCCGAAACATCTTCCATCAAAGAGTTTACCTGAATGCCAGCCAGTAGCCCCACTTTGTTGAGTTCTCTGATGGGCGTAAAGGTTTTGGTTTGTTTGTCGAAAAGCAACACGCCATCGCCTTGTGTGCCAAGCCACACTTTATTGGGTTGCGAAGCGGTACAAATTGCCGAAATATGCGTTCCGAACGAGCCTTTGGCATACATATAATCTTCAAAAACACTGCTGCCTTTGCGTAGCAAGCGTAAGCCAATGCCCCAAACACCTGCAAACATATCGCCGTCTCGGTCGTGGAGGAGGAACACGATGTCGTTGTTGTTTTGAATTTTGGCAGTTTCGGGGTCGTTGATAAAATGCTTAAACTGGTTGGTTGTGCGGTCGAGTAGCGTAAGCCCGTTGTTGCTGCCTATCCAGATTTTATCGTTGTTTTCGCAACTGATAGAAGTGACTTTATTACTGAGCAAGCTTTGGGTTTTGTTCGACTGATGCCTGTACAAAGCAAAACGGCTGTGTCGGCGGTAATGCACATTCAGCCCGCCTTCCCATGTGCCAATCCAAACGTTGTTGTCTTTGTCAACAAAAAGGGAGATGATAGAAAACGAACTCAGTCCATTTTCTTCGTCTGGATTTGCCTGTAAGCGTGTAGGATTTTTGTAATTGGCATTTTGCACCAATAGCACACCGCTATCTGTGCCAATCCACAAAATGCCCTGTTTGTCACGCACCATACTGGTGATGATGTTCTCTTTGTCGGTTACGGCTGGGTTGTAGAGCAGTCGTACAAACTGCTTGCTTTGCGAGTCGAATTTATACAGCCCATTGCCTCTTGTGCCTACGAGCAAATCGCCGTTGGCTTCTTCAAAAAGGCAATTGATTTGGTTTTTTTGCGGAGGAAGTTCGTTTTCTAGCCGAAAGGTTTGGGCTTTGCCGGCGGGGTCAATCATGGTCATTACACCATAGTGACCGCCAATCCAGATGTTTCCTTTTTTGTCGTAGTAAAGCTTCGTAATGTCGTAAGTAGTAAGCTGTTTGGCTTCTGACAAACGCCAAGAAACCGAGTTTTTGTCGAGGTCTATCGTCAAAAGTCCGTAGCCGTAGGTTGCAGCCCAGATTTTATGGTCACGGGTAGCAATAATGCCCGAAATGCTTCGGTTGCCAATATTTGCGTGGTATTTGTCGGAGTCGTAGCGAATAAATTTGCCGGTTTTTACCTCCAATTTATTTACGCCTCCATTGATTGTACCAATCCAAAGATTTCCTTCAAAATCTTCGGTAATACAAGAGATATTGCTACTACTAATCGAGTTGGGTTTATCAAATTCGTGGCGATATACCGTAAAGCGGTAGCCATCGTATTTGTTTAGCCCATCGGAAGTAGCAAACCAAAGAAAGCCTCTACTATCTTGAAATATATTAAATGCTGTACTTTGTGAAAGACCTTGTTGTGTGCCAATATGATTGAACTTGATTTGTCCAATGGCTGTCAAAACATTACAAGTACTCCAAAGCAATAGCAGCAAAGTTTTGATTCTCATTCGATTAAATCCTCATTACAGCCTGCGTATTGTGCCTTAACGAGTAAAGATAAAGCTTTTTTGCCCATTTACCTACTTTATAGACCGAATAAAGTACAAAAACACAACGCAAGGATGCTATTTTTCATTGTTCTATCAACCACAATTCCGCATAACGGTACAAGGTATTTTTATTTTTTACAAAGAATTTCGTTGGATAAACACAAAAGGGTTGGGCACGTGCTGTTGGCTTTGTTGTAAAATCAACTCGGCAGCCGATTTTCCGAGTTGAGTATGATTGGCGGTGAGTACTGTAATGCCTCCACAAAGGACTTCTTTCAGGGGCGTTTCGTGGTATGAAACAATGCCTAAATCTTTACCCAATGTGAAGGTTTTATGGTGACAAACTTTGAGAATTTCGGCTAAAAAGGTTTCGGAAAATACCAAATATGCCTCATTTTTACGCACGATAGCGGCATTGAAAGAGGTGTAAATATGACAATGCTGGGCGTTTGCTTGTGTAAAGGCTCGAATGGTTTCGGCCATTTCTCTTTGTAAAAAACTAGGCTCTTCAATAACAATATTGATGGCTTGGTATTTCAAAAAAAGGTGTCGATAACTAGCCAATACTTCGGCGATGCCTTGCTGAAAATCATGATACACGCAAGCGTATTGCCCACGCACAAAAGGATTTTTCTTATCAAGCAATAAGAGTTTTTGCTTAGGGATGCTATTGATGGTTTTGAGTATATCTTCGTTGAGATGCACCGCATGAAGCAAGAGGGCTATCACATCGTATTGCTCGGTTTTATGCCTGATTACTTGGTCGAAGTGTAGGGCAGATTGGGGCGAAAAAGGCTGCACATACACATCTACAAAAGCTTTTCCGTCTATGGCTTGCAGAAAGCTTTTGTAGAGTTGGTCTTCAAAATCACTAAGACGATTGAATACGAAAAGTATTTTCAAGGTACGTGTGTCTTTTTCTTGATTGATAATAGTGTCTGTTTTTATCACTTGCAAACGGTTTTAATGGCGATTTACTTCCGAATAAAATTACGCTCAAACGAGGGGTTTCAATATCCTGTTTTATGCCGTGCTATAGGGGTAATTCAGGGCAACAGGATATGTCAGGATACGCTTGGCAAGCAGGGTATGCTACCTTGCACGTGGTTGTTTTGGGTCACTAAAGCGGCTTCATCATACATTTGGTTAGGGTAAATCCTCTGCTTTTAGCTGAGGATTTTTTGTTGCCTATCGTCTGGCTAAAATACAAAAAGCTTTTCTTTCTTCTTTTCTTTATGAAAAATCTAAAAATGGTAATTTATTACAGGATAAATATTTCAAAATACCTCTGAATACCGCAAAAAATGTCCTATGTATGAGCTTTTGCAAGATATGTACCAGTTTTTGCTAGAGATGTCCTATGATAATGCTGTCAAGCTATTATAATTTTGGTGTATCAAAAATCTAAGATTTATCATAATTCAGACGATTAGATTCTTTTGTTTTTATAAGTTAATAACTCGTTGTAATAGCCGTTTCCTTTCTCGTTTTACCTCATTTATTACATGATTATTTCAACGAGTGTTGCTATAAAAACAAAAAATATAAGCCCCAATACCTTATAAATACTATCCATTTTTTTGTATGATGAAGACATTTGTAGAATTTGCTCAAATCAAGCATGACTCTAAAACTCCCAAGTACCAACAATTAGTTAATTCGTTGTTGGCCGACATCGAAGCGGGTGCGTTAAAAGTCGGCGAACGACTACCTTCTATCAACGAGGCAAGCGAAGAGTGCTATCTTTCTCGTGATACTGTTGAAAGAGCTTATGCCGAATTGCATCGCTTGGGCGTAATTACGTCTATCTTCAGAAAGGGATATTTTATTGCAGGCAAATCTGCTCAGAAAAAAACAAAGGTATTTTTCTTGGTAGGTAAAATCACAGAAAGCAACAAGGCTATTTTCAACGCCTTTGTGCAAGCGGCAGGCAAAGATGTAATTGTAGATATTTTTACCTATAATTATAAAAGCGATAACTTCCGTGAAATCATCCATAATCACCTAGGCAATTATCACTATTATGTGATTATGCCCCATTTGATAGAAGAGAACGACGAAAACTATAAATGCCTTAAAAAAATATCGGGCGAACGCTTGGTTTTACTCGACAAATCGTTCCTCAATTTTCAAGGCACAAACTCCTCTATCTTGAATAATTCGGGCGAAGAGATTCGCAAGGTGATGCAAGACAATGTAGATAAATTTAGCCAATACAACACCCTCAACTTGGTTTTAACAGAAGAAGAATATTTTGATGCCGAACTCATTACGGGTTTCCGCAATTTCTGCGAAGACAATGGCTTCGATTTCCAAGTACTAGATGGCTTGGAAGGCGAACAAGTAGAAGCAGGTAATGCGTACTTGACCATGGACGATACCGATTTGGTATTGGCCATCAAGTCGGCTGCAAGCCAAAATCTTACTTTAGGCAAGCAAATTGGGCTGATTTCTTTACAAGATTCTTGTTACAAAGAAATTCTGGCCGGCGGTATCACCGTGATGGCAAGCCCACTCGAAGAAGCTGGCAAATTGGCAGCCTCGGTTGTACTCGAAGGCAAACGCCTCAATACGCAGTTACCCATGCAGATGATTCTAAGAAATTCATTATAATAAGGTATATTAGAAAAGGTGGAAAGCAACAGTCCTTTGGATTGTTGCTTTTTTTGTTGAGCTTCAAGCTTTGATATTCTCGTTAAAAATATAGGCTTCGTGGCTCAAAATTTTGTAGTTTTGAGTATATATTATCCTACTGTTAAAAAGACATTAGATTTTTATGACATTCAAAGAATTTGTAGAAAAATATAAAGATTACTATTTGGTGGATGGACTCATGTACCTCACTTTCATCATCGTGATAGTATTGATGTTTATATTTTTATCCTAAAAATACTCGTGATACACGGCGAGTGATGAAGCTATGATTTGGTTTGTATTAAATCCTAAGTCTGGTACTACCACACCAGCTCGTAAAAATAAAATTATTCAGAGCATCAATAAACTAACCCACGCCAAGCTTATTTTCACAGAATATGCTGGGCATGGTACGGCTATTGCCCAACAAGCTGTAAACGAAGGTATTGAGCGTGTAGTGGCTATTGGTGGCGATGGCACTGTAAACGAAATCGCCAAAGGGCTCATTGGCTCAAATACGGCTTTGGGTATCGTTCCGATTGGGTCGGGCAATGGTTTGGCACGCCACCTGAATATTCCTTTGAAAATAGAACAGGCCATTCAATTTGCCTTGAGCCGTTCGGCGGGTTATATAGATACGTGTTATTTAAACGATATTCCGTTTTTCTGTACCGCAGGCGTAGGCTTCGATGCTTTTGTGGCCAACGAATTTGCCCAACAAGGTTCTAGGGGTTTGAAAACATACGCTAAAATGTCTTTGAAATCTTTTCGTACTTATAAATCTGAATCTTATGTTATAGAACATCAAGGGATTGCGTATGAAAAAATGGCTTTCTCCATCACTTTTGCCAATGCTACACAATACGGTAACAATGCCTTGATTTCGCCTAAATCGAAAATCGACGATGGCTTAGTAGATTTGGTGATTCTCAAGCCTTTTCCGTTTGGGGCTGCTCCCGTGATTGGGGTGCGGTTGTTTAGAGGAACATTGCCCAATTCACGATACATCGACATGGAATCGTCTGAACAATTTGTGCTAAAATCGACCAAACCTTTGTTGATTCACTTCGACGGCGAACCGCTGCAACTACCTACCCATGAAGTGAAAGTAGGCGTTCTCCCCAAATCGCTGAAAGTGGTAGGGGCGTAACCATGCACCATGACTGATGAATTTGCCTTCATTTATTACGTTTTGAAGGCAACCTATTTTAGGCAAAGACCTAACGCTGTCCTAGTTTGATACATCTGCAATCTAAATACTAAAATTAATCACTTTCACATTCGTAGCAGTACTGATTTTTAGTATTGTTGTCCGAATGACTTCAACCCAAATACTATGAAAAAAACAATCTTACTGCTATGTTTATTGGCCAGTCATTGGGTGATGGCCCAAACGCTCAGACCACCGGCTTATCCGCTTATTACACACGACCCTTATTTTAGTATTTGGTCGAATACCGACCATCTAAACGAGTCGGCGACCCGCCATTGGACAGGCAAGCCACAGGCTTTAGAAGGAATTATTGACGTGGACGGCGTACAATATCAATTTTTAGGTGCGGCTTCCGTGCAATACGCTACCGTTGTGCCTACAGCCAACCAAGAAGCCTATTTAGCAAAATATACATTTACTCAACCACAATCGGGTTGGGAATTACCTACTTTCGACGATGCCGCTTGGCAATATGGCAAAGCTCCTTTGGGCGATGGGGCAAGCAGTAATCCACTCAAAGTAAATACCCTTTGGAAAACACCAGAAGTTTGGTACAGAAGAGAAATTTTATTAGGTGAATTTAAAGCCGAAGATTTGCTCTTACAAATAAGCCACGACGACGACGTAGAGGTATTTATCAATGGCGTATTGGCGTACCAGTGTGGACCTTGCTATATTGCTGGCTATGAACAATATGACCTATTGCCAGAAGCTAAAAAAGCTTTGAAAAGAGGTAAAAATATCATTGCTGTGCATTGTAAAAATCCCCAAGGTGGAGGCTTTATTGATGTGGGTTTGGTACAAAAAATAATCAGTAAAACGACAATGGCACAAGCCGTACAACAATCGGTAGAAGTGCGTGCCACCAGTACGATTTATCATTTTTCGGCAGGAAAAATTCATTTGAAAGTAACCTTCACATCGCCTTTGTTGATAGACGATTTGGAGGTACTGGCAAGACCTATTTCATACATTGCTTTTGAAGTAAAATCGACCGATAACCGTGGCCACAACGTGCGTGTGTATTACAATGTTTCGGCACAAGTGGCAAGCAATACCGCCATGCAAGAGGTGTTGGTAGAGTCGCTTCCGAAAACGCCAGAAGGCCTCCAAGTAGCTCGTGCAGGAACCATCGCTCAAGAAGTATTGGGTCGCAAAGGCGACGATGTACGCATTGATTGGGGCTATGTGTATTTGGCTACTAAAAGCGGAGGCGTACAGGTAAATGCTTCTACCAAACAGCTAAAGGCTAGTCTGAACTTTGGAGTAGTGGGGGCTATTTCTTTTGAAAAAACCGTACTGATGGGTTACGATGATGAGTATTCGGTACAATATTTTGGTAGAAATTTGCGTCCGTGGTGGCGTAAAAATCCTGCCATGACGATGGAAAAAGCCCTCGATATGGCACAAGATGAATACCGAAAAATTGCACGCCGTTGTGAAGATTTCGATAAAAAACTCTACAAAGATGCCGAAAAAGCAGGAGGAAAAATGTATGCCGAGATGTGTCAATTGGTTTACAGACAAGCCATTGCTGCACACAAGGCAGTTGACAGAGGCGATGGTACGTTGTTGTTTTTCTCGAAAGAAAATTTTTCAAATGGCTCTATTGGTACAGTTGATGTGACGTATCCTTCTGCTCCTTTGTTTTTGTTGTACAACACCACATTAATGAAAGGAATGCTAGAGTTTATTTTTGAATACAGCGAATCGGGCAAGTGGAACAAACCTTTTGCGGCTCATGACGTAGGGACGTATCCATTAGCAAACGGACAAACATACAGCGAAGATATGCCCGTAGAAGAATGTGGCAATATGCTCATTCTGACGGCAGCGGTTTGTAAAAAAGAAGGCAATTATGTATATGCTCGCCAGCATTGGAATACCTTGAGTGTTTGGGCAAAATATTTGGAAAAAGAAGGGCTCGACCCAGCCAATCAACTATGTACCGACGACTTTGCAGGTCATTTGGCTCATAACGTAAATTTATCGGTAAAAGCCATTGTAGCTTTGGGGGCTTATGCCCAAATGGCTCGTCAATTGGGTGAAAACGCACAGGCGGAGTATGTGGAAAAACTGGCTAAAAATATGGTGACGCAATGGCTGACGATGGCCGATGCAGGCAATCATTATGCGTTGGCATTTGACAAAAAAGATACGTGGTCGCAAAAGTATAACTTGGTTTGGGATAAGCTTTTAGATTTAAAACTTTTCCCAGCAGAAGTAGCCCAAAAAGAAATGGCTTTTTACTTGAAAAACCAACAAACCTATGGTTTGCCCTTAGATTCGAGAAAGACTTATACCAAATCGGATTGGATTATTTGGACGGCAACGTTGGCAACCTCGCAAGCAGATTTTGAAGCCTTGCTCAAACCCGTTTGGAAGTATATCAACGAAACGCCCAACCGTGTGCCTGTGAGCGATTGGCACGAAACCACCAATGCCAAACAAGTAGGTTTTCAGGCTCGTTCGGTCATGGGAGCGTATTTTATCAAAATGTTGACGTTGGGTAAATAATGGTGAATGAGTGTTTTGATTTTTAGTGATGTATTATTTTTGATTAAACCTATAAGTGTTTGATAATGAAAGAAATAAACTCACAATTTGCTCATTCACTCATTCACTCAATAATTAATATAACTGTATTTTCTATGAAAAAAATCCTCCTCATATTCCTATTTGGTTTGTTCTTTTCGTTCAAACCAGAAAAAATCACGTGGGTTGCCATTGGCGATTCTATTACGTATTTGTCGGACCATCCCGAAGAAACGGGCAATCGGATTACCAAAGGATACATGGCTCGTATTGTGGAGAAAAATCCGCAAATTACGTACATCAATCAAGGACATAATGGCTGGACAGCCGTGCGGATTGCCGAACAAATAGAAAAACTAGGCTTAGTCAAAGCCGATGTGTATTCAATATTTTTAGGCACAAACGATTGGTGGCAAGGCAAACCGCTCGGCACAATAGCCGATTATCAAAACAATACAGGTGTAGCTACCAGTTTTGGGGCTTTTCGGGTGATTATCGACAAACTCAAAAGCCTGAATCCATCGGCAAAAATCATTTTGATTACGCCCATGCAAAGAACGGATTTTGTGTATATTGCCAACATGAAAAACAATGCTTACGGCTGCTACCGAGATAAAAAAGGACAAACCTTAGAGCAGTTTGTCGCAGCCGTAAAAGCCATTGCTACCCTCGAAAACTTGCCCGTGGTTGATTTATATCATGAAAAGAAATTGGATATATCCAAGCTTGTTCTTTTCAAACGACTCAAAGACCCACAAACAGGCGTGTATCATCACCACAAGTATCCAGCGTATATTGATATGCCTTTTAATCCAGAAAAAGACGAATATCCATATCCTGTAGAAGCCATCGGCATGACTTACGACGGCCTACATCCATCCGACCAAGGCTATGAAGTAATAACGCAGAAGTTGTGGAAGGTTTTTAAGCAATTGAGGTAGGTATTAATGGTTGGCAGATTTGCGATGGGCGGGATTTTTAGCACATATATTCATACGAAGTACAAAACTCGGCTACTACTAAACTTTCTGCGTAGCACGAAACCCCGCCTGTTGCAAATGTTTTGTAAATTGGCAATTACCGCATTAATAATCGTATCTTCCCTTTCCTCTTCTGTTAGATAGTCAATTATATACTTTCTAGAATTAAGTTGTTCCAATGTCATGAAATTTCGAATAAATAGAGTGTCTGTATTGAATTACCACTAACGAATATCCAACCACCCTAAAGCCCTATTTTCCCAGTTCAAGGCGGTTCAGACACTATCTCTTTTCGACAAGAACCCAACCATTTTCTGGTAAATTCCCGATAAGTTCATAATGTTGTCTAATTTTGTTGTATTCAAAAAGATTACTATACTCTCGTTCACTAAAATTACGTATGTTATTTGGCAAAATTATTTTGTATGTCAGCGTAATCCTTGCAGCTTTCCAATAGTCAATGATTTCATTTATTTTTATTACTCGGATGGGTTTACTTAAAGTATTTTGTAGTTCTTTTAATTGTCTGTTCGTGTAAAATTTCAAGATTAAATTTGAGCTATCAATTTCAATTAGATTTTGATCAAGTGTTTCAATCAAATTTTTTCCTTCATAGTCGTCAAATCTGTCAACACAAATTCGTAAAGTATCATCGTCAAGTTTCAAGTCTTTTGTCTGTAAGAAATTTTTAATTCCCTGAGAAATTAATTTGTACTGTCCTTTGGGATTTTGCCTTACAATAGAATTTGAGTCTAAATAGAAGAAAGATTTTGACGGAAAAAAGTCCAGCTTTTCCAAGCTTAATTTGTTGTAAATAGTCTTTCCAATTTGAATGCTATTGTCAGTCAATTTTATTTTAAATGTTTGAAAAGATGGCTCTGGGTATTGATAACCTGTTAAAGTGTCAAAACGGACTTGTCTTGCACAATAATCACAGTTGTAGCTTGTCAAATAGGCAACCATTGGAGTGTCAATGTTGCTAATAACTCCATAATAATAGTAAAAAGCACCATCAGAAGCTGAATATAGTTTTTTGCCTTTAACTATACGCAAAGGTCTTTTATAAATGAAAATACTATCCTTCTCAATCAATATGGTGTTCTCGTGATACCATTTTCTTGGTGCGTCATAACATTCTACTGTCCCTCTTGAATTTTCCCAACATATTCGTTCTAGTCCACGATAATATACTTGTCCGTGAACTAAGTTTAGTACCCCCGTCATCAATATTAAAAGTAATATCTTTCTCATTGTAGTGTATCTGTAAGCATTGCCATCAACCAGTACCCAACCACCATAAAACCCTATTTTCCCTAGTTCAAAACTGGTTCTCGTTCGCATTGCTTAAAACTAAGCATTTATTTCAAAATCTCCAATTTGTTTTTATAGGCTTTTTAAGTATCATTTTACTGCTCATGAGTATCGTTTTCATGCTCGTGAGTATTGTTTTGATGCTTGTAAGAATTGTTTTACTGCTCACGAGCATCTTTTTAGTACTCGTGAGTATCGTTTTGATGCTCGTGAGTATTGTTTCACTGTTCATGAGCATCATTTTCATACTCTTGAGTGTCATTTTACTGCTCTTGAGCATCGTTTTGATACTCGTGAGTATTGTTTTAATGCTCAGGACTCTTTTTGGAACGCAGTTGGAGTGTCCCATCCTAAAAAAGCTTGACAGTATTAGCTAATCTTTAGCACTTCTGTCTCTATTTTGCCAAACCCTTGTTATGGCTTTTTCGTCCACTTACTTTACCACAAATATAATGTCTGTCAATGCCGTAAAGGGTTGAGGTTTGCCTTTAAACTCAAAATTTACTTGAAGGTCGTCAATTTTCTTGTTTTTGAAATTGTCCAAATAGTTGAGAATTGCTGGTTTCAAGAGGTCAAGGTTTCTTTTCAATTTCCAAGAGTTACCAAAATCGTCAGTGTCCACAAGTACAAGAAATAAACGATTTTCAGAGCCGAAACGCATTTCGCCTTGATTTTCATAAAGCCAAGTGGCTAAGGTTTTAGGATTTTCTTGAACTTCCTTTAAAATTTGAAGCTTCTCGTTTTTCAAAGTTGTTAATACGTCCATGCAAAATGGGTCATTTCTATCTTTCATTTTTTCAATGATTTCATAAGAAATGTGTCCTTCATTTACAGATTGTTCTTTATGGTTATTTGAAACAATCGGAGCACCGACCGAATGTTTCTTTTTAGGGCTACAAACAAATAGTATTTCTTGGCTACCTGCAACACTCCCTTTTCCACCTCTACCATTTTGATAAGTTTTTGTTTCTATTTTGACATTCCTATATTTTGAAATTAATTTTTCAAACTCTTCAATGCCTGGGTAGCTTCTGTTGTTATAGCTAATGAGCCAATTGGGGATATTTTCAGATAATTCAAACAGTTTTTCAAAAGAGCTAATAACATCTCTTTTTTTGTCAAATCCACTAAACCGTTGCGGTTCGTAGCGTTTTATCCCATTTACAAAATCTTTTTCCTTCCAATACTCGGTATAAGTTTCTAATAAATGATAAAAACCTTGATAGTCGGCATGACTATCGCAATAGGGTGGGTCAAAATAAGCCAAATCTACATTTTCAATGTTGGGCAATAACGCTAAAATATTTAGATTATAGCTTTGGTTATCTTGCTTGTTGTCAAAAATTGCGTTGTTGTATTTTGGTAAAAGTTCTTCAAAAATCTCTTTAATAGGTCTTATCAAACTTCTATTTCGTTTTACTCTTTCTGGGTCGTTTGCATATACCAACGCTTGTGTATGTCCAAAATGCCCCATGGTTATTTTTCTTGTCATACTGCGATTGATTACAGTAAATGCAAGTGCTTGTTTGTAATCGCTGTCAAGTAGTGGAATATTTGCCCTAAAATTGTCTAAAAACTCGGCTTCTTCTCTTTCAAAAAATACGTTGGTAAATATTTCTTCGATAAGTTTAAACTTGTCTTTGTTGTTGGAAGGTTGAAAAAGCAATTGTAAATCATCTTTTTCTAATTTTATATCACTGTTTTCAATTAGAGCCTTTCCAATTTGATTGTTGAAATTTAGGAAATCATTTGTAATAACCTTGTAGCCAAGTTGTTTAAATAAATAACCCACAGATTGAGAACCAGCAAATGCGTCTAGCGCAATTTTAGTATTTTTAGGTATGAATTGATTTATCCACGGCAAAAGGGTGTGTTTTGCACCCAAATACTGTGGTTCAGGGAACTGGTATTGAAAATACTGATATTCTTCAAAAAGCATACTTTAAAATTTCTAAGTTGTCAGGCTACAAAGTTACATTTTTTTGGTCGGTTTGGGAAGCCTGTTGAATGTTTGTAGCGTCGTTCGCAGCATTGGGGATGACCACCCTAAAGCCCTATTTCCCCAGTTCAAGGCGGTGTTCTTTAGCTTGTTCAGATTGCTTAAAACTAAGCATTTATTTCAAAATCTCCAATTGGTTTTTATAGGCTTTTTAAGTATCTAACTAGTCGTTCTCCTACGACTCCAAAGAAAAAAGAGCGTCTGCTCGTCCATATCATATAATACAAAAAAATAGCGCTTCAATACAGCATTTGCGTATCGAAGCTCGATTGGGCTGAGTAACAAGTCAGAATTTTAGCCTACTTACTCCGATTTTCTGGGTTTCAACACAGTTTGCGTGAGTTATTACTCCGATTTTCTGGGCTTCAATGCAGTTTGCGTGAGTTATTACTCCGATTTTCTGAGCTTCAATGCAGTTTGCGTGGGTTGTTACACAGATTTTCTGGGTTTCAATGCAATTTGCGTGAGTTGGTACGCAGATTTTCTGGGCTTCAATGCAATTTGCGTGGGTTGTTACGCAGATTTTCTACAGCACTGGTCGCAGGTGAACCTACGACCCAAAAGAAAAAGAGCATCTCGCTCTAAAACCATACCATTATTCTATAAACACTAAGTCAATTGCTCCTTTTCTATTGCCATAATAATCTCCACAGCTACACTTTCATAAAATATCTTTCGATAATCGTCCCGAATGAAAGCATCAATCCAATTTACGACAGTGAACGTAACAAAATACAACTTGCTATTATCATGGAATTTGTATTTACGTGCCATAAGATTAAAATGTTGAACTGTTTATGATTGCGAGCGAGACGCTCTTTTTTCTTTTAGGTCGTAGGAACGCTTCGCTTAACCTACGACCAGTGGAAATAATTGTTTTGATTTGAAACAAATACTTGTTTTATAATAAAACAAAACTTATCTTTATCCTATCAAACTGCGAAACATAAATTGATATGAACATAAAATTGTCACAGAAGCAAATAGGTCAGAGGATAACCGAACTTCGTAAAATGAAAGGGTTGTCTCAGGAAGAATTGGCTAAAAGTGTCAAAATTTCACGACCGTCTTTGGCTCAAATTGAGTTAGGAAACAGAAGCGTTGATATTCTTGAATTGCAAGAACTTTCATTGGTTTTAGAATTTTCGTTGGACTATTTTATGTCTAAGGATTTTTCCGCAAGTCAAGATGTTGATTTGAAAGAAGAAAAAAAAGAAAAGAAAGAAGAAGAGCGTATTTCAGTGCCAACCTTGCAAGTCAATAAATTTAAAAATGTCTTGTTGTATATACTTGAACGCTGTGCTGGTAAGCCCAATGTTGGTGAAACGGTTCTTTACAAGTTGCTCTATTTCTCGGACTTCAATTATTATGAATTGTATGAGGAGCATTTAACAGGTGCTAAATATCGTAAATTATCTTATGGGCCTGTTCCTCAAAAATTAGATATAATCATTGGTCAAATGATTGAAAAAGGTCAGTTGCAAAGAGTAAAAACCGAATATCACGGCTATCCTCAAACTCGCTATTTGCCTTTAGAGAAAGCAGATCTAACTGAATTAAGGGCAAGTGAAAAAGAAGTTATTGACAGGGTTATAGAACAAATGAGTGATTGGTCTGCTGCTGCAATCAGCAACTATTCTCATAAGGATATGCCTTGGCTTGCTTCAAAAGAAGGAGAAGAAATAAATTATGAATTAGCTTTTTATCGAGATGCTCCTTTCTCTGTAAGAAACTATGGAGATGAAATTGAAGCACAATGACCTTTGACGAATTAACGGAATTTAAAGGGGATTTGAAGAGCCTTTTAAAAAAATACAGAACGCTAAATGACGATTTAGACGTGGTTAAACGAGTGTTAGAAGTTACACCCGATGAACGACCACCGTTTAGTTTTCGTATTGATCATTTGGGTTTAGAAAGATGTATCATCAAGGTTAAGAAAATTGCTT
The DNA here is from genome assembly GCA_013298025.1 of Cytophagales bacterium. Taxonomy (GTDB): domain Bacteria; phylum Bacteroidota; class Bacteroidia; order Cytophagales; family Spirosomataceae; genus Flectobacillus. The sequence continues at coordinate 149,656 of JAAFJE010000012.1, read as the reverse complement.
GCAAGGCATTAAAAGGCAGAGGCGTAAATTCAGGATTGAGATTGATTTATGCTCACTTTCCTGATGAACAAAAAATTACGTTCATTGAATTGTATCATAAAAACGACAAGGAAAATGAAGACAAAAAAAGAATAACGGATAATTTTAAATAGCTTAGATTCAACTAATAAATGTAATAAGCATATACTTCTAAGCCCCCCGCTGTTTCAAGCTTCACAACTTGGAACAATCAATCAAGTGCAGTCTCCGACTGCACCACCAGCACAACCAGTAGCCAAGATTGAATACTTTAGTATAGTCAGTTTGAGCAAGGTCGCAGTCGGAGACTGCTTTTTATTCGGCGTTCCAAGTTCTTAAACTTGAAACAGCTAGGGGAGTTGGTATCTACCAAAACTTCCACCACGTGGTTTTTCTCTTTGCTATTTGACTAGTTTCTTGCAGTTTAGCAGTTGCCTCGTTCCATTTTGTAGTTTCAAATTCAATCGTTCCATTGTCAACATAGGTTGCCCAACTATCGTATGTAATTTCTGCTTGTCCAATTGTTACAATTCGGTCTTTATGCATTATAACTCCAATTCCATGTTCTTCATCCCACTCACAGTCAAGTTCAAAACCAACATAAGCAAAGTCATCTTTGTCCGAACTCATTACATGCAAATATGAAAGTCCGATTACCTTCTTAATATCTTCTATGCCGCTGATGTCAGGAGTGAGATTGTCATATCCTTCTTTTAAGTTAGACAATTCGTTTAACAGTCCAGTAAGTAGAGCATCTCTTATTTTGTCCGAGTGATTAATTAAAAAATCAATTGCATTCACTTGTGCTAAAGTCGTTGTCTTTACACTGTCAACTTGTTTCCCTTCAATCCTCACTTTTACAAAACCTTCAGATATTGAATTCGTTTCCTTTGAGCCACAAAAAACTTGTCTGCTTCGAAAGTCTTTCCAGAAGTTCAAACTCAATACCCCCTCATAGTTATCTCCTATAATTATGTTTGGCTTTAAATCAGCAATATCATTCATTTTATTGGTGTTTTTAAAATTGCTTATAACGTAAAAATGTTTGCGATGCTATTTTGTCGTCCCACTTTTGAGAAATATTCTAAAATACCGTACATCATATTCAAAAGGTTGATTTATGACTATACTTTTTTCTCTCGAACTGGTCGTAGGCTCACCTACGACTCCCGCTGTTTCAAGTTTACCAGCTTGGAACAATAAATCAAGTGCAGTCTCCGACTGCACAACCAGTAGCCAAGATTGAATACTTTAGTATAGTCAGTTTGAGCAAGGTCGCAGTCGGAGACTGCTTTTTATTCGGCGTTCCAAGTTCTTAAACTTGAAACAGCTAGGGGTCCACCTACGACTCAAAAGAAAAAAGAGCGTTTCGCTCGCAACTATCCCCCTAATACAGCCCAATCGAGCTTCAATACAGCATTTGCGTATCGAAGCTCAGTTTGGCTGAGTAACAAGTCAAGATTTCAGCCTACTTACTCCGATTTTCTGAGCTTCAATACAGTTTGCTTGAGCTGGTACTCCGTTTTTCTGTATGGGTACTCACCAAATCTGTATTGCAATACAGAAAATCTGAGTAACTATACAGTTTCGGTGAGTTAAGACTCAGATTTGGTGAGTTACTCGGTTTTGGGCTTTTTCTTTGGCTTTGATTGTGCTTTGTACCTGAGTCCAATCCTTGAAACAAGCTCTTGAATCGCCCCATCTTCTTTGGCGGCTCTTTTTAGTAAATCATACACTTTATCGGAACTAACCATGGCATCAGCACTTGCCGCATTCATGGTATCATCAATTCTTGCCAACAAATCTGCCACCGCTATGCGAACACTCCATAGCTGACCAATCAAGTTCACGTCCCGTTCAAATTCGGGTGCATCAAAATCCCTTGTCAACTTATCAGGATACTTTTTAGCTCCTTCTAAGCAAAGGCTAACATACTCCACACTGGCAGGCCCCATAGTCCTTTTAGGAGCTTGGTCTGTGGGTGTACTAATCAAAAAGGGTAAATGGGTTTTCACTTCTTCGAGTGAGGCGAGAGCAGCCGTTTTGTCTGCTTCAGGCAAGACAGCCGAGATTCTGTTTTGAATAGACATAAAAATATATTTAAAAGGTTAAAACTCTATTTGATACACATTATCAAGGTGTTATGCTTGTTTTGGACTTTTGGTGAAATATAGCTTGTATTTATTCCTCAAACTTAATTTTATGATAAATATCCGCTAAAGAAATATGGGTATTTTCAACGGGAAGTGCCTCTTCAAGGCTATAAAAATCTTGATTAATCCAAGTATTAGGGTTTTCGGAACGGATAAAAGTTGAAACACTTACTTTTTCAGGATTAATGTAAATCACTTGTCGAAGGCTACTCAACAATTTGTATTCCGATAGTTTTTCTGATAAATCAAAGGCTTTGGTGGCTGGAGAAAGTACTTCTACGATAATGTAGGGATTCGTAATAATGGTTCGAGAGTTTTCTTTAAAAACAGGATTTCCTTTTACCACCATTACATCGGGCATATAATAACCTCCTTCAAATTTAGGAATCTGTACACCTGAATTACTGCCCAGAATATCAAAATCCTCTTTTTGTAAATGGAATAATTGGAAAAGTAATCCGATAAAAGTAGCAGTGATTTTTTCATGCCAATATGACGCTAATCCCATAGTAACAATTTCGTTTTCGTGATATTCAATTTTAAAAGGTAATTCCTTAGACACAGAGAAATATGCTTCCTCTGAGGCAGGAATACGTACCAATTTCTGAGTATTTAACTCCGTTAAAATGGTTTCTTTCAAGTGTTTAGCAATCACCATAGCCTTGTTTTTTTTATCAAATATATGAAAATCAATTAAAATAGTAAAGCCTTTGTCGTTTCAAGTTGAACAACTTGAAACAATAAAAAGGAACTGTAAGTTACGTTTTGGCATCAATCTACTATTTTTTACTTTTCTCAACGCTGCTAACGCTAAAGCAATCATTCCAGACATTTTTCGTTAAATAGATACTTTCATCAGTTGCGTGTATTGGCTCAAATTCGTAACTTAGGCACGCAACGGTGACATTGATTATTTATCATGGACATTGACATCCTGAAACCATTTGTAAGACCTTTAAAACGAATTGAGCGTGACGCAGATTACGAAGCAGTTTTTTCTCCTTACCTTTCTTTTAGTATTGGGCATCATTGCTTGCTCGCACCAACCCAAGCGTAGCAGTGAAAGCAATTCGGCAGTAGCCCGACGCAACGATAGTATTGCAAAATTATACGACCCTAAAATAGCTGCTAAAAAAGCGATTAAGCTTGATACTTTTTTCAAAAAACTCCATAAAACAGCCGGTTTCAACGGTGTTGTGTTGGTATCGCAGTACGGAAAAATCATCTATAAAGGAGCTTTTGGCTATGCCAATTTTTCGTTGAAAGATACCAATACCATTCAGACGAGATTTCAATTGGCTTCGGTTTCTAAGCAATTTACAGCCGTAGCCATCATGCAGTTGCATGAAAAAGGCCTACTCGATTACAACGACCCTGTGTATAAATTCATCCCGTCATTTCCTTACGACCCAAGCATCACGATTCGGAGTTTGCTTACGCACGCTTCGGGGATTCCCAACTATGCGTATGCCCTTGATAAAGTGGTTAACAAAAAAGCGCCTCTCTCCAATGAGCAGATTGTAAGCCTTTTTGCCAGATACAAACCTCGCATCAATTATTTGCCCAATGCACATTTTAATTATAACAATTCTAACTATGTGCTATTGGCTTACATCGTAGAACAACTCTCAGGCTTGCCTTTCAGAGAATACGCCCAAAAGTATTTGTTTGCCCCAGCAGGCATGACACATACTTTTATTTATGACCCCAACCACAAGGAACTTTTGAGTAACGCCGCCAAAGGCTATACGCCTCGCCGTAGAGGGCATTGGGAGATTCCATTCGACCACCTCGATGGGGCTGTAGGCGACAAAGGCATTTACTCGACCGTAGAAGATATGTTTCAGTGGGACATGGCACTCAACACCGAACGCCTCGTAAAAATGACAACCCTCGAAGAAGCTTTTCAACCAGCACATTCGTTTAAAAATCTGATTACCAAAAACTACGGCTATGGTTGGCGTTTGCAACAACTCGACGACGGCTCGTGGCTTACGTTTCATACGGGTTGGTGGCATGGCTTCAAAAACTATTATATGCACAACCGAAAAGACAATTCTTCTATCATTATTCTCCAAAATGTAGCCAACCATGCCTTAGCCCAAATCAAGGTAGCACAGGCGATTTTGTACCCCGATAAAGCTTGGTTTTTCATGAAAGGAGAAAGCCTTCCCGACGAAGTAGAAATGGGAGGAAACTCAGGCGAATAAGAAGCCTGAAAAGAGCCAATACTTTCAACGTATAATTTTACGTTATTAGATTTAATGATAAAAATTCTTTTATCTTTACTAAAACTACCAAAGAAATTGCTTAAATTTCTATGTAGTAAATCGTAACCCAAAACCAACCAAGTATCGGCATATTTTTCACAATTTGCATTATTTCAAATTTCTTAAATAGCATGAAAATTAAATCATTCGTTCTCGGAATATTCTTGCTTGTTGCAGGAATGTCCTTCTCGGTACAAGCCCAAACAGAAGACGATGCCATCAAAGCAACGCTCAACAACTACCTCAATGGCATAGCCAAAGGAGAAGCCACCTTGCTAGAACAAGCGTTTCATCCTACGGCAGTGCTCAAGAGCATCAACCTTAGCACAGGCGCCTTGGAAGAAAAAGCTGTAAAAAGCTTTATCGCTTCTACACCAGCAGGCGGTATCGAAGGCAAAGGTGGCTCTACAAGACTTGTATCGTACTCATACATAGGAACTTCGGCAGTGGCTACGGTAGAATTACGCTTTCCCGACTTCAAATATGTTGATTTACTGAGCCTACTCAAAGTTGGCAACGACTGGAAAATTGTGAGCCGGGTATTTAGCCGTACCAACGACCTCAACGCCACGGTAAAAGGCAGTGCAGGCACAGCAGCGGCAGCACCTGTTGCTACGCCAACGGCTACCAACAAGCCTGCTCCTAAAAAATCTTCGACGGCCAACGCCAAACCTAAAGCAGATGACGGCTGGTAAAAAAACTTTATATGATTGAAGCCCACGAAAATCGTGGGCTTTTTTTTGCTCTATTTCCTCAGTTTGCAGAAGTTTCGTAAATTTGTGCTTCCAAAAATTTGACGGAAAAAATGCTACGATAATTGATAGCAAAATCTTTGTCAAATTGTTTAGACAGCGCACAAGGTATTTTACCATAACAACTAATTACCTAATATGGGAAGAGCATTTGAATTTCGTAAAGCAAGAAAATTTAAAAGATGGGGTATGATGGCGAAAGTCTTTACTCGCATCGGTAAAGACATCGTTATTGCAGTAAAAGCGGGTGGGCCAGACCCCAACTCCAACTCTCGTTTGCGTGCCATTATGCAAAATGCTAAGGCGGTAAACATGCCAAAAGTAAACGTTGAAAATGCCATCAAAAGAGCTTCTTCAAAAGACCAAGAAGACTACAAAGAGATTGTTTATGAAGGATACGCTGCACATGGCATTGCGATTTTGGTAGAATGTACCACCGACAACACCAACCGTACCGTAGCAAACGTGCGTAGCTATTTCAACAAATGTAATGGTAGCCTTGGAACATCAGGAATGCTCGACTTTATTTTTGAACGTAAATGTATTTTCAGAATAGCTAAAACGGAACAAATTGATGTAGAAGAGCTTGAGTTAGAACTCATTGACTTTGGTGCAGACGAAGTTTTCTTAGATACCGAAGCCAACCAAGTCAATATTTATGGCGAATTTACGGCTTTTGGGGCAATTCAAAAATACTTAGAAGAACAAGGCTACGAAATACAAGGAGCCGACTTTGAGCGTATTCCAAACGACACCAAAGAACTTACCGAAGAGCAAATGGCAGATGTAGAAAAACTCATCGAAAAATTAGAAGAAGACGATGACGTACAAAACGTGTATCATAATATGCGTTAGGCACTATGCTATTGATTGTTGTTGTACCAAAAAAACAGGTACAAGCTTTACAAAAAAACCTACTTGGGAGACACCAAGTAGGTTTTTTTGTAAAGCTTGTCAAACGTTAAGCAACAGCGGTGCTGTGGCTAATCGTGTGGATGCTTTGAGTTATAGGCAATGGCAAAAACCAAACCTTCTAAAATGATACCCACAATAGCAGTGAAGGTATCGCCCAACCAAATCAAAATAGTACAAAAAACAATAAACAGCGTAATGAGTTCAAATGTTGACAAATCGTTTGATGAGTTGTGTGACGTTTGTGTATTTTCCATAGTTTTTAGATTTTATAATAGTTTCTTCTCTAATTTATACAAAAAAAACACTATATCATACAAAATATTTTAATTAAAATTTACTCCTCCATAATTTATTGCCAGACTAATTTATTTTGGAGAAAGCCTATTAATTCTTACATTTTTTATCATTTTCTACTCACGAAAGTAAGGGTCTGATAATGGTTTCGAGTTGTGGAAGTGTAATGGGTTTTACGATATAATTATTTTTTAAATTGTAAAACTCGGCTCTTCTTACATCTTCGCTTGCCTCCGAACTGGTAAGAATATAAATGACTACTTTTTGTTTCAAGGGAATTTTGACAAACGCATCTAAAAACTGCCACCCATCCCACACGGGCATATTGAGGTCGAGTAAGATAAGCTCAGGTAGTAGTTCTTCGTTGAGGTGCATCCCGTTGAGTTGTTCAAAAGCATCTTTTCCGTTTGAACAAACCATTACTTTTTCCACCAAGCCCGATTTTGTCAGAAACCTATTTGTGACAAACAAGTGTACGGGGTCGTCTTCTACAATACAAACCGTATTAATTTTCTTCATTTTTCAAATAAATTTTAAATGTTGTCCCTACCCCCTCTTGGCTTTCTACTTCTATTTTTCCACCCATTGCTTCTACCTGATTTTTGGTCATAAACAGACCAATGCCTCGGGCATCGTTGTTGCCATGAAAAGTCTTATACATACCAAACAGCTTCCTTCCATGTAGTTCAAGATTTATGCCAAGTCCATTGTCTTGAAAAACTAATATCCAATATTTTTCTTCTTGGTAGGCTTCTATATGTAAAAAGCTTTCTTTAGTGGGCGAGCTGTACTTGACAGCATTGGTGACAAGGTTTAAGATAATGCTTTCTAAATACGCTGGTACGGCCATTACCTTGATATGCGGTGCTATATGGTTGTGAAACGTAATTCTGTTATAAAACATTTCAATTCCTATTTGTTGAATAGCCTTATCTACCAATGGTTTCACCGCAAGTGGGTGCATTTTTTCTTTGATGATGTTGTTAATTTCAACAATCTCACTCAAACTTTTGATGGTTTCGTTGAGGTTATTTGAGGCTGTATGCAGCAAAGTAAGTATGGGTTCGTTGACCAATTCAGGATAATCCTGCTTGAGCATTTCCAATAAAATAGCAATCCCCGACGAATGCGAGCGAAGATTGTGTGCTACAATATGAGCAAAATTACGAAGCTTGTCGTTTTGTTCTTGGGTAAAAAACAATAGCTCTTTTACTTCCTCTTCGGCTTGTTTCAATAGCCGAATGTCTGTAGCTACACCCAAATACCCTATAATATCGCCCTTGCGTTTTACGGCTGTAACGGTTAATAATACGGGGAAATGCGAGCCATCTTTATGAATATAAGTCCATTGACGAGTATCTGAGCTTCCATTTTTGGCATGAAAAACAAACACATCAAAACCTTCTACACTTTCTCCGTAAAGTTCAGAGAGATGTTTGCCACGGGTTATTACTTCATCAGCCACGTGTATGAGTTCTGGCGTAAGTTTATACAAAACCTCTGAGGCTGTATAACCCAACATATTTTCGGCTCCTTTATTGAAGGTGGTGATAATTCCCTTGGTATCAGTACCAATAATCGCAACTTGTGTGCTGGCATCAAGAATCCCTTGGTTGTTTTGAAGGGCTTCCGATAATTGCTGCTCTATTTTTTTGAGATACGTTATATCTATGACTTGTGACACAAAATATAGTACATGGCCATACAAATCTCGCACGACCGAAACAGCCAAGATGGCATATACCGTAGATCCACTGCGATGAATATAGCGTTTTTCCATTTGGTAGTTATCTCGAATACCATCGAGTACTTCCTGAAATAAGGTTAAATCAGCATCTAAATCATCGGGATGCGTCAAGTCTTGGAAAGTCAGTGCGTCAAGTTCTTGTCGGCTATAACCCAAAATTTCACAAAGCTTTTGGTTGACAGTCAGCCAATGCCCTTTCACATCAATACGTGCCATGCCCACGGCAGCATACTCGAAACTACCTCTGAATGTTTCTTCGCTGATACGGAGTTTTTCTTCGGCTTCTTTTTTCACCGAAATTTCCTCGGTGTACATAATTATCCCACCTATAGTACCATACACATCATACCAAGGTTTTACCTCCCATTTGAGCCATTGTACAGAACCGTCTTGTCGTAAAAAAGCTTCTTCTTCTTTGCGATGCGTTGCTCCGTTCAGGCATTCTTGGTGGATTTGTTTCCAATTTTCACCGATTTCTGGAAAAATCTCATAATGCGATTTTCCAATTAATTCAAGCCCTTCTAAGTGATAGTCGGTTTGCCATTTGGGCGAAGCGGCAATATACCGAAGGCTATTATCAAACATAGCCATAGCCGTTGGCGACTGCTCTACAAATATCCTCATACCATCATTTTCATTTTTACCTGAAACATTTTGGTACGTTCCCATCCATTGTACAGGCTTTTCTTGATTATCTTTGATAATCGTGCCTTTGATACATACTTGTACTTGATTTCCTTTGATATGCTTATAGCGGATGAAAGCCTCGAAAGTATCATTATTGCCAGCCATACAGTCTGCCAAACGGTGAGTCCAGTCGGCTAAGTCTTCTTGCTCAATAATACTGAGCCAATCAGGCGGCGTAGCTGTATCGTAGCCTAATTCCTGCAAGAAATCAGGGTTTTGCCATGCAGCTATATGGCAATTAATAGAACAATACCAAAATCCCTCAAACCCGCTGCTGCTTGTCCACAAAGTATTGGCATTATTCGATTGAAAAAGCTGTTCAAATTGATTCATTCGTAAGGTTTTGCTAAAATGTTAAAAATATAGGTTTATGGTAGGCTCATCTGTAATATGTTAAACATTTGTAGCAAGAATACAAGCTTATACGTAGGCAAATATACTACAAACTTGGTATGCAATTATCCCCTTTTATCACACTTTTTATAAAAATATCAAAGATTATTGGTACGATTTACTTCTTCAAATATGTATTTTTAGCTTTCGTTAATCGTCTTTTACTTGAAAATAACAATAAAAAAATTAAACTTTCAAGTAAAAAAATATGATAATTTGTAGATTAAAATCTAGGACTTGTCAATACTTCTAAAAATACCCCCATAAAATGCTAAAAAAAATCATTCTGTTTTATTTTGTTAATTTATGCTTTGTTTTATTGTGTTTTACTCCAAAAAGTATCGCACAAAAAATACCTGTTTCGTTGAAAAAAAATGATGATTGGGGAAAGCCTTTTCATTTTTTTATCGCCCAAGTCAGCGATAAACGTAACAATGCTACGCTCGGAATGGTTTATGATGCCAACCGACAGCTTCGCCCTTTATACGAACAAACGTCTGTTGAAAAGTTTATACAATCTTACGCTCCTGTTACTGCCGATACCTTGGCTTATCCTATTGTTATACAACTCAAACAGCTCGAAATAAAAGAGAGCATAGCCAACAAAACCGTTAATGGAACGTGTCGATTGAGTCTTAGTTTTGGCTATACACGAGCAAACGATGATGAAGTGGTGCATTTGGGCAACTATCATACAACAACCAAATTTACTCGTTCGCTAGGTTTATACGAACATTATGACCAACTGATTGAAAAGGCCATGCAAAGAGCCTTTGTGTATTTCAACGATTGGATGAAAAATCATTACGACAAAGATTTAAAACTAGCCAGAAAGCTCCAAATCACCTTACTTCCTGATGCCTCTGTCGAAAATCCAGACCAAGGCGATAGCCTTTTTTGGTCGCCCGAACGCAAGCTTCGTTGGACTGACTTTCAGGGTAAACCAACCAGTGCCAATCGCTATGCAGCCCAAGTGTTCAGCAATTTTGAGTACACCGGACAGGTTGACTTTAGCAATGGCGTGGTGCATTTGGGCTTACAAATGAAGGCTTATGTGTTGAAATCACATTCTTGGAATGCCTCCGCAGGTACGTCGTTGGTTGCACTCGAACACGAGCAGTTGCATTTCGACATCACGAAATTGATTGTAGAGCGTTTCAAGCAAAGAGCCTTGCTCATCAATACACCCGAAGATTATGACAGTGCTTTGCAATTGCTTTTTATAGATATGTACCGAGAGATGAACAAAATGCAGAAACAATACGACGAAGAAACGCATCATTCGCTCAATGCCGTAGCACAAGAACGCTGGCGTGACCAAATACAAAGAGCGTTGCGATTATTGTTAAAAACCTACCGCTAGGCAAGTGTTGCCTAGCGGTAGCGAAACAAATATTATCGTTTTAAGGCATAGTAGCCTCTGAAAGTAGTTGTTTGGGCTGCTTCTAAAGTACTTGCTTTCAACTCTAAAGGCAAAAGCGACAGTATATAGTAGAAGAAATCTATTGATGTAGTAGATGGTACTCCTCCTGATACCGTAAAAGTTTTAGGATAAGCTAATTTCACACTATTAGCAGCCAAATCTTGTACTTCAAAAACCTCTGTGAGCGTATATACTTTCGACGTAAGCGTAAGCGTTTTGTTATCAGCACCTAATGCCCATGTGCCGTTATCTGCATCGGCTGTAGCGGTATAAGTTCCATCGCTTTTAAATTCGTAAGCAATTGTTGACACATACTCAGCAAAGTCTAAATAGCTCGTATCTTTCTGGGCATAAGCTGTGAGTTCGGTTGAGGAAACATCATAAGACTTTACATTAGTCGTAGTACCTAACCCTTGAATTGTCCATTTTCCAACCAAAGAAGCAGGTGCAACTTCTTCTTTTTTGCTACAAGCACTAAGGATTATGCTCATGAATAACCCTAGGATGATAAAATTACGTAGTTTCATAAAAGATAGCGTTTTATATTGAACGAATGATTACATTAATACTATTTAGCAACGTATGTGTAAAGTTCATCTTATACAAATCTAATCAATTTCATCAAAAACTAGACAAAAACCCTTGTTTATATCTGTGTATGAAGCAAAAAAGTAGATGTATTGCTCTTTTTTTAAGACAAGACATAACTTCTAGTAAACAAACAAAAAAGCCATGCTTTCTACCAAAAGCATGGCTTTTTACTTGAAAAGGCGTATGGTATATCAATGCCAATTCTTGAGTTAATTACAAGTTAATAATTTGATTTTTAAAACATTAACTTACAATTAACAATTTATCATTAGTGCTTATGCTTGTCTATTCCCACTCAATAGTAGCAGGTGGTTTCGACGAAATATCATATACAACACGGTTTACGCCACGTACTTTGTTGATGATATCGTTTGATACTTCTGCCAAAAATTCATAAGGCAAATGACACCAATCGGCCGTCATGCCATCAACAGAAGTTACGGCTCTGAGGGCTACTACTTTCTCGTAAGTACGCTCATCGCCCATGACTCCTACCGACTGCACAGGCAACAAAATAGCTCCTGCTTGCCATACTTGGTTGTATAAACCGCTTGTTTTCAGCTTATTGATAAAAATGGCATCTACTTCTTGCAAAATTTGTACTTTCTCGGCTGTGATGTCACCTAAAATACGAATGGCTAAACCTGGGCCTGGAAACGGATGACGACCCAAAATAGCTTGGTCGATGCCCAACGATTTACCTACTAAACGTACTTCGTCTTTGAACAAAGTATTGAGCGGTTCTATCACTTTCAACTTCATGAAATCTGGCAAACCACCTACATTATGATGCGATTTGATGGTAGCAGAAGGTCCTTTTACCGAAACCGACTCGATTACATCGGGGTAAATTGTGCCTTGTCCGAGCCATTTTACGTCTTCAATCAAATGGGCTTCGTGGTCGAATACATCAATAAAGGTTTTACCAATGGCTTTGCGTTTAGCTTCGGGGTCGGATAATCCTTCTAAAGCGGTATAAAAACGGTCTTTTGAATCAACGCCTTTGACATTTAGCCCTAAACTTTTGTATGATTCTAATACTTCTTCAAACTCATTTTTACGAAGTAAACCATTGTCAACGAAAATACAATACAGGTTTTCGCCAATCGCCTTGTGAATCAATACGGCTGCAACCGAACTATCAACGCCACCTGATAAACCTAACACAACTTTGTCGTTGCCTAATTTCTCTTTTAATCCTGCTACTGTCGTTTCAATAAACGAGTCGGCTGTCCAGTCTTGCGAACAACCACAAATGCCTACGACAAAGTTTTTGAGCATTTGTTTTCCTTCCAAAGAGTGCGTTACTTCGGGGTGAAACTGAATGCCAAAGGTTTTTTCGTCTTTAATCTTAAAGGCTGCTACTTTTACGCTATCGGTAGAACCAATAATTTCAAAGTTTGCTGGCACAGCCATAATGGTATCGCCATGCGACATCCATACTTGCGAGTCGGCCGAAACCTCTGCCCATAGCTCAGAAGCCTGTACTTTTGTCATTTTGGCACGACCATACTCACGGTGTCCAGCATTGAACACTTCGCCACCAGCCGTATGAGCCAGCAATTGAGCACCATAACAAATACCGAGCAAGGGAAGTTTTCCTCTAAACAACGACATATCGATTCTTGGAGAATCTTCTTCACGTACAGAACAAGGGCTACCCGAAAGAATCACGCCTTTCACATCATCTCCTATTTCAGGGATATGGTTGAAGGGATGGATTTCGCAATAGACATTCAATTCACGGACTCTACGAGCGATAAGCTGTGTAACCTGTGAGCCAAAATCGAGGATTAAGATTTTTTCGGTCATGATACTTTTAGGATTAGGCCATTGAAAATTAGGCTTTTAAGCCCTCTCAATTTCCTAGGTTTTTAAAAGAAGGTGCAAATTTCGTAAAAAAAACATTCCGTTTAACATATTATCTCAAATAAATTTAGCATGAACACGCTTTGTATAGGTAGTACGCCTGTCTTATTTTATCAGTATGATACTTTATCATAATTTTTTCGTACAAAAGAGTAAAAAAAGTACATTTTTCTCTTTATATTAATAATTTTAGATGGTGCTGATGATAAGATTGATGATGAACACTCATGCACATACTTAGATACGCAATATTTTTATTCAACTCATAGAAGAAAGCCCCCATGGAAACATTAGCAAAAGAAAAATCAGAATTTCGTAATTATGAGCAAGGCGATATTACGGCGGCGGTGAAAGAACATTACCGTAAAATGCGTAGTCGCCAAACCTATGACTACGTACAACGCATGAAAGCCAAGTATCTTACATTCGACAAGCCAATGTCGCTTTGGGATGCAATGGGCAAACTCAACGCCTTGATTGACGTAAGTGACCCTGATTTGAATCTTCCCAACGTGCAACACCTGTTGCAGTCGGCCGAAGGAATGCGTAAAGAAGGTCGCCCCGACTGGATGCAATTGGTAGGTTTGATTCATGATTTAGGTAAAGTAATGTATCTGTGGGGTAGCGACGAAGACGGCACTTCGCAAGCAGAACAGTGGGGTTTGGTTGGCGATATTTTTGTGGTAGGTTGTCGTTTGCCAGATTCTTGCGTATATCCGAGCTTCAACGAATTGAACCCCGATATGCAAAACGAAGCTTATAATACTGAAACGGGCATTTACGAAGAAGGTTGTGGGCTAGATAACCTACAATTGGCTTGGGGACACGACGAGTATTTGTATCAGGTGTTGAAGAATCATAAAGAAAACAGCATTCCAGAAGAAGGCATGGTGATGGTTCGCTACCATTCGTTTTATCCTTGGCATACAGGCGGTAGCTACGAAAAATTGCTTAGTGCCAAAGATGAGCAATACAAAGAGTGGATTAAAGATTTCAACCAATACGATTTATACACTAAATCGCCAAAGCTTTACGATTTGGAGGAAATGAAGGAATATTATTTACCCATTGCCGAAAAATATTTAGGTAAAGGCCCTATTTATTGGTAAAAGTAAATTGGGCATTCGATAACGCAAGCGTTTATCAAATGCCCAATTGTTCCGACTCATTCGCTTAATTTAGCTAAAAGCTTGCCCTGCAAATCAATAATTTTACGCTGCATTTCCAGCACATCATCTGTTTTCAACAACACATATCCTGCCTGCGTATCCTGCACATCTGATATATTCTGAATGTCTGATTCCCCCATCAAATAAGCAACAGTTACATTAAGGGTTTTTGCCATGCGGACTAACTGAGAATACTTTGCGTCGTTTCGGTTTAGAATGGCATGAAGGGTTGCTTCGGTGATATCGGATTGAGTAGCTAATTGAAGCAGGGTCATCCCTCTTTCTGCAATTAATACTCTAATTCTATCTTCAACTCGTTTCATGTTTTTTTAGGTTTTTCATGGAAAATTTTAACAACATTTTATAATCATACGTCTTTGAAAATTGGATGAGAGCTAAAAAAAAAGATAAAAATTTGAAGATGAATAGCAAGAAAATGCGAATTACCTTCGCTTTACTTTAGTTTGTTTGATACAAATATAGAAAAATTTTGTTTTGAGCGATACTTCCAACTAAAAAAAATACTATATTATTCTTCTATACACGTTGTGGTGCGATATGGGTAAGTTTTGGTATTATAACAAGTTTTTGGCATCTTAGCATAAAAAAACAGCGTCTTTTTTCAAGTTGAAAAAAGACGCTGCTCGTATAAGCTAATCTACAAATTATCTAAGAAAGGGTCATCACAGGAATATCCGAGTGATTCACCACATCTTCGGCTACGCTACCTTTGAACACGTGAGCCAAGCCTTTGCGGGCGTGGGTGTACATCAAAATCAAATCGGCTTCTATTTCGTGGGCACTGTCAAGGATGCCTTCTTCAACATTCGCTCCATCCCAAATTTCAAAGCCATACTCCTTAATTTTGAGTTTATCACCCAATTCTTTCATATTTTCCTTTAATTTTCCGTAATCTACTTGTTGCATTGCCGTATCAACATATACGAAATGGAAATGAATATCGGGGTTTGTCAACCATTTAAAAGCTTTTTTCATCACTTCGTTATGTTCAAAGTCGATAGCCACCAATACTTTTCTGATTTTATAATCTTCTACCTTTCCTTTTACCACAAAAACAGGGCAATTGGCATGGCGAACAATGGCTTCGGCATGAGAGCCAATAAACACTTCTTTCAAGCCCGAAGCCCCCGTAGAGCCCATCACAATGAGGTCTGCTTTGTGTCTGGTTACGGTATTGTCAATATCGTCGGTACTGTTTTCTACCACAGCCTTGATTTTAACGCCCTCGTAAGCGGGGTTGGCAATAATTTTGGCAAGTGATTCTTGGGTATCTTTCAAAATCTCGTTCCAAGCGGTATCGAGCGGCACCATTGGTGCCATGCCATAATACGTACCTGCACCTGCCAACGGAAATACTTTTACTTCGAGCAAAATTACTTCTGCATTGTTCTGACGAGCCAAGTCAACAGCCACATCTAGGGCTTTCAACGAAACGGCACTTTGGTCGGTTGGCACTAATATCTTTTTCATAGTGAGCAGTTTTTTAGTCGTTTGATTGTTTTTTCTTGAATCAAATTTTGCCTAAAAAACTGAAAACCAAAATAATATCCATTGGTTCAGAACCTGATTTTTGTCAGGACATCGGCCGTCATCGTACCAACCGCCTTTTAGACGCAGTTTAGGCTTTTGCTGGTTTATCGTGGAAAAATACGATAAAAAGTACCAATACCACGGCGGCAATACCAGCCGGTACAAGCCAAACGGAAGTCCAATTGTGTATGACACCAGCAGCCGTTTGGGTGGCGTAAGTATCAAGTACAATCCCCGAAATTTTAGAGCCAATGCCCATTCCAATGCCATACGTTGCCAAGGTAATGAGGCCTTGTGCAGCGTTTTTGATTTTTTCACCAGCTTTGTTATCTGTATAAATTTGCCCTGTGACAAAGAAGAAATCATAGCATACGCCATGTAGCACAATTGCCAAGTACAGCATCCATTCCGACGAAATACCGTCGCCGTAGCCAAAGCAAACAAAACGGATAATCCATGCCAAAAGTCCTACAATGAGCATTTTTTTAATGCCAAATTTGCTCAAGGCAAAAGGAATCATCAGCATGAAAAACACCTCTGATACTTGTCCGAGCGACATCTTGCTTTCAACATTAGTCATGTGCGACTCTGTCAACGATAAATTGGCATGAGCATAATAAAACGCCAACGGAATACACACCAGCACCGACGAAATGAAAAAGATGAGAAACGAGCGGTCTTTGAACAAGACAAAAGCATCTGTTCCCAAAATTTCGCTCAACGTTGCCTTGCCTGTAGCTTTAGGAGGCGTATCGGGTAAAATGAAAGCAAATAAGCCTAATACCAATGATGTAACCATGGCAATTTCGAAAATGGTTACTTTATCGCCAACGCCCAACTGACCAATAATATTGGTGACAACAATCCAGGCGATTGTGCCTAATACCCGAATCGCAGGAAATTCTTTTTCGGGCTGGCTCATTTGGTTCATGGCAATAGAACTCGACAAAGCCAAGTTTGGAGCAAAACTCATGGTATAAGCCAAAATATACCAAAAGAAGGTGTCGGGGTCTTGGGTTTGGGTAAGTAAATACAAAATACCCGCCCCAATCAAATTGAGTACACCCATTACTTTTTGTGCCGAAAAATAACGGTCGGCAATCATCCCTACAAAGAAAGGAGCAATAATAGAAGCAATCGAAAAAGTGGCATAAGCATTGCCTGTTTGGTTGCCTGTGGCATGAAGCGAATAAGCCAAATATTTGCCCATTTGACCATACCAAGCTCCCCATGTGAAAAACATAAGGAACATCATTAGCATTAATTGGATTCTTGTAATTGTACGCATATTTTATAGATTATTGGATAGATTACGATGCCGTCTGTACGAGGCAATAACCTACGAAAATAGCTAATTCAAACGATATTCGTGTGAGGTAATGCCTAGTTTGTGTATAGCATGATGAAGAAAACTGCAAGGAAAAAGCAAGATAAGATTACTTCTAGGCAACATATTCTTAAATTTGGTATCAAAATACCTTCAAGAGCGGATGCAAGTAGCAATTGAAAAAAGGCAATAAATTTATCAAAAATAAATCATTTTAACCCATGCTCTACGGATTATCAGACAAACAATGGAACGAGATTTTAACCATCATCAAGCATAACTAAGCTGTTGACGCAGCTATTTCCTTTGGCTCAAGAGCCAAAGGAAATTATCGAAAAGGAAGTGATGTTGACATTGCGTTGAAAGGAAACACGCTTGGTCTTAAAGATGTGGTCGAATCAGGTAAAACTAACTATACTCAACTTGAAACCGATACCACTAAATATGCCTCAGTTGTCGCTTATGCCGAAAGTTTAGCATCTCAACAATCAAAAACAACTCGTTTTATTATCGTAGCAATCGCTTTCTCTTTAATCGGTTTTTTTTGATTTCTGAAAAAATAGCCCCAGTTATTAGAGCTATTTTTATTCTCTTTATTTCATTTTGTACCCACGACCATAAACTGTAGTAGAATATGACGTTATTCCAAAAGGCGGAAACAAAATAAAAGGTATTTTCCAGTACTTTGTCCTAAACGTAGGATTTACTATGCCATCAATGCCATTGGTTTGTAATGCTTCAGAGTAAGCCATCTCCCTCCGATAGGCCTCTTCTTTCATCCTAGAACCCCCAATTCCAAATACCAATATCCGTCCTCTTACAGAGCTACGTTTATACTGAATGTTATCTAGCAGTACATACGTGTCTTTGGCAATACCCTGCATTTGATTTTTTGAAAAAGAATCTGTTTGTCCACGTTTGGGATACTTGACGTAGCAAGCTTGGCAAGCTAAAAAGGTGATAATAAGAACAATAGTATGTTTCATGTGCGTGTATTTTTTTGAACAAAAATACAGAAAAGAAAAGAGGTACGCAAAAAAGATTCAAAATAAAGAGTTTTTATATCTTTTGTAGATTATATAAAAAAAGACTTGCCTATGTCAAAATACTCTATTATTGAAATTTTAGTTAAACTATAATCCCACACCATATTTACCCTACACTTTCGACATTGTTTTGTACCATACTATTGAAGGCCCAGCCGTGCTTGAACATATCAATCGAGTAGGCATTAATCTCTTCGATAAGGTAGATAGCTGAATAACATTACTAAAGCTCAATCACTTCCATCAGTCCTACGTGTACAAAACCGATGTTAGGTTGTAGTGCGTTCTTCCGAGAATTGCTTGATTAGTATTTTATCTATTTTGTTAATTATGTCGTCTCCATTTTGCTTATCAAGTATTAACTTTCGATATTCTTTATATAAGTCTAAAATCTTCTTTTGCGTTTGTTTATCAAGTAACCCTAAGTCAAGCATCATGCCTTTGTTTAGGTCGTTTGGTTCAAATTTTTGTAGTCCGTTACCATATTCTCGACTATTATCTTCAAAAATTTGTTTGGCTGTGTCTGTTAATAGATAAGCAAAAAGCAAATCAATGTCTATGTCTGAAAATAAGTTTGTTTGTTTAGGATAAATACAATGATAAGAAGTCAAATTAGAAATATTTGCTTCATTTCTTATAAATCGCAACCCTGTCCGATTAAAAACAGAAACCCAAATTGGTGCTGGTTTCCTATTTTCTAACGAATACCAAGGCGTTCTACTTGCTGTAAGAAATCGCTTGTTAATTTCTTCTTCTTCACCCTTTTGAATATATTTTTTTATATTTTCCTCAGCGACCGTCGCCAGGGTTGAGTTTTTAGCATTAAAAAGGAAAACCGACTTATCACTATTCTTTAATTCTTCAAAATCCTGTGTTGTAAAAAATGAAGATTTTGCATCTTTTGCACTACAAATACAAGGTAATAGATACTGTTCTTCTATTCCAAACTCTTGTGCCTTTGAAGTATTGAAAGTGAAATATTCATTTGAACCTGTTGCGATACCACGAACTACTTTTGCATAAGTTGAAAAAGGCACAAGGTTTTTGAACTTAATACTGTTTTGCTTTTGATAATATGCTTTCCATTTGATTTCGGGATTTAGTTCCGAAAAATTATATGTTAGAGTTGTATCTGAAAAATTTGGATAATCAGTAATAATGGCATCTATTTTGCTCAAATCTCGCAACGATTGAATATTGCTAAACTGAACTCGGTTTGTTGAATTGTCATTTGCACAAAGTATGATTGACGCTGTTGTAAGAGCATCATCAAATACATTTTCTTCAAAGTCAATTACAATGATGTGTCTTAATGTTTTGCTTTTTATTAGGTATGCTTTTACCCATTTCCCATAATCAGAATTTAAAAATTCAGATGGGATAATGTATGCACAACGCCCATTTGGGCTTAATTGATGAATTGATTTTAATAAAAAAAGTGTGTAAAGGTTTGTAAAGCCATTCAACTTGCATTTTAGATTAGTCTCTATCTCTTTTAAAATATTCTTATTGTCGTAATCATGAAATTTAAAATAGGGGGGATTACAAATGATTCCATCATACTTGTTTTGCCAATCATTGTACATATAATCTTGCAAATGAATATTTACATTGTCAGTATCTTCAAAATATTGCTTTGCGTTTTCAAAAATTGCATTGTCAATTTCAAAACCTTTAATTTCAACACTTTCGTTTTGATTTAATATTGCCCTTGAAAACACCCCAAGCCCAAATGCAGGTTCTAAAACAGTTTTAAGTTTCTTATTGCCTAAAATCCATTTAGACATTAAGTCAGCAATAGGAAAAGGTGTAAAAAATTGTGCAAATTTTTTACGATGTTCTATTGAAATTGATTTTGAATAGTCGTTCTCAATGGAGTTATTAGTGATATATTTCTTTGTAACTATCATGAGAAATCTGTTTTGCGAAGGTCGCCCCCGTTAATTCCTAAAATAGTTTTTAAATTATCAATATCAAGATAGGCTGTTCCGCCTTTGAATGTTACATAAAACAACAACCTTCCTCTATCCATTTCTTTCCTTACACTTTCGTGCAAAGGCTCATCAACTTTTAAAGCGATAGGTACGCCTGATTTTGAGTTGATTTTTATGGTTGTTTTATTTTGATTTTTTGTATCAGTTTCAACCGAAAATATTACCCCATCATTGTCTGGGTCTGAAATAATTTTAAGGATTTGCTCAAACGAAATACCATAAACTTTGTCGAAGAATACTTGAAAATAAAAATGAGGAACATTAAAAGTTTCAATCCATTTATAAACAACTTTTATATCTTCAACTTTTGGCGTTATTGAAAGATAATCTCGTTTTTGGATTTCTTTTATAGCAGACTTTAACTGTCTAAAAAGCTCTTTTACCTGAATTAACCTTTCTGATGAACTCCAACTTGGTGTCCTAAAATCTGTTACATTTAAAGTTTTTGCAGTTATGCCATTCAGTACTTCAATATAATTTTGCCTTGCTGGATGTTCTAAAATATCCGAAAAATCTGCAAGTATTTTATCTTTTGTCTGCAACGCAATTTGTGTAAACTTTTCAGTTCTTACTTGCATCGCTTCTTCGTATCTGTCTATTAAAAATGCACTTGATCTTACTTCAATACCTGCAACTGCTTTTTTTACATAGTTTGTAATTTGGTTGTGAGGAATTTGGCTAATGTCTAATCCTAAATTGTTGTCATAATCTGCCTTATTGAAAATCAGCAAATCGGGTCTCTTGCCTATTGTATCAAGTTCATTTTGAAAGTCTTGATAAAATGTATCAAAGCCATCTTCTCCTGCTACCAAATCGTCAGATTTGCCATATTTTACTGCTACAAAATTATTGGAGGTTTCATTTATTGCCCTTGTAACAAGGTTTTCAGCCCAATCTCCTTGTTCTTTATTTGTGATGAAGTTAGAAGACGCTTGTGTAGGTGTTCTTGCTTGGTCTCTTGGTTGTTCAAAGTCCACCAATTCCACAGGAACATTTCTTGTTAATTCTCTAATTCTATCGTAATAACTCATCTGCTTTTGTCATGAAATTTTATCTCGCAAAGTTAAACTTTTTTTGTCGGCTTTTGTATCTCGTCGAATTTTGAAAAGTTCACGTCATTTTCTTTTGCTCCACGAAATCTAAGCCCTCCTATCCAATGTATCAATTCTCACTCAACCGATATTCCAATGGCGTAATGCCAACCTTTTGCTTGAAAAAGCGTGTAAAATGCTGTGGATATTTAAAGCCTAACTGATACGATACTTCACTCAGTGACTTTGAGGTGTCTAATACTCGTTCTTTGGCAAGGTCGATAAGTTTGAGTTGGATGTATTCTAAGGCTGTTTTGCCTGTTTCTTTCTTGATTAAATCGCCGAAGTAATTAGCTGAAAGATGTAATTTATCCGCAAAATATGCCACTGAGGGCAAACCCATCGTAGCGAGTTCTTGCCCAAAAAGATAGTCGTTCAAGTGTTGCTCAAATTGTTCAATGATGCCTTTGTTGACTTCTTCACGGGTGATAAACTGGCGGTCGTAAAACCGCAAAAAGTATTTTAGCAATAATTCAAGATTGGCAACGATTAGCTTTTTGCTGTGTTTGTCAAGGTTTTGACTAATCTCCGCCGTAATGTTGGCAAAACAGTTGTGAATGATTTCTTTTTCTCGCTCCGAAACGTGTAAAGCTTCGTGCGACTGGTAACTAAAGTAGCTGAACTCATGAATTTGCTTGCCCAAACTTGTGCCTTTGATTAAATCGGGATGAAAAACCAAAGCCGTACCAAAAGGCTGATGCCACTCGCCTTCGGGTTCGTTGGTGATGACTTGTCCGGGAGCAAAAAAGACAATTGTGCCGTCGTCGTAATCATAATAAGTATTGCCATAGCGTAGCTCGCCACAATTACCTTTTTTGATAATAATCGCATAAATGCCCATCGAGAATTTACTTCTTTGAAGCATTTCCGATTTGTCTAATTCAACCAAACTAATCAATGGATGTAAAGTTGGGTTGCCAAAAGTTTGGCAATATTGTTTTACGGTATCATATACGAGCATGGCTTTCTTGGCTTTGTGTTGGATAATTTTTGCGAAATATATCAAACAAATAGCTGCTTACTTTTGTCATCCGTAAAAATGGTAAGTAAAACAGTAAAATTTATACAATTCTATGGCATAACACCGTCTAATTTTGAAACTTCAAACATACCATACCATCACGTTATCCAATAAAACACAAGACAAATGAAGCTTTCCAAAGTATCCTTTATCATTCTTGCATTTTTTTTCGTCCAAATTGCTTATGCACAACAAGATAGTACCCAAAAAATCAGTACTTTTAGCGGTTCGGTAGGTATTACAAACAATGGTTTTTCGATTATCCCGACCTTTTCGCTCAATAGCCCTGCCGCTATTATGAATTTTACATGGCGGAAAAATCGTTTTAGCTTTAACCCTGATATTCGTTTGGTGACAGATGCCAGTAAGGGAGGTTTTATTTTTTGGTTTAGGTATCAATTAGTACAACAAAAGAAATTTGGCTTGCGTGTAAGTGCTCACCCTGCTTTTTCATTGGTTAAAAGAACTGTAGATGACAAGGGTACTTCTACCGAAATTACCGAAATGTTGCGATTTTTGGCTTATGAAATTGCCCCAAATTATCAGCTTACGCCCCATCTCAACCTCAGTGCGGTGTATTTACAGGGCAATGGTTTACAAAAACACGGGCCACAATTGACCCAAGTTCTTTTTCTCAATGCCAGTATTTCAAACGTCAATTTGGGAAAAGCGTTAAGATTAAATTTTACGCCTTCTGTATATTTTTTAAATACCGATGGCTACACAGGCAATTATTTGGCAGCAACGGCTGGGCTATCGAAAAAAGGTTTTCCCTTTGCTTTGCAATACACTATCAACCAAACTTTTACCTCTGATGTACCAGGCAATAAAGATTTTATGTGGAATGTCTTATTAAGTTATAATTTTAGTAAAAATTTTAAAAAAATATAGAACTATGAAATACTCATTGAACATCAACAACCAAAAGGTACAAGTCGAAGCAGAGCCAGATACGCCCATGCTTTGGGTGATTCGTGACTACGTAGGCTTGAAAGGTACAAAGTTTGGCTGTGGCATGGGGCTTTGCGGGGCTTGTACGATTCATTTAGACGGGCAAGCGATTCGTTCTTGCCAAACGCCCATTTCTTCGGTAAAGGCTACCAGCAAAATCGCTACTATCGAAGGCATTTCGACTAATATCGACCACGTGGTACAAAAAGCGTGGATTGAAGAACAAGTACCGCAATGTGGCTACTGTCAGTCGGGACAAATTATGTCGGCGGTGGCACTTTTGAAATCAAATCCTAATCCAAGCGATGAGGATATTGATAATTATATGTCTGGAAATATTTGTCGCTGTGGCACTTATGTGCGTATTCGCAAGGCAATTCATTTAGCAGCGAATGAATTGAAGTTGGAAAAAAGTAAAAGCAAAACCGTTAAAGCAACCCGTTAATCATTACTACTATGTCAAATAATAGCGTCAATCGCCGTGATTTTTTACGATATGCAGGTTTATCGGGAACGGCATTTGTTTTAGGAATAAATCATTCATCCGCCCATGTAGAGACGTTGCATGCAGAAAAGACGTTGCATGCAACGTCTGTACCATTCAATTTTACGCCTTATATTATTATTGAAAACACAGGAAAAATAACCCTTTTCAATTCAAAACCAGAAATCGGACAAGGCACGTTTCAATCCATTCCTGCCTTGATTGCCGAAGAATTGGAACTTTCACCAGAACAATACAGCGTAAAACAAACAGGCGGAGAAAGCAAATTTGGCCCAGCTCAGTTTTCAGGCGGAAGTTTTTCCGTTCGTTCAAGTTATAATGATTTACGAAAAGCAGGAGCGTCTGCTCGTGAAATGCTGATTACGGCAGCCAGCAAACAATGGAATGTAGCCGTTTCGGAATGTTATGCCAAAGAAGCCAAAGTTTACCATAAACCATCAGGCAAAAGTTTGACTTATGGCGAATTGGCGGAAACCGCTTCAACTTTAGAAGTACCCAAAAATCCGACCTTGAAAGATGCCAAAGATTTTAATATTTTGGGTAAATCGGTCAAACGCCAAGATGTACCCTTAAAAGTATCGGGCAAAGCTGTTTTTGGGATAGATGCCGAATTGCCCAACATGGTGTATGCTTCGGTAGAACATTGTCCCGTTTTCGGAGCAAAATTGAAAGATTTCGACAAAACCGCTGCCATGAAAGTAGCAGGAGTCGAGCAAGTATTGGAAGTAGAAAGAGTATTTGGCGTGTATAAAGCTACGGGCGTAGCCGTGATTGCCAAAAACTATTGGGCGGCACTCAAAGGAAGAAAAGCCCTGAAAGTAAACTGGGATTTTCAAGGAAATGACAACTTTAGCTCGCAAGCATACACCCAAACACTGCATGAATTAGCTAAAAAAGAAGGCGTAATAGATAGCAACGTTGGTGATTTTGAAAAAAGTTTTGGAGAATCGACGAAAAAAGTAGAAGCCTTTTACGAAACGCCTTTTGTTTCGCATTCGCCAATGGAAGCCATGAACTGCACGGCTCATTGGAAAGAAAACAATACCTTAGAAATCTGGACTTCAACACAAGTGCCTTCCGATGTGATGCGAGATATTCCTACTCGTTTTGGCTTAAAAGCAGATGATGTAACACTTCATACAGCTTTTAGTGGAGGAGGTTTTGGACGCAGATTAGCAATTGACTTTATCATAGAAGCTGTTAATTTGGCAAAAGCCTTGAAAAAGCCTGTGAAAATGGTTTGGACAAGAGAAGACGATACCCAATTGGGGCCTTTCCGTCCGCCGACATTCTCAGCTTTGAAAGGAGCAATTGCGGAAGATGGCAAATTGGTAGCATTGCAGCACAAAGTAATTTCGCCAACCATTATGTCATTTTTGAATCCGAACAATGACAAAACGAAATTAGATGGAAGCATGACCGAAGGTATCAGTCATCAGGCTTATGAAATACCCAACATGAAAAACCTGTTTGTCTATGCCGATATTCATATTCCGATGTTTTGGTGGCGTTCGGTGACGAGTTCGACCTTGGCGTTTTCGCATGAATGTTTTATCGACGAATTGGCCCACGCCGCAGGCAAAGACCCGATGGCTTTCCGTTTGGCAATGCTTACCAAAGATTCGGATACCAAACGAGTGTTAAATAAACTCAAAGAAGTATCAAACTGGGATACGCCTTTGCCCAAAGGAAAAGGGCGTGGCGTGGCACAATGGGAATTTTTTGCAGGTTTGGGCGGTCATGTGGTAGAAGTGACCAAATTATCGAACAATGCGGTAAAAATTGACAAAGTTTATGCCGTAATAGATTTAGGTACAGTCGTGAATCCAGATACCGTGAAAGCACAAGTAGAAGGAGGGATAGTAATGGGCATTACGGCGGCCATTAAAAACGGTATTACTTTCGCCGAGGGAAAAGTAGAGCAAAGTAATTTTCACGACAATCCTGTGTTACGCATCAGCGAAGTGCCACAAATAGAAGTACATATTTTAGCCGAAGCAGCGACGGCTGGCGGCGGCAAAAACATCAAAGGCGTAGGCGAGCCCGGACTTCCGCCCGTTGCACCAGCCTTGGCGAATGCCATTTTTGCAGCCACAGGTATAAGAGTACGCAAAATGCCATTTGATATTGAGAAGTTGAGCTAAAGTGCTAATTTTTCTAATAGATTTTGTAGCATAGTTGCAAGAGTATTTGGGTAAAAGGCTTTGATTTTTACCCAAATGCCCAAATGAGATAGTTTTGAAAAAGGAATAATAACCCTACGTGCTACCCACCTATTTACTCACTAGATATTTTTTCAAGGCATAGGCTAAACGGATTCTAAGTCGTTGTGCAACATTCGGATAACCGTATAGCTCGTTCGATGTACCCGAAATGCCCACAATGATAGGCTTTTCGGCAAACATACGCCATGCGTGGAGGTGTTCGGTGAGGCAAAGATGAATCGCTTTGACAAAGGCGTGTTCAAAATACAAGCCCTGATTTTCGTTGATTTGGTCGAAAAAATGTTGAAAATAAGGGTAAAAGCTTGGTCTAAAAATCACCAAACGGGTATCGGCATAGCTCAAAAAGATATTCAAATCGCTGATAACTTGGGCTTGAGGATATTGAGATAAATTGCCAAGTACTTGCTTAAAGTTGGGCACAAACAAACGCCCTGTTACTTTAGCAACCCATTCGGTTGCTTGTACAAAAGTTGAATGTTCAAACGCATATTCCAAGATTTCGGCTTCGCCATTACCTTTTCCCAATACACTTTTTTGGGTCATAAAACTCAGGTATTCAACTTGATTCGGATATTGGGCAACCAACGCTTGTATGCGTTCGGATTGATACAAAGAACTTTCACAAAAAACAATCGGATAGCCCATTGGCAGCCATTGTTGCAGAGCCGTATAATAATCTTGTTCTCGTTCTTCCGCCTTGTTCCTGTTCAAGCGATGGCTCGTTTGTGGCGGTGCTATACAAGCCGTGAGCAACAAGCATATCTTATGTTTTTTCATGCGTATTCTAGGGCTGTTTGAATCAATTTCTCGGCAAATTTTAAATAATGATGTGCCTCCAAAAATGCCTGATTAGGCGTTTTGTCGTGCTTGGGTTGGGCCAAAAACTGGGCTATTTGTTGGGTCATCGCTTGTACGTCGTTCGGGTTGACGGTCAAGCCCAAGCCATATTGTCGAATAATATCGCCCATTACACCCTCGCTCGATGCCAGCAAAGCCGTGCCATGTTTGGCCACATTTCCCACAATACCACTCGACCAATAAAAATCTTGATACACCGTAAACACCAAATCGGCCTGCTGAATAGCCGACTCAAACAAATCGTTATCAATAAAAGTATTGTCAAAAATGATTTGTACAGCACTGTTGTCTATGCGTTCCAAAATGCTTTGTTCAAAGGCTTTTTCTTCACAATAACCTGCAATCAAAAAACACGTATTTGCTTGCTGTGCAGGCGTTAGCTTGTTGAGGGCTTCTATGATGGTAAGAATATTTTTCCGTCGTTGCACCCCTCCTACTTGTACCAACAAGTGTTTATCAGCCGCAATGCCATATTTTTGTCGGATGTCGGTCACACTGAAAGGCCGCACTGCTACAGGGTCGGGCAAATATTCAAACCTTGCCGAAAGAAAAGGTTTTCGATTAAACGCATTTACACTTTTGTCATCGTTGAATAAAAATACCTTGACCAATCCTTTGTTTAAAAGCATAATTCTATTTTTTGCCCAACGAATCAGTTTTGTCGCAAGCACATCTTTTTGCCAACTAAACGGAATACGGGTGTAAGGGCGGAGTAGCACACCACTCATTTTCAATTCTTTAAAGCTATTTTTCACAGCCCATTTGCCTAAAAGTAGCTGATAGCAGTAATCTAATTGTAGTAAAATAAGATGATCGAAATGCCTTTTTGTCAACAAGTCTGTAAGATAAGCTTCTTCTACGATTGTTCTTTCGTTCAACGATTTGCATACATCCATTTTGGCACGCCAATCAGGTTCTACCACTTGTATTTTGATGCCCGAAGGTACAATTCGGTCTAAGGTTTCTTGTGGTAAACGCTCAAATGTATGTGGATGGAACAATAATTCTACTTCTATTTCAGGGAAGGAATGAAGGCAAAAATATTGCAAGATAAAATCTATAAAATCAAGTAAATGTGCCGAAGGACTGGTATCGTATAGTAATATTCTCTTTGCCATTTTGCCACTATTTATTTAGGAAAAAACATCTTCTTAGCCTTAACTAATACACTGTCTATCAAACCATTGATTTCTTTAGAAAAGCCTAAAAAATAAACGATTACAATAAACAAGCCTGTCGTAAGGGCTGATTTATACACCAAAGAAATGCTTCTTACAACAAAATTATCGGTCAAATTGGGTAAAAAATAGCCGATTGTCATACATACCAAACCAAGAGCAAATAGCTGAATGTGTTTAACCGAAAAAGGTTGGATTTTGTATTTGTAGTAAATAATGGTATTGCGAACCGTATTGAGATACACAATGGCGATGAGCGTAGCAATGCCTGCTCCATTAATGCCCCACAGAGGAATGAGGTAATAATTCAAGCCAAAAAGCAAGCCCACAAAGGTAATAATAATGAAAGAATCTAACCTATAATATTTTGAATAAGAGAGCATGACCGAATTTAAACCCGAACTTATATCGTAAAGTCTGGCAAAGCCAATAATCAGTAGTACGTATTTACCTTGACTGTACTCAGGTTTTAAAAACATAAACAGCACATCGAGCGAGCTTACCACAGGAATCAATAAACTGAGTCCAAAAATAAATTGTGTTACACTACTTTTCTTGAATATTTCTCTAATTTTCACAAACTCCCCCGTGTGCATAAAGTCCACGACTAAGCCCGTAGAAGCTTTTAAATTGCTGGTATAAGACATGGTCATGACCGTACCAAAAAACAAACAAAGGTTATAAATACCCGTTTGTCCTAATCCCAAATGAGCATATACCATTAGCGAATCGAGGGTTGCAATAATAAACGAAGCAACGCCCGTCACGATACTAATGAGCGAATACCGAATAAACTCATTTCGGAAAGGTGCTTTCCAAAAAAAGGCAACAGGTTTGATAGAAAAATCACCTAATTTAATGGCACTAAGCAACATCAACACCGACGTAATCGCAAAAGCCGATGCCCAAATAAGCAAGAACTGAAAAAAACTAATCCACTGAAAAGCGTACAACACCGCCCCAACGAATACGACAATTCTTTGTAAAATATTTTGTAAAAATGTACTGGCAAGCGTATCGTACAAACCTTTGGTGTAGTTTTCAAACAGAAAAAACAAGCCCGACAACAGCACACAAGGATACAATAAGTAATAATATTCGACGAAAAGTTGGCTGTCTTTTCCTTGCGAAGCCACAATATTAGGTTTAAAAAAATAGATACCCACCATGGTGATAATCGCCCCAATCAGAAAGTACATCAAGCCCACAAACAAAAAACCCGTATGTTTTTTTTCGGGGTCACGAAAATAATGAAAATAACGAATGCCTGCACTCGGAAAACCCAAACAAATAAAGTACGCAAAGGTCGTGACCCAACGAGATAAAATCTGCACAAGCCCGTTTTCGGATACCGAGAAAAAATTACCGAATAAGATAATTTGTGTAAATGCCCCTAAAAATATACCCAAAAATGAGTACAAAGTACCCAAAATGGTTTGTCGTTTGATAATGCTCATAACTGATATATGTACAAATGTAGCCGATGGTCGAGGCTATAATTTCGACAAAGGTACAAATAATTAGTCAAGCAAAGCCTTTGCCTCGGCAACAGTCGATTTATATTCAGCCATTTTGATGGCTTTTTTGGCATATTCTTTTACTTTATTGGCTTGCCCCGCTCGTTTGGCGATGCGTGCCAAGGCTACGTAGGCGAGCCCGTGGTAGTCTTTGGTAAACCGTTCATCATAAGGCATTTTTACTCCTTTCAACAAATATGCCTCGGCGGTTTTATCGTCTTTGTGGGCTTTTTCGGCAATCAATCCTTTAAAAATTGTGCCTGCACATTGAAACATCACACTTTTTTGTTTGAGTAATTTTTGAGCTATCTCCTCCCCTTCTTCATACTTGCCCGTTGCCACAAGGAAGTCGGTTCGTTGCATGGAGAACAACAAATTTTCTGGATATTTTTCATACAAAAAAGTATTATAATACAAGGCTTTATGCGGATTTGATTCGTATTTCATATACACATATCCTGCATAAATAAGGGCTTCGTGTTTGACAAAAAGCGTTTTTTTTGTTGCCAAATCCAATTGTTGTAAGCCCAATTTTTTGTTTCCATCGGCAAAGAAAAACATAAAAGGCTTGATAAGCGTATGCGTTTCGGGGTATTCGATGCGGTAGTAATTATAGATACCCGATGAGTAAAGAAATTCGTGTTGTTTTTCGTTTGAAACCAAGGCTTTTTTCATAAAAGAATAGGCTTTTTTGGCAACGCCAACGGCTTTCATAAAATCTTGGTTATCGGCATCGAAGGCCGCCAAATAGCCCAAAACCGCCAATTCAAAAAAATTAGCTTCGGTATCATCTTCGTTTTTTTCGAGCATTTCCTCCGCCAAGGCCCGACTTTGGTTTAAATACGCCAAATAGTTTTTTTGTTGAGCAGGATAGTCTTTCAAAGGAAAATACTGTAATTCGGTATGCAAAGCCATCAGTAAATAATAAGCAGGATGATGTGGGTATTTAGCTTTGATTTTGGCAAAAGTTTCGGCCGATTCTTTAAAATCGTAGCTGTACATTTTTTCTAAACCCGTTTGCACGAGCGTTCTAACTTGTGCGTCTGTCAATACTTGAGCCTGTGTAAAGTTTGGGAGCAAATAGCCTAAGAGCAGTATAAAGAGCGTTTTTTTCATAAAATTGTCTGTTTGTCGTTGATGCACGCAAAGTAGGGTTCATACCAAAAGTATAACGATACCTTTTAGATTAACGAAATATTAAGTAAAAATAAGCAGTCTATTAAATTTTATAGCAAGATAGGCACAAGCAACACGTCATGCAAATCGAACTGATTTGTGTACATTTGTTGTTTTAATCCTATTCAGACTCACAAACCATTCAGCCATCTGTTAAAATATGATTAGCTACGAACATTTTGTTTTAGATAACGGCCTTCAAGTATATGTACACGAAGACCATGCTACGCCAATGGCGGCCTTCAACCTTGTGTATAACGTGGGTTCGAGAGATGAGGACGAACAAAAAACAGGCTTTGCTCATTTGTTTGAGCATTTGATGTTTGGTGGCTCAAAGCACGTTCCCTCTTACGATACGCCTTTACAAAAAGTAGGAGGTGAAAACAATGCCTTTACCTCGCCCGACGTAACCAACTATTACATCACCTTGCCCAGCGTAAACCTCGAAACAGCTTTTTGGCTAGAATCAGACCGAATGCTCTCGCTGTCGTTCGACCCTAAAGTATTAGAAGTACAACAAAAAGTAGTGATAGAAGAGTTCAAACAACGCTATCTCAACCAGCCCTATGGCGACGTATGGCTCAAGTTACGTCCATTGGCCTATACAACGCATCCGTACAAATGGGCCACCATTGGCAAAGATATTTCGCATATCGAACACGCTACGATGGACGACGTGAAGGCATTTTTTTACAAACATTATGTACCCAACAATGCCATTTTGGTAGTAGCCGGCGACGTGCAAGTAAACCAAGTAAAACAACTATGTAAAAAATGGTTCGAGCCCATTCCAGCAGGAGCAATAAAACCCAGGGCTTTGCCACAAGAACCTAAGCAAACCCAAGCCCGCAAACTCGAAGTACAAGCCCAAGTTCCTTTAGATTCTATCTATAAAGCGTATCATTGTCCTGCACGCCATGAAGAGCAATTTTACGCCATAGACTTAGCCGCAGACATATTAGGCCGCAGCAAGTCGTCACGACTTTACAACAAATTGGTCAAGGAAGAAAAGCTTTTCAACTCAATTGGGGCATTTCCAACGGGTTCGTTAGACCCCGGTTTGGTGGTCATTCAGGGCAATCTTAACAAAGGCGTAAGCATAGAAGAAGGCGAAGCTGCCATAGAAGCCTTGTTAAGCGATTTTTTGAACAATCCTATTCACGAAGCAGAATTGCAAAAAGTAAAAAACCAAGCCGAATCAACCCTTGCTTTTTCGGAAGTAGAGCTACTCAATAGGGCCATGAACTTGGCATTTGCGGCCAACGCAGGCAATGCAGCAGGCGTAAACCAAGAAGCAGAAAAAATTCAAGCGGTTGATATGAGCCGTTTAGTAGAGGCATCCAAACAAGTTTTTCGTCCAGAGAATTGTTCTACCTTGTATTATAGAAGCGTGGTGGCATAACCCATCCCTCCCGTAGAGCCGAGGCAATGCCTCGGCTCTACCATTATTGCCTCGGCTCTACCATTTTATTGATACGAAATACCGATACCTGCCCCCGGATACCAATGGTTTTTAGGTTCTTCTTTGAAAAATACAAACTTACGCCCTTGTTCATACGAAAATCTTACCAGTTTGTCTGTCACGTGAGAATTATCGCCTAAAATGATGCTATTGGCACTCAATTTATGAACAATTGTTTGGTATTCTCTGTATTCGTATTCAGAAGAGTGGTCGCTATCGTTGATAAATAAATCTATTTTTTCAGGAAATTTTTGTAAACTTTCGATTGAATCGCCATATAACAGTTTGCCAACAGTGGCGTATTTTCCTGTAATCAGATACCCTGCGGCTGGATTAATATCTGTTCCATAGTATGCTCCATCAAAGCCTTCTGCTTTGTTACGTAATAAGGCCTCACATAATAAAACGCCTCCCAAACCTTTGTCAACCCCTGTTTCTATAATTACTTTTGGCTTCAAAATTCGGGCAAAAGCATACCAACCTAATCTTTTCCCAAAATCACAACGTAAGTCAGCAGAAAACCTTTCAGGTGACGCTTGTGTAATATTGATGACGTGTTGCTTTATTTCTTGGTTATTAGCAGCCTCCTCTATGTAAGCCGTCACCTCTTGAACGGTCTTTCCTGTTACCACAGCGATAGTATTGGCTAGGTAAAGCATATTCATTTCGGTTAAGGTGTAAGTATAGTTTGTATCTTCTTTAGAATGAATCCCCCAAGTTAAAATTTGGCTATACCGATAATTGTAATATTTAGAGGCAGCATATATTCTTCGTAAAAAGTTGATTGCCCTTACTCTTTTCAGTACCCTCAACATAGGAAGTATGATTTTTTTCATTACAGAATAGTTGTTAAAAGTTAAATTTAGCGTAATTTTTGTCCACAAAATAATGCGTTGTCTAACACTTATACTCATTTAGTCAAACCACATATTTCACAAAAATAGATAAATTTATTCTCATCTGTCAGCAGGTGTCGCCTTTTTATCTCTCTTATTTAGGTAAATTTTCCATTACCATTATTGCTTTATTTCACTAAAACCTCTCCATTCACGCAACGTTTTCCCCCCATTCATAGGTCTTATACAATAAATCTTATGTTTGATATTTTCCTAAATTATCCTCCTGATAAATCTATTACCATGCAGCGATTATTACTTTTTTTAGGCATTATATTCTTGGCAAAAACCGTTTCTTTTGCCCAAACCGATTGTACCAATATTGGCTTTGAACTAGGCAATACCGACGGCTGGACGCTCAGTAGTGGTACGCTCACCGACGATGGCACAAAGGCAGTTTATGGTGCCGAGGTATCGGGAGCTATCTATCAAATTACTAAGGCAAACGATGGCAATGATACCAAAGTGACCCAAGAAAAAATCCCGATGGTGGCTTCTGGAAGTAATTATGCCATCCGCCTTGGCAGCACTACGCAAGGGGGTAGCTACCAACGGTTGCGAACATCGTTTGTGGTGACACAAGATAATACACTTTTTCAATATCGCTTTGCCGTATTGCTTGCTAATGATAATGCTGGGCATAAAGATTTTCAAAAACCGGGATTCAATATTCAAATTACAGACCAAAATGGCAATTCGCTTCCTTGCAGTTATTTCGATGTGCAGTTGTCGTCGTCAGGAACGGCCGCTACGTTTAGCACACAATCCTATGCTGATGGCATTATCGAATACAAAAACTGGACAACAGGAGCGATTGATTTGCATAATTATATCGGGCAACGCATTTATATCCAAGTGACATCCCACGGATGTACCAAACAAAAGCACTTTGGCTATGTGTATTTCGATGCCCAATGTAGTAAATCTGAAGTCATTTCTACCTCTAGTTGCCCCGATGCCGATGGCAATATGACCTTGAAAGCACCTGATGGTTTTGCTAAATATACGTGGAGCAACGGAGCTACAACGTCTTCTATTAAAGTAAAAGCAATCGTTGGTAGCACTTATACTGTAAAAGTACTACCTCTTTCTAGCTTAGACGCTTCTTGCGAATTTCAACTTTCTTATACCATTCAATACAAACATCCTTATAATACCGTTGATGCTACCATTTGTGAAGATGAATCGTTTGTGGTAGGAAGTAATGCGTATAAAACGACGGGGCAGTATGTCGTCAATATTAGTAAAGCTGGTATTTGCGATAGTACCGTTACGCTCAACCTGACGGTACTTCCCAAAGCACGTTATACACAAAATGTCAATATCTGTACTGGGAGTAGTTTTACGGTAGGAAGCAATACTTATACAACTACAGGAACATATATCACTACCATCAAACGAATCGGGAAATGCGATAGTATCGTCACAACCAACTTAAAAGTAATAGACGTAAGCATTACTTTAGCCGCCAAAGATTATAGTCTCATTGCTGGCGAAAGTGTATTACTGAAAGCTTCGGTAGGTACGCCTTTTGTGACGTATCTATGGAGTCCTGCTACCGATTTGGCTTGTCCTACGTGTGCCGAAACTTGGGCAAAACCCCAACAGAGCCGTCAATATATGGTGATGGTCACGAGTACCGAAAATGCTACTTGTAAAGATGTCGAACTTGTCAATGTAAGTGTCAGAAACTGTGAATTGGTTTTTATTCCGCAGGCTTTTACTCCTAATCATGACAATCAAAACGATTTCTTTTTTGTTTATGGCTCTGGCTGTGTGAAACAAATCAAAAACCTTCGAGTTTTCGACCGATGGGGCGAGTTGTTGTTTTGGCGTGAAAACCTTTCTGCTACCGATGTTTCTACAGGCTGGGATGGCACATACAAAGGTACGCCCATGCAATCGGGTAGTTATGCTTATGCGTTGGAGGTCGAATTGCTCGACGGCACAAGTTACCAACGCAATGGGGCTATTTTATTGATTCGATGAAGAAACCACCCGCCTCAATTTCCTCGCTGTTTCAAGTTTAACAACTTGGAACAATCAATCAAGTGCAGTCTCTCGCTGTTTCAAGTTTAAGAACTTGGAACAACAAATCAAGTGCAGTCTCCGACTGCACCACCAGCACAACCAATAGCAAAGATTGAATACTTTAGTAGGTTCAATTTGAGCAAGGTCGCAGTCGGAGACTGCTTTTTATTGGGCATTCCAAGTTCTTAAACTTGGAATAGCGAGGGTTATTTTGAGTATAACCAATCTATTATCAGTCATGCCATGAGTGCGATGTTTTTCCCCTGCAACTTGCAGGAAGATTGCATCACACGATGTTTTGTTGCCGTCTTCGTTGGAAATAACTCAAACAAGGGCGAAACAGATATACAGATAACAGATACACCCATAACAAACAATAATAATAAACATCTATACGCATTTGATAGTCTAGGAGTTTTTAGTAATATTGTGCCGAAAATTTCGACTTATAAGATTTATACAAAAAACATCAAAATAATACAAAAAACCATAGTACTTTTAAAAGTATAAATTATATATTTTTTATATTTTCTTGTACTATGCTAAAACATTATTTTCCTTTGTATAAAAATTAGAGAAATAGACAAATACCTTACAAAGCTTTGATTGTTGGAAAGTTGCCCAAGCACTGGTGTGAAGCATATCATTCGCAAGCAACGGTCGGCTTATTCTTATGACATGTTGAGGTAATCGACTAGGAAAAAAGGATAG
The DNA here is from genome assembly GCA_013298025.1 of Cytophagales bacterium. Taxonomy (GTDB): domain Bacteria; phylum Bacteroidota; class Bacteroidia; order Cytophagales; family Spirosomataceae; genus Flectobacillus. The sequence goes on along the minus strand of JAAFJE010000012.1, from coordinate 113,835 downwards.
CATAACATATAGCGAGGTTATCATACTATTCAAGTTTCAATATCCTAAACTAACACGTAATGTACATTAACGCAATTACAAGCTATCTGCCCGAACAAGTCATTACAAACGCATATTTTGAAGAATTAAATGGTTTGACAGACGAATGGATTATTGAGCGAACAGGTATTCGTGAGCGTCGCAAAGCATCTTCTAGCGAAAATACGCATACAATGGCAATCGAGGCGGCTCAGAAAATCAAGGACATATTACCGTATGATATATCAGAAGTAGATTTGATTGTAGCAGCCACTTATACACCACACGATAATATTTTTACGTTAGGACACGCCATTCAGCACGCCTTAAATGTATCGGAGATTCCAGTTGTGACTATTTCGGCGGCTTGCTCGTCGTTGTTGAATGCCATCGAAATTGTGCAAGGCTATTTTGCGTTGAATAAAGCCGCCAAAGCGTTGGTGGTGGTATCGGAACATAACACCGCCTACAACAACGAAGACGACACCAAGGCAGGGCATTTGTGGGGCGATGGGGCAGCGGTTTTGTCGTTGTCGAAAGAAAAAGCAGGTGTACAAAATTGGTTGATAAAAGACCTCATCACTGGCGGGGCTGGCAATGTAGGAAAGGCATCGGAAGGCGTTACGCTCAAACCTTTGCACAGAGGCTTGATTATGCCTTTTGGTAAAGATGTGTTTATCAACGCCTGTACCTATATGCCCAAAGTGAGCAAGCAAGTGATGGAACGCAATGGCGTTACGGTAGAAGACATCGCTTATGTGATTCCGCACCAAGCCAATTTACGCATTACCAAAAATGTGGCTAATACCTTGGGCGTTCCCGACGAAAAAATGATTTCTAATATCCAATACCTTGGCAATACTGGTTGTGCTGGTTGTGCCATTGCTTTAGACGAAAACAAAACAAAATTTGTTGCAGGCGATAAAATCATCGTAACAGTATTTGGCGGAGGATATTCTTATGGAGCAATGCTTGTAGAAGTATAAATAAATCACAAAATAATACCAACAAAAAGCTACTGATAGAGAATATCAGTAGCTTTTTGTATTATTAAAAGAGATTTTGGTCTTTTTCGATAAAATTATTTTACGGAAATCTCTAAGTTGAGAATAATTTTTATATTTGCTTTGCTATGTTGGTCATAGCACTGATTTTTTATATAATACTCAAACATTTAACGTAAAACTATGTCAACAGGTTTAGATGCTCTTACCCAAACGAATATTGATGCGTGGCTATCAGGTAACTATGATGAAGAAACAAAAGCCAAAATTCGTCAGTTGATTGACGAAGGCAAGGAAACCGAGCTTACCGATTCATTTTACAAAGCTTTAGAATTTGGTACAGGTGGCATGAGAGGAGAAATGGGAGTAGGCTCAAACCGTATGAATAAATACACCGTTGGGGCTGCTACGCAAGGTTTTTCTAATTACCTTAAAAAGAGCTTTCCTGACAAAGAAATCAAAGTAGCTATTGCCCACGATTCTCGCAATAACTCTCCGTTTTTTGCCCGCACTTGTGCCGATATTTTCTCGGCCAATGGTATCAAAGTATATTTATTTTCAGCCCTTCGCCCAACGCCCGAATTGTCGTTTGCTGTACGCTATTTGGGTTGCGATGCTGGTTTGGTTATCACGGCTTCGCACAACCCTCGTGAATACAATGGCTACAAAGCCTATTGGGGCGATGGCTCGCAAGTGGTGGCACCGCACGATAAAAACATCGTGACAGAAGTAAACAACATCACTTCGGTTGACGACATCAATTTTGCAGGAAACGAAGCGTTGATTACCTTGATTGACGAAGAAATTGATACAGAATACCTCAAAACAATCCAGAAGAATAGCATCAATCCAGCCGTAATTGAACGCCAAAAGGATTTGAAAATTGTTTATTCTTCTATCCACGGAACAGGCATTACGCTTGTGCCAAAAGCCTTGGCTTTGTTGGGTTTTGAAAACGTAAACGTAGTAGAAGCACAAGCCGAACCAAATGGCGATTTCCCAACGGTGGTGTATCCAAACCCCGAAGAAACCGAAGCCATGAATTTAGCCGTAAATTTGGCAAAAGAAATTGATGCCGATTTGGTTATTGCTACCGACCCCGATGCCGACCGTGTTGGGGCAGCCGTAAAAAATGCTGCTGGCGACTGGGTATTGCTCAACGGCAACCAAATGGCAAGTTTGATTATTTACTATTTGTTAGATGCCTGGGAAAAAGCAGGTAAACTTACAGGAAAAGAGTTTGTTGCCAAAACGATTGTAACAACTGATATTATCGACAAAATCTGTGCTAGTAAAGGGGTCAATTGCTACAACACCCTTACGGGCTTTAAATACATTGCGGCGGTTATTCGTGAGCTAGAAGGCCAAGAGCAATTTATTGGTGGTGGAGAAGAATCGTATGGATATTTGATTGGCGATGCCGTAAGAGATAAAGACGCTGTGGCCTCTTGTGCGATGATTGCCGAGCTTACAGCTTATGCCAAAGACAACGGCAAGTCGTTGTTTGATTTCCTTACAGAAATGTACCAAACGCATAACTTCTATTACGAAGGCTTGATTTCTTTAACGAAAAAAGGCAAAGCAGGTGCCGAAGAAATTCAACAAATGATGGCCAATTTACGTGCCAATTTGCCCGCTTCTGTAGCAGGTTCTGAGCCAGTACAAGTACTCGACTACAAAGCACTTACGGCAACCGACTTAAAAACAGGCGATGTCACGCCAATTGCGGTAGGCTTGGGTGTTGAAGCATCAAACGTAATTCAGTTGATTTTGGCAGACGGCTCAAAAGTATCGGCTCGCCCGTCGGGAACAGAACCTAAAATTAAGTTTTATGTTTCGGTAAATGCTCCGTTAACAAGTCCATCGGCATTTTACGAAACCTTCGAGCAAATGAAAGCCAAAGTATCGGCCATTCAAGAAGATTTAGGTTTGAAATAGGCATTTGTTTTTGAGTATATCAATAAAAAAACCCTAGCCAAGCTAGGGTTTTTTGTTGGAATTAAAACATTACATTTTAATTCTTCTTAATTACTTCTGTAATCACACGAGTACCAACATTATACTGATAATTTAGTGTAAATGTTTTGGTAGCAGGGTCATACTTATTTACACCTGTTTGTTCAAATGGACCAGCCAGCGTTTCTGCCGAACCTTTAGGAATAATAGTAACCGTATTGTCTTTGGCTACTTTAAGCCACATTTTTGCAGCAGAACCCAAATCGGCAAATTCAGTTTCTGAAGTGGTTTTGTCAATCGTTGTTAAGGTTTTAACTCTGTCAATAGCTCTAGGAAGAGAAGGGTGAGAGAAATAGCCCGTTGATTGATAAACACCATCATACTTGTTGGGCGTACCTCCAACAAAGACATTCATAAAGCCAAGGTTACTGCTGATTTTCAAGCCACTAGCATCAGAAATACCCACAGGAATTACGTATTCTTTAGTAAAATCCAATGTCTTTGAAAGCTTAACTTTGATAGAGAAATTGGCATCACGTGTACCAGCTTTAATGACTGGGTTTACTAAAGTATATTCCGTTGTTGGTAAAACAGCATAAGGGTCATCTCCTGCTGCAACTCTTTTGGTATTGGTTGCATTGAGAAAGTTAGTTGCGGCTGTAGTCACACCCATTGTAACAGCAACATCCTTATCCAAGGTATTAATAGAGCCTAAGTTTACGGGATACGTAATCTCTACAAGCGTATCAATTTTGAATTTGCCAGTTTGTAAGCTACCGCCATAATTTCCGAAAATACTTACAATTGGTTCAGCCCCAACAGAATTGATTAAGTCTGTGTAGCCTTTGTCTTCTAAACAACTACTAAGCCCAATGATTGTGGCTAATAGTGCTAGACTGGTTTTAAATATTTTTTTCATTGTCATAATGCTATTTCAAATTATAAGATAAATCTATTATGATAAACGAAATCGTTTTATCTTTTTTATTTTGCCCAGAAAATCTTATTGTCAAATTGGCTAGTTACATTCTGTGCTGAAACGTTATCTGAATTTGTTGAGATTTCAGATGTTGGATAAAACAAACGTGCAGGATTTTTTTGTTGAATTGCTTTCGTAGCCACAGGAACTTTAGGGAATCCAGTTCTACGGAATTCGCACCATGCTTCAAAACCTGTTAAACTAAACATAGCAACCCATTTTTGAGTGATAATTGCTTCTATTTTATCTGTTGATGCTGCCCAACTCACATTCTTAGTTGCTGTATTATAATACGTTGAAGCATCGGTTGCTGTTAAGCCTGCGGCAGTAAACGCTTCCGTAATTCCAGCTTCATACAAGGCTTTAGCATCGCCAGTAGTATAACCTCTTTGAGCAGCCTCTGCTTGTAAGAAGAAACTTTCGGCAGCCGTCATCAATACCATTGGTTGGTCAAATGACTTAATAATTGCAGGGCCAAACCACGAACGTTTTGGGAACAAATTATCATCGTTACCATCGCCTAAAGGAACACCTACATAAATACCTGCATTATTTTTAGCAGCTAAACGAGCCAAACGAGGGTCTTTTAAATCTGTTTGTAAAGTAGTGATAAAAAATGCAGAACAAACATACGCTTGTTTAGAACCAGCATCTGCACCCGAAGCCTGTTGTACATAAGTTTCCCAAAATGGATTTTGCTTACCTGCTGTTTTCAAGTAACCCGGCGTTGAGTTCACCGTTCCACCAGCACCTAAGAAGCCCGCTCCTTCAGCCACAACTTTAGCTACTTCCGATTTTAAATCTTTGCCAGATACATTTGTCTGACGCATGATAATACGCAAACGAAGGGTATTAGCAAATTGTCTCCACTTGGTCAAATCACCTTTATACACAATATCTTGTGCACCAGGACTAGGGTTTGCACCCGAAATAGGTACTTTTAAATCGGTAGAGGCCGCATCTAAGATTTTTATTAGTTCATTATAAACTGTTTGAGCGTCATCATACTTGGGACGAATAGCTGTTGTTCCTTTCAAGGCATCTGAGAATGGAACGTTATTATAAGCATCTACTAAAATTTGGTAGTTATAAGCTTTCATTACTTTAGCTATACCAGAAACGGCTTTCCAACTTTGAGCTTCCGCTTTGTCTATAATGTACTGATAATCTTGCAAATTATCATAGCAGCTAGACCAAACTCCCGTGCCATACGTAGCACCATAATCAAATTGACGTTCCTCAACGAAGCCAGAGTAACTACCTGATGGAGCCCAGTAGCCCCCAAAAAAGTTACCAATCTGGTTATGTGTTAGTCTTCCTGCTGTAACATTCAAAGCATTTGAAAGTACTAATTCAGGAGTAGCAGAAACCGCAGCGTTAGGGTTATCGTTTATATCAAGATAACTTCCTGTGCAGCTTGCCAGTAATAAAGCACTTGCTGCCAAGATAGAATATATTTTTCTTTTCATGATTGATTCTAAAAATTAATGAATACCTAAACTTTATGATTACATAGATTAGAATCCAAGATTTACAGTAAATCCGTATGTACGAGTTGGTGGTGTTTGAGCATTACTGTTCAAACCAACAGCGTTCGACGTAGTGTTAGCAAATTCTGGGTCAGTATAAAGGTTCTCTTTAGGTAAAAGTGTAATCAAGTTACGTCCAACAAGACCAACAGATGCACTCTTAATAAATTTGGTAGAAGCTAAAATTCTAGCTGGTACATTATAAGTTAAAGCTACCTCTCTTAATTTCCAGAACGCAGCACTTGTTACAAAGTTTTCGCCATAACGACGCAAGTTACTATCCCAAGCACCTAAGCCCCCATCTTTCACTGTTACAGTGGTATTTGGAGTAAAAGTTCCATCAGCATTTTGAATTACAGAATTAGGGAATACAAATCTTTCACGACCATAAGCAGCAGTAGCTTCAGCCACACCTGTAAACCATACAGTACTAGCAAGACCATGGTAGATATAGTTTCCTCCTCTGTATTCTGCTACGGCATTCAAACCAAATCCTTTGTATTTCAAGGTTGTTGTTAGCCCTAATCTATATTTTGGATTTGATTGACCTATCGTTTTCAATGAAGTAGCAACCGAAGGATACCCTGTTTCTGAATTGACAATTACACGGCCATCTGGGTCTCTTTTATAAGCCACCACTTTGATTGTAGGATACTGTTCGCCAACAGTAGCAAATACTTGGCCTAGTGAAGCATCTGAGGTAAGACCATAATAATTAGAAAGATTCAACTCATTGATGCCTTGATATAACTCCAATACTTTATTATCAACTTGGCTAAAGTTTACATTAAAATCCCAAGAAAAACCATTGGCTAGTTTAATAGGGGTCGTTTTAAGGTCTAATTCAAAACCTGTATTTTGTACAGAACCAGCGTTAATCAAAGCATTACTATATCCCGTAGCCTGTGAAGTACTAATAGATACAGTTTGTCCTGTAGTCTTTTGTGTATAATAAGCAAGTTCTAAGTTTACACGGTTATTTAAGAAACCAAACTCTCCCCCAACTTCAAATGAATTGGTAAATTCTGGTGTTAAGTTAGGGTCAGGAAGTGTGTTTCCAACCGAGAAACCAGCCAAACTACCATAAGGGAAGCTACCCGTACCAAATGAAGTTTGAAGAGCATAAGGGCCCACGTTGATACCTCCAACCTTGGTTAATGAACCTCTAACTTTCGCAAAGCTTAAGAAAGATAGTTCTTTCAAAGCAGGAACTGCTTCTGTCAACACAACAGATACGTCTCCTCCCGGATAAAAGAAAGAACGATTGTCTTTTCCTAGCAGCGAGCTCCAGTCGTTACGTCCTGATAAATGAAGGTAAACGAAGTTTTTATACCCTACAGTCAAATCGCCATACACACCCACCAAGCGAGTTTTAGCATCACTTTCTGATGCCCCTGCCTCTCCTACACGGTTAGACACATTGTACAAACCAGGAATTACAAGCGAGTTGGCCTGTGTACTTACGAATTTTTGGGTGTTTTCTTTATTGTTAATACCTGCGATAAACGTAGCTGAAAACTTACCAAATTTCTTATCTGCTGTTAAGAAAAAGTCAGAAGTGATACGATAATCTGTATAGTTGTAATCAAAAGCAAAACCATTCAAATCGTTTTGTGCTTCTGAGAAATCAGCTACACTTTTTGCATAGGCACTATATTTGAATTTCTCTTGTATCGCTTTACCGTTGTAATCTTTTTTCGTAATACCCACACGACCTAAGAAAGACAACCATTTTGTTGCTTTGTAAGTTAATTCTACGTTTCCTGATAAAGTAGAGTTAAACTCTTTTCTACGGTTTACGTCTTTATTGAAAAATGGAGAATAGAAATAGGCATTAAAATAGTTGTTGGGGTTGGCATAATTTAGCGAACCGTCGGCATTTTTAAAGTTTCTCCAATCTCTATATTGGTCTAATGGTACTTGACCAGGCGTATTCAACACCGTATTGTAAAAATCAGACGTTGTAAAATCAATATTATTGGTTGTATAGCCAATATTAAATGCTCCTTTGAATTTGCTGTATTCATGAGAAGCGTTCATGCGTAGGGCTGTTTGTTGCTTATTATCTCCAGGCACAACCCCTTTCGAGTCGTTTTGTTGAGCCGAAATATAAAAAGAACTCGCTTTATCACCTACAGAAAGCGATACAGATGATTGCGTAGTTACGCCTTTGTCAAATGAGTTAAGTTTGGCATTAGATTTATACGAATAAGGTGTTTTTTGGTACGAACCATCTTCTAATGGCATCCCTAGATTTACCGATTCATTGGTATATGCTGGTCCATAAGACTGGTTCTCAAAAGGGATATATACACGGCTAAAAGATTCTGTTCCTCCGCCAAATCTTTCTTGGAATTTGGGCATGAAGCTGATTTCTTCTATATAAGTAGTGTTTGAAACAGAAATCTTCGGAGCACCCGCCGAGCCTTTTTTCGTTGTAATAATTAACGCCCCGTTTGAAGCATCTGAGCCATAAATTGCAGCAGCGTTTGCACCCTTCAATACCGTCACATCATCAATGTCATTAGGGTTTAAGTAATTCAAGGCATCTGAAGTTGAAACAGAACCATCAATTACAACAAGAGCTTCGTTGTTTCCTAATAATGAACGGTTTCCACGCAAGATTACACGGCTACTTGGATTAATACCGTTATTCACAATGTTAATTTGTAAACCAGATACTTTACCTTGTAAAGCACTTGTAACCGATACAGCCTTAGCTTGGTTAATTTCCGAGCCTTTTACTGTAGTAGCAGCGTAGCCAAGCGATTCTTTCTGGCGTTGCACCCCCAGGGCTGTTACAACTACTTCTTGTAGTTGAGAGGTATTCGTACTAAGCACCACATTGATTTTGCTTTGTGTTCCAACAGTAATGGTCTGTGTATCGAATCCTACAAATGAAAAAGTTAAAATATCTTTGGCATTAACACTAATCTTATAAGTACCATCAGCAGAGGTTGTTGTTCCTTTGGATGTACCTTTCACAGCAATACTAACGCCTGGGAGTGGTGAGCCATCTTCAGAAGATGTCACTTTTCCCGTCACTTGCCTGTCTTGAGCAAATGTTTTACCCAACTGTACTAATAAAAATACAGCAGTAAGCAGTAAGAGTTTTCTCATAATAGAAATGAACGGTTTTATAGTTAATTGTAATTGAAAATACAAATGCTATACAACAATACCAGCCAACAATATCAACTCCAGTGGTAAGAACACTGTTGTGTATGAATTACGGTAAGGTTATGCTGTATGTTTTAACAGCAATTGTGATTAGGAAATATTTGGGTTATTGTATGACGATTGGAAGAGATTGTCGTCGGAAAAAACAAGCGTCGCTTGTTTTTGATAAAATACAAGTTAAGGGAATATGTATAAGTTTTATCATGATTTTTACAATACAGTAGGCACGTCATCATATTGTAGCAAGACATATAATGCCGCTACTACTGTACATTTAATTTAGTTGATGAAAATATTAGTTTTATTATCCTTTTTCTATTAAATCAATCAAACCGAACGCTTTGCCATCAAATAGACCCAAATCAGATAATTTTAATTCAGGAATTACCAATAGTGCCATAAAAGATAGGCTCATAAAGGGCGATTGAAGCGTACTTCCTAATTGTTTGGCAAATATATCAATTTCTGCATAATTATTTGCAATGGTCTGTCCGTTTTCTCCCGACATAAGCCCTGCAATGGGTAAAGGCAAAATTTTATTTTGTTCTTTTCCATCAGTGGCTGCAATGCCTCCTTTGGCTTTTATCACTGCATTGATGGCTTCGGCAAGGCTTTCGTCATCGCAGCCTACGGCTACTATATTATGCGAATCGTGGGCTACCGAAGAGGCGATTGCTCCTTGTTTTAGACCAAAGTTTTGAATGAAAGCAATGGCTGGCGGAGCATTTTTATACCTATTTACCACCACTATTTTTAATAAATCTCGCTCAGTGTCGGCAACGAAATAGCCATTTTCTTGCTTTAGTTCGTAAGATTTACTTAAAGTTACTAATTGTCCGTCTAAAACAACAATGACTTTTGCTATTTTTTTTTCAGAAAAGTTTACAGGTAATGCCAAACGCTCGGCAGGGACGTAATCGCAATTGAATTGATTGACTACTGCACTAGGTAAGTCGGGCAAAAGGGTTTTGCCATCGTGAGCCACCAGTGTCCCTTTCAAATAGGTGTGCGTAACGTTTAGCTGTTCGAGCGAATCGAGCAGAATGAAATCGGCACTGTCGCCTTCTCTGAGCAATCCAACAGGCAACTGATAATGCAACACGGGGTTGATACAGGCCATTTGCAAGACTTCAAACAACTGTGCTGGATATTGCTGTAAGGCTCGCTTGACAAGCTGATTGATATGTCCTTCTACAAGGTTGTCGGGATGCTTGTCGTCCGAACAAAACATCAAATTGGCATAATGCTCAGGAAGCAAGGGAATAAGTGCCTCAAAGTTTTTGGCAGCAGAGCCTTCTCGAATCAATATTTTCATGCCAAACGACAATTTATCTAGGGCTTCTTCTATCGTAAAGCACTCGTGGTCGGTTTGGCAACCTGCCGCAATGTACTGCTGGGCTTGTACGCCTCGTAAGCCTGGGGCATGGCCGTCGATAGGCTTGTTGTATTGTTTGGCTAAAGCGATTTTGGCGAGCATATCGGGGTCGTTGTTGAGTACGCCCGGAAAATTCATGACTTCGGCCAAATATCCTATGGTTGGGTATTTCTCAAATAAATAGGCGATGTCGTCGGGCGTAACAGTTGCACCAGCGGTTTCAAAAACGGTGGCTGGCACACAAGAGGGTGCACCAAAACAAAAATTAAACGGACTTTGAGCAGCATTTTCTAACATATATTCTACCCCTGCTACGCCCAATACGTTGGCTATTTCGTGGGGGTCCGACACGGTGGCTACCGTGCCATGTACCACCGCCAAGCGAGCAAACTGTACAGGTGTGAGCATCGAGCTTTCGATATGGACGTGTGCATCGACAAATCCGGGTAAAATATAAGGCTGCCCTGCCCTTGGCGAGGGGCTTATTTCTTGGATAGAAGCAATGCGTTGTTGCTCGATGGTAAGTTGCACAAAACTGATTTTTTTCTCAAAAATGTTAATGAAGTTGGCTTCTAATTGCATAATATCTGATAAATGTTGTTTATTGCGTCTTTTTTAGATAGAAAGAGTAGCAAACGTATCTATTTCACAATTTACTTATCTTTATACAAAATAGCTATTTCATGAAAAAAATCATTATCGCACTCGATGGTTATTCTAGTTGTGGGAAAAGCTCTACAGCCAAACGTGTAGCTGCTCAGTTGGGCTATGCCTTTATTGATACAGGTGCTATGTACAGGGCTGTGAGTCTTTATTTATACGAAAATCAAATTGATTATACCCATGCAGAGGCGGTTGAACAAGCCTTAGCCAATATCCAAATTTCGTTTCAGTTCAACGAGGAAAGAGGGGCTAGTGATGTGTATCTCAATGGGGTAAATGTGGAAAGCGAAATCAGAAAAATGTATATTTCGCAATTGGTGAGCCAAGTAAGTTCTATTGCCTCGGTAAGAAAAGCAATGGTTGCCCAACAACAAGAAATGGGCAAACAAAAAGGGATTGTCATGGATGGGCGAGATATTGGGACGAAGGTTTTTCCAGAAGCCGAACTCAAAATTTTTATGACCGCCGACCCTGTTATTCGTGCCGAACGCCGTAGATTAGAATTGCTACAAAAAGGGGATGATGTGCCTTTAGCCGAAATTTTAGAAAACCTCCAACAACGAGATTTGCAGGATTCGACCCGTGCCGAAAGCCCATTGGTGCAAGCCGACGATGCCATTTTATTAGATACGTCTTATATGACCCTCGACGAACAAGTGGCTTTTGTCGTAAATCATCATCATGCAATTGTTGAAAAATTGGGATAGTGAAGTAAAGGTAGAGATGGGACATTTATTAAATGTTCTTTAATATATCATCTTTTCTTTACAGTAGTCGTTTTGTAGCTAAAAACACTAAGCTCTGGCTATTTTTTTGGAAGGAGACTTTGTTGATAATCAGTTTTATTGGTCTTTAGGCAGATTGGTAACTTTCAATAACTATACAAAATGTAAGCGACAATGAGCAAAAAACTAATTCGATTTGACTGGGCAGTGAAAAAATTGCTACGAAATAAAGCTAATTTTGCCATCTTAGAAGGCTTCCTAAGCGAACTTTTATTTGATGATATTCGTATTGAACAAATATTAGAAAGTGAAAGTAACCAAGAAACGGAGGATGATAAGTTTAACAGGGTGGATATTTTGACTCAAAACTCTAAAAATGAGTTAATTGTTGTCGAGATTCAAAATACCTTTGAGATTGACTTTTTTCATAGAATGGCTTTTGGAGCTTCTAAAGCACTAACAGAAAACCTTTCATTGGGACAAGCATATTCAGCAATAAAAAAAGTCATTTCTATCAATATTGTCTATTTTGACCTTGGACAAGGCTTGGATTATGTATATAAAGGTAGTACAAACTTTTATGGGTTACATCAACATGACACACTGGCTCTTTCTGATAGACAAAAAATAGCCTTTTCCAAGGAGAAAGTTTCTGATATTTTTCCAGAGTTTTACATAATCAAAGTAAATAAGTTTAATAACACTGCCCAAGATACATTAGATGAATGGATTTATTTTTTGAAAAATAGCGAGGTAAAAGATGAATTTAAAGCAAAAGGGCTTAAAGAAGCTGGTGAGGTTTTAGATTACATGAGGCTTCCACAAGACGACCAATTTAGATACAATCGTTACTTAGATTATTTGCACTATAAAGCGAGCGAAATACTTTCTTTACAGGCACAAGCAGAAGACAGCATTAGATATGATGAAAAAGTAAAACTTACGAGCATTGCCATTGCAAAAGGTTTCGATAACGCAACTATTACTGACTTGACAGGCTTGACAACTGAACAAATTGAAGAAATTAGAACGAAATTATTACATAAATAACTGTCTAACATCCTGTTGATAATTAATTATGGAAATTTGACTTTGAGTGTTTGTATAAATGTTCAACAGGCATCGCCAAGCCTTTTCTGTTTGATACGGAGATGTCGTATTTTTTACCATCTAACATCTCATTTAACTTTCTATTTACAGCATGACAAAAACACAAACAGATTATTTGATTGTTGGACAAGGATTGGCTGGTTCTACGCTTGCTTGGGCTTTGCTGCAAGCAGGCAAAAGTGTGCTAGTGATGGATAAATATGAGTTTCAATCTTCGTCGAAGGTTGCGGCGGGTATTTATAATCCTGTGACGGGTCGAAAGTTTGTGAAAACGTGGTTGGCCGATACTATTTTTCCTTTTCTCGAAAACCATTACCAGCAATTAGAAACAAGCCTGCAAGCCCATTTTTTCCATCCGATTCATTCGTATCGGCCATTCCCTAATGCCAATATTCAGCGCTATTTTGCCGAACCCGAAACGCATGAAAATTTTCGTTATTTTGGCACAGTCGTGAGCGACTTGCCTATGTACAAAAATGTGGTTGCCAACGAATTGGGGGGCATCGTTACGCAACATTCGGGATGGGTTGATTTGCCCGTGTTGCTAGAAGCGTTTCAACGATATTTTCAAAAAAACAACCTGCTGCTGTCTGATAGTTTCGACTGGGCGGCTTGTCAGTTGGCAGATAACACTTATACCACTGCTACCCAAGTAATTAATTTCGAGAAAGTTATCTTCTGTGAAGGCTTTTTAGCTCATCAAAATCCTTGGTTCAATTGGCTACCTTTTAGCCCTGTGAAAGGGGAAGTTTTAACCGTGCGTTTCGACGAACCCATCGCCCTACAGCATATCATTAACCAAGGGGCTTTTGTTGTACCATTGACCCATCATACCGCTCGGTTGGGAGCTACGTACAGTTGGCATCAATTAGACTGGACTCCTACACCAACAGCCCAAGAGGAGTTGATAGATAAGTATAAAAAATTGATGAAGCCAAGCATTTCGGTACTAAACCATCTGGCAGGAGTACGACCCGCCACCAAAGACCGTCGGCCTTTTTTGGGGCTACATCCTACTTACGGGCAAGTGGGTATTTTCAACGGACTTGGCTCGAAAGGCGTTTCTTTAGCCCCGTATTTTGCCCAACATTTTGTCGATTTTTTGGTTAATCAAAAAGAACTTGACCCCGAAGTCAATATAAATCGTTTCACTTCGTTATATTTAGGTCATGAGAAATGAGAAATAACCCAAGCCAATTTACCTGTATTTCATTACTCATCGTTTCAAGCTATTCATAACAATGAGAAAATTCTTACTATTCGTGTGCCTGATGCCTGTGATGGTACAAGCCCAAAATGCTTTTCCAACACAAGAAACTTTTGGTAAAAATAGAATCCAGTATCGTACTTTTCATTGGAAAGTACTGAATACCCAAAATTTTGAAGTTTACTTTCATGAAGGTGGGCAACAAACCGCCACATTGGCTATTCAATTGGCTGAAAATGAATTCGATAGAATCACAGAAGTGCTAGGGTATTCGCCTTTTAGCCGTACCAAAATCTTTATTTACAATGCCGTACAAGACTTACATCAAAGCAATGTAGGGCTGAGTTTGTCGAGCGAAAAGGAAGTAAGGGAAGAAAACTTGTCGAAATCACGCATCGAAATTGCCTATTCGGGCAATGCACAGGCTTTCAGAAAAGATTTGATACGAGAAATTGCACGGGTGTTTATCCACGATATGCTGTATGGCGGAAGCATCAAAGAGTCGCTTCAAAACTCGCTTTTACTCTCTGTTCCTGAGTGGTTTATGAATGGCATCACAGCCTATATTGCCGAGGGCTGGACCACCGAAATGGATGCCTTCATGACCGATGCCATTTTGAATCAATACCTCAAACGCCCCAATCTCACTACGGGCAAAGAGTCGGAATTGGTAGGGCAATCTATTTGGAATTTTGTTGCCGAAAAATACGGCAGAGATAATATTTCTAATATTCTCAACCTCACTCGTATCATCAGAAACGAGCAAACAGCCATTGCCAGTACCATGGGAATGCCCTTTTCTCGCTTTTTGAAAGAATGGAGAGAATACTACAAAGCCAATGTAGAAGCCACCAATGCGGCGTATCATTTGCCCCAGTTTGATACCAAAATCACCGTAGCAGCCCTCAATGCTACGTCTAAATTCAATAAATTTAAGCTTAGTCCCGATGGTAATTTTTTGGCTTATTCCAAAAATGATATGGGTAAATCGAGTGTAGAAATCGTTAATTTAAAAACCAAAACTACGCGCACGTTACTCAGTGCTGGTTTCAAAACGCTCAATCAATCGGTCGATTACCATATTCCATTACTTGCTTGGACAAAAAGCGGTTCGCTGGCAGTAGTTTCGGAAGAAGCTGGCCAAGTGGTTTACTATATTTTCTCTAATATTTCGGAAAAAGATTTAACGGGTCGTTTAGAAACACGTAAAGTGATTAAACAGTTTGAGCAAATCTCCGATTTCGACATTTCAAGCAATGGAGCTACCATGGTCTTGAGTGCTCAGAACAAAGGACAAAACGATTTATTTTTGCTCGACATGAGCAGAGGAACGCTTACGCAATTGACCAACGATTTTTATGACGACCTTACGCCTCGTTTTATCGGCAAAACCAATAAAATTGTTTTTTCTACCAATCGTTTGAAAGATTCTTTAGACACCGACAAGGGTAGTTACAAGCATTTGAATAATCCTTTTAAATTGGTATTACACGAAGGCAAAGCCAAAACAGCCGTGGTAAGTACCTTGGTCGATTCGTTGGGCAATACGACCAACCCCTTGGTTGTCAATGAAAACACCATTTATTTCCTCAGTGATGAAAAAGGCATCAAGAACATTTATCGTCTTGATGTTGGGAATAAAACCATACAGCAACTTTCAGATTTTAGAGGAGATATACAAGATTTTGATTATAACTCAGAAAAAAATAGTTTGGTGTATCGTTATTTAGATAACGGACAAGAAATTTTGGCTTATCAAAATCAGGCTACCCTGAGTGCCAAACCAGACCTTCCTTTTACCAATCGTAATATTCGTTTGTATGGGCTGACGGTCAGTAAAACATCAGCCAGCACGCCTGCCCCAACGCCAGTGGTGGAGGCACCTGTGGTTTCTCCGTTAAAATTGGAAGAAGGTGAAATTGATACCGATAATTACCAATTTGACAACACAAATATCAAAAATACGCCAAGTACCGATGCTAAAAAACCAGAGAAAAAAACCAAGTCTGAACGCATCATTTCATCGAAATTATTACGTAAAGACAGCAATCTCAAAATCAAAGGGCCGTTTGATTACCAAAATGCGTTCGTTGTAAATGGCACTGAAACCGATTTTGTCATAGACCCACTTCCCCAAAGAGGTTTTGGTTTGAAGCTCAACCTGAACATGAATGATTTACTCGAAAATCATTTATTGAAAGTGGGAGGGTTTATTACGCCAAGTCTTAAAAATTCGGATTTATGGGCTGAATATGCCTATTTAGGACAAAAGATTGACTACAGCATTCGAGTTGATAGAAGGGTGGTAACAGATTCTGACGAAATGCGAGAGTTTAAGTATCGTATGAACAAAATTGCGTTGATGGCTTCTTATCCAATCAATACCAACACAAGGGTAAGTTTCTCGCCATTTTTTATAACCACACGCTACTATCCATTCGATTTGCTCACAGGCAATACAACGCCTTATTTCGCAGAAGTAGCAGCCGATTATGTAGGGGCAAAAGCCGAGTTTGTGTATGACAATACCATCAGCTATGGCATCAATCAATGGGCTGGTACTCGCTTGAAAGCAAAATTTGAGCATTATACAGGCATCACCTCGGCGGCTGATGGATTCAATAAAATCAACCTCGACCTCAGACATTACATTCGCATCGGCAAAGGACTTACCTTTGCTTTCAGAGGTGCAGCAGGGCATTCGTTTGGCAATGCACCCAAAACTACGGTAATGGGAGGCATGGACAATTGGGTAGAACACGCCTACGACAACAGTACAAACAAGAACGACCCTTTTTCTTCAAAATCAATTGAAAAAGACCTTTTGTTCGTTGATTTTGCCACGCCGCTCAGGGGCTTCAACCTCAATAAAATTGCAGGCGTTTCTTATATGTCGTTCAATACAGAAATACGTTTTCCTATAGCTCGATATTTATATTCAGGGCCGATTTACTCTAATTTCTTTAAAAATTTACAGTTTTCAGCCTTTACCGATGTTGGAACAGCTTGGACAGGCGGCAGTCCTTTTGCCAGAAGAAACTCATTCAATACTTACGTTTTACCAGTCCTCACCGCCGACCAAATCGCACAGGGTATTAGTGCTCCTTTGCGTGCCACTGTAACCGACTTTAGAAATCCTTTCTTGATAGGCTATGGCGGTGGCGTGCGTACTACCATTTTAGGCTATTTCGTTAAATTTGATGTAGGTTGGGGGCTTGAAAATAGAGAGGTGAAAAAGCCTATATCTTATCTTACACTTGGTTACGATTTTTAGTTTGATACAAAGCATGACGCAAAAGCACTTCTTTTCAGAGGTGCTTTTTTTATGTAAAACCCAACTGACATCTTAGTTATTTGCTTATATTTGTTAGATTTTATACTAAAATTTATGAAAAAAATTATACTTTTGTCATACTTCATCATAATCGGCAAACTGGTAAACGGACAAACCTTTACGCAGTCGAACCTGCCCATTCTCAAGATAACCACCCGTAATCAACAGGCTATTCCTGATGAACCTAAAATTATAGCCAATCTTCAGGTTATTGATAACGGAACAAATGCCATCAATTTCGTGAATGATACACCCAATGGCTACAACGGACTCATTGGCATTGAACAACGTGGCTCAACCTCAAGAGAGTTTTTTCCCAAGAAACCTTATGGATTTGAGCTTTGGAAAGACACCTTGGGAACGAGCCAAAATCTTGTGATGTTGGGAATGCCACAAGAATCTGACTGGGTTTTAAATGCCAGCTACAACGATAAAACCTTTATGCGTGATGTATTGGCGTATCGGATTGCCAACCAAATGGGACGGTATGCCACCCGTACACGCTATTGCGAACTGATGCTCAATGGCAAGTACGAAGGAGTATATATTGTCATGGAAAAAATCAAACGAGATAAAAATCGGGTCAATATTGCTAACCTCAAACCAACTGATAACACTGGCGACGACCTTACGGGAGGTTATATTATTAAAATTGATAAAACCAACGGCTCGCCTGCTTGGTCTTGGAACAGCAAAGCAACGAATAAGGTTTTATTCCAAGTCGATTCGCCTAAATATACCGACCTGACAGATGCACAACTCAATTACATCAAAAACTTTGTTGATAACTGGGAAAAAGAACTTGCTTCGCCTACTTTTCTCGACCCACAAGCCGCTTGGCGAAGCAAAGTAGATATGGATTCGTTTGTAGATTATTTCTTATTAACAGAGCTTACCAAAAACGTAGATGGCTATCGGCTTAGTACTTATTTTTATAAAGATAAAGATAGCAAAGACGGTCGGCTAAAAATGGGTCCTGCCTGGGACTATAACCTTGCTTTTGGTAATGCCGATTATTATGACGGCTATAAAACATCTGGCTGGCAATACAAAATTAATACGCTTGCTCCGAACGATGCCTTCTGGTCGCCATTTTGGTGGGAATCGCTGGTACAAGACCCCGACTTTGTGAATAGAGCCGCCTATCGTTGGCAACAACTGAGAAAAACAGTTTTACAAACCGATAAAATCAATCAATGGATTGACTCTACGGCAAGTGTTATTACCCCAGCCGTACAACGCAATTTTAGCCGATGGACGGGCGTATTAGGCAATAAAGTTTGGCCTAATTACTATGTGGGGTATAGCTATCAAGACGAAGTGTTTTTTCTGAAAGAATGGATTCGTTCGAGAAGTGTATGGCTCGACGCACAATTTGAAAGCAAAGCCATTGTACTTGGCAACGAACCTTTGGCTGTAGCCAGACCTTCGCTAGAAGTATTTCCGAATCCTATCCAAACACATTCGCAGGTGCGTTATGAGGTACTCGAAAAAGGCTTTGTACAGCTAGAATTGTACGATTTGGCAGGACAAAAAATACAAACCCTTGTGGCCGAAAACCAAGCGGCAGGCACTTATACGATTCCGCTCAATGCCACTTTACAGCATAAGGCTTATATCATTGACTATCAACACAATGGAATGCCAATAGAAAGAACCAAAATTCTTTACTAGAAAATTGGCTTTCAAACGCTAACTATTACTCCACTTGGTGTGGGTATTTACTCTTTTCGTTTGCTTGGTTTTTTCACAAAACCTTTCACTTGTACACCTGCATGGGCCAAGATTTTGTAGAAAGTTCTTCGACTGCCAATTTTAAACGCTTTCATAATCTGGGCAGTCGAAAGCTTTTGAGCATCGTAAAGCTCTTTTACAGCCGGAGCAATCGCTTGGTATTCGGGTAAAAGTCCTTTAGGACGACCACCATTACGCCCCCTTGCTCTGGCAGCAGCCAAACCAGCCTTGGTGCGTTGCACAATAATGTTGCGTTCGTGTTCGGCTAAAGCACAAAAAATTTGAAAAACCAAAATCCCACTCGGAGAAGTGGTATCGATAGGGTCGTTGAGCGAAACCAAGTTGACTTGCCGTTTTTCGAGTTCGGCAACAAGCTCGATGAGGTGCTTGGTTGAACGCCCTAGCCTGTCGAGTTTCCAGATAACCAACGTATCGCCCGCCCTGATAAACTTCATCAATTCTTCAAAATTGGGTTTTTCCGTTTTTGTACCCGATATTTTATCGGTATAAATAGCCTCACAACCATGTTTTTTGAGTGCGTCTATCTGTAAATCTAAGGTCTGTTCTTGTGTACTTACTCGTGCGTAGCCAATTTTCATAAACGTATTTTTTTCAAAGATACAGCATTTTGCCTTTGTTGAAAATAGGCAAGAAATTTTAGTAAAATAGCTCATTCAGTCCTTTTTCCAACTTTCTTACAGCTTTCTCATGCAAAATTTAGCCCTGCTTCTCAGTATATTTTAGCTAGAAAAGCACAACGCTATCAAGCCTAAACCTGATAGCGTTATGCCTCTAACAATAAAAATCAGCTCTTGAGCAAAACTATGCGTGCAAGGCACGGTTTTCGGTTGCTGCCAAACAAGCCTCTTTCATCGCTTCTGTATAAGTTGGGTGTGCGTGCGACATACGAGCTACGTCTTCGGCCGATGCACGGTATTCCATTGCCACTACAGCCTCCGCAATCATGTCGGCGGCTCTTGCACCAATGATATGTACCCCTAAAATTTCGTCGGTTGCTTTATCAGCCAATACTTTCACCAAGCCGTCGGTATCCATCGAAGCTGTAGCACGACCTAATGCCTTGAATGGAAACGAACCTACTTTGTAAGCTTTACCAGCCGCTTTCAATTCTTCTTCGGTTTTACCTACCGAAGCCACTTCTGGCCATGTATAAACTACACCCGGAATCAAGTTGTAATTGATGTGCGGTTTTTGTCCGGCGATAGTTTCAGCCACAAATACGCCTTCCTCCTCAGCTTTATGGGCCAACATCGCTCCACGAATCACATCGCCGATAGCATAAATATTGCCTACACTTGTTTGAAGCGTATGCTCATTTACTTCTATTTTGCCACGAGCGTCTGTGACCAAACCAGCCGCCGCTAAGTTGAGGTTATCGGTATAAGGACGACGACCAATACAAACCAACACATAGTCGCCAGTGATGCTTACGTCTTCGTCTTTAGCATTTTTAGCTGTTACGGTTACATCGTCGCCATTATTGACAACGCCTGTTACTTTGTGGCTAAAGTAATATTCTGCTCCGAGTTTTTTGATAGCCTTTTGTAGCTCTTTTCCCATCGTTTTATCCATCGTAGGAATCATCGAATCGGCAAATTCTACAAAACTCACTTTAGCACCTAAGCGTGCATAAACTGAGCCCAATTCAGCACCAATCACACCAGCCCCAATAACGATAAGATGTTTGGGTACTTCTTGCAGATTAAGTGCTTCGGTAGAAGTAATCACACGTTTTTTATCGACTGGAATAAAAGGTAAAATCGTTGGTTTTGAGCCTGTTGCAATGATGATATTTTTACCCGTAATTTGTTCAGCCGAACCATCAGCTTTGGCAATGTTTACGGTGTTTTTATCAACAAAAGAACCGAATCCATTGTAAACCGTAATTTTATTTTTCTTCATCAAAAAGGCAATACCGTTATTCATTTTCTCGATAACACCTTTTTTACGAGTAATCATTTGTGCCAAATTTACTTGCAGGTTCTCAAGTTCGATACCATGCTCGGCAAACGAATGTTTGGCATTATAGAAATGCTCTGACGAGTCTAACAAAGCTTTTGAAGGGATACATCCTACGTTCAAACAAGTACCACCCAATACAGAGTATTTTTCGATGATGGCCGTTTTTAAGCCCAATTGAGCAGAACGGATAGCAGCCACATAACCACCAGGTCCCGAGCCGATAACTATTACGTCGTATTGCATACTAGAGTTGTTTTCAGGTTTTGAGCAGAATTATGCTCGAATAATTGGTCAGTTGAGTAATAATAAATGCTTGATTAGTAGGAATTTTTACTACACTTTCAATGATTTATACACCTTTGCAGCATTGCCGATAGGCATTTGTGCAAAAAGCAAAGACACGCTGTACGTGTCTTTGCTTTCGTTATAAGAATGACGGCTTATACGTCTAGTAATAAGCGTGTTGGGTCTTCTAGCAATTGTTTTACACGTACCAAGAAGCTTACCGACTCACGACCGTCGATGATGCGGTGGTCGTAAGAAAGTGCAAGGTACATAATCGGACGAACCACCACTTGACCAGCCACTACCACAGGACGCTCAACGATGTTGTGCATACCCAAAATAGCTACTTGTGGAGCGTTGATAATTGGCGTTGAAAGCATCGAGCCAAATACACCGCCGTTAGTAATTGTAAATGTACCGCCAGTCATTTCGTCAAGTGTGAGTTTGTTATCTCTTGCACGAGTAGCCAAACGAATCACTTCGGCTTCGATACCTGCCAACGATAACTGCTCGGCATTACGGATAACAGGCACTACCAATCCTTTCGGAGCAGATACGGCGATAGATACATCACAGTAGTCGTTATATACAATTTGGTCGCCATCAATCGAAGCATTCACCGCAGGGAATTCTTTCAAGGCTACACAGACCGCTTTGGTAAAGAACGACATAAAGCCTAAGCCTACGCCATGTTTCTCTTTAAATTTATCTTTATATTTTGCACGTAAATCCATGATAGGCTTCATGTCCACCTCGTTGAAGGTAGTCAACATAGCCGTTTCATTTTTCACTTGCACCAAACGACGTGCTACCGTTTTACGAAGCGACGACATTTTTTCTCTTCTTTGGTTTCTTGAACCCGGTACTGCACTTACCGCCGAAGCAGGTGCTGGGGCAGGCGTTGCTGCTTTGGCAGCAGGGGCAGGAGCAGGTTTTTGTGCATTTTGTGCATCTTCTTTCGTGATGCGACCACCCACACCACTACCTTGTACGGCAGCGGCATCGACACCTTTTTCTGCCAAAATTTTAGCCGCAGCAGGCGAAGCGTGTCCAGCAGCGTAGTTGCCCGAAGCTGTTTCTTGTGCCGTTGGAGCAGGTGTACTTGGAGCAGCCACAGGTGCTACCGCAGCACCAGCACCTACCGTAATCGTAGCGACCAAACCTCCGATAGGCAAGGTTGTACCTGCTTCGGCAATGATATGTAATGTTCCTGCGGCTTCGGCAGGAAGTTCAAAAGTTGCTTTGTCCGATTCCAATTCGCAAAGCACTTCGTCCATGTTTACGTTATCTCCTTCTTTTTTGTTCCAAGAAGATACCGTCACTTCCGAAATAGATTCGCCAACGGCTGGTACTTTGATTTCGATTACTTGTGCCGCTGCTGTTACTGCTGGTGCAGGTGCCACAGGGGCAGCCGTGGCTACAGGAGCAGGTGCCGCAGGTGCTTGAGCAGCTCCAGCCGCTTCGATTGTACAAATGACAGCACCGATAGGCAGAGTATCGCCTTCTTTGGCTACAATACGCAAAATACCTTCGGCTTCGGCAGGAAGTTCAAATGTAGCTTTGTCTGATTCTAATTCGCATAGCACCTCATCCATTTTCACTACATCCCCATCTTTTTTATTCCATGAGGCAATAGTGACCTCAGTTATAGACTCGCCCACCGGCGGTACTTTCATTTCGATTGCCATTTTGTTTGATTGTATAATTTAGAATACAGATTAAAGTTATTGAGTGAATGAGTGTTTGAGTGAATCGTGAGTTAAGTTTTTCATTTTCAAATACTTAAAACTCTGTCAAGTAACACAAGTCGTAAATTTCAGAAAATCAAAACATTCATGCACAATTGACCATTCACCATTCTGCATTATTGTTGTTAAGTCAAAAAGGAATCTTGAGCAAATGCCAACACATTTGCTCAAGGACTCATGCTATTATTATGAAAAAGCTCTTTCTACTAAAGCTGCTTGTTCTTCGTTATGCACTTTCAAGAAGCCTGTGGCAGGTGAAGCCGATTTCTTACGGGCAATCACATCTTCAAACGACTTCCAACCAAAATCACGTGCGACAAACGACCAATAACCCATGTTTTCTGGCTCTTCTTGCACCCAGTACACTTTGGCTTTAGGGTATTTAGCCAATTCGGCTTTGACTTTGGTCGCAGGGAACGGATGCAACTGTTCTACACGAACAACGGCTACATCTTTGCGGCCTTCTTTTTGTTGTTTTTCTAATAAATCAAAATATACTTTACCTGAGCAAAGCAATACTTTTTTCACTTTTTTGTCTTCTACATACGTATCGCCGTACACCTCTTGGAACGAGCCACTGATAAACTCTTCGATTGGAGAAAGTACTTTTGGATGACGGAACAACGATTTAGGCGACATGATAATCAATGGCTTACGGAAATGCCAAGCTAATTGACGACGCAAAGCGTGGAAAATATTGGCTGGCGTAGTAAGGTTTGCCACCACGATGTTCTCTTCGGCTGCCAATTGCAAATAACGTTCTGGACGAGCATTTGAGTGTTCTGGGCCTTGTCCTTCATAGCCATGTGGCAATTGCATCACCAAACCGTTCATTGTTCCCCATTTCGATTCGCAAGAAGCAACGAATTGGTCAATCATGGTTTGAGCACCATTCGAGAAGTCACCAAACTGTGCTTCCCAAATCACCAAGGCATCAGGGTTTGCCAAAGCGTAACCAAACTCAAACCCTAAAACGCCATACTCCGAAAGTAACGAGTTATAAATTTGAAGTTTTTCTTGCTCTGGTGAGATATGGTTGAGTGAAGTATAAGAATCGTTTGTTACAGCATCGTGCAATACAGCATGACGGTGCGAGAATGTACCTCTTTGTACGTCTTGCCCCGATACACGCACCACTTTGCCATCTAACAAAATTGAGCCATACGCCAAGGCTTCGGCTGTAGCCCAGTTGAGTTGACCATTATCGAAATAGGCTTTACGGTCTGATAGCACTTTTTCGATTTGTTTGAGGGCATGGAATCCTTCAGGAAGCTTAGTCAATGCACTCGCAATTTTCTCAATGGTTTCTTTTGTGATACCTGTTTGAGGCGATTGCTCAAAATCTTCTGCTGTAGCATAGCTCAAGCTTGCCCAACGGTTGTCCAATTTCAATGGCACATAGTCGGGACGAATCTTTTGTTTTACTTGGTCTAAACGAGCCTGCAATTCAGCTTTAAACTCGGCATCCATTTGAGCCGCCAAGGCCGCATCAATATCGCCACGAGCAATCAATTTTTGTGTATAGATTTCTCGTGGGTTCGGATGGTTCGTAATATTTTTGTATAAAGTTGGTTGCGTAAATCTTGGTTCGTCCGATTCGTTGTGACCGTTACGACGGTAGCAAACCATGTCGATAAACACATCACGGTTGAATTGCTGGCGGAACTCTGCTGCAATTCTCGACACAAACACTACCGCTTCGGGGTCGTCGCCATTAACGTGGAATACTGGTGCGTCGATGATTTTGGCTACGTCTGTACAGTAGATAGACGAACGAGCATCTTCAAAGTCGGTTGTAAAACCAACTTGGTTGTTGATGACAAAATGGATTGTTCCGCCCGTTTCATAGCCACGCAACTTCGCCATTTGTGTCACTTCATATACAATGCCTTGTCCTGCCACAGCCGCATCACCGTGAATCAAGATAGGTAAAATTTTATCGTAATCTCCGTCAAAATGAGCATCGGCACGAGCACGACAGAAACCTTCTACCAAAGGGTTTACAGCTTCGAGGTGCGAAGGGTTTGGAGCCAATTTCAACGAAATTTCAACACCCGAAGGAGTGATATGCTTAGACGAATACCCCAAGTGGTATTTTACGTCGCCATCACCATGAATTTGGTCAGGAATATTTCCTTCAAAACCATCGAAGATAGATTCGTAAGACTTGTGCATGATATTGGCCAACACGTTCAAACGACCTCTGTGAGCCATGCCTATCATCGCCTCTTTCACGCCTAATTCGGCAGAGCGGTTGATGATGGCATCAAGTGCAGGAATGGTACTTTCGCCACCTTCCAAGCCAAAGCGTTTTTGACCCAGATACTTCGTTCCCAAGAAATTTTCAAATACTACAGCTTCGTTGAGTTTCTGTAAAATTTGCTTTTTCTCTTCCACAGGCGGATTGAATGCCAACGCTTCACGCTCGATTTTGTTGCGAAGCCATTCTTTTACATCCGCTTCACGAATGTAAGCATATTCAAAACCGATAGAGCCTGCATAAATTTTATGAAGCGAAGCAAGGATAGTACGCAAACTTGCAGGGCCAATTCCCAAGAAATTACCCGCTTGAAAAACGGTGTCTAAGTCGGCATCCGACAGAGCATAGTCTTGCAAATCGAGGCGAGGGCGGCGGTCTTTGCGTTCACGAACAGGGTTGGTTTTTGATAATAAGTGCCCTCTCGAACGAAATGCCTTTATCAAACTGATAACCGACATTTCCTTCTGGATTGTCAAGACATCAGCCGTAGCAGCACCTGCTTTGGTTGCTACTCCGTTGGTTAAAGGACTTACTTCAGATGAGCCGTTGGCGTTCCAAGAAGTATAAAAATCAAAACCTTTGAAAAAATTCTGCCAACTTACATCAACCGAATTAGGGTCTTGCAGATACGACTCGTACAAGTCAGCAATGACTGCGGTATCGGCGTTGGCAATGTATGAAAATTGGTCCATAACTGGCGTTAATCGTTATTTTGTTTAGCTTATTCGTCAAAAAAACACTTTATATCTACGAATAAAGTACAAAGAGATTGGTTTTCTGGATTTAATCTATTATTATAAATAGGATAATTACGGCAAAGTTACGCTATGCCTGCTAATTAAAACATAAAATTTTATTTGTTTTTTACAGGAATTTTGCCAAATTAATATAGTAAAAAAAATCTATTTTAAAGAGATGTTTGAAAATTAAAATAGTTATATTTTAAATTAACAAAATCCTTATTTTAACGATTTTGCTTTAAGCAATTAAAAAGGCTTTTTTTTAATTTTACAAAGGTAGTCATTGCTTACGTAGATTGCTTTTTTTTCTGATAAAATCTCTTACTTCTTGCCTCTTACCCTTGTTTTAACCATACGCTTTTCGCAAGTTTTATTCGTTGTGGTTGTTTTTGTAAACGGTAGCTCAAACGACAACCGCCCTTGTGCTACAATAAGTTTTTTATTTTGTTTTTCTGATACTTGTACGAGATGAACAAAAAAATCCTAATTTTAGCCCCAAAACTTTGGCGTGTTGCTTTGCTGTGCTTCGATAAATTGGTACGTGTAACTGGCTTGATAAAAGATTTATTTTGAGGAATTTAGTGATTTGTTAAACACCAATACACACTTTTTAGAGGTAAACTATAATACTTTGCAGGGTTGTAAGAATAAGATAATACAAATATATTCGTTGCATTATTTCAATAGTTAATTTACCAAAACCAATGTTATAGCTTTTAAACAAGATAAGCAAGTAAAAGTTGAAAGTTATAAAACTAATTCTTCAATTAACATTTTAATTGAATACGATGTACATTTAGCCATAGAATTTGAGTATATTTACAAGGCATCTGATATGCTTTATTAACCCATAAACACAATGAAATCGAATCACCTGTTGCTATGCCTCTGGGGAGCTTTGCTGTTGGTACACGCCCACAGTTTCTCGCAAGGCATCAATTTTCGACAAGATGATTGGCAAAATGTGCTGGCCCAAGCCAAAGCACAAAACAAATTGATATTTGTTGATATTTACACTACTTGGTGCAGGCCTTGTAAAGAAATGGACAAGAAAACTTTCTCCGAAACTACAGTCGGCGATAAGTTCAATGCTCGTTTTATCAACTACAAGCTCGATGCCGAGAAGGGCTTTGGTATTACCCTTGCCAAACGGTATAATGTCAACTCGTATCCTACGTGTTTGTTTATCGACAACAGCGAAAATTTGGTGTACAAACAAGAAGGATATTTAGGCTCAACCGACTTGCTCAAAGAAGCCGATTTGGTCTTGCAAAACCAGTCGGATAGCAAACCCATTTATACTTACGACAAGCTGTACAACGAAGGCAAGCGTGATGCCGAGTTTTTGTATGAATACATTGCCAAAAGAGCAAGGTATAAACTCGACAACATGGCTTTGGTGGAAGAATACGTCAAAGTTGTGCCACCAGCACAGCAGTCGTCAGACAAAGTATTGCGTTTGGTTGTTAACAACGGCTTTAAAATAGATGGCAAAGCTTTTGAGATTTTGATGAAATTCAGAGAAAAAGCCGAAAGTCTTTTTGAAGGAGGCGTTGAAAAAGTGAACGAAGCTTTTTCGGTAAGTGTCAACGAAGCCTTTTATCAAGCCATCGAAGCCAAAGACGAAAAGCTTTTTGAAAAAGTACTTCGGGCCAACCTTAAAGCCTTGCCCAATACCGCCGACCGTGTGAATGATAAGAACAAATTGGCTTTTTATATGGCCATAAAAGATACCGAACATTTTGTGGCAGCCGCCGAAAATTACCTCAACCAGTACGTCATGTTTGTGCAAGTAGAAAGCATCCGCAAACAAGATTTGTGGGAATACGACAAAATGATGCAAGCCTACCGCTTGGGCATAAAAGACTCTACTGGCACTGGAGCAGCGCTGTACCAAAACATCAAAAAGAATGGCAAGTTTACCTTGGCTCGCCTTACTGGCAATGAACTCAACGACGTGGTGAAAACTTTCTACGAACAAGTAACCGACAAAGCCTTGTTGCAAAAAGCCGTACCTTGGATTAAAAGAGCCATAGAGTTGGTTGAAAACCCCGATTATTTTCACTCCTATGCCCAATTGATGCTGAAAATGGGAGAAAAACAACAAGCCCTAGACATTGAGCAGCAAGCCTACGAATTGGCTCTTCGAGAAAAAATAGATACGCAGAAGTTTACCTCTGCTCTTGAAAAAATGAAGTAATATCCCCAAAAACTAGCATCTTACCCATGCTAGTTTTTGCTCATATCAAATCTATCAAGCTAGTTTTCCAATCATACTTTTTTCCGACCATTTATACTACTTAAACACTTTCCACGCCTAAGTTTCGTTATTATGCGGTTAAAGTTGCTTAACTTTGACAGTTACCTCAGTTTTATCTAAAACAGGTTTATTTTCAATCTCAAACAACTCATTTAGTTGTTGTATATCATCATCATTTTATTTTCAATTTATGAAAAAAAGACCCGCTTTAATTCTTTGGGCAATGACTTTGTGCCTGCATGTTTTTGCTCAAAAAGTTACTCAGAACACCAGTTACCAATTTTTTGTTGATTTAAACAAAGTCCAAAACGATAAGCTAGAGGTATCGCTTGTAGTGCCAAAACTTACACAAGAAGAAGCCATTTACAACCTTCCTAAAATAGTACCGGGGACTTATGCCAACTATGATTTTGGTCGGTATGTTTCAAATTTTAAGGCTTTCGATGCAGCCGGCAAACCGCTGCCTGTTGAAAAAGTAAATGCCAATAGTTATAAAATCAAGAAAGCTAAAACGCTTTACAAAGTATCGTACCTTGTTGACGACTCCTGGGATTCGCCCGAAATCAAAGGCGAATACATTTTTGAGCCTGCTGGTACCGACATCGAAAAAGATACGCTTTTTGCCATCAATACGCATGGCTTTTTTGGCTACTTCGACAACCTCAAAAAACTCACTTACCAAGTGACGTTTAATAAGCCCAAAGGGTTTTATGGTGCTACGTCGATGATTGCCAGCAAAAGCAACGCCAACAGCGATACTTTTACGAGTAGCAATTACATGGACTTGGTAGATGCCCCCATCATGTACTCGAAGCCAGATACAACCGTGCTAAAAGTAGGTGGTGCAGATATTCTTATTTCGGTGTATTCGCCCAATAAAAAACTGACTTCTAGCGAAATAGCTGACAATGTAAAAACCTTGCTCGAAGCCCAAAAAGAGTACCTAGGCGGAACTTTACCTATTAAAAAATACGCCTTTTTGATTATCCTTTCCGATAACCTGAAAAACGGAAGCTATGGGGCTTTAGAACACTCGTATTCGTCGTTTTATTACTTGCCAGAAGGCTCTGCCGACGAACTTACGCAGACCGTCAAAGATGTGTGTGCACATGAGTTTTTCCATATTGTAACGCCTCTGAGCATCCACTCAGAAGAAATTGGCAATTTCGATTTCAATCAACCTAAAATGTCGAAGCACCTTTGGTTGTATGAAGGCACGACCGAATACGCCGCTGGTCACATGCAAATGAAATACGATTTGATTTCGTTGCCACAGTATTTGTCGATGATTCGTAGCAAAATCAACAACATGACCGACCGCTACAAGGACGATTTGCCATTTACAGAAATGAGCTTGGGCGTACTCGACAAATACAAAGAGCAATACCAAAATGTATATGAAAAAGGAGCGTTGATTGGCTTGTGTCTTGATATTAAATTAAGAGAACTTTCGGGAGGAAAATACGGCACACAAAATTTGATGCGTGATTTGTCGAAATATTACGGCAAAGACAAGTCGTTTCAAGATGCTGAGTTGTTTGATAAAATCACAGAAATTACAAAATTCCCTGAAATCAGAACATTCTTCAAACGCTATGTAGAAGGAAACGAGCCATTGCCTTTAGAAGAAATATTGAAAAGCGTAGGCATCGAATACCAAAAATCGGTTAAACTCAAAGAAAAAACCATCGGCGTTTCGTTGTTCCACTTGGGCATCAATCCTGAAACCAACAAGGTGTTTATCATCGACGAAGACGGCATTGATGAATTTGGTAAAAAATTGGGCTACAAGGCTGGCGACGAATTTGTATCGCTCAATGGCAAACCACTCGACTTGAGCAGTTTCCGAGCTACCCGCAGCGATTTTATGCAAAACACCAAAGAAAACGATACCATCGAAGCCATTGTGATACGTAAAGAAGGCGACAAACGTGTAGAAGTAAAGCTTTCTACGGCTTTGTTTATTCCTGAAATTACGGAGAAAAACTTATTAAAACTGGCAGAAGCACCTACCGAAGCCCAACTCAACTTGCAAAAAGCATGGTTGCGTCCGTAGGTTTTTCCTAGAAAAATCATTTTTTTTGCTTAACTTAATAGCTCAATCCTACAACGATTGAGCTATTTTTATGAAAAAGTTCTACTATCTATTATTGCTAGGCATCGGGAGTGTTGCCTGTCATTACACCATTCGAGAAGAAGCCAACCAGCCCAGCCTTTCTCCCCTTTCTTTCTATTTTACTCAAAAAGGACAATTTTGCGTTTATGAGGTCGAAAGTAAGCAATATGCTTTAGGAAAAAGCGTTGAATCTCAGGTTTATTGGCTTCGGTATGTGGTAACATCTCTTTCCGATTCGTTGTTGTATAAAAAATACCTGATACAACTATACACCCGCAACGATACAACGCAAGCATGGAAAGCCCTTGAAACCATACAAAGCTTGGTTTCGACACAAGTGTTGGTGAGCATACAGCAAAATACACCTGTATGTCTTTTACGCACACCTTTAGTTGCTCATAATCAATGGAATAGCAATTTATACAATACCCAAAAAACCCAATTAGCAAGCATCCAACAACGGTATTTCAAGTACCAATGGCAAGGGCAAAATTTCGATGAAGCCTTGTTGGTGACAAGCTACCAAGACTCGACAGCCGTAGCCAATCAGGTCAGCAGGCAATTGTATTTGACAGGCGTAGGCATGGCGTATCAAGAAATCACCGACGTGCAATATTGCTACCAAGCAGGTTGTGTGGGGACATCACAGATAGATTTTGGTAAAATTATTCGATATAAACTGATTGATTATGGTAAAGAATAAACCTGCAAAAGGGCTTATTGTATTCGCATTGTTGTTGCTTGCTTCGAGTATGCAGGCCCAAACGCTCAAGTATTTAGTTTTACTCAAAGACAAAAATAACAGTCCTTTTAGCACCACTCAACCCGACGCTTATCTATCGAAGCGTGCCATTCAAAGGCGACAAACACAAGGCATCAGTCTAAGTACCCAAGACTTGCCCGTCAATCCAGCCTATACCAAAAGTATTCAAGCTACAGGGGCAAAAGTTTGGTACACTTCTCGTTGGATGAATGCCGTTTTGATAGAAGCCACCACCAACCAATTGAATCAGGTATTGGCATTGAGTTTTGTAAAAGGCATCGAAGGAAATCGACCGCTCAAGCTCAACCACACACCAACGGGCAGTTTACGACAAGGGTATAAATTTGCAACAGAAGCCGAAAGTCCCAATTTTGGATTGGCCAATACCCAAAACAAAATGCTAGGCGTAGATGTACTGCACCAAAACGGTTATACAGGCGAAGGCATTCTGATTGGCGTATTAGACAGTGGGTTTCAAAATGCCTCCGCCATGTTGGCGTTTAATCATTTATTTACGAGCAACAAAATTGTAGCTACCTACGACTTTGTGCAAAACGAAAAATCGGTTTATGAAGATGACACACACGGCACACACGTGTTGTCGTGCCTAGCCGCCCAACTGTCTAATACCTACATCGGAACAGCCCCACAAGCTTCTTACCTCCTACTCCGAACCGAAGACGTAGCCACAGAATCGGTTTTGGAGGAAGTCAATTGGCTGGTAGCCGCCGAATATGCCGACAGCGTTGGCGTTGATATGATTAGTTCTTCGTTGGGCTATACCACTTTCGACGATGCCAGCACCAACCATACTTACAGCGATTTGAACGGAAAAACAACCATTGTAGCCAGAGCCGCCGCTTGGGCAGCAGCCAAGGGCATCATTTGTGTAGTGAGTGCTGGCAACGAAGGAGCAGACGCTTGGCGATACATCGGTTCTCCGGCCGATGCCGATTCTATTTTGGCGGTAGGGGCTGTCAATTCTTTACAAAACTATGCGATTTTTAGCTCTATTGGCCCCAGTGCCGACGGACGCATAAAACCCGATGTAGTAGCGATGGGACAAAGCGTTGCCATTGTCAATACCCTTGGGAGCGTTTCTACCGCCAGTGGCACGTCATTTTCCGCCCCGATTTTGTGTGGAATGGTTGCCGATTTGTGGCAAGCATACCCCAAGTTGAAAGCCCAAGAACTGATTACATTCGTGAAAAAATCAGGGAATTTATACAATAGCCCTACAGCCCAATTGGGCTACGGCATTCCGAGTGCGAGTGCAGTGATGCTCATGAATCAAAAAGTAGCCAGCGAAGCCAAAGCATTTATTTTTCCCAATCCTACAACCGATGCCGTCAAAATAATACTCAATACTGCCGAAACGTCTTTTAACTATCCTTTCCGCCTCATCGACCATTTGGGCAATACAGTCATGACAGGCAATTGCAACAGTGCTATCACTACTTTATCGCTTGCTCAGGTTGCGAGAGGGATGTTTTTCTTAAAAATCTCTCTTCCTAACGAAGATTTAACTTTAAAAATCGTAAAAAATTAAACTGCTCAACTAAGTATAAATACCCTAAAAAATACTTACTACCGTTAAAAAACGACAGTTTATCGAAAAAAATCAAGACTCCGAAGTAGGAATCATAATTTTGGGTAATGGTTCTTTGTTAAAGGCGAGTATAAGCAATAGCTAACACGCTAAAGTGATACTTTATTTTATTGTAAATCAACAAATTAACAAAGCATTCGTATAATTATATTCCTTACTTATTTATGGAAACTAAGCCGTAGTGTCGCTGATGCTACGGCTTTATCGTGTGTTTTTAGTACTGAAAAACGGCGGATTTTCCATTGCCTGCATCAAAGTCGAAGCGGAGCATAATTTGGTGAAAACCTTGGTCGATAGGCGAATTGGTTTGGGTATTAGCTCCTTGAAAATCGTAGCTGTAACCAATACGCATTTTGCTTAATTGTACTTCGAGCGAACCGAGCAAGGCTTTGGTATTAAACTCAGAACCAGTGTTTTGGTACCAAAAACCGATGCCAAACTGTTCTTTTATCCATAAAGTAGCGTTTATATCTAATGCCGTGGGCTGTACATTTTGAACCGTATGCCTGAGCAATAAGCCTGTTTTTAGGGTAAAATTGTTGTTGAGTGCAAACCAATGGCCTGCCGTCAGAAACATCGGATTGCTGTATCCTTCGCTTGCATTGATGTTGGGTAAAGATAACCCTGCAAACCAGTCATCATTCTTGTAATATAAACCTAAACCTAGGTTTGTCCAAAAACGCTTATTATCATTGCTTCCAATCAAAATTGCTGGGACTTGGGTAATGCCTAGCTGTAGGCCTACCGCCAATTTGCCGTCGTTGGGCATAGGAATACGGTAAGCAACATCGCCGTAAAGACCCAAATTTCCCAACAACAAACCGTTTTGTCCGAGCGATTGGTCGGTGTTGTACGCCTGAAAACCTATGCCTATTTTTTCTTGTGCAAGAGGCATATCGAATGTAAAATACTGCTGATTGGTACTGGCAACACCAAGGGTATTGAACAAGGGGCGTTTGCGGTAAACGCCTGTAAAATTTATCACCTCTTTTGCTCCAGCATAAGCAGGATTGATGGCTAAAGGCATAAATGGATACACCATAAAGAGTTGGTCTTGTTGGGCAAGACCAATGGAGGCATTGAAGCTCATCAAACAGCACAGAGCAAAAATAAAGATAGGCTTTTTCATAGATTTTTTATTTGCAAACAAATATACGACAAAACCTTGAAGCACAAGGATTATAAAAACTTGAACAAGATTACTCAATAATTGTATTTTTTAAATAATTTAAAACACAAATGAACTAATTAATATAATTATTCCGTTTTATTGGTAAGTAAAAAGGTTACTTATTCTTTTTTTATTTTTAGGAAAAAATCAATACGTAACGTATAAATTTCAACTATAACTTCTTTATTTATTCGTATGGAAACACTTGGTTATTTTGCAGGCATACTCACTACAGTAGCCTTCATTCCGCAGGTCATGCAAATTTATAAAACAAAATCGGCGAAAGATGTTTCGTTGGCTATGTTTTTAATCTTTACTTCGGGCGTTATGCTTTGGTTGGTATATGGTATCAAGACCAACGCTTTTCCCGTCATTATTGCCAATGCCGTTACCTTGCTTTTGTCGTTGGTAATTTTGTTTTTTAAATACAAATACAGAAAAATGCTCTAAGCATGAGGCAACTTACTTGAGGTTTATGGTTTAGCATGGCAGGCTTTATGCTAAAAAATAAACCCTCACCAGTAAAGTACTGGGAGGGTTTTCATTGAATCAAGGGTCGGGTTACTATTTTAGTTGAATCACCTTAAACTCGGTTCTTCGGTTGATTTGATGTTGTTCTTCGGTACATTCTACGCCATCGGCACATTCGTTGAGCAATTCTTTTTCGCCTAAGCCCATCGACTGCATTCTACTCGACTCAATTCCTCTTTTTTGGAGGTAAGTTACAACAGCTTTAGAACGATTTTCGGATAATTGCTGGTTGAACTCGGCTGATGAGCGACAGTCGGTATGTGAGCGAATTTCAATTTTCATAGCAGGGTAGTTTTTCATCAAAGCTACCAATTTATCCAATTCCAAAGCAGCATCTCTTCTGATTTGGCTACGCCCATAATC
The DNA here is from genome assembly GCA_013298025.1 of Cytophagales bacterium. GTDB lineage: Bacteria > Bacteroidota > Bacteroidia > Cytophagales > Spirosomataceae > Flectobacillus. Next base: position 79,192 of record JAAFJE010000012.1, on the reverse strand, counting down.
ATAATAAATATTGTCGATTGCTACCACTTCGCCTTTTTCAAACAAGCTCACATTAGCATGGATAAACTTGGGTGCGGTTTTATCAACCTTGGCAATTTTACTGCCTTTTGAAGCGTAGTTATTTTTGGCAGCATCAAGTGTATAATCACAGCCTTCGCATATATCAAATTGATATTTACCATCTTCTTTTGTAACAACTTGTTGTATGCTGTTGTCACAATCGTTTTTAAGCGTAACAGTCACGCCAGCCATTGGGGTTTTATCATTATTCGATGTCACTCGGCCTCTTAGTGTTGTTATTTTACAAGGCAAGGTATTTGTCACCGAGTCATTGCTCCAGTCGTCTTGTGGCTGCAAAGGAATATCGATGGTCGTGCTATTATTCAGTTGGTCTTTAGCACTATAACCTATTGCGTTGGGATTGTAGCCTTCTCTCGACGCTTTGAGCAGATAAGTTTGGTTATCGGCCAAACAGATTTTAAACGTACCGTTTGAATCAGTCTTTTTCCGTTCCGCTTTACCATTGGCACTTACTTCAACATCGGCGTTGTCGAGTGGCAATTTCGATACAGCATCAAATACAATCACCTGCAATTCATTACAATTGGGCTGTTCTTCGCAGGTACGAGTAAAGCGATACAAGTCGTCGTCGTTGCCTCCATTTTTACGATTAGAACTAAAGAATCCTTCTTTTCGATTGGCATCAGTAATCAAGCCAAAGTCGTCTTTGGCAGAGTTGATAGGTGCACCAAGGTTGCGAGCTTTCGACATTACTTTGTTTCCTTCGGTAAGTTCTACGTAGAAAACATCTAAGCCCCCAAGACCCAAATGACCATCAGACGCAAAGTACAAGTTGCCGTCTTCGTCTATGAACGGAAACATTTCGTTACCTTCGGTATTGATGGCCGCACCCAAATTCATGGGTTTGCCAAGTTTGCCATTGTTGTACGCCACCATGTAAATATCTGTACCGCCAAAACCGCCCGGTTTATCCGACACAAAATACAGCCATTTATTATCTCGACTCAAGGCTGGATGCCCCACCGAATATTCGTCATCATTGATGCTCAATTCTTGTACATTTTGCCAATGACCATTGGCCTGTGGGTCTTGGGCTGTATAAATTTTGAGTTTTACAACACGGTCTTGGCTAGTTTTCAGTTGATTTTTGGCGTAATTGTTACGGGTAAAAAGAATGGTTTTGAAATCGTTGGTAAACGTAGCTGCTCCTTCGTGGTATTTGCTATTGATAGGCATACCAAAGTTTTTGCTCAAAGAATCAGTCGTTGGTGTCGGACTAGCCCCTGAAGCGTAGCCTTTATACACCATGTTATAAGAACCGATTGTTTTGGTATCGTTGGGGGTTTGAGGGGTGTATTCGTCGCTACCAATCGTAATTTTACTGGTTTCGGGCTTATTCCCTGCTGTTCCACCCACTTTGGCGGCTGGCGTTATGATAGATAATTGTTTGAGGTCTTTGATAAAAAATAGGTCTAAAAAATTAGAATTATCCCAAGCAAAAACCCTTTCTACTCCTTTTTTCTCTATTCTCGACGATGCAAATACCAAGCCTTTTTGGTAATACATAGGGCTAAACTCCGCTTTGTTGGTATTGATAGGCAAAGGTTCTACCTGATAACACTGGGCATTTTTCTGAAAAGCCACAGGGTCATCATAGCGTTTTTTAACGATATTTTTGGGTTTGGTCGAAGCTTTGGCGAGTACGGCATTGTATTGGTCGAAAGCCTGTTGAGCTTCTTTGTATTTGCTATTGGAGGCAAGTGCTTGAGCAAAGTACAGGTAAAATTTAGGTTCGGCAGACACATCGGCTTTAGCGTCGATGAGTGCTTGACACAGCTTTTCTACCTTTTCAGGGTTACGCATTTGTCTATAGCAGTAAACCAACTTGAGTTGCGTTTCGGTTTTAACGCTATCTACAAGCTTTCCTTGAAGGGCTTTTTCAAAAAGTTCGGCAGCCGTGACATAGCTCATTTTATCGAACTCTGTCGTTGCTTCTTTCAGGGTTTGGGCAATTGTTGTTGCTTGTGCCATACACCAAAAGAGTAGCACAAGACCCAATTTACGAAGGTTATTCATCAGTCAAATATATGTTTTACAACTACTTAGCATAAATTTACGAGCAAGCAAAAGCAGTTGTTGGTATAGTTGATTAGGTTTTTTGCTTGCTCATAAAAAGAATAATATAATATGGTTTTAAGCTATTGAGTGATTAGTGCTGCACGAAGGATTTTATTCAAAAGCGTGCTTATTATTCGCATTTTTTGGGGTAGCGGCAACCCTTGCGGTTGCCATTGGGAATGTGGCAACCGCAAGGGTTGCCGCTACCTCAATTGTGTTTGAAAGATAAAACCAAACTTTCGTACAACACTCATTCGCAATTTTACATTGCCACACAAGGCATATAGGAAATCTGACAAAATGTAAGTCGTTTCCTTGGTTTTTATTTTTTAAAAATATCTTGGCGTAATAATTTTTGATTTTCTAAATCCAAACTCATATCGAAGCATAATTTCATGCGTACCTTTTTGAGCCGATTGCAGGGCATTGAGCATAAAATCGTAAGAGTAACCAATCCGGAATTGGTCATTTGCCTGCACTTCTAACATTCCGATGATGGCATCGCCGTTTTGGTTAGAGAAAGGCGACGAAAATTTGCGGTTGTTGGTTCGCCAAGAAGCCCCTACCGCCAAGCGGTCTTGAATCCAGAGGTTGATGTTAAGGTCTAAAGCGGTTGCTTCTTTGGTAGCTTTCACCAATACCGAAGGCTTCAGCACCAGCATTTCGTTGAGCGGAAATGCCATCCCAGCCATCAAAAAATAGTGTCTTTCTTGCTTGGCTCTTGCAGCGGTGTCTGTTGCTCCAGCATAATCTCGTAGCGGATTTCTGATGAGCGATGGCACAGCAATACCGATATAGCCCTTGTCGTTGCTCAGGTAAAGCCCCGCTCCTACGTTGGGCAACCATTTGCTTGTAGTTCCCTTGAAAGCAGGGTCGATGTCGTTGTTGTTGAGGGTTCTTTTTACCTCGGCGAGGTTGCCTACCAAATTGCTTGCCCCAAGTTGCATTCCCATTGATAGCGTCGTACTAGCTGAAATGCTCACTTTGTAGGCATACGACAAATACAAACCCGTATTATTGAAATAGCCAATTTGGTCGTGATACGCCTGAAGCCCTACGCCCATTTGCTCTTGTTTAATAGGCATATCGAGGGTAAACGACTGCGTTACGGGAGCACCCTCAATGCCTACCCATTGCTGGCGGTACAGTCCCGTCATGCTCAATACATCTCGGCTACCTGCATAGGCAGGGTTAATGGCCATCATATTGAACATATATTGCGAATACTGCACTTCTTGTTGGGCAAAAATATGATTACTCGTAAGGCTAATGAGCATCAAAAGCCCTATCTTTTTACTTAGGCTGAAAAACGATAGCTTGGTTTTCATGATTAAAGTCTTGATAGCATGTCAAAAAAAGTAAGATTTGACAGTTGGTGGTTATGTACAAAAAGTAAAATCATCACAGCTTGGTCGAAGCTGGCGTTAGCGTATAATGGTAATAAACTTTACCACAATAGCTTTGCCGTTTGTCGTAATTACACTGTTGGTCGTTCTGTCGAAACGAGCCACACTGTAGAAATAACTACCATCGGCTACGCCATTGCCACCAATCAGTGTAACGCCTTGGTTGGGTGTACCGTCCCAGTCGTTGCGATAATCCTCAGACGCATATACCAAACTGCCCCAACGGTTATATACTTTTAGCTCCATGCGTTCGCTTGGATTGATAGAACGCACCACAAGTTTATCGTTGATGCCATCGCCATTCGGAGAGAAACCATCGGGCATGAAGAAATCGCCAATACCAAAAACGAGTACATTGGCTTTTGGCGTAACGCCATTGGTATTTGTCACATCGTTTGAAAGTACTTTAAATGTAGTAGCATTGGGGCTTTGTGCCGAAGCATTAGCTTGTGTGTAAAGCGTATCTTTCAAAGGCGTGTTCACAATCAAGGTATATTCAATGCCAATGCTGTCGCCTTGCGTCAAAGGGTTTTGTCCGTTGGTAATCAACAGGGTGTCGGTGAGTCCATTGAAAAACGAATTGGCCACTACTCGTCCATACAACAAAATAGGCTTATCTTGAAACTCCCAAGATTTGGCATTTTGGTACAGCAACGACGTGAGGTTATGAGCCATGATAACGTTAGACAAATCGCTGTTGCCTGTATTTTTGAGGACAACACTCATTTTTACCCGAAAAGTACTATCAGAAGTCCGTTCGGGCGTAGTGGTGCTAAGGCTCAATTTCAAAGGATTGTTGGGTGTATTCTGACCTATTGCTGAAAAGGCTACACACATAATAATGCCAACGCAACACAGTTGTGCCCTGAGCGAAAACAACCCAAGTAACTGTAGTTTGGCTAAAAAAGACTGGTATAAGTTCATGCTTTTACGTGTTTTATACACTACAGAGGAATATAGCTATTGTGTGGTTATGGTTAAACGAATGATTATTTTCTTTTGGGCATCACTTACGCATACGTTTTTTCAACTATACGTTTAGTAATATTGAACAAACGATCCAGCTTCCCATCAAACAAAACTTCGCCGTGTCAAGTGCGTATCGGGGCTAAGTATAACATCATGGTTTTCTTGTAAATTTATCGGTTCACTACTTAGAAGGATTTACTCGTATTGACAAGAAAACACTTCTTTGAAAATATACTTTGGCTTAATGTAGGTAACAGAGGGATAAATTACTAGATAATCAGCTCGTAAGTTCGGGTTGTTGTTTTTACAAATAAAAGAAAGATGGGATAATACCTCTTTTCTGGTTATTTTATAAAAGTTACATATTTGACATAAATCTTTCCTTCGTAAAAATACGATAAACTTGTGCGATTCGCCAAATTAGGATACCAAAAATTTGAAGTTTCACGCAAGTAAATAGGGGATTGCAGATTTTAGCCCACAAATTGCAGATTTTACTTTTCGAGTTAGCCTCAGTTTTACACCAATATTTTCTGCTGACATTTTGGCATATATCAACGGATTGGAATTGTATTTGCAAAGTTCATTGCCATCAGCCGTCCTTGCATCAAGCTGCACTTATGTGCTTCGTGGCATCACTTGTGCAACGAGGAGCAAGCCAAAAAAGACGGCGTTTTAGTGTTTTAATTTTAATTTCTGACAAAATGACTATGCAAGAGAAAGGTAACATTTCCATCCATACCGAAAACATTTTCCCGATTATTAAAAAATTCTTGTATTCCGACCACGAAATCTTTTTGAGAGAATTGGTTTCTAATGCCGTTGATGCTTCTCAAAAGCTCAAACGCTTGTCGGCTATCGGCGAATACGGCGAAGAATTGGGCGAATTGAAAGTGAAGGTGTCGTTCAATAAAGAGGAAAAAACCATTACGATTGCTGATGCTGGAATCGGTATGACTGCCGACGAGGTGAAAAAATATATCAACCAAATCGCCTTTTCAGGTGCTACCGAATTTGTTGAAAAGTACAAGGATAAAGGGGATGAAAAAGCCATTATCGGACATTTTGGCTTGGGTTTCTACTCGGCATTTATGGTGGCCGAACGGGTAGATATTATTACAAAATCGTACAAAGCCGATGCCCCTGCCGTAAAATGGTCGTGCGATGGTTCTACCGAATACGAACTCACCGAAGCAACCCGTGAAGGTAGAGGTACAGACATCATTTTGCACATTGCCGAAGACTCGGTAGAGTTTTTGGAAAGCTTCCGACTCAAGCAAATTTTAGATAAATATTGTAAATTCTTGCCTGTCGAAATTGAGTTTGAAGAGGCTGTCATCAACAATCCAACACCCATTTGGGCAAAATCGCCAAGTGAATTAACCGACGAAGATTACTTGAAATTCTACGAAGAATTGTACCCAATGTCGGAAAAACCACTATTCTGGATTCACCTCAATGTGGACTATCCTTTCAACTTAACGGGGATTTTGTATTTCCCGAAAGTGAAAAACGAGCTACAGCTACAAAGAGAAAAAATTCAGTTGTACAGCCGTCAGGTCTTTATTACAGACGAAGTAAAAGACGTTGTACCTGAGTTTTTGATGCTCTTACATGGTGTAATCGACTCGCCAGACATTCCGCTCAACGTATCGAGAAGCTTCTTGCAAGCTGATGCTAACGTAAAGAAAATCAATAATTACATTACTCGTAAAGTAGCTGAAAAATTAGGCGATTTGTTCAAAAACGACAGAGCCGCTTACGAAGAAAAGTTTGAAAACATTGGCTTATTTGTCAAATATGGCATGATTTCAGATGAAAAATTCTATGATAAAGCCAAAGATTTCTGCTTGTTGCAAAGCATTGCGGGCAAATACTATACCTTTAGCGAATACGCCGAGTTTGCACAGGAAAACCAGAAAGACAAAGACGAAAACGTTGTATATCTTTATGCAAGCGACATCAAAGGGCAAGATGGCTATATTCAATCGGCTACCAAACGTGGCTACGATGTGTTGAAATTAGACCAAGTACTCGACGGGCATTTCATCAATATGTTGGAAAGCAAGTTTGTGAAAACTTCTATCAAACGAGTAGATGCCGATACCATCGAGAAGCTTATCGACAAAGGAATCAACCTCGAAGCAGTTTTGTCGGATACAGAAAAAGAACAACTAAAAACTGTTTTTGAAGAAGTAATCAACGACAAATCGAGAGTAGTACAAATAGAAGCCATGCCTGTGGACGAGCTTCCGGCCATTGTTACGCAAAACGAATTTATGCGTCGCATGAGCGATATGTCGAAATTGGGTGGCAGCGCAGGTATGTTTGGTGGCTTCCCTAGCAATTATACCATTGCTATCAACGCCAATCACCCAGCTATTGGTAAAATCCTTCAAACAAGCGATGCCCTAACGCAAAAAGCCTTGGCAAAACAAGTGTATGATTTGGCGTTATTGTCGCAAAACTTGCTTACAGGAGCAGATTTAACCGCCTTTATCCAAAGAACAGCCCAGCATTTGTCATAAGGCTCAAGCCAAATAACAAGGCCCAATCTTTTGTTAAAGATTGGGCCTTGTTGGTTTTACAAAACTTTATAGCTCTCTTTGTCGTTCTACAATAGCTCTTAATTCCTTGAGGTCTTCAAATGCCTCATAGCTAAAATGTTCTTTTGCAAATTTATAATAATCTTTCAGTGGAAAATCTGTCAATTTGTTCGTTATCATTTTAGAAAAATCTTTCCCTTGATAATAGACGAGAAACTGTAAATTCTCAAAAAAATCATCATTGAATAAGTCAAGATATTGGTTCAAAATAGCATCAAATTTCGATTTTGTCCATTCTTGATATGTCCTATCTACAAAATTTTGAACTAAATTCCAGCCATTTGTTTGACATATTTCTAGTTCTAATCTTTCAGGCAAGTCGCCACTTTCACGCATCCAAGTTGTATCAAATGTATTGGCAAATCGCAATGCTCCTAATGTATGCCTTACAGCTTGGTAGTTTTTTAATTCCTTCGCTATTGCTATGAAAATATTTTTGACATCATCAATAGTTTCTATTTCATACTTGTTGGACAAGCCTTTTTTTTCTATAAATTTAAAAAACAACGAAACATCTAGGAGATAATTTTCAATGGTAGTTCTGTAGCTGTAATATGTTTTTTTGCCATCAAAAATTAAGTTTTCATGTTGAGGCACTTCACGGTCAAAATCTCTATCTCGAAAAAAAAGATAGTAGTCCGACTTCACAGTACCTTTTTCTAGGTGTTCAATAATCGCATTTGCACCTTTCTTTCCTCCTATTGGTTTAATGGTCACAAAATCACCTACTACTTTTTCAAGAATATCAAAATCGTGACTTCCTTTCTTTCCCTCGCAATAAATTGTTATAATTCTCCCCATTATTTCAATCTAATTATTTGATTTTCAGATTCGTCAAACATTACTGACACATTATCAGAGTGGGTTGTTAATATAAACTGATTGTTTTTACCTAATTTAGGTAAAGCTCTAATAAATGCTTGTTGTAAAGGAGCGTGTAGGTGTAATTCTACCTCATCAATAATTATAATTGAATTATTGATATTATACCGTGCAAAGTCCATTAAAATAGGGAATATAGCTCTTTCACCAGCAGACATTTCCGATAGTTCATATTGCTGCTTACCATCTGTTAAGAAAAAATCAGGGGCTGTACTTTTTTCAAATAGGTCAAAACGAGGAGCAGACCCAACAAACTTTCTATCAGTAAAAATGGTCGCATACAATTTTGATAATTTTTCATAAAAATCGAATTCCCCTTTTTTAAGGGTTCTTCTTTTTTCAGTTATGGCTAAATGAAAACTGTATGCACTTGACAAAAAGGAGCGAATGGTGTCAATTTGAGGTATTTCTTTGTTAAAAATATCATTTACATTGTAGGATGTTCTCTGTTCTGTGTACCAATATATATTGCCTACCCCCTCAAACAATTCTGTTTTATCAATCTCGAAAGCCGTTAGCTTTTTGGCGTATTCGTATCCTGAGAATTGAAAAAAGTTACCTCCACCTTTGCCTAGTACAATGGGCCTTTGTTTTTCATAAGAAAACGTTACTGTTACCTGTTTTTCTTTATTGGGTATTCCTAATTTATCGCCTAATTTATTTAGCTTTTTTGCGTAGTCAATAGTGGTTTCTAGTTCTAACTCCGAGAACTCAATAGTAGCTTGGATATGCAATGGCATTGACCCACTGTGTAGAAAACGGTATTCAAATCCTGCCCAATCTATTGATGAAACATTAAACCTATCTCGGGTTAAAGGTGCTATTATTGCAACAATTGCCTGTAATAAGGAGGATTTTCCTGTGCCATTATTGCCAACTATTAAAGTCAAATCATTCACTTCATTTTTTGAGTCTGTAAACGAAAATTCTTGTTTAGCAACGAACTTTTTATAATTATGAAGTTCTAACTTTTTAATTTTCATATACTTATATATTAAGCAGTTATCTTTAATCTGTAGCGTTGTTCAAACGCATTCAGTTAGCTTATTGCCATATAAGCTCTCCAACTAAAATACATTTAAACAACGCTACAGATTACTAAAGCCTTTTTGTTTAACACACATCAAAAACCACAAACCTATATTACGCCAAATATCCTCTCAACACACATTCGTCACGGTCGGGACCAGTAGAAATGAAGTTGATAGGTAAGCCTAATTTTTCTTCTAAGAAAGCAATATACGCCGCCAATTCAGTAGGGAGGTCTTCAAAAGAACGAATACCTGCCAATGACGTATGCCAGCCCTTGAGCGTTTCGTAGATAGGCTCAACTTTGGTATCGGTGATGTCATAAGGCAACTGTTCTGTAATTGTGCCATCCGCCAAACGATAAGCCGTACAGATATTGATTTCTTCAAAAATATTCAACACATCAACCTTCATCATCACCAACTGCGTAACGCCATTAATCATCATGGCATATTTCAAAGCTGGAAGGTCTATCCAACCACAACGACGAGCACGGCCTGTAGTAGAGCCAAATTCACGTCCTTCCTGACGCATACGCTCGCCTGTTTCGTCTAACAATTCGGTTGGGAATGGACCAGAACCTACACGAGTAGCATACGCTTTGAAAATACCAAACACTTCGCCGATGTTTTTTGGAGCAACACCCAAACCAGTACAAGCACCAGCCGTAACCGTATTGGAAGACGTTACGAACGGATACGAACCAAAGTCCACATCGAGCAAAGAGCCTTGTGCTCCTTCGGCCAAAATGGTTTTACCAGCTTGTAAAGCGTCATTTACCGAATATTCAGAATCAACCAAATTGAACTGCTTCATAAATTCTACGGCTTCAAAAAACGCTTGTTCTGCCTCCGTTAAATCATATTCAAATTGATATACATCCAAAATACTCTTATGACGAGCCACCAAAGCATCGTATTTAGCTTTGAAGTTTGGCGAAATCATATCACCTACCCGAAGTCCTTGACGAGAAATTTTGTCGGTATAAGTTGGACCGATACCTTTCAAAGTAGAGCCAATTTTGGCATCTCCTTTGGCTTTCTCATAAGCGGCATCCAACAAACGGTGTGAAGGAAGAATGATTGAAGCTTTTTTCGATACTTCAAGGTTTTTCATTACATCTAAGTCGAACTTAGCCAATAAACCTTCGATTTCTTTCTTGAAGATGATAGGGTCGAGTACGACACCATTTCCGATGATGTTTTGTACTTCTTGACGGAAAATTCCAGAAGGAATTTGGTGCAAAACATGCTTGAAACCATCAAATTCGAGCGTATGTCCTGCGTTCGGACCACCCTGAAAACGAGCAACTACTTGGTATTTGGGAGCTAAAACGTCAACGATTTTACCCTTTCCTTCATCGCCCCATTGCAAACCCAACAATACATCTACTGCCATTTTTATTACTGTGTGAAACAGACTTTTGCCTGTATTTTTAGAGTTACGAATAATTACAGACCTGATTCGGACTGTGGTTCAAAATGAGTGACAAAGATAAGGAATCTTCAAAGAAAAAAACGGTAAGTAAGTGGAAATTTGAGAAAAGAGCTAAGAGAAGCACAGTGTATCGTATTTTGCTTATTGGCTATCTGCTCAATTATACAGCAGAAAATCAGGCATGTAGGAAAACGATAGCATTGCGATCCTGTGGGTTTTGCAATGCTATCGGGATGAATGCCTATTCGTTATTGACAGACAATTGCTGTTGTAAGGCCTTTTTATGCTCGCAGTCGGTTTTGGTACATGAGCCATAAAAAATAAGTGAATGGTGCATCACATTGAACTGCAACATTTCGCCTACCATCGACTGAATGGTTTGTACACGAGGGTCGCAAAATTCGGTTACGTGGTGGCAATCGGTACAAATGAGGTGGTCGTGTTGGCGACGGCCATACGATTTTTCGTATTGGGCAATGTTTCTACCAAATTGGTGTTTGGCTACCAAATCACATTCTACCAGCACATCGAGCGTATTATAGACCGTGGCACGAGAAACCTGATATTTCTTATTTTTCATCGAAATATATAGCTCTTCCACATCGAAATGGTCGTCTCGTGAGTAAATCTCTTCTAAAATAGCAAAACGCTCTGGCGTTTTTCTTAGACCTTTATTTTCTAAATATGCCGTAAATATTTTTTTTACAGACTCTAAATTGGCGTTCGATGGCATTGTATCAGTACTCTTGGGTGCGTTAAAATACGAATATGGTATTTTTTAAACACACCATGACATGAGAAGATTCATTTTTAGACTAAATCTATATAATCACACAAATTAACTGTATTTACTAGAAAAAGTAAAATTTGTTTAGGGAAATTTAATGTTTACTTATGCAACGCCAAGGCCTACATAAGCAAAAAGGCCAACAGCAAGATTGCTATTAGCCTTTTATCCCTACCACCTTAAACATTTTACTGTTCTACAGTTGGCGTTTGTACATGACGAAACTTTGAAGTACTTCCAAATATCCTGATTACCCAGCAGAAAAATGTATAAACTGCCGTCGAAGAAAACAACGCATAAACCAACGATTTGTCAAGCATTACACCTTGACCCGATACCATCCGCAAATGTTCAGAAACGCTCTGAAGAATCCAAGCAAAATAAAGACCCGTGCCAATTAAAGCAATAATTTTTGAGTCTTGCGATGTTTTTAAAATCACACGAATGTTGTAAATTATGTTTAAAAACATCAAAATAAGTAAGGGTACAGTTAAAAAGATATTCATGGTTGTAAATTAGGTTATAGATTAGACAATTTGTTTATATACTTCACTAACAGTATTTTTCAGAAAAAAATTGCATTAATTGCGATAATTTACAGACAATTAACACTGTTTTTAACTTTTTTTAGGAAAAAACACAAATTTCGGGGTATTTTCTAAGAAAAGTTCAATTTATCTCTATACTCTACGAAGAAAATCGACTTTTGGTTTTTTTCTGGTTTTTTGTAAAAATACACATTTTTTTTCAAAAAAGCTTGCTGTTTATAATCGTTTTGTAGCTTTTAAGCGAAAAAATCTTAATAATTTGTTTTTTGCCTATTGAATACACAAATGATATTTTATATTTATAATACAATTTTTACCTTAGTTTAAAAAAATCCTTAGTCTATTTTTAATCAGTGTATTACCCTAAAAAGTCACAAACTAAAACTTTATTTATTGTATGAGAAAAATCATATTTATTCTTTTTTTGATTATGATTACTTGGCAAGCCAATAGTTTTGCCCAAAGTAAAAAAACAGAAGCTCCCAAGGAAAATCTGCTGATTGATGCCAAAAAATTAGAAAAACTTCGCAAAGAAATCATCGAAGAAGTGGACAAAAAACAAAGCTTTTCCCAGCAAGTCAACGACATGATTTTTAGCTTTGCCGAATTGGGTTTTCAAGAAGTTGAAACCTCCAATTACCTCACCAATTTGTTGGCTAAAGAAGGTTTTACCATTCAAAAAGGCATTGCGGGCATTCCAACGGCATGGGTAGCCACGTGGGGAAGTGGCAAACCGCTCATCGCCATTGGTTCCGACATCGACTGTATTCCGAAGGCTTCGCAAAAGCCCGGCGTTGCCTACCACGACCCCATTGTGGAAGGTGCACCCGGACACGGCGAAGGGCATAATTCGGGACAAGCCCTGAACCTCACAGCCGCTCTGGTACTCAAAAAAATCATGGAAAGAGAAAAGCTCTCAGGAACGCTCATGCTCTGGCCCGGCGTTGCCGAAGAAGTCGTTGGCACAAAAGCCATTTACATCAGAGATGGCTACTTTAAAAATGTTGATGCCTGTATTTTTACACACGTAGGCTCTAATTTGGGCGTAAACTGGGGCGACAACGGTGGCAATGGCTTGGTGTCGGTCAAATTTAACTTTGAAGGCGAAGCCGCCCATGCCGCTGGTGCTCCTTGGCGTGGCAAAAGTGCCTTAGATGCCGTTGAATTAATGAACATCGGTTGGAACTACAAACGTGAACATTTGTACCCTTCGCAACGCTCGCATTATGTGATTGTGGACGGTGGCGACCAACCCAACGTTGTGCCTTCTAAAGCCTCGGTTTGGTATTATTTTAGAGAAAGAACCTATCCGAAAATCAAAGAATTGTACGATGCAGGCGTGACCATCGCCAAAGGTGCCGCCATGATGACAGGCACTACCATGAGCTACGAAGTATTGGGAAGTGCTTGGCCAGGGCATTTCAACAAACCTATTGCCGAAAATGTATTTGAACACATCAAAAAAGTTGGCCTACCACAATGGAGCGAAGCCGACCAAACCTTGGCGAAAGCAACCCAAAAAGAACTAAAATCGCCTGAACAAAACGGCTTGGCGATGAAAATAGACAGCACCATTGAGCCTGTATTGGTGAGTATGGGCGGCGGTTCCGACGACATTGCCGACATTTCTTGGAACCTCCCCACCGTGGTGCTACGCTACCCTTCTAATATGCCCGGATTACCCGGCCACCACTGGGCCAATGCCATTTCGATGGCAACGCCTATTGCACACAAAGGCATTACGGCTGGGGCAAAAGTAGAAGCACTTACCCTGCTTGATATGCTCGTAAAACCTGATTTAATCAAAAACGCTTGGGAATATTACAAAAACGTACAAACCAAAGACGTAAAATACGAAGCCCTGATTTCGGATAAAGACAAACCGGCTATTCACCTAAACAAACAAATCATGGAGAAATTCAAGCCCGATATGTCGAAATATTATTATGACCCAACGAAGTACAAAACCTACCTCGAACAACTCGGCATTACGTACCCCACCGTTAAAAAAGAAAAATAACACATCCTCAAGCAAAGCCTCCTCGGCTTTGCTTTTTTTAGGGCTATCCAACAAATATCACAACGGCTTTTGTACCTTTGCCCTTGTAATGCCCAAGCGACAACGTGATTTTTTAGCCAAAATATGCTAGTGAAAGTAACCATTATCAGTACGTCCGACACAGGCGGAGGAGCAGCCATTGCAGCCAACCGATTGCTCAATGCTTTGCGTCATCAAAATGATGATGTGAGGTTGTTGGTGCAAGAAAAAAAAACAACTCATCCTTTGGTTGTATCTATTGTAAACAACTGGTTGCAGCAAAAATGGGCATTCTTACGTTTTGCTTTCGACCGACTTCACTTTGTATGGTACGAAAAAAACAAACAAGTACGTTTTAGCTTCTCACAAGCAAAAATTGGTATTGATATTAGTCAGAATGCTTTGATTCAAAAAAGCGATATTATTCATTTGCATTGGATAAACTTCGGTTTTCTTTCGCTCGATGCTATCCAAAAACTTATCGAAACGCAAAAGCCCATTGTTTGGACTTTGCACGATATGTGGCTTTTTACGGGTGGCTGCCATTATTCAAGAGCTTGTACGCAGTATCAACAAAGCTGTGGCAATTGCAGTGAATTTCTGAAAAAACCCTCCCCTACCGATTTGTCGAACCAAGTTTGGCAAGCCAAACAAAAGCTATTGCAAAATGCCAATATCAGCGTTGTGGCTTGTAGCCAATGGTTGGCCGAAAAAGCGAAAACGAGTGCTTTATTAAAAGGTAAGAAAATTGTTTCGATTCCAAACCCAATTGATACTTCATTGTTCAAGCCGACCGAAAAGCCAATTGCACAACAGCATTTTCACTTAGACCCTACCAAACGCTACATCCTTTTTGCGGCGGCCAAAATCAGCGACGTTCGGAAAGGATTTGCTTATTTCAAAGAAGCTTTAGAGATTTTGAAAAAGGAATATTCGGTTGATAACAAGGCAGTTGAACTCATTATTTTCGGACAAACTCAAGCCAGTGATTTTGAAAACTTACCTTTTAAAGTAAATGCTTTAGGTAAACTTTCCGACTTAGCAACCATTTCCTTGGCGTACTCGGCGGCTTCGGTATTTGTGATTTCGTCTTTAGAAGATAATTTGCCCAATACTATTATGGAATCTTTGGCCTGCGGAACGCCCGTTGTTGGCTTTGAAACGGGAGGCATTCCTGAAATGATTGAGCATCAACAAAATGGCTATTTAGCTCCTTTCAAATCGGCCGAAGGACTGGCAAAAGGCATTTTCTGGACATTATATCAAGCTGATTATGAATCACTTTGTAAAAATGCAAGAAAAAAAGTTGTTTCAACTTATGCCGAAGAAGTCGTAGCCCAACAGTACCAAGCTTTATATGAATCATTATGATAAAACTAAGTATTATTACCATTACTTATAATGCCGAATATTTTCTGAAAAGAACCATCGAGAGTATTGTGGCTCAATCGAACCAAGATTTTGAGTACATTATCATTGATGGAAAATCGAAAGATGCAACCTTAGCCATTGCCAAAGCCTACGGCGAAAGAGTAAACCTATTGGTGTCTGAACCCGACAAAGGTTTGTACGATGCCATGAACAAAGGTTTGCGTTTGGCTTCGGGCGACTTTGTTTGGTTTATGAACGCTGGCGACGAAATCAACGATAGTGAAGTAGTAGCAACTTTTATGCAATCTTTGGCAGCAACCAACGCCGATGTGTTTTATGGCGATACGTATTTTGTAGAAGAAAATGGCACAATTCAAGGTTTACGTTCGGAAATTACGCCCCATCGTTTACCTAAAAACCTTACATGGCAAGACATGAATTTGGGAATGTTGGTTTGTCATCAGGCTTTTATTGCCCGTAAATCCATCGCTCCATTTTACTTAGAAGATAACCTCAGTGCCGATGTGGATTGGGAAATTACTTGTTTGAAACGAGCGAAAAAAGTACAGTTTTTGGATATTGTTGTGGCAAAATATTTGGTTGGTGGTATTTCAAACAAACAACTGAAACGCTCTTTAATCGACCGTTACGAAGTACTCAAAAAGCATTTTGGTTTGTTTGGGGCAATTTTGGCACACATTCAAATTACCATTCGAGGGGTCAAACTCATACTCAAAAAGGGCGGGAAGTATTGGTAGGCATCATCAAAAATGTCCGTGCTTCCAGCGACATAATTTCTTCTTTTTGGTAAAATAACAAAGCCCTGTCACGCAAGGCGTATTCGCTACCGAGAAAAGCATTGCACGTATCAAGTAATGCTTTATCTCTACCAAAACTATCCAGAAAAGCCTCCACCGTTTTCAACCAAAACCACGTAAGCGTTTCGTGGTAGCCTCTTTCAAAACTCACAACTCCCCCCACCGAGCTATTGAACAAAATAATTCTTTGTCGCACCAACAGCATCGCCTGCGTAAGGTTGTATTGACGCAGATACCAAACACCCATTGCCAAATGAGCCTCATGCGTCCAAGCCTCAAGAGGCAAGGTACAAGTATTGAATTTTTCGATTAAAGATTCTATTTCAGATTCGGAGTGGAAAAGTCGCATGGGATTTTGTGATTGAAGAATGTGGATTTTATATATCAAGATTTATGATACGATTGGCACAGTGTATCATTATAAATCCAGAATTTATATTAACAATTTCAACAAATGTGAAGTTATATTATAATTTTCACAATTAAAACAGTATTTTTTTATAAAAATAAAAAAATACTGTTCCCAGCTACCAACCCAAGCCCTGAAAGGGCGAAATCCATCAACACATGGCAAAGCCTTGTGCCGCCGCTACCCTACCATGCCCAGCCCTGAAAGGGCGAAATCTATCAACACATGGCAAAGCCTTGTGCTACCATGCCCAGCCCTGAAAGGGCGACATTTATCAACACATGGCAAAGCCTTGTGCTACCGCTACCCTACTATGCCCAGCCCTGAAAGGGCGAAATCCCACAGCACAGGGTAACACCCTGTGCTGTGGCGTGTGGTTATGAGATGTGGAAGACGTTCATGTGAATATGAGGGTTCACGTTTTCAATGGGCATTACCCATTGTTGATAGATGTCGCCCTTGCAGGGCTATGGGATTTTCATTTTCGCCTTCTTCAATGGGCATTACCCATTGTTGACAGATAACGCCCTTGCAGGGCTGTGGGGTTTTTGTATTTCCGAAATTCCAAATCAAATTAGATTCCCAAAATTTTCTTATTCAATTCAATATCTGCACCACCGCCAGCGAAGTCGTCGAATACTTTAGACGTAGCTTGGATGATGTGTGAAGCGATAAATGGAGCTCCTTCTGTTGCACCTTGAACAGGGTCTTTGATAGCACATTCCCATTCTAACACCGCCCAGCCATCGTAGCCGTATTGGGTTAGTTTCGAGAAAATAGAACCAAAATCTACTTGTCCATCGCCCAAAGAACGGAAACGTCCTGCACGATTCACCCACGATTGATACCCACCATAAACGCCTTGTTTGCCCGTAGCATTAAATTCAGCATCTTTTACGTGGAACATTTTGATTCTTTCGTGATAGAAATCAATGTATTGCAAATAATCTAAGCACTGCAATACAAAGTGCGATGGGTCATAAAGCAAGTTGGCACGTTTGTGGCCGCCTACTTTTTCTAAGAACATTTCAAAAGTAACACCATCATGCAAATCTTCGCCTGGGTGAATTTCGTAGCAAAGGTCTACGCCAGCGTCTTCAAAAGCATCCAAAATAGGCAACCAACGGTTAGCCAATTCGGTGAAGCCTTGTTCTACCAAACCAGCAGGACGTTGTGGCCAAGGATAAACCGTATGCCACATCAAAGCACCAGAGAAAGTAGCGTGAGCGTTCAAACCTAAGTTCTGAGAAGCTTTTGCCGCCCATTTCAATTGTTGCACTGCCCATTCGGTACGAGCTTTGGGGTTTCCCTTTACTGCATCTGGAGCAAAGCCGTCGAACATCACATCGTAAGCAGGGTTTACTGCCACCAACTGTCCTTGCAAGTGCGTCGAAAGTTCGGTGATTTGGATACCTTTATCCGCCAATTTTCCTTTCAACTCATCGCAATACGTTTTCGACTCGGCAGCCAATTGTAAATCGATTGCACGAGTATCCCAAGTAGGGATTTGTACGCCTTTGTAGCCCAAATCAGCTACCCAAGAAGTGATAGAATCAAGCGAATTAAATGGCTCAGTATTATCTAAAAATTGTGCTAAAAATATAGCAGGGCCTTTGATTGTTTTCATGAAAAATTGTGAGTTGTGAATGAGTGAGTTAAGAGTCAATACCCTTTTTTTTCAATAATTCTCCTGTTGTTTTTCTGGATTTTGAAAGAATTTTCAAAACTTCATGTCCTTCATCCATTAAGCTTTTTAGCTTTGCTTCATGGAAAAAGTTGGCATCAATTGAATATTCCAACCAAAATATACTTTCATCAAGTTCTTCGATGACAATACTTAATTTTGCAAAAAACTCTTTATTACTTCTGGCTCTTCTTGCAGCTCGATAGTTTGCAACTGAAGATGCTGACGAACGAGCTAATTGTCGAGCAATATTTTTAGCAGATAAAGATTTCGAAAATAGTTCATCACATACAGGAATACATCTGAGTCCAAAGTTTTTAATTCTTTGGAACATTCTTTCTGCAAATTCATGTTGTGTATGACTATTTTCCATCTATCTTCTGTTTAAGTGTAGTTCAAAAGAATGAGCTGTGAATTAATGAATGCTACTAAAATATTCACTAACTCACTAATTCACAACTCACTAAATATTATACCTTCGTCCAGCTTTGGCTTCTGTGGCTGTCGAGGATTCTTTCGCAGATTAATAATTCTCTATAGCCATCCGCAAAAGTTGGGAATGTCGGATTTTCTGGTTGTTTGCCTTCTGCTACGGCTGCATATACTTCTTTGAACAATTGTTTAGAAGTATCAGGGAAGCCTTCGTTATGACCACCCGGGAATGTCATAATTGCTCTTGCTTCTGGGTATGCCAAAGAAGGGTCACGCATCAACGACTGGTTGTAACCATCACGATTACCAATCCAGATTTCGTTTGGTGCTTCTGAGTTGAAAGCAAAAGTTTTATTTGAACCCGAAATTTCTAATTTCAATTGGTTTTTACGACCCGCCGAAACTTGCGAAACCGTTACTGAACCACGGTTGCCGTTGTCGAAACGCAATAATACGTTGGCGTGGTCTTCCGTGTTAATAGGTACATCGGCATAATCTTCTGGTTGAAGCATTTTGCCTGAGTACGTTTCTACTGGTTTCAAAGGCTTTTTACGAGTTTTGTGAATCGTATTGAAATCGGCCATTACTTCTACCGTTTTCAAGCCAGTGATGTACTCGATAATGTCCATCAAGTGCGAGCCAATATCGGCAATAGCACGAGAATCGCCCGATTTATCTGGTTCTAAACGCCAGTTGTAATCAGTTTCGTAAAACAACCAATCTTGCAAATACGAACCCAACACCGAATATACTTCGCCCAAATCGCCTTTTTCACGCATAGTTTTCATTTGGCGAACCAAAGGATAATAACGTAAGTTGAAATGAACCGCATTCACCAAACCTGTTTCTTTTGCTAAAGCAACCAATTCTTCTGCTTCATGTAAATCTTTCGCCAATGGTTTTTCGCAAACCACGTGCTTACCAGCCAACAAAGCCGCTTTCGATTGAGAGTAATGCAAGAAATTAGGCGTACAAATATGCACACAAGCAATATCTTCCATCGCCAACAGTTGTTCAAACGTACAAGGACGCTCGATACCCAATTGGGCAGCTTTAGCCGTAGCTAATTCGATGTTTACTTCACAAAGGGCTGTAACTTCTACATTGGGGAGTCTTCTTAACGCTTCGATATGTGCCGGACCGATAAAACCAGTACCGACAACACCAACTTTAATTTTTGACATGAGCAGTTGATTTGTTTTTTGGGATATAATTATACAGTAAAAAAATGTTCTATTGGTTAATTATCGACAGGGTCGTGTACAATGAACAATAATTAACAAGTTGTACAAAAATAGTAAACGGAATTGAAATTGACACCTAATGGCGATAAGAAGGATGGATACGTTATCGGTTATCTGTGTATCCGTTATCCGTAAAACGCCAATGTAAAGGATCAATTGATTGTACAAAAATTGATTTTGGCTATACCTTTGATTTACGGATAACAGATATATAAAAACCTAGCCTAAGTATCAACGCAACATTGTGAATTATTGATTAGTATTGTGATTTTCAGCAATTTAAGTTTTTGAAAATCACAATACTAATGCACAATTTTGCATTAGCACTTAATGCTACATCATTACTTAGATTTCAAACTTTGTCCATTTGCCTTCCGATGCCGCCGACTTCACCACCGTATTGATAAAGCCCATGCCACGTAAGCCTTCTTCAACGCCAGGGAAATCATAAATATCCGGGTCGTAGCCGTCTAAGCCTGTACCTTTGCCAAGCCCACCAGCGGCACCAGATTTACTTTCTGCTCCTAATCTGGCTCTGAGTGCATACGCGAAGTTGCGGTATAAACTGGCAAAAGTTTCGATATAGCCTTCTGGGTGGCCTGCTGGCTGGCGGGTATGTGCTTGGGCATGAGGCGAAAGATTGCCTACGCCTGTGCGGATGATGCGAGAGCCGTTTTCTTGGTTGGTCAAAATCAAGGTATTAGGGTCCATTTGTCGCCATTTCAAGCCTCCAAACTCACCATATACACGTATGTTCAAGTCGTTTTCTTCACCATTACAGATTTGGCTATTGTGTAAAATACCTTTAGCACCGTTATCGAAATGCAACAAGATATTGGCATCGTCGTCGAGCAAACGGCCTTCCACAAAAATGGTGAGGTCGGCACATAATTCTGTGATTTTCAAGCCAGTGATATATTCGGCTAAGTTTTCGGCGTGCGTTCCGATGTCGCCCACGCCGCCAGCTGCACCACTGCGAGCAGGGTCGGTACGCCAAGCTGCTTGTTTTTGTCCGGTCGCTTCTACCAATTGCGAGAGCCAACCTTGGGGGTATTCTACAATCACTTTACGAATCTGACCGATTTGTCCCGATTTAATAATCTGACGAGCTTCTTTGACCATCGGATAAGCCGTGTAATTGTGCGTAAGAGCGAAAAGCAAGCCTGATTGTTCGATAATTACCGCTAGTTCTTTTGCTTCTTCTACCGTTAAAGTAATAGGCTTATCCATTACTACGTGGAAGCCATTTTCGATAGCAAACTTAGCCGCAGGGAAATGCACGTGGTTGGGCGTTACAATAGACACAAAGTCCATGCGTTCGCCTTCGGGCAATTCCTTTTCTTTTAAAATCATTTCTTCGTAAGAAGCATACACCCGTTCGGCAGGAAGATACAAGGCTTCGCCAGTAGCTTTTGATTTTTCGGGGTTTGAGCTGAACGCTCCGCATACCAATTCAATTTCACCATCAAGTGCCGCACCTCTGCGGTGAACTGCACCAATGAAGGCATCTAAACTGCCTCCAATCATGCCCATTCTGATTTTTCTAGCCATTTTTATAAATTAACATTGGATTTTAGACACAGCACCAAGGGCTGTTCTGGGGTTACACTATTATTGAGTTGACCGTTTGCACCAGTACGTAACAAGGCACAAAGCTATTTTATTGCACTTTTGCAAACTTAAACTGCTTTATCGGTAATTTTTTACAAAACTTAGTAAACGGTACATTCTTTTTTCAGATACAGACTATTTTTGTTACATTGTCGTACCCAAGCAGCCTTCCGTACCCATAATGATACAAGGTTTTACAGCTACAAGTAGGCAAACAAGCCCTAACGAAGCTCTTTAACCCGATTGGTTGGAGGCAAAATATTGATTTCAAAGCCGAATTTAAAAAGCATTTTATGAATATTAAACTGCTCTGTAATGATTTCTTACAAATTTTAATGAAAATTATTACAAAGTCATCTAGTAAATACGAAAATCTTTTTGTTTTTTTGGCGTGCATTTTTTCTAGTCGAAATTAGAAAAAAGCAAGAACATTATCCCCTTTATTAATCATAAACCCTAATCAATTATGTCCCAAACAATTAATCGTGACAAGCTTTTCCTCGGAAGTTGTTTTGCGCTTATCACTACAGCAATGGCTTTCGGTATTCGTGCTGGCGTACTCACCCAGCTCGGAGAAGAATTTAAACTTTCAGCCCAAGAACTCGGATACGTCAATCAAATGGCCTTTTTGGGTTTCCCTATCGCTATGATTATCGGAGGGCCTTTGTACAATGCACTTGGGCCTAAAAAAATCATTTGGGTAGCTTTCATTACACACGTATTAGGCTTAGTTATGACCATTTTTTCAGGTGGTTTCTGGACGCTCCTTATTTCTACGTTTTTTGTAGGCTTTGGTAATGGTACTGTAGAAGCCGCTTGTAACCCTATGATTTCGGATATGTATGAAGGAAACGAAAAAACAAAGATGTTGAACCGTTTTCACATGTGGTTTCCTGGCGGTATCGTAATCGGTAGCTTACTTTCTCAATTTATGACTTCTGCCAACCTAGGCTGGCAATTGCAAATCGGAGCGATTCTTATTCCTGCTCTTGGTTATGCGTTTTTGTTTTTCGGACAGGCATTTCCATCAAGCCAAGACGAAGGAGCAGCTTCTACTGGCGAGAACTTCAAAGCAATGCTTTCTCCTTTATACATTTTTATGTTGGCTTGTATGGCATTAACGGCTATCTCAGAATTTGGACCAGAACAGTGGATTGGACCAGTACTTGGTAAAGCAGGGGCAAGTCCGATGATTATTTTAGCATTAGTAACAGGGCTTATGGCTGTTGGCCGCTACTTTGCTGGCCCAATTGTTCACTCTATCAATCCAACAGGCGTTTTATTGGCTTCTGCTGTATTTGCTACTGTTGGCGTAATATTGATGAGCCAAGCTACTGGTGCTATGGTATATGTTTCTGCGGTAATTTTCGCCATCGGAGTTTGCTATTTTTGGCCTACCATGATTGGTTTTGTTGCTGAAAACCTTCCTCGTACAGGTGCCTTTGGGTTATCTATTATGGGTGGTATGGGTATGTTTTCTACTTCTATTTTCCAACCCATCATTGGTGCTTGGTTAGATGAAGAAAAAGCAAAAGCCGCCGCTGCTGGCTTAACTGGCGACGTGGCAGAGCTAACAGCCGGACAAGCTACTTTAGACAATATGGCTATTTTCCCTATTATTCTCGTTGTAGCTTTTGTTGGACTATACTTTTATATGCGTAAACGCACGGCTACGCACGCATAGAATTTTCACATAATGCACAAAGAAAAAGGCTACCAAATCATCTGGTAGCCTTTTTGCTAAACAATCGCAATATTATTGAAAGATAGAATTGATTAAATCTATATTGGTCTAAAAGTAATACGAGTCGATAAGTATGGTTTGTATGTAGTTTATGTTAATTATTAAAATAATAGTAAGCAAATGGCAAGAAGCTATGGGCTTTATTTCTTTAAAATCTTCGTAAAACGAAGAAGTAGAGGGGCAACCGAGATATAAGACGAAAGGAAATGCTCTTATCTTACATCTGTCAGCCCCAAGACTTCATTAAACTTCAACATATATTTCTCTTTCCGCTACAAAGTTGGCAAAGCAATTTTAAAACAAGCTTAGATAGATATTAGAATTTAATTAGAATTTGCATAAGAAGGTAAAATTAAGGAGAATAAGGTGCTTACTTCTGGTACAGAGGTCACTTCTACCCGACCACTGTGCATCCGAGCGATGCGTTCTACCAACGACAAACCAATACCGTAGCCTTTCACCTCGCTGGTTTGGCTACTGCGATAAAATGGTTGGAAAATATATGACAGTTCCGCCGACCTGATGCCCACGCCTTTATCTTCCACATGAATCTCAATGGTATTGTTGGTATAGCTCAGTCGAATGGTGGCTTTTTTATCATACGAAAACTTACAGGAATTTTCGATTAAATTAGATACTGCCGTTTTTAACAAGGCATAATTGCCCAACACACACAGGTTGTCGGGGTCTTCAGGCAAATCGTCTAAGGCCATTTCTACTTGATACAAGGCATTACTTTTAACAATCACTGTGCGACATTCCCACAGTAATTCGTCTATCCGCACTACTTCTACCAATAACTCTTTTTTTGAATTATCTACTTGGGTAAGTTTGAGCAAGTTTTGGGTTAAGGCAATCAACTCTTGAATATCATCTAGTACCGAATAAATCGTTTTTTGATACTCGTCCGTACTGCGAGGCTTTAGCAAACTTACCTCCAGTTGCGACGACATCTTGGTAAGTGGATTACGCAATTCATGGGACACATTCGACACAAACATTCGTTGCAGCATGAAGGTTTCTTCGACCCTGTCGAGCAATTGATTAATGGTATGCGATAGCTTATCTATTTCGTCGTCATTCTTACTTCTTTCGAGCCGTAAGTGCATATTCTGTGGCACAATCGACGTTAGTTTATGCTCAATTGTACCAATAGGTGCAATGGCTTTACCCGAATAATACCACCCTGCCAGCGAAACCCAAGTAATCACTATCAAAAACAAGACAGACATAATGATACGCAAGCCTGCTAAAAACTCTTGGGCATAGTCGTCAATGGCACTTCCGATGATAAAATGAGGTTCGGCACCATGTTCAAAGTAAAGGCCGATGGCGTGGTAATTCTTATATTTAAAGCGAAGTTCTTTTTCTACTTGAATTTGATTCAACAATCGAGCCTCTAGCGGTATTCTGTCGATGCCTGTTGTACTAAAAATTGGTGTTCCTTTTTTATCAAAAACCGAAATACTTTCTTCTGTGAGGGCATTGCGGTTTCTATCGCTCAGTTTACGTAACAGCGTAGAATCTACTTCGTCAACCACCAACAAAAATTCACCAGTTGTACTAGCGTGATTTCTAAGTCTTTGGTAAAAATGGTCTGTCAAATAATAGTTGGCATATAAATAAATACCCCCCAACACTGCCAAGAGTATGGGGGAAACAATCAAGATAAATCGTATCGTAAGACTAAGCCTAAATTTCATATTTATGCCTCTTTTTTCAATACGTAGCCCATACCAAAAACGGTATGTATAAGCTTAGTATCAAAGCGTTTATCTATTTTTTTACGTAAATAATTGATATAAACTTCTACAAAATTAGTACCTGTATCGAAACCTATTTCCCATACATTTTCGGCCAATTGCACCTTCGATAACACTCTTCCTTGATTACGCATGAGGTATTCTAGCAAGGTAAATTCTCGGGCAGTAAGGTCAATTGCCTGTCCTTGGCGTGTTACAACTTTGGTTTCTAGGTTCAATTCGAGGTCTTCAAAGCGTAATACTTGGTGCGTCAGTAAAGCACCTGTACTTCGTTTTGTCAAGGAACGAACCCTTGCCAATAGTTCTACAAATTGAAAAGGCTTGACCAAATATTGGTCCGCACCCGCATCAAAGCCATGTACCTTATCTTCGGTTTCGCCAAGGGCTGTGAGCAATAAAATAGGCGTTTGTACGCCTTTTTCTCGCAGCTCTCGGGTCAGACCAAAGCCATTCAAGCCCGGCATAATCACGTCTGTGATAATTAGAGCATAACTATTTCTTATGGCCAATTGTTTGGCAATGAGGCCATCATAAGCAATGTCAACTTCGTAGCTATTTTCTTCTAAACCCTGCCTAATGGCGTGAAGGGTTTTTGGTTCATCTTCAACAACCAGTATTTTCATCGTAAATTATAATAAGATAGTTGGTATATTAAATATGATTAGGCGTTACTTGCTGTTTATCGGCGACCATTACCCCCAGCATCATCAATAAACTTGTTGCCAATATTACAAAAAATAAAATGCCTTCATTAAAAACCTGCAACTTAAATGCCGAAGGAATACTATAAAACAACAAAATTGTGATTAAGCCTCGTGGCATGAGTAACAATTCTGGTAATAGGTGCGTTCGGAGTTGTATATATTTCAGATATACAAATCTAATAAATAACAGTGCCATTACGACCAACGAACCTATAATCCACACTTCTTTTTGGGTAAAAACTTCTATTGAAATGGTATAACCAAATAATAAAAAGAAAAACGTTCGTACTAAAAAAGCCGTTTCGGCAGTGATAGATTTGAGGTGTTTTTCAATTTCAACAAAAGTTGTAGCAGGAATCCCTTCTACAATAAAACTGGGTCTGATTAAATGCCTGTTGTTGATTAATAAGCCAAAAAATAAGATAATCAATAATGATGGTAAATGTAACAGTTTTCCACCTGCGTATAAAAGCAATAACACCGCAAACAGGAGAAAATACTTGAGGTGCTGCTCTATTCTGGCAAATAAAAAAACCAACAGTAAGGCAACCAAAGCCGTGAGTGACAATGCCCAAAGCATATTGAACGAGTAGGCAAATGCCGTCCCTACAGAGAGCTCGCCATCGGCAACCAAATAGTTGAAAAATAAGATGCCGAAAATATCTGAAAAAGAAGCCTCGTAAATGATAAACTCTCGTTTGTCGGGAGCGATGCGTTCTACACTTGGAATGACAATCGCACTACTAATGATAGAAAGAGGCGTTGCATAAATCAAGCAACTTCTAAAACCTTCGCCCGTCGAAAATTGAATAATCCAAGCAATAGTCAAAGACGAAAACAATAAAATAACCAAAGCCGAGCCCAGTGCTTGTAGCACCATTCTGGTTTTAGCTTGGGTGAGGGTAAGGTCGAGACTCGCTTCGAGAATAATCATCATTAAGCCTATGACACCCAGCACTTCTACCATTTTGGCGATAGAGGAAGGCGATACCAAGGTTGTATCCACAAAACGCCCCAAAGCTATACCTGTACCCAACAATAAGAGTACCGAAGGTATCGAAAACTTTTGAGCAATGATATGAAAAATGTATGACAATATCACTCCGCCCGCCAATAACAACAAAATTATATAGGTATTCATGTGCGATAAGAAGGATTAAATTGATTTATTGCAAAATCGCTTCTTACCTTTACAATGGCATTAACATCTGATTAGAATTTCCTTAGAAGCTTCATGAATACATTCAAAAATATTGCAAAAAAAATCTTGTTGGGCTACCTTTTGCTTTGGTGCATTGCTCAACTGCTCTCGCCTTATCTTACCTTCGATTTATCGGATAGCGAAATCAACGACGAATTTGCACATCTTCCTTTTCGCTTGCAACATCACACTATTTTGGTACAAAACCGTCCTGTTCATTACGTGAGTATAGGCAACGACAGTCTTCCCGTAGCTCTTTTGATACATGGCTCACCAGGGGCTTGGGGGGCGTTTGTCGATGTAATGCAAGACACCTCCTTGCTCAAGCATTTTCAATTGGTCGTCGTTGACCGCATCGGTTTTGGACAGTCAGATTTAGGCAATGCAGAAGCCTCTATACAAAAACAAGTGCAATTTATAGCACCTGTTTTGCATACATACCAAGCCAAAGGTTTGCCCATTGTGGTCGTGGGGCATTCGCTTGGGGCTGCGGTAGCTGTCCGAACAGCGATTGATTATCCAGCCCTTGTCAATGGCATTGTACTGGTTGCGGGGGCGGTTTCACCTAGTCTCGAATCCGATGAACGTTGGTTTAGAATACCCTTACAGAGCATCCCGATTCGTTATCTTGTACCATCGGCATTGAGAGCCGCCAACGACGAGCTTTTATATTTGAAAAAATCTCTTGAAGAAATGCTACCTTTGTGGCGGAATATCAAGCAGCCGGTGTGTCTTATTCATGGCACTGCCGACGAGCTTGTGCCTGTAGCCAACGTTCGGTTTGCCCAACAACAACTTACGCAGGCATCATCCGTAACAGTGCATATACTACCCAATCAAAGCCATTTTATTCCTTGGGAACACCCCGAAGTAATCAGCAAGGCTTTGATAGCTATGCAACAACAAAGTCATTATTTTAGGAAAAAATAATCATCTCAACAGCACAAGCATTGTATGAATCATCTGCGTACTTTTATCTTGGTTATGAGCGCTATAGGCTTATTTGTTTCTTGTAAAAAAGATATGCGTTTATTTGACAAAGACGTTAGAGAAACCTTAACCGTATATGGGAAAGAACATCCAGAAAATAAGGTATTGGTGAGTACTGCGATAGGAAACTTTACCATTCGTTTATATACCGAAACGCCCCTGCATAGAGCCAATTTTATTCGTCTGGTCAAAGGAGGCTATTACAACGAGCGTTTTTTTTATCGAAATATTTATGCTACGGGCATTCAAGGCGGAGCAGAATGGATGGATAGGCTCGATTATGACGTACCAACCGAAGTAGATACCACCCGATTCAGGCACAAAAGAGGAGCAGTAGCGATGGCCCAGTATGACACAAGCCTCAACCCCAATAACGACACCTCTTCAAGCGAATTTTTTATTGTCACCGATGCCGAAGAAGCCAAGCATTTCGATGGCATTTATACCGTAATAGGAGAAGTAGAAGAAGGCATGAGCGTTGTTGATCAAATCAAAAACGCTCGTGCTTTCAACGAAAAGCCACAATATCCGATTAAGTTTAGCATGCAGGTGGTTCGGTAGTGCCTATAAAAAACAAGGGTGCTAAAGATTCAAACCTTTAGCACCCTTGTCACGATTCGTTTTGCTACACTATACGCTTTCTTTTAATTCAGCTTTGTTGGCTGTTGAAACCATCAAAATCAATTCGGCTACCAGACCTGTCCAGCCCGTTTGGTGTGCTGCACCCAAGCCCTTGCCGTCGTCGCCGTGGAAGTATTCGTAGAAGAGCAATAAGTCTTTGAAATGAGGGTCTTTTTGCATTTTCTCATAATTGGCATACATGGGTCGCTCGCCTTGCTCGTTGGTCGTGAATAATTTTATTAAACGTTCTGCCAAACTTAAAGCCGCATATTTGATACTGACCATATTCCCCGAATTGGTCGGATATTCTACTTCGTAATCGTTGCCGTAATACGACTGGAACTTCAACAGGGAGTCTATCAATAAAAAGTTCATCGGCATCCAAATGGGGCCTCGCCAATTGGAGTTTCCGCCAAACATACTTCCCGTCGATTCTGCTGGGGTGTAATCAACCCTGAATACTTCGTTGTGTACTTTGAATTGATACGGATTTTCGAGGTGGTATTTCGATAAGGAACGAACGCCGTGTTCTGATAAAAATTCATTTTCATCAAACATCCGTTTCATAATCATCTTCATGCGGTGTCCTCTCAAAATAGCCAACAAACGGTTTTCGCCTTTACCTGGCTCGTACCAGCGTGAAATCAAATTGGCCAAATCGGTGCGGTTGGCCAATACCCAATCTACTCTTCGCTTAAAGTCGGGGAGCTTTTCTAGCATTTCTGGCGTAAGTACTTCTACAGCAAAAAGCGGAATCAACCCAACCATCGACCTGATTTTCAACAAAATACTCTTCGAGTTAGGCAAATGAAGCATATCATAATAAAACTGGTCTTCTTCGTCCCAAAGACTTATATCGTCGCCTCCCAGCGCTTGCATCGCACCTGCAATGTGCAAGAAGTGTTCAAAAAACTTCGATGCCATGTCTTGATATACTGGGCGTTCCACGGCAATTTCGCAGGCAATCCGAAGCATATTCAAGCTATACATGGCCATCCAACCCGTACCATCGGCTTGCTCCAAGCGTCCGCCTGTAGGCAAGGTAGCCGAGCGGTCGAATACCCCGATGTTATCCATTCCCAAGAAGCCCCCACCAAAAATATTGTTGCCGCCTTCGTCTTTGAGATTTACCCACCAAGTAAAATTAAGGAGTAATTTATGGAAAATGCGTTCCAAAAAGCCCACATCTCCTTTACCATTCATTTCTTTATCTATTTCATACACTCGCCAAGTAGCCCACGCATGTACGGGTGGGTTTACGTCCGAAAACGACCATTCATAGGCTGGAATTTGTCCGTTGGGGTGCATATAGTACTCACGCAATACAACCGCCAATTGTCGCTTGGCAAAATCGGGGTCGAGGCGTGCCAAGGGAATGGTATGAAAGGCCAAGTCCCATGCGGCAAACCAAGGATATTCCCATTTGTCGGGCATCGACAAAATGTTGGCGGCGTACATGTGTCGCCAGCCTGCATTACGCCCATGCTTTCTATTGCCCGATGGCTTGGGCATCGAAGGGTCGCCTTTTATCCATTCGTTTACGTTGTAATAATACCATTGTTTTGTCCAAAGCATCCCTGCATACGCCTGACGCTGAATCATTTTCAATTCTGGCGAACTGACGTTTTGCTGTAATTCATCGTAAAAAATATTGGCTTCTCTGATACGCTTTTCTACTACGTCTTCAAAACCGCCAAAAGGCTCTGAAATCGAGTGGTCCGACAACCGCAGGCGTACAGTTACGCTTTCGCCAGCTTTGACGACTCTGGTATAACGTGCCGCCGCTTTCGTACCAATGTTGTTGGGATTGACGGCCGCTTTGTTTTTGTTGACGATATAATCGTTGATGCCGTCTTTGGTGTAAGGAGTCGGATTGGCTACGTTGTAGAGGCGTTGAAAGTTGGTTTCGTTTTCGCAAAACAACAACTCATCAGCTTTCTCGCAGTACAATTTATAATGCCCAACGCTCTTGTTATCTACTTCGATTACTTTGTTTGAAATCCCCGTAAGAATGGGCTTGTACTTGAAATTTTCATAGCCCCAACACCACGTATTTCTACACCAAATGGTTGGCAAAAGGGTAATCGGAGCGGGTTTGTCGCTGCGGTTATGTGCCGTTATTTTGATTAAAATATCTTGCTCGTCCGATTTTGCGTATTCAATTACAATGTCAAAATATTCGTCTTTGTCGAATACACCTGTGTCTAAAAGTTCGTACTCAGCCTCTAATCTCGAACGCTTGCGACTTTCCTCTACTAATTTTGAATACGGAAAGGCATTTTGCGGATACTTATAAAGCATCTTCATGTACGAGTGCGTAGGCGTTGAATCTAAATAATAGTAGATTTCTTTCACGTCTTCGCCATGATTCGATTCGTTGCCTGTCAAACCAAAGAATCGTTCTTTCAAAATGTGGTCGTTGTGGTTCCAAAAAGCCAAGGCAAAACAGATGTACGACTTGTTATCAGAAATCCCTGCAATCCCTTCTTCGCCCCAACGATAAGCCTTAGACCTTGCCATGTCGTGCGTTACGCAGTTCCAAGCATCTTGGTGAGGCGAATAGTCTTCTCGTACTGTTCCCCATTGCCTTTCCGACAAATAAGGTCCCCACTTTTTCCATCCTTTGTTATCAACTCGGGTTTTTAATCTTAGCTTTTCAGCACTAACTGCTTTACTCATAATTTTGAAAGGGATAATACTTGCTATTTTTTTAAGATTGATTATGTGTAAACTCGTATGAGTTTCGACTGCTCAATTAATTTTTTGTTGTATGTATATAGTTTCTATTAAAAACTGTACCAATATCTGTGTTTCTTTCTAATTAAAAACAACAGATTGCAAAAATTTGCAATAAATGTCAAATTTAAAAAAAATGCCTTAACCTTCCCTCGATTCTTGGTATGAATTATTACCTTCTGGCGTGAATTATTGATAATTAAGTACATATACTTAGTAACGTTTCAGAAAGGTTAGACAAAATGTTTCGTCCATCCATAAGGCATGGCTCATTATATACCTGAATATCAGCACTTTGCTACAACTTATGTCTTTTTTTGTACTGACGGTTTAATTAGTGGCGGAAAGAAAGAGAGAAAAAAGCGAGGTTTTGCAAAAAATTGCAATAATGAAAAGTCGCCATCGAAAGGAATTTCCTAGGTGTCATCACAACAAAAAGAGCCTGAACGTAAAGGGGGCGTTCAGGCTCTTTGCTCCGTTAAAATCTTACAATTAACTTGATGCAAATTTAGTAAAAATACTCAAACAACAATAAGTATTTATACTTATTTTATTGATTTTTTTTTAAACTGTATTAATTGTTTATTTCTTGGCGTATTTTGTCACAATTTTACCAGCATTTGTTATAAAACCTTGAATCATGGAATTTAGAACTTCCTTCCCTATCGCCGATTATCCACATAAAATTACGCACCAATCTCGTGTGCTTACAGTGGGGTCGTGCTTTTCCGATGTGATAGGCACAGCGATGCAACAACTGAAAATTCCAACGGTGGTCAATCCTTTTGGCACGTTGTTTAATCCTCTTGCTATTTTCAAACTACTCGACCCACTTTACCAACAGCCCGACGAACGCCTGTTTGTTGCCAATGCTCAAGGCTGGTTTCACTACGATTTTCACTCAAAATTTTATGGTGATTCTCAAGCTGCTTTACAAAGTAAATTAATGAGTTGTTTATCAGAAAAAAATACACAAAACACTGATTTGCTGATTATTACTTTCGGAACAGCCTTTGCTTATAAACTACAAGAAACGCCTACTTTTGTGGCAAATTGCCATAAAATGCCTGCTCATTTATTTGAAAAAACACTTTTGAGTGTAAAAGATATTTGTCGGGGATTTGCCCAATTGCACCAGCGTTTAACAGCCATCAATCCTCAAATACAAATAGTGCTTACGGTTTCGCCCGTGCGACATACCAAAGATGGAATACCTGAAAACCAGTTGTCGAAGTCTATCTTGCGAGCAGCTTGCCATTATCTCGAAACCGATTACAGCAATGTACGTTATTTTCCTGCGTATGAAATCATGCTAGACGATTTGCGTGATTATCGGTTTTACAAAGCCGACATGATTCATCCCAATGAAGTGGCAGAAGCTTATATTTTTGATAAATTTAGCCAACAGTTCTTTAGTGATAAACTACTAGCATTTATTCCTCGTTGGCAGCATATCCAAAAAGGCTTAATGCACAAAGCTTTCAACCCTCATAGCGAAGCCCACCAAAAATTTCTGACTAATCTGTTAAAACAGCTTCAACAACTCGCTTCTAGTATTGACGTAGAAGCCGAAATTGCTACCATAACGCAACAACTACGCTAAAGTATAAACATGAAAAAACCCCAGTTTCGGCTGGGGTCTCAGAGCTTCAAAGTTAAATAGTATTTTATATTAAATAGAGGAATTTATTACTTTACTAAAGGATAGCTTTACATTTTTGTATTGCTACCAGTCGTATATATTAAAACTGCTCTGATAAAATCTTGTTGACTATATTAAATCAGTCTTTTAATATGCTTTATCGAATACTTTCTTAGCTAAAACTAAGGAGTAAATGAGATTGTTTTTGAATTATTGTGTTTTTGTTGATACAAATGTACAGCTTTTTTTAAATAAAATATAATTTTAACAACTTTTTTTTTAACAAAATCCATGACTTAAATCATATTCTTAAAAGACTTTTAATCTTACAAAAAGGTTGATTCCTAAAATACATCTATTAAATTTCTAAAAATCAACAACTTACATTTTTTCTTTAAAATAAAAATGCCATTAGTCCTATAAAAAAAATCCTTTCCCCAATGAGGAAAGGATTTGAAAATTATCCAAAAACAATCTCAAAAAAATTAAGTCTCTTACAACTAACAGATAAGTCGGGAAGTAAGTAAGCGTAAATTTACGCAAGTACGTATCTGACCTTGTAATTTACTTTTCTAATACTACGATAGAGTTGACTAAGTAATTATCTTTATCTGTTTGGAGGTTATATACTTTCGTTACATAACTAAAATCTTTTTTTACGGCAAAAACCTGATAGTTTTGATAGCTTTTAGTTTCTTGGTCATAAAGCAATACCAGACTACCAGCTTTCAAATCGCCCATGTTTGTTTTTCCTGTGGAAGTCAATACAGGATGATTAGCCGTTGCTTCTAAACTTACAAATTGCTGTGCCACTGATTGAACAGCCGCCGTCACTTGCTCTTGAGCATTGACCAACAAAGCTTTTACCAAAGGATAACGTTTCTTGTCATGCACCTCGATTTTTTCAACGAGGGTCGTTTCAGGGCTATGCGTAGTGGCGTTATAAGCCATCACTTTATCGCCAACTTTTACGGCATCAATAGCCTTTTGTGAGCCATCGGCCATTGTTACAAGGGCTGTAGCCGGAAAGCAATATTCGTATTTATCTTCCGAACCTGCCTCTTTGGCTGCTCCACCACCTGTATATTCTTTGGCGAGTACAAACGCTACGCAAGAAGAAAAACCTGAAATCGTTTTTTCTCCTTCTTTCAAATCGTCGATGTATTTACCCCAAACTTCTTTTTCCGCCAAGGGGTTTGGTACAACCAAGTTGATTTTTTTGCCATCTTTGGGCGTAGTAAACACCATCAAAGCCGCAACTTCCTTCATCTCGGTTGTTTCTAAGACCTTATACAAATAAATACGACGCTCTTTTCCATCCGAGAATTTGAAGATATACGGGGGATTTCCATTGTCCAATACAAAAGCTCCCTCTTTAAGATATGTATCCTTGTCTGGATTTTTGATAACAATTTTCTTGAGTGCATCATATTCGAGGTTTTTGATTCCAATTTTTGCAGCCTCTTGGGCATTTGCCCACATTGCTGAACAGACCAAACCAATGGCAAGTACTAATTTTTTCATAACAAATAATTTTCGCATCGCCAACCTTCGAGCGGTTGTAGGCAAATTGATACTTACAGAGCAATCAAAAAGGGGCGATGCACTTTGAACAGTGATAAAGAGAACCGCTTCAACTATGCTTAGGAAGCATTGACACGACGATGAACTTGTTCGACCACGGCTCTTGCCGATTCTAAGGCACCAGCCATCCAAGCCGTAAGGTAGCTTGTATGTTCGCCAGCCAAATAAATTTCATCATCGGGTTTTGTTAAAGCAGGATAGAATCGTTTTCGTTGTACATCAGTGTATTCTGCCCAGCCCCCTTGCGAATACGGAATTTTTTGCCATGCCAAAGAGAAAGAAGATTCAAATTCGGTTGCGTATTGCGGATGAATTTTTCCTCCTTGTTCTAAAGCGGCTTTTTCTCGTTCGGCAAGAGATAAGTTACCCATTTTTAAAGCCCTGTCGTGAAAGTTATAATAACCTTTCAGCACCCCTTTTGCTCCCATAAAGTTGTAAGAGGGATAAAATATTTGGGTAATATCCATGTTGGTACGTGAAATTCCTCCAAATATTTTATCATCCTCTTCCCAAAAACGGCGTTTGAATTGTAGCCCTATTTTGCCCGTATTCATATAAGGAACAAAATCGGCTGCACGCCTTATGTCGGCAGAGAGGTCAGACGGAATATTTTTTAGTACGGGTAAAGGAATCGTACAAATACAAAAATCTGCTTTGATTTCCTTGATTGTTCCCGTTTTGTCTTTACAAATAATTTTTACACCGGGTTGTGTTTTGCGTATTTCCTGCACCACGGTTTGGTACTGCACTACACCTTCAAGTTTTTTAGCAAAAGCATAAGGCAGGGCATCCATACCACCAACAGGCTGCAACATCACAGGCTGTTGGTTGAAAGTATATTCGCTTACGTTTGAAAAAGCTGGATGAAACAAACCTGCCGCAATAATGTCGTGCAAAGCGTGCGGTGCGGCAATCACTGGCGTTTGTTCGCCGTAACCACCTTGCCTTGTATAGCCATGACGTTCAGAGCCTTTGTACTTTTTCATGGCATCCAAATCTCCTTCTTCTTTGAGATAAGCTGCCAATTTTTCCAAATCCTCCTTAGTCATTTCGGCATCCAACGCTTTTTGGTCAATCGCTTTGGTAAGCAACTCGGCTGTGTAGCCACGCAAATCGGCATGGATTTCACGAATTTTTACTCTTTTGTTGGCCAAAGTTCCCGTACCACCTTCGCTATAATAATAACCGCCTTCGTTCATATTCATGAAAATTTCGAGCGGAATATTAAACAATCTACAATAGTGCAACGACAACTCGTGGTTGTGCGGAATACGTGCTGCCCCAGCGTTGAAATACAAACCTTTGTCAAATTGTGCCGTTTGAAGCGTTCCTCCGATTTCGGTTTCGGTAGTACCACCCCTTACAGTCCACACACGCCCACCGGGTCGGCTGCGTGCTTCGAGTACCGTAACTTTATAGCCCAATTGGGTCAATTCATAAGCCGAACACAAACCAGCCAAGCCAGCCCCTAAAATCACAATAGATTTATCGGCTTTGTTTTTTTGTAAATCAAAAGGTTTTGCTTTCGCTTCTGGAATAAACCCCAAGCCTAACATTGCCAAATAACTCGCCGAACCTGTTTTTTCGATGAAATCTCTTCTTGTCATAAGCAGTCTAATTAGATAATTGCAAACATCTGGTTTTTGAATTTTGTCGATATAATTTTTGAATAAAAAAATCTTAAATTTAATATATTCAAAGAGTTATACCTTCATCAAAAGCGATGACTTTTATCAATTATCTAAGAAACAATTTTTGTAAATGCTTCTGAAAAAGCTTTCATTTCATCCATTGTTCCGATAGAAACCCGGCACCAATGTTGGCGGTCGAATTCCCATTTTCTGACCATCACTCCTTCTGCCATCAACTTTGATAGCAAGTCTGAGCCTTTCATTTTGATAGGAAACAGTAAGAAATTGGCAGAAGAAGGAATGTACTTATATCCTATTTTTGTAAGAAAATCGTAAGTAAATTGTTTAGAAGCAGCCGTGTTTGTCAAAGTTAGCTTCTGAAACTCCACATCTTTGATAGCAGCAATGGCGGCAGCAAAAGATGGCACAGAAATATCGAATCCACCCGAACAATAAGGCTGAATCGTTTTCAAAATTTCAGGCTTGGCAATGGCGTATCCAACTCGTAGCCCTGCAAAAGCGTACAATTTC
Organism: Cytophagales bacterium; assembly: GCA_013298025.1. GTDB lineage: Bacteria > Bacteroidota > Bacteroidia > Cytophagales > Spirosomataceae > Flectobacillus. The sequence continues at coordinate 42,635 of JAAFJE010000012.1, read as the reverse complement.
GACATAGTACGCAAAATCAAGACATTTTTCCCTGCCACAATCGAGCCAACCATACATTCGGCTTTAGGGTCTTTGGCATAGTCGATATAAGCCTCATCAACCAATACAGGTATTTTGTCTGAAACTTTATCAATAAATGCTTTAAGCTGGTCGGCTGGCAAAATAGCCCCTGTTGGGTTGTTCGGATTGGTGATATACACCAAGCTTTGAGAGCCATTGAGGCGTGCTTCGATTGCTGACAAATCATACTGATAATCAGTCGTCAAAGGTACTTTTTCCATCGGGATTTTCTCTTCGTTGCCCGAAATATAGCAAGGGTCGCCACAGATGATTTTCCCTTTCATCCCATAAGCCACCATCGAAGCCGTTAGCAATTCGGTAGAGCCTGCACCCAATAAAATATGGCTTTCGGGTACACCTTCTTTTTCTGCGATGAGTTTAATCAAGTCGGCTCTGCCTTGGCGACCATAACGGTTCGATTCGCTGATAGAAGCAATGAGGGCTTGTTTGGTTTTTTCAGAAGGGCCCCAAGGGTTTTCGTTTGCACCCAAACGAGCTTTCATCACCGCAGGAGGATTCATGCCTGCAAATGATTTTTGCAACTCAAAATCAGGCGAAAGGCTCAATTGTAACTCTTTTCTTACGAGTGTATTGGCCTCAGCTTTTTGGATAAATGCAGAAGCGGCACTCAAACCTGCCGTTGCCAAAATTCCTTTTTTCAGCCAATCACGACGATTGATATTCATTGACATATATTTTGTTTTTGAAGTGTTTTAGATTGATTCTATTTAATCGATTTACTTAATGAAATTTACGTACAAACCTGTATTTACCTTCAAGGGTATCAAACAAACTAACCAATAATCCATGCACTGAAATAAGCCCCTAGGGCTGTCAAGAGCATTTTGATATAATCTGATAATTGTAATACACGTTTCATTTGTTGAAAGCTTTTATGTGAACACCCAATAGTCGAAAAATATAATTTTTTACATATACTTAAAAAATAAAAATCACCTAACATCAGGTATCAAAATTTCATTTTTCTATATTAAAAACTACTATTAACGATTTTTAAAGTTTTCAAATTGTCTTGTTTTGCGATTTTTTTTGTAAAAATACAATTTTTAAGTTTAAATACAAATAAGTACAAACACTTATTTTACAACAGACAAGTATCTCAAGTTTGAACAAAACCAATATCTTACAGGAGTTGAAAGACCTACGAAATAGCCATTTCGTAGGTCTAAACACTATGTAGCTCGGCAAAAGCTGATATGGTTTTGTAATCAAGTCAATTATATACGATAGCAAGACAGCCCTAACCAAGGCATCTTTGCAGCGTTTATATTGTAATTTAGAGATAAGCTTTTGTTGTGAGTAAAAACGATGCGTTTTTGCTCAGTTGGCAATCCTTTTAGTATGTTTAAGATACCAACGCTAAAAGGATAAACAAGGCCAACAATACCATCGGAGGAAGTTTGTGAATGTGTTTCATATTGCTTTCTGTGTTTAAGATGGATAATATATATCGTTTATACAAAACTTCAACTTGAGGCAATAACCAGCAACCTACTACATTTCGATATAGTATATACGCAACCATTGCCAAGTATTAATAAAATAGAGAAAAGGCTTAGTTTTGTGTGGGCAGAAGCTTCAGTCCAGATGTTTTTTTACTCGAATAAACGCACATACAAGTAATTGAGCGTTTTTACTTAAAATCTTTTAGTTTGTTTTATAAAGTGTTCATCTAACAACATTTAATTTTGTTTTTCACAAAATCACCTATACGAGTTTAGTCAAATAATTCAAATAACCAAATAAAATTTTTACTTTTTTTTAACATTACAAAAAAATAACAAAATAGTTATATAGTTGACAATCAAAAACATAACAATAGTTGTTTTTTTTATAATTATTACCATAAATTATTTCTTTGGCAATTTTTCAGGAGCTACTAAAAGACATTGAGTACTTATACTTATGTTGTTGATTATTAAAAACTTATAACCAATGACGTAAGCCGATGAAGTTTTGGGAAAAAGATTCGGTTGTTGTTTAAAAACGCTGCTTACCCCCTACCCAAGATTAGCATTTATCTCATTTTTTTTGTATTTTCAACGTACTAAGCTTTTTGAACACATTCATTTTTATTCCAACTTGCCCATGAAAGAAACAGCTATAGACGCACTCAAGTATCCTATTGGCGAATTTCAAAAGCCAGAAATCATTACTCAAGCCATTTTGGCAACGTGGATTCAGGAAATAGCCGACCTACCACAACAACTCAAAAAAGCCAGTAGCAACCTTAATAGCCAACAATTAGAAACGCCCTACCGACCAGACGGCTGGACCGTGAGGCAGACGATTCACCACGTAGCCGACTCGCATATCAATGCTTATTGTCGTTTTCGTTTAGCCCTCACCGAAGACATTCCAAGCGTAAGGCCCTACGACGAAAATGCCTGGGCTGCCCTCCCCGACGGTGCAAATGCCCCTATCGAATGGTCGCTTGCATTGCTAGAAATGCTGCATAAAAGATGGGCATTTTTGTTGGAAAACATGACCGAAAGCGATTTTGAAAAGAAATTTTATCATCCAGCAACCAAACACAGCAATCCGCTCAAACTTATCACGGGAATGTACGCTTGGCATGGAAAACACCATGTAGCACACATTACATCGCTTCGGAAATGGATGGACTGGTAGTTGTAATTTTTTGATAAAAGGCATAAGAAAATACAGGCATCCTCGGTAAAAAGTGAGGGGATATAGACTTTTTTTCTATCTTTACCCTATATTCACCTAGCTCTGACAGGGCTTGGTGCGTATTGGTCATCAATTAAAACTAAACAAACACTTTTTCACCGTACTTATTTCGCACGAATTATCTTATCGCATGGAACGCTTTACAGGACTTATTGGAATTGTTTTGATTTTGGGCATCGCCTATTTAATGTCGAATAACCGAAAGGCTATCAACTTCCGCACCGTGGGTGTTGGACTAGCCCTACAAACAGCCTTAGCTGTATTTATTCTTAAAACTGAAACAGGACAAGCGATGTTTCAATGGCTTGGCGAAAAAATTGATTCCATTTTAAAAAATGCCGACAAAGGAGCCAATTTTGTTTTCGGCTCGTTGGTCGATTCGCAACTAATGGCGAAGGCGTTTGGTGCAGGCAACGATTTTGTTTTCTTTTTCAAAGTAATTCCGACCATTATTTTTGTAGCAGTACTTGTAAATATGTTTTATCATTTGGGCGTTTTGCAACGGGTGGTAGCTGTACTTGGTAAAGGCGTACACTGGCTTATGGGCGTAAGTGGAGCAGAGGCATTATCGAATGTAGCGAGTACATTTGTGGGGCAAGTAGAAGCCCAAATCATGATTAAGCCTTACCTTAAAACCATGACCAATTCGGAGTTACTTTCGTCTATGACAGGTAGTTTTGCTTGTATTGCAGGAGGTGTAATGGCGGTTTATATTTCGTTGGGCGTACCTGCTCCTTATTTATTGGCGGCAAGTTTGATGGCTGCACCGGGAGCGTTGGTTATTTCAAAAATTGTTTATCCCGAAACAGAACAGTCTGAAACACAGGGGTTAGTAAAATTAGAAATCAAGAAATCGCACGCCAATTTGGTCGATGCCATTGCGGCTGGAGCGAGCGAAGGATTGAAAGTAGGCTTGAATGTGATTGCTATGTTGATTGGCTTTATCGCTTTGATTGCCTTGCTAGATTCGGTATTGGGAAGTGTGGGCAGTTGGGTAGGTGTACCGCAACTCAGCATGAATTTTTTACTAGGCAAGTTATTTTCTGTTTTTGCTTGGTGCATGGGTGTTCCTAGTAAAGACATCGAAACGGCAGGGGCATTGATGGGTACAAAAATGGTGGTAAACGAGTTTGTAGCTTACCTCGATTTGGTAAAAGTACAACAACAACTTTCGCCTAAAACCATTGCTATCACGAGTTTTGCCTTGTGCGGTTTTGCCAACTTTAGTTCGGTAGCCATTCAAATTGGTGGTATTGGCGAGCTTGCTCCAAGTCGCCGTTCAGACTTAGCTAAGTTGGGTTTCAAAGCCCTCATTTGTGGTACATTGGCAAGCTATATGTCGGCAACATTGGCTGGTTTGCTTTTGTAATAGTGTAGAATTGTGAGTGAGTGAGTTGTGAGTTGTGAGTGAGTTAATTGTGAGTTGTGAGTTGGTTAATTGTGGATTAATCTTTCCATTTTTAGATAGTTAAAGTTTATTCTGCATTTTAACTAATCAAGCAATATTTTTTAACAAAAACAAACCATAAGCACCTGAAAGTCAACGCACTAACTCGCAACTCACTCATTCCCAATTCACTAACTCACAGCTCACTCATTCACAGCTCACTCATTCACAACTCACTCATTCACAATTCACTCATTCACAATTCACTCATTCACAACTCACTAACTCACAACTCACTAACTCACAACTCACTAACTCACAACTCACTAACCCACAACTCACTCATTCACAACTCACTCATTCACAACTCACTAACTTAAATGTGGATTACAAAAAAACTTCTGCCGAATATCAGCAGAAGTTTCATACATAACCACTTTTCTTGCTTAGAGATAAAACCGAGAAAGGTTTTAATATTATTTTACACCGTCATTTTGTCCTCTTTCTACTGCTTTTGCTCCTACCAAAGCCCCATATTTCAAGCCATACTCGCAATCCATCCGATAGTGAATACCCCCCATCAGGCGTGAAATAGAAGCTTCTTTTGCCATAGCGTCAAATTTACTGGCATTGGTCGGGAAAATATAACTCAACACCGTAGCGGCTGCCGCCGAAAAGGTAGAGTGACCAGAGGTATAAGACGGAAAGTTGGGTACGCCTGTCAATGTTTTAATCGTAGGGTCGGCTTGCGAAGGTCTAGGGTAATAGTAATATGACTTGGTGTACCAACAACTAATGGCTGCGTCCATCATGGCGGTATTCAACAAGGCAAAGTTACGAGCTGCCCTAAATTCCGACTGCTTTTCACTGGCGATATATTCCGATGCAATGGCATTCCAGTGACCCGGAGGCGTGTAAGTACCAGCCCCATCTGCCCAGAAATGCACAATAGCAATGTTTTCACGGGTTGCTTTGGTTGTAACGTATTCTTTTACCTCGGCAACTTGGTTTTTAAATTCTGTCGATTTGTAAGACAAAGGTGGGTACTGCGTACTCAAACTTTTGAGCGTAGCGAAGTCCATATTCCACGTTTTTACATTACCAAAGAAAGGCAACATCGGCGGACGAGGAGCGTCTTCGAGCGATACCCAAGCCACTTCGCCTTGTTCTTCTACTCTTTTTGCCAAGCTATCCCATTGTGCTTTTACGCCTATGGCATTACGCATACCGTCGGTAGTAAAACGAGCCAATACCTTTTGTGCAATAGCCTTTCCTAATTTTTCTCCAGCCTCAATATCTGATTTTGTTGCTGCACCAGCCCACAATTTATACCATTTTTGTTCTTCTTTCTTTTGGTATAAAAACAGTGTGTCTTCGGTAGCAGGAAACAAGCGTTTCATCATTTCGTAAGTTACGCCAGCCAATACCGCATCTTCGGAAGGATACGAAGGCAAGGACGATTTCGATACAATTACAGGCGTAATATTGGCATCTACTTGGTAGGGAGCTTTACGCTTGAACTGCTGTTTGTGTGCCATCGCTGCAACCAAGGCATCGTACTGTGCTACAGACACATACGCATACGCACGAGAAGCATACGGAGGATTAGAAAAGGGAAAAATGGGGTCGTTGTTGGGCGAAGCCGAGCTTGGCACAGGATACTCGCCGTTGGCATTTTCGGCAGGAGGCAAATTGCGTTTGGCAACCAAGGCACGCATGATTTGGTTCCAACGCAATACGCCGCCACCAGCCCAATAGCGAATAGCCACACGTTGGTCGTCCGAAATGTTTTGCATGGAGGTTTTCATATCTGCCAATTCTTTCTGATAATTGGCCGAAGACACATCTTCGGGTGCAGCCAGACTTACATCTGTGGCACTTTGCAAGAGCATTGGTTTCCAAGTACCAGCATCGGCATCTACTTTGGTTGGTACGAGGGGGTCTAATTCTGTGCCATCTCTTTCTACACTTTTGTCACAAGCCACAAAAATGAACGCACTGAAGATGAGTACGATAGATGAAAATTGGAATAATTTTGAGGAAAATATATTTTTCATTTGTCTAAAATCTTAAATCAATTATCGAATAAAAATATTGTTTGTCAGAACCCTCGCTTATTCTTTGTGCTCGTGGTTTTCTTTTTGTTGCTGCATTTGGATGTGGTTTACATCGCCAGGGCGACAAATCGGGCCTGATGGCATATCGCTTTTTCTATTTCTACGAAAATCAATAAATTGAAGAATACTGATGGAAAGATTGGTTGATTTTCCCACATTTCTTCCTGCAACTACCTGCGAAGCGGTGAGTTGTACCTGCAAATCGTTGAGTTGAGGAATGCGGTAGGCAGCTACAAAACCTACTTTTGTAAAATCCATTTTTACGGGTAAAGTAGGCATATCGTTTCTACGAATGTCGATGCTTCCTTGTGTAATATTTTGCTCGTAAGTAGCTTCCAATTGCCAACGGTAGGAGTAATGTCCAAACTTGGCACTAAAGTTTACGATATTAGGCATGGCAACTTCATTGGTAAAATACGCTTGGTCGGTATAATACATGGTTCTGTCCATTCGCACATTTGTACGGTGCATATATATGCCTTGTGCAGTAAATGCCAAATCGTGAGGCAAAGTATAATATACAATACCTCTGGTAAAAAAGGTTTTCGCTTGCGAGCCAATCGACAAAGGCATAAAATCGGCCACATAGTTGGTTACTGGAATAGAGCTTCCTACCGAACCAATTAGAGAAATATTTTTGATTTGAGCGATTCTGTATTTCAAAGCCAAGGTTAAATCTTGTACGCCACTCATGCCACTCAATGTTCCTTTGGTGGCTTCGGTTTTTACGTAAGGCAACATAAACAAGGCATTGAAGCGGTCGGAGATACCGTAGTTGCCCATAGCCGTAACCATTTGGGTTTTTACCGTACCAAGGTTTTTGTTTTCTCTGAAAAGTGAGCCTTCCCAATATTGGTTCCAAGCGTCGTAGGTATAGCCGAAGCCTCCGCAAAAGTTATTTTTTGCCATAAAAATACCATCGGTCATGTTTTGTGCTACCGAACGGAATTGTAAGCATAAGCAACCCAAAAGGGCAAAAATGGTATATATATTTTTTTTCATAACGAATCGAATAAAAATGAGGTTTATAAGGCACAATGCTGTTATACCTCGTGCCTATAAATCGTTGTGTTACTTTGTTGAGCTTAGAACTTATGTGCCAACGTAGCTGAAATAAAGTAATCGGCAAAAGCAGCATCGCCATGTTTACCATATTTCAAATCGGCTACGCTTTGGATACGGTTGCGTGTGGTAGCAATAGGTACGGTAAGTGCAAATACGCTTTTACCAAACGAATAGCTGATACCTGGCTCTACCGAAATAATGTAGCCCGGTCTTCTGAAACCTTCGCTTTTGCCAAAAACGTCATGTGCAGGCACGCCTTCGATACGTCCACCAAAGCTTAATGCCAAGCCTGCTTTGGGCAACAAAAGGTATGATGAACCAATACGGGCTGCAAATTGGTCTGCTACCGAATGATATACCACAATTTCGTTGGCTGCGGCTTCTTTAGTGCCTGAAGTAAGCGTAGTATTGGTGTTTCTTGGGTTGAACAAATAAAACCCGTTGTAGTATAGAGAAGCTTTGTTGAAAAGTTTGTGATAGCCTTGTATTTCGACATTGACACCCCAACCGCCATCGCCTAATTGGATTGATTGGTCAACGGCTTTACGGAGCAAATACTCATTGCCATCTTTATCAAGTTTATGGAAATCGTCTTGCACGTTAAAGTTGCCTGTGGGTGCTTTGATGCCAATACCTAGCGAAGTGTTGCCATTGGCATGGGTAAGTGGGTCGAACAACCAGTAAGATGCCGACAAACGCATATCGCCAATACCAACCGACTGGGTATGAAAATACTGTGTATTGGCGGCCGTATTGCCGTAATGTTCATATTTGGAAGCACGGTCGTTGATGGCATAAGGAATATTCAATGCCAAACTTAGGCGTGTACTCAAGGCATAAGAAATGCCAAGGTCGAAGCCTTGCGAATCGTTGATTACTTCGGTGTTGTTTAAGGCTCTTTGCACTTGCTCTTCTGTTCCAACAAAATGCCGATGCGAATGCAAGCTTCTAAAGCCTAATGATACTTGCCATTGGCCAGGGTGTAGGAGTGAATTGTTTGCTCCTGTACCGGTGGAACAACTCATGTGACGAACAGCGACACAACCTTGAGAGAAATTTTTGAAATTTATTAGAAAAATACAATATAAAAATACAGCAAATGCGTAAATCTTTTTCATAATACACTGTTTTTGAGAAACTTATATAGACAAAGGGAATTCTGCACGAGTAAATTTTACTCGTGAAAGTCTGATTCACTTTTTCTAAAGTGAAACTAGCAATTCAACAAAAACAGCGATGATTGGGGAGGCGGCGAAAGGATGTCTAGTGCACGCACAAGGGTTACATAGTCTTTTTGTGTAGAGGTTTTGCGAGGCAAGAGCCATTCAAAAACATAGATTAAATGCTTTTTATGAGCAGCCAAATATTCTTTGACAAAATCTTTGAGTAATAGCGACGATTTTTTGCTAGGCACGTCGGTAGAAGCATCGGCATTTACGTGCTGATTGATGTGCGAAGCAAGGTTAAAAAAGCGGTCACGAGCCGATTGGTCCACTTTACAAACGGTATAAAGCGTATCGTTAATCAATTGCTGTGAAACCATTTGGTAGTGCATATCGCCAACACGCAATTTACCAGACACCTTTTTAGATGCCGACCAATCGGTTTGATAAGGCAATGAAAGTGGAATTTTCACCAATACATAATCTTGCGAGAGCGTTGAAGCTACTGGTTGCGAAGCGTCAAGGTTTGTAGCGAAATTTTCTTCAACCCAATATACCACAGAGAAGCCCATCATATTGTAGATGAGTAGCCCAACAAGGAATATGGAAAGAATACGTTTCAAGCGATTAAGACAGATTTATTTTAATATGACAAATTTACATAATAAAAACCATATTTTAACCTTAAAAATATATCTTCTTGACAATGTGCAATTTTTTATAGATGAAAAAATACGGGATTTGCAATAAGAGGATTAGTGATTGAGCGATGAAAAATAAAATCGTTTTTTTGAAAAAATAGGCAAAAATGGTTACATAAATTCATTTTATAACAAATAGGATTAGGTCTATCAATAGACAATTTTAAGGTGATTTTCTACACAAAAAAGAGGTTTGTCGTAAGTCTATATGAGGCGTTTGAGGGTCTTCGTTTTGTATAAAAACGAACCAAAAAGACATGCAAAAGCGACAAAAATGCTTGAGTGTAGCAACGCTCATGACAGCCTTATTTCTTTCTTTGAGTACTTTAGCCCAATTTGGCGGAGGACCGCCGCCCGATATGCAGGGCGGTGACAGGAATATGCCCACACCTCCTGACCCTGAAAAAATGGTTGACCAAGAGGTAAAATGGATGAAGAAAAAGCTTAAATTATCACCTGAGCAAACGGAAAAAGTAGCCGATATTTCAACTAAATATGCTATTGCTCAGTCTGATTTAATGCAAAAAATCATGGGAAAAGGTCGTCCTTCGGAAAAAGCGATGCAACAAGTAAAAGCTCAAATGGACCAAATGATGAAGGATAAAGACAAAGAAATGAGTTTGGTTTTAGACCCTAAGCAATTTGAAAAATACCTGAAAAGACGAGAAGATGCTACCCAAAATTTAAACCAAAACAACAATCGTAACGGAAATGGAGGCCCACCATCAGGCGATTTCCCAGGTGGCGGAAGAGGTGGTTTTTAATCGCAATCCCGTAGAGCCGTTGCACCGCAACGGCTTAAATTGAATGTGGGTAATTTGAATGAAATTTTGGGCATTTATTTTTCAATATTCCCTAAATTTATTTTTAATCATTTAATCCCAACGCACTGAATTTAGCCGTTGCGGTGCAACGGCTCTACGGGTATTCTTTACTTCAAATATTTTTTTACAATGGTATCGTATTTTTCGAGCAAGGCGTTGGCGTTGCCATCTTTTTGAAAAATAGCTTCCCACGTACTGAGTGGCTCCCAGATACACGTGCCTTTGCCTTTACCCTGTGCCAAATTGAAGGCGATAGCATTGACTTCATCTTTGAGTTGAGAATATTCAACAACTACCACATCTTTACCATAACGTTGAATCAAATCGTTGAGGTTATCTCTCAAATCATCAAGTGTACCATGCCATTTGGGGTAATACGATTGTCCGATGACATCGAAATGTACGCCTCTTTGTATCATACCATCAATCAACTGTACCGATTCGTGGTTTTGTCCGCCCAAGGCAATATGCAACATGATGGCTACGCTAGGGTCAACGGCTTTGACGGCGGCAGTACCAGCTTTAAACAACTGGGCCAACTCATCGGGATTGCTGATATTGCCTTCTGGCCAAACCATGCCGTGATTAATCTCGTTGCCTACTTGTACGATGTCGGGCGTTGTGCCTTGGTCTTTGAGGGCTTTCATGACTTGATAGGTATAATCGTATAACGACTTTTGTACAGTTGTAAAATCTTGTCCTTTCCACGCTTCGGGCTTAAATTGTTTGCCGGGGTCTGCCCAGTAGTCGCTGTAATGAAAATCGAGTAAAAGTTTCAAGCCTGCTTCTTTGACACGCTTCGCCATTTTTTTCGTATTCTCTAGGTCGCAAAAACCTGTTTTTGGTGAATACCCATTCGGCAAGGCAGGGTTATGAAATACACGCAAACGGATGTAATTGAAGCCATGTTCTTTCAAAATTTGAATAGCATCTTTTGGTACACCTTTATCCGAAAATTTGATGTTTTGGGCTTCTAATTCGGGTAAAAATGAAATATCGGCACCAACCATTTTATCTATTTTACGAGTTTGAGCCGCTTCACCTTTGAGGTCATACAGCGATTTGGGGGTTACTTGGGCTTGTTTTTCTGGCGAAACCGTGACAATATCCGTCGAACCAGCATATAAACCTGCGGCTGTGGCTTCAAATTTTATCATATCGGGTTTTGTACCCATTTGTACAATTACCTGACATTTGCCATTAAACAAAGCTCTTTGCCAAGCTCCTTCGATACATTGGTCTGGCTCGTGACTGCTAGGGTCGCCGTTGCCTACGCCAATGATTTTGGCATCGCCTTTAATCGAAAATTTGATGAGGTTGTCGGCTGTGGGGACTTCCCTACCCTCTTTGTCAACCACCGTAATATTGATGATGCTCAAGTCTTTGCCGTCGGCGGTTGCGGTGGTTTTGTAGGGCGTTACGACTACCTCAAAAGGCGTGTCGGTGGTTGCTACCTGTGTTTTGATTTCACGTCCTTTTTTCCAGCCAATCGCTTCTAATGTACCAGCTTGATAGGGTACAGCCCACTGCAAATGACCATTGCGAGGCATTTCTTTTTTACCTAAACTTTTCCCATTCAAAAACAATTCTACGGCATCGGCATTGCTATATACCCAAACGTCGATAGGTTGGCCTTCTTTGCCTTGCCAGTTCCAATGGGGTGCAATGTGCAGTACGTCTTTGTCGGTCCACCAACTTTGATAATAATAGTAAATATTTTTCGGAAAACCACACACATCCATGACCCCAAAATGTGAGTTGATATTGGGCCAACGGAAGGGCGTAGGCTCGCCTCTATAATCGAAGCCCGTCCAGATAAAGCCCCCAAGCCAGTAGTCGTTGGGAGCGGCCAATTTCCACCATTCTTCGGCCTTGCTTGCCCACCAAGGAGCAGTAATGTCGTTGTCGGGAAGGTATCCTCTGATAGAATCGGTTTGGTAAATGCCTCTGGTTGTCACGGTGCTACCCATTTCTGTCCCCATGATAGGCTGATTGGGATGGTCTTTGTGATACGCCTCTACGCCAAACTGACGGTAGTTGAAGCCTCGTACAGGAATCACTTCGTTTACGCCATAAAATACATTGGCTAAATCGGCGGCGTAAGTCGAGGTGCGGGTTGGGTCTAGTTGTTTTTGTTTGGCAACGAGCGTTTGAGCGATGCGTTTGCCAATGGTTGTTTTTTGTATGCCTCCTTCTTCATTGCCGATGCTCCACAAAAATACCGAAGCATGGTTGCGGTCACGTTTAATCAATCGCTCGAATTGGGTGAGGTATTCTGTGCCACTGTTGAGCAACCGTTGTTCGTCTAACACCAACATCCCAAGACTGTCGCAGGCTTCAAGTAACTCTGGGGTAGGAGCGTTGTGACTCGCACGATAGGCATTCGACCCCATATTTTTTAATAAACTGATGCGATAATATTGCAAATAATCGGGTATGGCACTGCCCACGCCAGCGTGGTCTTGGTGGTTGTTTGTACCTTTGATTTTTACATAATTTCCATTTAAGAAAACGCCATTCGGTTTTATTTCGATGGTTCTTATGCCAAATTTAAAGCTTTGTTTTTCAACCACTTGCCCTTGTTTTTTGAGCGTTACGACTATCCGATAAAGATAAGGGTCGTCTAAATTCCACAAGCGAGCTTGAGCGGCATTGAGGTTTTGTTTGATGGTTTTTTGTTCTAAACTTCCTTGCGAAATAGGCTGCTCTGCCGATTGTGCCACCACCTTGCCCGTGCGGTCTAAGAGAGCCGTGGTAATGGTATAATTGCTGGTCGAAAAGTTATCATTTTGTACTTCCGTTTCTACCTGAATGCTTGCTTTGTTGCCTTGTACTTGGGCTTGGGCAAAAATGCCATCGGTGGCAATATGCAGGTTGTTGAACTGGTTGAGCCAGACGTGGCGATAAATGCCTGCTCCTTCGTAAAACCAACCTTCGTATTGGGAGGCATCTACCCGTACCACAATCACGTTGTCACGGCGGTAGTTGATAAAATCGGTAATATCGTAGCTTACGCCCAAATAGCCGCTTTTATTATTACCCAGAAAAAAGCCATTGACCCAAACGTTGGCATCTCTGTAAATGCCATCGAACTGGAGTTGAAAACGACTACCCGAATCGGCTGGAGCAACCTTGAAATGCTTGCGGTACCAACCTACACTTGTTTCGGGGTAAAGCCCTCCAACGGGCTTGAAGCCGTGAGCTTCTACGTTCAAATCTTCGGTTTTGCTGAAAGGAAGTCCCACAGCCCAATCGTGCGGTAGGTTTACTTTGGTCCAAGTGCTGTCTTTGAAACGAGGCTCGATAGCGGTATTTGACGCTACGCCCGATTTAACAAAAACGTTGGTAATACTATAGTTGAAATCTTTTTCAGGATTGGAGGTATGTCCAAAATGAAAACGCCAATCTTGGTCGAAATTGATTTTTTTTCTGGTAAAATTTTGAGAGAAGGAAATGGACGAAAGCATACACATCAGCCATATTCCAAGAATAAATGTACGTTTGAGCATTAGTTATGAATAAAGTTGTGAAATGGAGAGATTGAAGAGCATTCGTTACGATTCGTTACATTGAGCATATAATTAGATGGCGGATGATTGATTGTAAAGTTTGAAAAAAACAACAAAGTCTTGCCCAAATTCTGCAATCAAAAATCCGCAATCATCATTTGCAACATAGCAATCCTTACTTAAAGGCATCCATTGCCACGGTAGGCTTGCCAGCATTGTCAAACGCTCCTAGCGTGTAGCCTTCCCAATTGTTGTAACATTGTGGTTCCCAGTATAAAACGCCCAGTCCTTTGTTGTTGCTAACTGCTTTTACTTTTACCATTAAATCACTGATAAAGAGTTTACAAGTAGCTGCTTGGTCCCAGGGCATACCTACTTCTACAATCATCACTTCTTTGTTGTAGCGCGTTACCATGTCGTTCATATTCACCAAGCATTGTTGGTTTACCGTAGCCCAATCGGTTGAGGCATAGCTTGGGTATAGCGACATACCAATCACATCGTATTTTGCTCCGTTGTTTTTGAGTCCGTCAAACATCCAACGAAACAACGAATTGTCGTAGCCATTAGAAAGATGCACAATCACTTTAGCATTTGGAAAAACACCCTTAACGGCATCGTAACCAGCATTAATCATTTGGGCAAAATTACTCATGCTACTCGATGCTTTGCCTGTTGGCCAGAGCATCCCGTCGTTGGTTTCGTTGCCTACTTGTACCCATTCTGGCGTAATGCCCTTGTTTTTGAGTTCGGTTAATACATCGGTGGTATGGTTTGCAATGGCGGTTTTGAGCCCTGCAAAATCGAGGTTTGTCCAAGCCGCAGGTTTGGTTTGCTTGCCAGGGTCTGCCCAATTGTCGCTGTAATGAAAGTCGATAAGCAAACGCATCCCTAGGTTTTTGGCTCTCATCGCTTTTGCCAACACATCGGCTTTGTTGTTGTAAGCAGCCGAAGGATTGACCCACACACGCAAACGAATGGTATTCATGCCTAGCGATTTCATCAAGGCCATGCACTCCGTTTCTTTGCCCGAAGCATCGTAAAACTTCCGCCCTGCGGCTTCCATCGCCGTAACCCAGCTTACATCTGCACCTTTGACAAAGGTATCGGTCGGAACGGGCGTAGGGTCGGGTGTGGCGGTGTTGCTACAAGAAATCAGCAAAAGCGAACCTAGTAAAAGCTTAAATAGTTTGTTCATGGTTTTATTCTATTGTGTATGTATAATTGCCCGCTTTGAGGTCGAGGGTAATGGTGCGTGTCCCTGCAAGACTGGCTGGAATCACAATGTTGTCGCCATCGTATTCTAAACTCAAGTCTGCTCCTGTATCGCCCAAATTGATTGCCCAAGCTCCATTGGCTCTAAATTTCAAAGGCCCAGCTTTGAGGGTTGTGGTGACTTTCCACACATTTTTGTTTACATCATACGTCATCGGTACATCGCTGCTCCAGCCGTTTGCCGTAGCATCGCCAATGATGCCCCAAGTGGTTTTGGTGGCACTCCAAGTGCTGTTATTGGTATTGCCTTTCAACAAATAAAAACCATCTTCGGGTACAAACAAATTACCTCCACTGCTGCTGAAAGTACCTGCTACATCGCTGCCTGTGGTGGTGCTACTAGCCCAACCGTAATTAGTGCCGTTCCAATCGGGTTGACTTGTGTATTTGAATTGACGAGTACCGCCTGCAATATAGACATAGCCTTCGTAAATTCCATTGGCATTTCTCGAAGAAATTTTAGGTGCAGTAGCTGGATTCCATCCTTGGAAATCGCCTGCAACCCACAATGATGGATAATTGATAACAACCAAATAAGGTGTAACGCTAATGGTGCTTACGTTTGAGTACAACGGTGCTACGGCATCGGCTACGGTGGCTTTTACCCGTAAATCAAGCTGACCGCTGGCATTGGGTTTTAACCCTAAAATAATTACCATTTGGTTGAAATCGGCGGTAGTGTATTTCATTTGCAAGGCACTGCCTACGGTTACTTCTTTGGGATTAGCAAAGTTTGTTCCTGATTTGGCAATTTGCAAGGTATAACGTACCGCCGCTTGAAAGCCATAATTAGCCTTCGACCAACTGAACGTAACGGTTGAGTCGCTGGCAGTACTGGCATTGAGCAAATAGGCACTGTTAGAGGTAGTTAAGGCTGGTGCTTGGCGTTGGCTCGACATCACTACCTTGGTTTCGTCGTTTTCGCAGGAAAAAAATCCAACGGCCAACAGACAAAAGAAGATATAGGAAAAAAGTTTTTTCATGACACAAATTGTTGAAATTACATGAGATAAGTACTAATGTAGAATTGCGAGTTGTGAATTGTTAATTATTAATTAGTGTTTTGATTTTCAGAATATTACATCATTTTTTTACTAAAAATAAGTTGGCATAATTGCCTAATTCACAATTCACCATTGGTATTTAGTATCCTTTATTCTGAACCAAATTAGGATTTGACGACAAATCGTTTGATGGAATCGGGAAGAGGTTGTATTTGTCTTCTACGGCTCTGCCTGCCACAACGCCACCTTTCCAAGCCCACAAATATGAGGCGGTAGTGAACTTTTTGAAGCGAATCAAATCGGTACGGCGATGTGCTTCATAATACAATTCTCGGCCTCTTTCATCCAAAATAAAGTCGAGGGTCAATTGTGCAGCAGTGATATTGCCTGTTGTTTTTCCGCCATACGCTCTGGTACGCAAAGCATTGATATAGCTCAAAGCTGTAGCGGCATCGCCACCAGCACCGCCACGCAAAACGGCTTCGGCATAAATCAAATAGATTTCTCCGAAACGAATCAAGGGAAAGTCGATGTCTGTCCAGTTACCTGCTGGGTCGGCATTGGGGGCTTTTGCACCTGTACGAGTTTTGTTGCGGTATTTGCTCGACGAATAGCCGTCTGTTCCTTTGTACAATTCGCTCATTTCTCGGTTTTGTCCGACGGTATAAAACTGTGCTCGTAGGTCTGTATTGCCCGAAGGGTCGGCAAAAAGCGAAACAAAATTTTGGGTATGACGCAAGCCTCCCCAGTTGCCACTCGTGCCAGAAATGTCGCCCGGTACTGCCGCAGGGCCATGTGCCAAATAGGTTGTGCCGCCCCAGTTTTGGGTGTAAGTGGCATCATAAGCAATCATGAAAAGGTTTTCAGTCTTGTTCAGATGGTTGTCGGCAAGGGTCAATTCTCGGTAATTGGGATGCAAGGCATAAGTCGTATTTTTGAATTTATTACAATACGTAATGGCTTCGGTATATTTGGCGGTGCCTGTATAAACCTCGGCGTTCAAATACAAACGAGCCAATAAAGCCCAAGCCGCCGATTGCTCTACCCGTGGATATTCGTTTTGCCCAACGGCTACCAAGGTTGTTTCGATGGCTTTTAGCTCCGATTCGATGTAAGCAAATAAATCTTTGCGTTGAATTTGTTTGGGTAAGCCAGAGCCGATGGCATCATTTTCGGTGACAAAAGGCGGATTGCCGAAGATGTCTAGCAGTACCCAATATTGATACGCCCGAATAAAACGGGCTTCGGCACGATACTTACGGATGTTTTCGGCATCGGTGCCTGTAATGCCTCTTTTGCTTAAATTTTCGTCTGAAGATTGACGAATAAAATCGTTGCAAAGGGTAATTTGGAAGAACGAACGGTAATATAATCCATTGACAATCGGATTAATAGCCGACCAACTCATTTCTTTCAAGCCTTTTACGCCTGCGTCATTTTGCCAAGTCCAAGCGGCTTCGTCGGTGGTCAGTTCTTGTAAGTTCCAATACAGGCGAAGGAAGTCTGAATTGCCTTCGTCGGCAATGATTTGGGATGGAATGTCGGGGCTTCCCGTACCACCTGTGTTACCCGTGAGGGCAAATGCCGAATACACTTTTGCCAAGGCTTGTTTGTAGCCTAGTGGGGTTTTGTAAACGGTTTCTGCCGTAATATCGTTGGTGGGGAGCAAGTCTAATTTATCGGTACAAGCCGTTGTGCTTCCGAGCAAAAGGCTTACTAAGGCGATTCTTAAATACGGTATTTTCATTGTTTTGTCGTCGAAATAAAATTAAAAATCAAGGTTCAATCCCAAGGCGATGGTGCGTGGACGAGGATACAAATTATTGTCGATTCCCGATGCTACTTCTGGGTCTAAACCTTTGTATTTAGTGATAACAAAAACATTTTGTACACTGGCATTGATACGCAAATTGGCTTGGCTATTTTTCAAGAATTTACCTAAATCATAGCTGATATTGGCGTTGTCCATGCGTAAGAAACTGGCGTTTTGGATATAATAATCGCTCAACAATTGTTGGCTACTACCTACAAAACCTGTGGTTAAATAATTGCTCGAACCGTTGTACAATACGTTGTTACCAAGGATTTGGTTGAGCGTTCCCATTTGGCTAAAGTTGTTGTTATACACATAGTTATCAAAAGAAGCACGCATCACAAAACCTACATTCCAACGTTTGTAGTTGAACGAGCTACTGAGGCCTAGGAATAATTTTGGCACAGCACTTTTGCCTTTAAGCAAATCGTCTTGGTTGATGATGCCATCGCCGTTTTGGTCCACAAAAACGCCTTCGATGGGTTTACCATTTTCGTCATATACTTGTTTGTAAAGATTGAAGGTGCTTTTGCTGAAACCTACGGCATTGATAAAGGCAAATTGCCCTCCTATACCGCCAGCAATACCGCCCGACGGAAAACCGCCGTAGTTTTTATCTTGTGGAATAACCGTAAGATTAGTAATGGTGTTTTGGTTGTAGGTAGCGTTAAGGTCTAAGTTCCAAGTCATGTCTTTTTTTCTAATGAGTTGTGTACTTAGGCTAAATTCTACGCCTTTGTTTTCCATCGAACCTACGTTGGCTACAATGTAAGCACTAAAGTTGGTGCCTGCGGGTTGAGGAATGTTGTTGAGCAAGTCTTTGGTCTTTTTTACGTAAAAATCAACACTACCTTTGATGCGGTCATCTAAAAAGCCATAGTCTAAAGCAAGGTTGACAGAGGCTGTTTCTTCCCATTTACGATTGCTATAAAAACCACCCGGACGATAGCCTTGGTAGAAAGTATCGCCAAATTGGTAAGAAGCATTGGCAGCACTGAGGGCATAATATGAGTAATAGTCATAATTACCAATGCCATCTTGCTGACCTGTCACGCCGTAACTGGTACGTAATTTAAGTGTCGAGATGGTTTTGCTTTGGGCAAAAAAGCCTTCGTCTTTGATGTTCCAAGCGAGGGCTACCGATGGGAACAAACCCCAGCGATTGGCTGGTGCAAAGCGAGAAGAACCATCTCGGCGTAAAGTAGCGGTTAGGAAATAACGATTTTTAAAGGCATAATTGGCTCGACCAAAAAACGAAATCAAGGTATTTTCGGGCTTGTCGAAGGCAAAAGCGGGGTCGGTGTTGGGGTACTTGATGCCACGAGCGTTGTAGCTGGCATAATTATAATTAGTGGTTTGGTAATTGTTGTACGAATAACCTGCCATTACATCAAACTTGCTTTGTAGGCGAGGAAGGTCTTTGGCATAGTTGAGGTAAAATTCTAAGAGCGTATTTTGCTTGGTTTGTTTATAACTATTGTTTGTTCCGCCTGTTCCACCTGCTACGTATCCGATGGCGGCACTGTCTGATATATAAATTGTACCTTCGCCTTTCGATACGTCGTAACCGAGGTTTAAATTGGCTCTCAATTCTGGTAAAAAGTGGAATTTATAATCAAACTGAATATTGCCAATGCTGCGTTGCGGTGTACTTTCGTCGAAACGTTGCTCTAGTTGTCCAAGCGGATTGCGTCCTGCAAGGTTTACGAGTCCAGTGGCACTGGTTTTGTCGAGCCATTCCCAATAGCCGCCAAAACGTTGTTTGCTTTCGGTGGCATACACGGGTTGCGTAGGGTCGAAGCTAATAGCCGAGCCAATAGCACCCGTAGGAGCAAAGCGTGCTTTTTGAATAGAACCTTTTAAACTAAGGTCGATTTTTAAATGATTGTCGAAAAACGTAGGATTCAAAGCCAAGGCTACCGAAGTGCGTTGAAGCTTATCGGTTTTCAAAACGCCTGTTTGGGTTTGAAAGCCCAAGGAAAGGCGGTAAGGCAATTTGGCTACTTCGCCACCCAAACTGAGGTTGTTGTCGGTCATGAAGGCGGTTTGGTAAACCACATCTTGCCAATTGGTATTGGCACTGCCTAGCATAGCTTTTTGAGCGGCGGTGCCTTTTTCATTTACAATAGCACGGAATTGGTCGGCCGAAAGTACGCTTACTTGTTTGGCGATACTCGACATCGAATTGACCGATGAAAAGTTTACACGCAAAGCACCGCTTCGGGCTTTTTTGGTTGTAATAATAATCACACCGTTAGAAGCCCGTGTACCATAAATCGCTGCTGCCGAAGCGTCTTTCAATACAGTAAATGTTTCGATGTCGTTGGGATTGATAAAACTCAAAGGGTTTGAAGCCCCAGCAATGCCGCCTTCGCCTTCGAGTGGTACGCCGTCTATGACAATAAGCGGATTGTTGCTGGCACTCAACGACGAGCCACCACGAATGCGGATGGTACTACCAGCCCCTGGTTGTCCGCTATTAGAAATAATCGACACGCCGGGTACTTTACCAGCGATGAGTTGCTCCGGGGTTGTAATAGCCCCCGTCTGGAAATCTTTGGCGGTGATGGTTGTCACAGCTCCTGTCAAATCTTTTTTGCGTGCTGTTCCATAACCTACCACCACTACTTCATCAAGGGCTTTGGTGTCGGTTTCAAGCACTACATTGATGGTGGTTGCTCCACCTATAGGTTTTTCCAATTTTACAAAACCTACCGAACTAAACACCAATATATCGCCTACCGTAGCTTTGATTTTATACAAACCATTGCCGTCGGTAATCGTTGCCGTTTTCTTATTCTTGACGCTCACACTTACGCCGGGCAAGGCAGATTCGCTGGCATCGGTGACTTTCCCCGTAATGGTTCTGTCTTGGGCCATTGTGTTGAAGCACGTCAGCAATGCGACAAGCATCAAGACATAATACCGTAATTGTTTTTTCATCATACAACTATTGTTATAAATAAAATACTATTTTTTGTTTCAAAAGTCAAAATTATATACTCATTTTCGTAGCGTTTTATCTCAGCTATCATAATTTTGTTTCAATTGTTCTAATTTTGAAGAATTGATGAATGAGCGAAAAACTTTGGGCTATTTTCGTCAAAATATTCTTAAATCAAGAAGAAATATAATGTACAGAAGTATCTTTTTAAAAAGCATCGTTTATGTGTGGGTAACTTGCCTTTTCTCGGTAAAGTACAATTTTGCTCAAATTCCTCAACTCTCGTTCAAGCATATTACCAATGAACAAGGCTTGTCGAATAGTACCATCGAGTGTATTTATCAAGATAGCCGTGGCTTTATGTGGTTTGGTACACGTGATGGACTGAATCGCTACGATGGCAAACAAATGTTGGTGTTTAATAACTTGCCTAATACAGCCCAAAGCCTAAGCGATAATTACATTACGTGTTTGCTCGAAAACCAACCGCATCAATTATGGATTGGCACAAGCAATGGGCTAAATGTTTATGACGAAAAAAGCCAAACGTTTAGCCAATTGTCTTACGGAACAACCCAACAACCCTTGGCAAAGTATGTAACTTGCCTGATGAAAGATGCCCAAGGTACTACTTGGATTGGCACAAAAGAGGGTTTGTATGGCTGGCAAGCACAGGCAAAACAGGCTATTTGTTCCTTGCCCAACGTAAGTGTAAATGATGTTTTTGAAGACGAACAACACCAAAAATGGATAGCCAGCGACAAAGGTGTTTGGTTGCTAGATGCTCACACGGGGCGTTGGCAAATGCCAGAAGCTTTGAGGGTTTTTGGCTATCCTATCAACAAAATCCGTGAAGACAAACAAGGCAATTTGCTTATCGCTACCAATGGCTATGGCTTGGTGGTGTATAACCATACGCTCAAAACGCTGCGACATTATACCCAAAGCACAGAAGCCAATGCTTTGGCAAATAATTTAGTCAAAACAATATTGGTCGATAAGAAGAAAAATATTTGGATTGGCTGTATCAATGGTGGCTTGAATTTATTTGACCCTGTTTCTGGTAAATTTTTCAATTATCAATACCAGCCTAACGAACCCAAAAGCCTTTCGCAACGAACGGTATCGGCGTTATTTGAAGACAACCAAGGCAATTTGTGGGTTGGCACACACCGAGGAGGCGTAAATTTGTATATGCCCCAAACCGAAAAATTTACGCTGTACCGTCAAGAACCTTATGCCAATAGCCTGAGCTATAACGATGTAAAAGCTTTTTGCGAAGACCGCCAAGGCAATATTTGGATTGGCACAGATGGCGGTGGCTTGAATGTATTCGACCGAAAAAAACATAGTTTTCAGCATTTTACCAAAAATATCATTGGTTCAAACGAAATATTACATATTGCCGAAGATAGCCGTGGCGACCTCTGGATTGCCACTTGGGGCGGAGGTTTAACACGGTTTAATCCTGTCACCAAGCAAGTCACACGCTTGTTGCATCAGCCCAACAATCCGCAAAGTATTAGCTCCGATTATGTACAACAAGTGTTTGAAGATAGTCGGGGAAAGCTGTGGGTAGCCACCTACTATGGTGGCTTGCATTGGCTCGACCCGCAAACGTTACAATTTACCCACATAACGCACAGCCCCAACAAGGCTACACAAGTGCAAGGCAACAACATGGTGGTTATCAACGAAGACCATCAAGGCAATATTGGATAGGCACAGACGATGGCGGATTGAATTGCTACGAAGCTCGTACCCAACGTTTCAAACATTATTTTACAAACGACGGCAAGAAACCCGACATTCGGGTGATTTTTGTCGATAGCCGTGGACGAGTATGGATTGGACAGCGAGGGTTGTATGTATTTGATGCGGCCCAACAACGTTTCAAAATTTTTACCGACAAAGCCCATCTTTCAACCGAATTTATCAAAGGCATGGTAGAAGACGAGCAAGGTAATTTATGGATTACAACCGACAAAGGCATGACGCACCTCAATCCGAATAACTTGGCAGTCAAAAAATACAATACAGCCGACGGCCTTCAAGGTTTAGAATTTGAAGCCAACGCCTTCTTGAAAACCCAAGACGGAGAAGTATTTTTTGGGGGTGTCAATGGCTTTAATACGTTTTATCCGCAAGCACTTCATCCTAATACATTTGTGCCACCTGTGTATTTAACAGATTTTCAATTATTTAATAAAAAAGTACCCATAGGCGATGATTCGCCTTTGGAAGAAGACATTAGTTTTATTGATAAACTTCAACTCAATTATAAACAATCGACTTTTACCATTGGTTTTGCCGCTTTAAACTACACCGCTTCCGAAAATAACCAATACATGTATAAGCTCGACAATTGGGACAATGATTGGATTGTAGCAGGCAACGATGCCAAAGCTTCCTATACCAATGTGAGTCCGGGGACTTATACTTTTATGGTAAAAGCCGCCAACAACGACGGTGTTTGGAATCCGGCAGTAAAAACCTTATCGCTTGTGATTACACCTCCTTTTTGGGCAACTTGGTGGTTTAAGGTTTTGGTCAGTGCCTTGGTGATTGGAGGAATCATCATGTTTGTTTATTTTAAAAGAAAATATGATTTACAGCAATTAGAAGAACAGCAAAAGGAAGAAATTCACCAACAACAATTGCAGTTTTTTACCAATATTTCCCACGAATTTCGTACCCCTTTGTCCTTGATTTTAGGACCTTTAGAAAAAATCAAAAAAGACTTTCCAGCGTCGCCAGCCAAGGTATATTACGATTCGATGTACCGAAATGCCATCCGATTGATGAACCTCCTCAACGAACTGATGGATTTTAGAAAAGTAGAAACTGGAGCATTGAAATTACACGTATTGGAAGGCAACATGGCTTTATTTTTAAACGAAATTGCCGAAGAATTTGCCTATCTCGCCGAAGAAAAGCAAATACAATTTACAGTAACATACCACCGCACACAAACCAACGGCTGGTTTGACCGCCAAATACTCGAAAAAATCGTCATCAATTTGTTGAGCAATGCTTTCAAGTATCTTGCCGACGGACAGCGTATAGAACTGCAAGTACTCGACTCGTTGGCCAACTTTAGTCCCAAGTTTCAACACTCCTTGCATATTCCGCACGAATATCAGGCAAAAGAATATTGTTACATTCGGGTAGCCGACGATGGCATTGGTATTTCAAAAGAATCTATTGCCAATGTATTTGAACGATATTATAAAATTACCGAAGCACATCTGGGTTCGGGCATTGGACTAGCGTTTGTCAAAAGCCTCACACGCTTGCACAAAGGTGTGATTTGGGTGTATAGCGAAAAAGACCAAGGCACAGAATTTATCGTGGCAATTCCTTGTAATAAAGACGATTATAAGCCACACGAGCATTGGCTGGCAAGCAAAGAAGTGCTGGTACGCCTCGAAAGTGTTACGGCACAAGACGAATGGAATACCGAAGCGATGGCTTGGCAAGACAAAGTAAATCCTAACGCTCCTGCTCCTCTATCGACTATTTTGTTGGTGGACGATAACGACGAATTGCGGGTTTTTCTCCGAAATACCCTCAGCCAACATTACACCATTGTAGAAGCCAACAACGGACAGGCAGGTTATGCCCTTGCCAAAGAAACCTTTCCCGATTTAATCATCAGCGATGTGATGATGCCCCTTGTCGATGGGTTTGAGTTTTGTAAAATGGTCAAAGCAGATGAAGAAATTGGCTATATTCCTTTCTTGATGCTGACGGCAAAAGATGCCACCGAGTCGAAAATTACAGGCGTTGAGTCGGGAGCAGATTTTTATTTTTCAAAACCGATTAGCATAGAATTATTGGAACTGACCATCAGAAATATTTTTCAACAAAAACAAAAACTCAAGGAAAAATACGGCAACGAACAATTGTCTGATGTAGTAGAAATGGCTCATAACCAAAAAGATAAGCAATTTTTAAGCGAATTAATACAACTGATAGAAGCCCATTTGAGCAATCCAGAAATGAACATCGACTACATTTGTGCCCAAATGGGCATGAGCCGAACCAAGCTTTATACCAAGGTAAAAGTACTCACAGGACAAGCCATTGGCGATTTTATCAGAAGCATTCGACTCAAAAAAGCCGTACAACTCATGACCCACGAAAACCTACCCATTGCCGAAGTGATGTATAAAGTGGGCATCCAAACCCAATCGTATTTTACCAAGGCATTTAAAAACGAATTTGGCAAAACACCCATGCAGTTTTTGAAGGATTTGAGGAGGTAGAGAATAAAATCAACCAGCCTCCAAATCCCTAAACAGGTACTTGGAGGCTGGTTGATTATCAAACCCTACAAACTACTTTTTCAAATTATTAATCCAAGCGGCAATCTTTTTGATGTCTTGTTTGGGTACATGACTCATCGGTGCCATTGGAGTAGCAAAATCAGGCCAGTTTTCTGGCTTGGGTTCTGCGATTAAGGCTTCTAATTGAGCGTTGGTATATTTGCGTTTAGCTACTTCTATATAAGCAGGGCCAACGGCTCTTTCGTTTACTTTATGACAAGCCAAACACGTGTGTTTGCTCAACAAAGCCATTGCTTCTTTGTCTGAAATAATGGCAGTGGCAGCTTTAGCCTTCTTCATTCCTTCGGTGCTTGGGGCTGCTTCTTTCATTTGATTGTCGGGCGTGTTTGCCAATGCTCCAGCATCAATCCTTTCTTTTTTGGCTTTGGCTGTACTAGGTGTAACCAAGGCTATGTTGGCTTTGGGTCCGCTCGGAATGCTGTTGAGCGTATAATAAGCACTGCCATGCAACAAGGCTATTTTCTCTTGTGCCGATACCACTTTTTCTGGTTTGATGTCGTGGATGTATCCTTCTCTCAATCCATCTACTACGATTCTTACACGCAAGCCATCGGCCGAAAGTTTAGCTCCTCTTACGGCATTGTCTTTTCTGTCAACAATCGGACTGCCATACACTGGATGGTATTTGTACGTATAGCTCAATACATCGTAACTGTTGACATCTTCGGCTGTTTTTTTATCGGCTGGTAAAGTAAATTCTATCTCAAAACCATCGGGCATGGCACGCACGGCTTTCATTTCAAATGGCGTTTTTCCTGCAAAAACTAAGCGTTCTAAACCATAGGCTTCTTTTCCAACCGAACCCCAACCTCGGTTTGTACCGCCAACAAACATGGCGTTGTCTGTTCCCCACGACATACGTAACACACCCGAACGAAATCCTGAACGGAAATCAAACGATGCACCTTGATATACGCCATTGACTTTCTCTAAAAATACCCTTGCAATTTTCGACATACCTTCGTCGCCAACAAACAATTGTCCTTCAAATGGACCAAAAGCTCCCTTGGTGTCGTCGGTAATGATTTCAGACGTGGACACACCCAATACGCCATGAGGCAACCATACCGCTGGCGATTTTACGCCCATGTTCGGATACGTTTTCTTGCCTAATTCGTAAATGGTAGTCATGGCTTCATCTTTTACGTACTCAGGCTTTACTTTGGGGTTATCTCTTGGGTCAACTTTACTATAAATCATGTCTTGACGCATCTTTACAGGCGAAGCAGGATTGTCTGCCCAACGCAAAGAAGCCGGATGTCCTAAGAAATCACCTTTTTCTACGTGTGTGATAAAGCCCGAACCCATCCAGTCGCCTTGGTTATCGCCGTAGAAAAATTCTCCATTAACCAAACCTATACCACAAGGCGAACGCATCCCTGCGGCAAAAGGCTGCATAGTACCATCTTCGCTGATACGCATAGTCCAGCCTCTCCAAGGCACATACGATTTGCCAGCCCACCAATCCGAATCGCCAAATCCTACGTTACCTGTTACATAAAAAGCTCCATCAGCCCCAATTTTAGGCCCAAAAGAATATTCATGATAATGCCCCGACAAAGGCCAAGCATATACGGTTTCGTAACGGTCGGCTTTGCCGTCGCCGTTGGTATCAACCAGCTTGGTTAGTTCGCCACGTTGGGCACAATAAAGGCTACCATCTTTGTAGGCAAGTCCAAGCACTTCATGCAAACCACTCGCAAACTTGCGGTAACTTGGTCTATTCGCAGTGGGGTTTTCTATGATATACACATCGCCACGGCGTGTAGCAACAGCAATATCGCTATTGGGCAATGTCACCATACCGCCCACTTCTAATACAATGCCTTCGGGAATAGGCACTTTAACTATTTTATAATAGTCGTTTTCTTCTTGGGCAAAAGCACCCATACAAACCCCGCTTGCCACAAGCAGCGATTTGCCTATTTTATGAAAAAAAGAATGTATCGTCATCGTTTTTATTTAGTAAATAATCCGTAAAGATGCTGGCAACGTCTTATTGAGTGAGTTAGCGAATGAGTGATTGAGTGATTGCATTAGTATTTATGAATTAAAATACGCATTTTCAAATCTTCAAACCTTCAAATTCTCAAATCTTCAAACTTTCAAATCCCCAAATCTTTAAATTCTCAAATCTTCAAATTCTCAAATTTTCAAATCTTCAACCCCTACCACATAATTGCATATTGTACTTTCTCGCTTGCAGGTAAAAGCAATGCTTGTTGGTTGCCTACTTGCTCGATGCTTGCACCCGTAGCTTTGATGTAATAACTCTTACCGTCGATGGCAAAAGTATCGTCGCTGATTTTGGTGATGCCTTGTCCGATAGCCAAACGAATGCTTGCTCCAGTCGTAGGATTTTTGATGCTGAGGGTACGCAACAAGTATTTATTGTCTTGTATCCTGATTTTATCCTCCACTTCGCTACCATATATTTTATAGCGGAATGTGGGCAAATCGTTGGCATCTATATCGTAGCCCAAAGGACGATACGCTGCGGCGGCACTAGGCACATCGGTCAAATTGCTTTGGTCTGTGGCTGATACCAACAAAGGTGTATCGAGCAAGGGTAATACTGCTCCTCTCGGACGAGAAGAACCATCGCCACGGTCGTCCCACATAGGCGAAGTATCTAAGAAATCGCCTTTCCAGATTTGTACAATTGCTCCGTTGTCGAGGTCATAAGTATAATGCAAATTGCTCGGATTACCCACATTGACAGCGTGTACCACTCTTTTTAGTTTCTTTCCTTCTTTGTACAAATCACTGAACGAACGAAAAACCGTAGGCGTTTTGGCATCCAATAAAATCGGGTCTGCTGGAGGTCCTGCCAAAGTAGAAGCCAAACTATGATAGGTGGTAGAACGGAAACTTGGGCCTTGTACCCACATACCTAAAATAGGAGGCATCCAACCGTCTGTTTTATAAACCGTAATTTCTACCGGTACTTTTCCTGCTGGTAAGTCGGCTGTGGCATAACGTTTATCTCTGGAGAATGTCCAAGCGTCGTCTAAGATTTCTTGGTTATTTACTTTTACATAATATTTACCTGCTACCTGAAACTCGAATGCGTGTTTTCCTGCTTTAGGAATATCAAGACTTGTCGTGAAGATTTGGGCAAAGTCGTTGGTTTGCTTACTTACAGACCAGTTGAGTTGCGTAATTGTGCCAGTAGCATCGGGTTTTTTGCTGAGAAAATCTTGAGGCTCTTTAAACTTTCCGTAAAAAACCTTGTAAGCAATAGGCCCCATAACAGCAGGTTTACCACTCAAATCAGCAATTTTGAAATTACGAAAAGCCACTGCACCGTGGTCGCCTTGAATCATGAATGGCCCTAATGCCGCTTCTTGTTCTGAAATTGGGCCACCTGTAGGGCCTGTTAGTTCTACATTTTCATGAATGACAGCCCCATTTAAGACCACCTGCAATACCTTAGCATTGGCAATTTTGTTGCCTGCCGCATCGAAACGAGGTGCTTGAAAAGCAATTTTGATGTGTTGCCACAAGCCAGGTGCCAAACAAGCATTGATACGAGGAGCATGACCTTCGTACAGGTATTCTTGTGGAATAAATTTACGACGTTTGTAAATACCCCCACAGTCGCCATAAGCGGGTTTTTGTACGCCCCAGCTATCGAGCAACTGAATTTCATAGCGTCCTTGTAGGTAAAAACCAGAGTTGGAATGTGCCGCCATCATAAAGTCGAACTCTACATCGACATCACCAAAAGACCCAGCCGAAAGCAAGTTGGCACGGTTGTTGGCATCGGGCAAATTGACTAAAATACCCTTGCCTTGACTTGTAAGAAGGCTTTCGTTTTTGCTGAGGTCGGCGGTTACGTCACCGGCAATTTGCCAGTTTGCTTTGCCTGTAGGTTGCCAGAATGATAAGTCATTCAATGATACTGTCTCTTGTGCCGAAGCCAGCAAAGGCAAACACAGAGACGCTACCAAGAGTAGTTTTCTCATAGAAAGAATGTTTTTGATTACTAATTGAAAATTGGGATTCAACTGATAAAATTAAGCATATTCTTGTAAATCACTGTCCTGATAACAGGGTTTTAGTATTTTTTGAATTTGAAAATGGGGGGTGTGGATTTGAAGATTTGAAAATGTGAAGATTTGAAAATGTGGAAATTTGAAGATTTGAAAATATGGGGAGAATTTGAAGATGTGACAAACTATTTAAACATGGCATTGCTAACCCTCCTATTTTGTTATGTTGTAGCATTCCAGCCCTGCAAGGGCGTAATCTATCAACAATGGGTAACGCCCATTGAATGGATAACACCCATTCATTACCCACCCAAAGCCCTGCAAGGGCATAATCTACCAACAAGGGGTAACGCCCATTGAACGGCCACCCAAAGCCCTGCAAGGGCGTAATCTACCAACAAGGGGTAACGCCCATTGAACGGCCACCCAAAGCCCTGCAAGGGCATAATCTACCAACAAGGGGTAACGCCCATTGAATGGATAACAGATAACTGACACACAGATAACGGAAAAACAAATATTATCAAATTATTAACTACCTATTTCGTAATAACTTCCTAATATTCAGGTAATATTAATGCTGTATTTTTACGTAGAAATTAAGCCTGAAAGTATTATGCGGAAAAAAGTCTTGTTTATTACAGGGTCTATCAACCAAACCTCGCAAATGCACCAAATCTCGAAGCATTTGCCCGAATATGAGTGTTGGTTTAGTCAAATTTTTGCCGATTCACCTTTGATTAATTGGGTAATCGAAAATACTTCTTTGGCCGATAGAACGGTACTGGCTGGACAATTTCGCCAAAACTCAGAAGCGTATTGTAATACCCATCATTTACCGATGGATTACAAAGCATTACAAAATCGCTACGATTTGGTCGTGTATTGTTCCGATTTGATTATCCCCGACCGTATGTTGCAAACCAAAACACTTTGGGTGCAAGAAGGCATGATTGACGAATGTACGCCTATGAGCAAATGGGTAAAACGCTTGCATTTGCCACCTTATTTGGCGATTGGTACATCGCTCAATGGCTCGTCGAATATCTGCGATGTGTATTGTGCGGCTTCGGAAGGTTATAAGGCTTATTTCTCGAACATGGGAACCGATGCCCAAAAACTTATTGCCACGGGTATTCCGAATTTCGATAACTGTGAGCAGTTTCTCGACAATGATTTAGCGATGCACGATTATGTGTTGGTGACGACTTCTGATATTAGAGAATGTTTCAGACCCGACGATAGAATTGGTTTTATCAAAAAATGTGTAAAAATAGCCCAAGGACGCAAGCTAGTATTTAAGCTACACCCAAATGAAATAGTAGAACGTGCCATTGCCGAAATCAAGGCTCATACGCCAGCAGGTACGATGATTTTTACCAACGGCAACGTAAACCAGATGATAGCCAATTGTGCCGAATTGATTACGCAATATTCTACTTTGGTATATGTGGGCATCGCTTTGGGCAAGCCAGTACATTCGTATTTCGATGTGGACGAACTGAAACGCCTTGCCCCCATACAAAATGGCGGAACTTCTGCCCGTAATATCGCCAAAGTATGTCGTGATTTTCTGGAATTTACAGGTAAAAAAGAAGATTTCATGAAGCAATATCGTTTTGAACTGCCCCTAGCAGCAGAGGCATTGTGCGAATAATTCAAAGGAAATGAAGAGAACCGACTTAAATATTGCTGTGGTAGTACAAGCCCGCATGACATCGAGTAGATTGCCCGGTAAAGTGATGCTCAACATTTTGGGCGAACCTTTGTTGTGGCGTATGATTGAACGCCTACAACAAGTAAAGCGTATAATTCATATCGTTATTGCTACGTCCGATACCGCAGAAGATGATGCCATTGAACGGTTTTGTAAAAAATACGATATTGATTGCTACCGTGGTAGCATGAACGATGTGCTTGATAGGCATTGGCAAGTAGGGCATTTGACCCAAGCCGATGTGGTGGTAAAAATCCCTTCGGATTGCCCACTCATAGACCCTGCCGTAGTGGACAAAGTATTGGATTTTTACGTAGAAAATCAAGCAAAATACGACTACGTAAGTAATTTGCATCCAGCCACTTATCCAGATGGAAACGATGTAGAAGTGATGTCTTTCAAAGCCCTCACGAAGGCTTGGGAAGAGGCTACAAGGCCTTTAGAATTAGAACATACAACGCCTTATTTATGGGAAAACCCTGATAAATTCCGCATAGGCAATGTTGTATGGGAAACAGGTTTAGATTATTCGATGTCACATAGATTTACCATAGATTATCATGAAGACTACCAATTTATTGAGCGGGTTTTTGAGGAGCTTTATCCTGTCAAACCTTACTTCTCTTTGGAAGATGTTTTAAAATTATTGACGCAAAAGCCTGAAATCATGGAGCTTAATGCCCAATGGGCTGGTGTAAACTGGTACCGTCATCATCTCGATGAACTCAAAACCATTGAGCCATCTATGACCAGAAAAGTATAGTTGAGGTGAGAGAAAACCCTTCTATTCGTTATGTTTTATCATGAGATTTTTTGTGATAAAACATAACCAATAGCTCCTGTCTTACGCTCAAACCCTATAACAATGAAAAATTGTGAATGGTCAATTAGTGAATTATTGTTTTGATTTTCACGATTATTTAAATATTTGAAAGTAAAAAGCTTAAATCACTCAATCACCCATTCACTCAATCACTCAATTTACCAATAGTAATGAACGAGCTAAAACTACAACAATTAGAGCAAACGGCTTTGCGTGTGCGAGAGCGTATTATTCAGTTGGCAACTGATGGCGGTTGCTTTTTGGGGGCATCGCTTTCGGCTACCGATTTGATTGTATATCTGTATCAAGAATTTTTGAACATAGACCCTCAAAACCTATCAGACCCCGACCGAGATTATTTGTTTCTCTCGAAAGGTCATGATGTACCTGCCCTGTATGGAACGTTGGTAGAAATGGGTGTTTTAGAAGCAGAGCGACTGCAAAATCACCTTTCGACCAACGACCATATTTACTGGCATCCAAACACCAAAGTGCCTGCTATTGAGTTTCATAGCGGTTCGCTTGGGCATTTGCCTGCGGTAGCTGTGGGCGTAGCGATGGATATAAAAATCAGTGGAGGCAACAACCGTGTGGTATGTATTTTGGGCGATGGCGAACTCAACGAGGGTTCGGTTTGGGAAGCGGTATTGGTGGCTCATGCACACAAGCTCGACAACCTTATTTTTGTAGTTGACCGCAACCATTTCCAAGCCAATATGGCTACCGAAGAACTGATTCCTTTAGAGCCATTGGTCGATAAATTTGAGGCATTTGGTTGGGAGGTTTGTCGCATCAATGGCCATAACTTTATGGATTTAGAAGAAGCTTTTGCCGATTTACCTTACAAGAAAAATAAACCTAGCATCGTCATTGCCGATACCGTGCGTGGCAAAGGTTTGCCCAGCATAGAAGCCCGTGCCGACCGTTGGTTTTGTAATTTTACCGCATCAGAAATCGAACAGCTTTTGCAAGAACTCCACGGCGAACACGCCGCTACCTTGGCATCAGAAACCTTGGTGGTGAGATAGACGCAATTATGCGAATGGTGAATTGGTGAATGGTGAATTATATGATTTCTTTAATCTACTTAATCACAACTCACTCATTCACAACTAACTAATTAAATCCATGTACGAAGAACTACTAAAAGAAATGGCTCTTGCCGACGAGCGTATCGTGGTAATGACAGCCGAAAATAGAGCTTTAATTCGCAATCTTCCAGCCGTTTTAGGCAAACGATTTATTGATACGGGCATTACCGAACAATGTATGGTAGGAGCGGCAGCAGGCTTGGCTTTGCGTGGTCGTATTCCAGTGCTGCACGCCTTGGCTTCGTTTTTATCGATGCGTGCCTTTGAATTTGTGCGTACCGATGCCGGCATTCCTAATTTGCCCGTTAAGTTAAGTGCCTTTATACCAGGGTTTTTGTCGGATGGCAATGGTCCCACACACCAAGCCATAGAAGATGTTTCGTTGATGCGTGGTATTCCGAGTATGCAGGTATTTGCCCCTGCCGATGCCCAAGAATTAGGCTTGATGTTACCCCTAATTTTACAATCGCCTCAACCGGCTTATATCCGTATTTGTCACCGAGAAAGTACCTATCAACACCAAACGGAGGTTGCCATTGGCAAAGCCGAAGTGATTGCCGAGGGCAAAGACGTAACCTTGCTTACCTACGGTTTTATGTTGGAACAAACCTTGATTGCCGCTGCAATTTTACGAGAAGAAG
The DNA here is from genome assembly GCA_013298025.1 of Cytophagales bacterium. Classification (GTDB taxonomy): domain Bacteria; phylum Bacteroidota; class Bacteroidia; order Cytophagales; family Spirosomataceae; genus Flectobacillus. The sequence continues at coordinate 9,445 of JAAFJE010000012.1, read as the reverse complement.
GGCTTTCGGTAGGTGTGGTAAATATGCGTACACTCAAACCCATCGACCAAGCTTTGCTTTTACGCTTGGCTACCGAATCGGATTTGTTGGTGACAATAGAAGACCATTTTATCACGGGTGGTTTATATAGCATTGTGGCAGAGGTTTTGTTGAAACACCAACAAACAGCCAAGGTATTACCCATTGCTTTAGAAGAAAAATGGTTCAAACCAGCCCGATTGCCAGAAGTGCTTGCGTATGAAGGTTTTACAGGAAAACAAATGGCTGAAAAAATCTTAGGCTATACAACCCAAGCTTTCCAACCAGCGATTGAACAAACGGCTTTTGCCGAGTAAGTTTTTATAAAAAGAGCAGATAAATCCTCGCTCACTATTCATATTTAGATATGCCAAACGGAGTAAAATTTAACGCACATTATCCTAATATTAGTCTTTCCGACAACTTGTACGAACGTGCTTTGGCGGTGCAAAAGCCTGTGACACAGACCTTAGCCAAAGGCCCAGGGCAATTTACCAAAGGCGTAGCACCCAAATACCTCGTCAAAGGACAAGGCTCGCACGTGTGGGATGTTGACGGCAATGAGTACATCGACTACAACGCCGCCATTGGCCCTGTATCGTTGGGTTATTGCTATCCTGCCGTGGACGAAGCCATTAAAGCCCAATTGCAAGATGGTATTTCGTTTTCGTTGATGCACCCTTTAGAAGTAGAGTTATCGGAATTAATCCAAGCAGTAATTCCTAATGCCGAAGCCGTTAAAATTGCCAAAACAGGTGCCGATGTTTGTTCGGCAGCAGTACGCTTGGCAAGGGCTTTTACAGGAAGAGAAAAGATATTTTGTTGTGGCTACCACGGTTGGCACGATTGGTATATTGGCATTACGAGCCGTAACGCAGGTATTCCAGAGGCGATTCAAAACATGACTTACACCTTTGAATACAACGACATCGAAAGTATCAAAGCGGCCTTAGACGAAGACGTAGCGGCAGTGATTTTAGAACCGTTTATTTTTGAAAAACCTCATGCCACTTTCTTACAAGACCTTGCCGAAGCTTGTAAAGAAAACGGTACATTGTTGATTTTCGATGAAATGTGGACGGGCTTTAGAATTGCTCTTGGCGGTGCTCAGGAATACTTTGGCGTTAAAGCCGATTTGGCGGTTTATTCTAAAGCTTGTGCCAACGGAATGCCCATTGCTTTGCTGACAGGTCGTGCCGATGTAATGGAACTGTTTAATAAAGAGGTATTTAGTTATACGACTTTTGGCGGAGAAACACTTTCGTTGGCGGCTTGTATGGCAACCATCAAAGAACTACGTGACAAACAAGTACCAGCATATTTAGCCGAAAAAGGGCAATTGCTCCTCGATGGCTATAACCAAATCGCAGCCGAGTTTGGACTACAAGCCTATACCAAATGTATCGGCTACCCTTGTCGCTCGATGGTCACGTTTAGCCCAGAAGCAGGCAATGGCTTAGAGCTAAAAACCCTTATGCAGCAAGAAATGATTAAGCGAGGCATTCTTTGGGCAGGTTTTCATAATATGTGCTACAGCCACAGCGATGCCGATATTGCTTATACTCTGGAGGCGTATCGGGCGGTAATGCCGATTATGCAAGAGGCGATTACAAGCAAAAATGCCTTACAGTTTATCAAAGGAGAAGTGTTGGAAGCGGTATTCAGAAAAACCAGTAATTACAATATCAAACCTGCCTTACAAAAAGCTTAATCGTATGGACAATACCAAACCAAGTGCTGCTGTAAGCCTTCCGCAACAATTTTCCTTGGTCGGAAAAACCGCCATTGTCACAGGTGCAACAGGACTTATCGGACAAAAACACTGTGAAGCTTTGGCTACCGCAGGAGCTAATGTTATTGTAGCGGATGTATTAGAATTACAGGCAAAAAATTTGGCGAAACAATTGGGAAATAGCCATTTGGGTATCAAGCTGGATGTGACAAATCCTAATTCCTTGGAAAAAGCCAAGGCTCAAATTTTGAGCGAGTACGGAAGCATTGATGTGTTGGTCAACAATGCGGCTATCAATGATATGTTTGAAAACCCAGCTTTAGCAAAAGAGCTTTCGGCGTTTGAAAATTATCCTTTAGAAAGTTTCCGTAAATCGTTAGAAGTAAATGTATTAGGGATGTTTCTGTGTTCGCAAGTTTTTGGGACAGTAATGGCCGAAAATGGCGGAGGAAGCATTATTAATATTGCTTCTACCTATGGCATGGTTGCTCCCGACCAAAGCATTTATCGAGATGCCAACGGTGAACAAACCTTTTTCAAATCGCCTGCTTATCCTACGACCAAGGGAGCGGTATTGAATTTCACCCGTTTTTTGGCGGCTTATTGGGGACACAAAGGCGTGCGTGTCAATACGCTTTCGCCGGGTGGTGTGGAGAATGGACAAGATGATTTTTTTGTACAAAATTATACCCGTAAAACCTTGCTAGGGCGTATGGCTCAACCCACAGATTACCAAGGAGCATTGCTGTTTTTGGCCTCCGATGCTTCGGCATATATGACAGGAGCAAACTTGGTAGTAGATGGCGGTTGGACGGCTATTTGAGTTAGTGATTGAGAGAATTAGTGAATTGTGAGTTAGTGAATGGGTAATGAACGGTATTAAAAAGCAAAAAATCAGTGAGTTAAATTATTGAAAAATAAAAACACTAATTCACTAATTGACAATTCACAATTTTGAATTGCTACAATAAGTATCTGAAAATGAAAAAATCACTCAATCACTAACTCACTCATTCACTCAATAACTTAGCACGTTCGGGTAAGTATAAAAACAAAATCTGATGCAGGAAAAATTAGCAAAAATCAAATTGCTCCTAACCGACTGCGATGGCGTATTGACCGACGCAGGTGTGTATTACGGAGAACAAGGCGAAGTATTGAAAAAATTCAATATCCGTGACGGCATGGGCGTAGAGCGTTTGCGTACCCTTGCCAACATTAGTACGGGCATTATCACAGGCGAAAAGTCGCCATCGGTTGTCAAAAGAGCCGAGAAACTCCAGATTACAGAATTGCATTTGGGCATTAAAGATAAGCTTGCCGTTTTACAACAAATTTTATTCAATAAAAATCTTTTACCCGAAAACATCGCCTACATCGGCGACGACGTAAACGATTTGAGCATTATGGCCCAAGTAGGCTTTACGGCGTGTCCAGCCGATGCCATGCCAGCCGTAAAAAAAGTAGTAGATTATGTCTGCGAAAAAAATGGCGGAGCAGGCTGCTTTCGGGAAGTAGCCGAACTGATATTAAGTATTAATGCAGAATTGTGAATTGTGAATTAGTGTTCTGTATTTCAGTGATTTATGTTTTTTTGGTCGAAATTATTTTTAATTAAAAAAATGTTAGTTTCTGAAATCAAAAGATTTAATTCATAATTGACAATTAATACTGTACGAAGGTTTAAGTATTGTTTTTAAAATAAAATTGCAGTAGCGGCAACCCTTGCGGTTGCTCAACTCAACATGGCAACCGCAAGGGTTGCCGCTACTGCAAAAATGCTAACGATAAGAACGCATATTAACAACATAAAATCCTTCGCACAGCACTAATTGACAATTCACAATTCTACATTGTTTCTCAATCACTCAACAACGAAATTGTCAAACCTTTCATATTTCATGAAAACTATTCAACTCAACACAGGAAGAGTCATTGGCGAAGGAAAGCCTTGTTACATTATTGCCGAAATCGGCATCAATCACAATGGCTCTATCGAAACCGCCAAACAATTGATTGACGAGGCTGTCAATGCCAAAGTAGATGCGGTAAAATTCCAAAAACGTACCCCCGAACTTTGCGTGCCTCGTGACCAATGGGAAATCATGCGTGATACGCCTTGGGGTCGTATGTCGTACATCGACTACAAACGCAAAACCGAATTTGGAGCGGTAGAATTTGCCATCATCGACCAATATTGCAAAGAAAGAGGCATCGACTGGTTTGCTTCTGCTTGGGATGTAGAGTCGGTTGATTTTATGGAACAATTCGATACGACTTTGTACAAATTGGCTTCGGCATCATTGACAGACTTTGAGTTGATTGAAAAAATCTTACACACAGGTCGTCCGCTGATGATTTCAACAGGTATGTCCACGCAAAATGAAATCATCGAAACCGTGCGTTTCATCCATGATTTCGACCCAGCGTATCCGTTGATGATTGCTCATGCTACGTCGGCGTACCCTTGCAAGCCCGAAGAATTGAATCTAAACATGATTCATACCTTGAAAACGATGTTTCCAGCAATGCCTATTGGCTATTCGGGTCATGAAACAGGTTTGGCTACCACTGTGGCAGCCGTGGCAATGGGAGCAACTTTTGTAGAACGCCATTTTACCCTCGACCGTGCCATGTGGGGTTCAGACCACGCCGCTTCGGTAGAACCACAAGGCATGGCTCGTTTGGTGAAAGACATCCGTGATGTAGAAATCGCTTCTGGCGACGGCATCAAGCGTGTGTATGATTCGGAAGTAGGGCAAATGAAAAAGCTAAGAAAGCATATTTCTGCTGAGTATAACCAGTAGATTATACAAAATTTACGGCGGAAGTTTTAAAGGTAAGGTTTTGGTTTTTCCTTTTAGCAAGCGTTTTTCGTTTGCTAAAAGGAAAATAGTGTTTACAAAACAAAGAAGGAGTATAGCTTCTTTGTCAAACTATTGTTGTAAGATGTTGGTTATTGAGATTACAAGTGGCATCCTCTTGCTATCTATCGTCCTGATTATCCTTTTAGAGCGTTGGTTTCCTTACCGAAAAGGATTGCCTTTTTTCAGGGAAGGCTTTTGGATAGACTTAGTTTGGTACACATTGATTCAGAGTTATGTATTGAAAATCGTTATTTTCGACTACATTATTTATCCGCTTTATCGGCATTTCGATTGGGCTAGTTGGGCATCGGTAGGGCATTGGCCTGTGGCGGTACAAGTGCTATTTTTCTTGGTAACGCACGATTTTTATATTTATTGGTTTCATCGGTTGCAGCACGCCAATCCGATTTTTTGGCGAACGCACGAAGCCCATCATTCGGGTAAGCAAATAGATTTCCTGAGCGGTTCTCGTTCGCATATTCTTGAAATTATAATCAATCAAACCATCGAGTTTTTACCCATTGTAGTACTTGGAGCATCGCCTGAAGTTATCCCAATAAAAGGCTTGCTTGATGCCGTTTTTGGGATGTTTATTCACAGCAATATTGATGTAAAAATGGGCAAATGGAAATACCTTTTCAATTCACCCGAATTACATTTATGGCACCATGCCAATTACCGAGAAGTATTTCACGCCAATTTTTCAACCAAATTTTCCTTATGGGATTACCTGTTTGGTACGGTGTATCACCCGCCTTTTAAGCCGGGCGATTTACCCGAAAATTGGGGTTTGTACTACGATTTTCCGAAAGATTATTTCTTGCAAAATGCCTTCGCTTTCAAGCGGTTTGATGAAAAAAAGTTACTGAAAAAACCGTGGTTTAAGGCTTATGCCAGCTTTCGCCCCAAACTTTGGGAAAAGATTAAAAAGATGATAAAGCATTAAGTGAATTGTGATGAGTGATTAAAATAAAGGTGGGTTTTTTGAAAAATATAAGCAAAAAAATTGATCAAATCACTCAATCAATAAAAAACACATGGCTTGGATATATTTAGGCATTGCGGCGTTGTTTGAGGCTGCGTGGACATTTTCGTTGAAATACCTCGATTTCAAACAAATAAAAGCGATGGGGTTGACCAACCTCTTTTCGTCCCAAGGAGCAATGACGATTGTCCCCTTGCTGGGCTATATCATTTTTGGTATTGGCAATATTTACTTTTTTGCGATGGCACTCAAGCTTGTTCCCACAGCCGTAGCTATGGCCATTTGGACAGCCCTGACGCTCATTTTTATCAAACTTATCGACATTTGGATACTACACGAAAAGCTTTCTTGGGCAGAAATTGGCTTTATGTTGCTCATTACCATAGGAATTATTGGGCTAAAAGTCGTGAGTAAATAGGACTTCAACATCCGTCCTGTCTTTCAAATGCAAGCCTCTACACGTGTCGTTTTTTCTAACACATCCAACAACATTTGTTGTTGCTCTAATTTGGCGATACTAAGATTCATCATGAATGGTTGTATCACATTTACCATAGTCACCAAAATCATAAAAGCATTTTTGCTTGGGTCGAAATAAGCAACACCGCCTATTATCGTACTCAAAAGCAATCCAATCACACCCAAAAAGACTGCGAAAGCAATAAACGAAAAAATAGAAGCGGCCCTTTGGCGTTTACTCAGGACTTGTTGATTTTGACTTTGGAATGAAGTTATATCTTTTTCCAAATGAGCTGTTTGCGAAAGCACTTGAAATTGCTTATCAAGTTGGATAAGTCTTTCGATTAAATCTTGTTGTAGAGATGTGAGGAGCATAGCGTTGAACAATATTTTGACGTTTTTTGAACAATCAAATCTACAAAAATATTTGGGAAAAACTACTAAAAACAGTAAAATATTACAGCAAACGCCTGATAGCTCTTGTACAGATTTGTCAGACTTCGCTTTGGCTCTTTTCAAACGACATTAAAGCTATCTTATGGGGTTGTTTTAATAAAAAAACAAGTGTTTTACAAAACCAAATTTGACTAAATATAATCTAATGATTTGAAAATCAAAGCACTAATTGATGATTATTAATTAGTACACAAGTGCCTCTAGTGTATGTCTTGAATATTCCTCCAATTGGTCTTCTGCCCATAGCTTTACGCAAGGTACTCTTTCTAAAATTTTAGTAGCCTCATCGTATTTTTGGGCAAGTCCTTTTTGTTTGGGTTCAGCTAAAAGTACGTCAAACTTCGCATTATGTTCATCGGCATATTTTTGCAAAAGCGTAAATTTTCCAAAATTAAGCGTTGCTTTTTTGATGATAGCTTCGGGGTGTTTCAAATCTAAACTCACAGGGCTTACGATATTGTAAGTGCCATTTTGCCAAGCAAAGGGAAAAATATATTCACCAATTTGTTTATTTTCTTCAACCTTACGTGTTGCAAAAATTTGTTCATCCCCAGATATTATCTTCTTACGATATTCTTTAATTAAATATTCCTCCGTGTGTTTTTTGTCTGCAACTTCCTCTAAATCATAGCACGACAAGTATAAATGTTTCAGTTGTTTGATGATATGTTGAAGGTCGTCGGTATATAAAATACTTGTTTTGATTTCACCAAATTGCAAAGCCGAAGCGTCCCGAATGAGTATTTCATCATTGATAAAATCTAAGGGACGATTTTTATAATCATGAAAAATCTCAGGCTGACGGTTCAATGCCAATACTTTGCCTTCAATTCCTCTAAAAAATGCTTTCAAGGTTCGTTCTGCCACACTATTGGGATAGGCAGCACGAAGGCGGTTTAATTTTTCGGGAAATACAAACGCAACTTTTTGTTGGTCTGGAAACAGCACCAACAAACCCACATTCAGCACCTCTCCCAAAGCTGAATTATAGTGATATTGAAGGGGACAATATTGAAAAATGCTGTTCATTTGTATAAGTAAGCTTATCGTTTCAATCCCATAATGGTACGAATGAAAGTCAATAAAAACCTTGATTTTATCAAATCAAGCTATTTTTTGTATGAGTAAATTGCAAAATTTATCGGGTTTAGACTTTATTTCTATCATGTATTCTTTTATTAAATTATAGTTTCCGATAGAAATATTGTGATTGGTTAAAAATAACGCAGTTGTATCTAATGTATTAACGTTCAGGTTTTTAAGATAATGCCAAAATGTACCAAAAATATCTTTTTTTATTTTTGGAGATAAGTTTTTCAAAAAAGGATAAAATAAATGTTTTTCAGCCTGATAATTCCAGACATCATTGTTGAAGTCTGTGATTACGGCATTATGGAAGGCATTGACATCATCGGCAAAGTAAAAAAGTTGTTCATGGTCAATAAGTAAAAAATTCTCGTCATTTATCAATAAATTAGGCTTATTTCTAAACCCACCACGGTCTAAATTGAGTACAAAGTTATCGAAAGCAAAGACAGTAGCCAAATCATATTCTTTCAAATATGATTTTAAGTTATTGGGGTCGGCAATTTGCATACCATTGACCCACTCACAACCAAATTTAAGTCCTTTACTTTTTTGAGAAAGTTTATCTTTTGCCTCTTTATTGAGTTGATGTTCAATGAAAATATCCGAAAAATTAATTAGTCCAGCTTCTGGCGTTGGTAAATCAAACTCACGAGCCAACACATTTCCAAACAACTCTTTGGCAATAGCGTGTTGCTGAGAAAGTTGTCTTTCGGTAAACATCTTGACTAAAAACTCTCGTTGTTGTTTGTCTTTATCGACAACCATCACACGCCACGGATAAGTAGAACCACCCGAATCTACAATATTTTGGAAAGATATAGCTTCGTAAATTTGCAAAGCAGTGATGTTTTATATTTATTAATCAAATATACTATTTATTAGATTGATTTAGAGAGAAAATTTTATCATTACCGTGTGGCAAACGCCTGATAGCACTTGTACAGATTTGTCAGACTTCATAAATGCTACAGTACGTGTTCATGCGTTTGTGTTAGCTTTCAATGTATCTTTAATCAAAGCCAAGCTTTCTTCATAAGATGCTCCGATGGGAATTTCTGTGGCTTGAATAAAAACAGATTGTCTGGTGATTTTGCTTACTTTTTGATAGGCAATAATGTACGAACGATGTACTCTGACAAAATACTTTTCAGGTAACATTTGAAGGGCTTCTAGCATCGTTTGTCGGCTTAGAAGCTTTTTATTTTTCAAGAAAAAAGTAAGGTAATTGCCTTCGGCTTCAATATAAAGTATGTCGTCGAAAAACACTTTTTCTTCTTCATAACCTGTTTTGATAAAAACAAAATCTCGTTCGTTTCCCTCTTTGCTTTCTTTGGCTGCCAGTGCTTTGTTGCAGGCTTTGGTAAATCTTGCCAAAGAAAAAGGCTTCAATAAGTAATCAATCGCATCTAATTCAAAACCTTGTACGGCGTATTCTGAGTAGGCGGTAGTAAAGATAATCATGGGTACTTTCTGTAAGCAATGCACAAAGTCGATACCTGAGATATCGGGCATTTTGATGTCCAAAAAGATTAAATCGACTTTGTTGTGTTGCAAATAAGGAATGGCTTCAAAAGCATCCGTAAAAGTAGCCTTTAAGATCAAAAAAGGAATTTTAGTCGCATGAAATTGTATGACTTCTAAAGCCTTTGGCTCGTCGTCGATGGCTATGGCAATCATTTTATAATGGTGAGTTGTGAATGATGAATTTTTTGATGTCCTTGCCTAAAATAGGTTGCCTTCAAAAGGCAACAAATAATGGCAAATTCAAAATCAAAAACTGGAAAAAGTACAAAATACGAGATTCGTCAAAGTCGTATTTTCAGTGAGTCGTTCAAACGA
>JAAFJE010000011.1 GCA_013298025.1 Cytophagales bacterium | reverse complement strand
ATTCCAAGATAAGTACCCATAACTAAAAAGAAAAAAGATGAAACAATTAAATGCCTATAAACAACATTGTGAGACGGGTTAAAATACCCAATGAACTGGCGGGTCGCCGCTCCGATCGTTATCAGCATTTGTCATGAAGGAGCAACCAAACATCACTCCAGTATCTAAGTACCATTTAGTGATCGGCTTGACTCCCTCATTACCAAATATTATTTTGCAAAGGTAAATCTACAATGAGTGAGTTTTGGATTTTACCATAAATCACAACTCACTCATTCACTCATTCACAATTCATCAGAAATATCCTTGTTGCTTACGTTTTTCCATAGCGGCTTCAGAGCGTTTGTCGTCGATGCGGGCACCACGTTCTGAAATTTCTGCCGAAAGAATTTCACCGATAATATCGTCTAATTCTGTTGCTTCAGAAGCTACGGCAGCCGTACAAGTCATGTCGCCTACAGTACGGAAACGCACGGTTGCTTCAAATGGAATTTCGTCGGCATCTTTATTCAAGTATTCAGAATCAGCCCAAAGCATTCCATCTCTTTCAATCACTTGGCGTTTGTGTGAATAATAGATAGACGGAATCGCCATTTTTTCTTCTTTGATATAATTCCAAACGTCTAGTTCTGTCCAGTTTGAAATTGGGAATACCCGCACGTTTTCGCCAATAGCAATACGACCATTCAACATATCGAACAACTCAGGGCGTTGGCGTTTGGCATCCCATTGACCAAAATCGTCACGAACCGAGAAAATACGTTCTTTGGCACGTGCTTTTTCTTCGTCACGGCGAGCCCCACCGATACAAGCATCAAACTTAAACTCTTCGATGGTATCGAGCAAGGTTACGGTTTGAAGTGCATTGCGAGAAGCATATTTACCTGTTTCTTCTTTTACTTTACCTTGATTGATAGAATCTTGCACATAACGCACCACCAAGTCGGCACCCACTTCATTGGCAAGCCAATCTCTAAATTCTATTGTTTCTGGGAAGTTATGACCCGTATCAATATGTACTAAAGGAAAAGGAATTTTACCCGGATAAAACGCCTTTTGTGCCAAACGCACCAAGGTAATGGAATCTTTTCCACCTGAAAAAAGCAAAGCTGGACGCTCAAATTGTGCCGCTACTTCACGGATAATATAAATCGCCTCATCTTCCAACTCACGAGGAAATACCCCCCATTTTGGTTGAGCCTCGGAAGCCACGTCGGCATCTTTTTCTATTGATACATTACTCATATTCTATTGCACTGTTAATTGATTATTTTATTGAGTGATTGAGTGAGTTAGTGATTGATATTCAATTTTTTAAATGCAAAATTGTGAATTGTGAATTGTGAGTTAGTGCTTTGATTTTCAAAAACGTACAATTGGTTTTGCACGATTACTTAAAAAAAAATATCATTCTGTTCAATGCTAAATGACTAAATCTCTAAACTTCCCAATTTTCAAATTACCACATTTTCAAATCTCCAAATCCCCCCATCTTCAAATTTTCAAATTCTCAAATCTTCAAATTATTTAGCCGCATGAAGGCCGCATTCTTTTTGAGATTCTTCCCACCACCAGCGACCAGCACGGGGGTGTTCGCCTTCGGTAATGGCACGGGTACAAGGAGCACAACCTATCGAAATAAAACCTTTGCGGTGCAAAGGATTGTCGGGTACTTTGTTGGCTTTCAAATAAGCCAATACTTCGTCGTAAGTCCAGTGAATCAAAGGATTAAACTTAATCACTTGGTTGGCTTCGTCCCATTCTACGATAGGCATATCGGCACGATTGTCAGATTGTTCGGCTCTCAGCCCTGTAATCCACACTTCTGCTCCAGACAAGGCTCTTTTGAGTGGTTCTATTTTACGGATAAAACAACATTCTTTACGATTTTCTACAGAAAAATAGAAACTATTAAATCCTTTTTCCTTAACCAAAGCTTCTACTTTAGCCGTCGCTGGAAAGTAGGTATCGAACGATTGATTGTATTTTGCCTTGGTGTTGTCCATCAAATCGTAGGTTTCTTGAAACAAACGACCCGTATCGAGCGTAAATACTTTGATGGCGAGAGGAGCTTGCGTAGGATTATTTTTGAAAATAGCATCGGTAATTACTTGGTCTTCTTGTCCAAACGACGTTGAAAAAACCACCTGCTTGTACTGCGTAGCCACATAGTGCAATGCCTCTCCCAAAGAAAGCGGCGCTAGGGCTTGTTGTAGTGCTAATAAATCTGCCATGTTACATTAAAACAAGGGTTGTACCTTGCTGATTTATCGAAGCTTAGCCTCACGTTTTATTTTAGTGCAAAGATATATGAACTCTACTGATATAGTAGTTTTATGCTGAAAATATTTTTCTCTAAACATGAAATTTTCTCTTATGAAAAATGTTATCTTTAGAAAAACGAATAGTGTTGTGTTGTTACTTTTTAAACATAACGCATTATGAATCATAGCCTTATATCCCATTTCGAGAAAACCGACAGCCATAGTCGCCTCTCGGTTATGGACGTAAAAGATTTAAAACAATTGGTTCGCCAAGGCGAAGGAAGCCATTTGGAATTTAAGCTCAAAGCCAATCATCCCGAAAAGATAATCCGTGAGGTAGTAGCCTTTGCTAATACCCAAGGCGGTACATTGCTGGTAGGTGTTGGCGACGATAAAAGCATTCCGGGGCTCAAATTTGTAGATGAAGAAGAATATACGCTCGTAAGGGCTATTCAAAAATACTGCGACCCTCCCATTCAGTACAACCTCGAACGCATTGCCATCACCGATGAGCGAGATGTACTGGTGTTTTCTATTCCGAAAAGTGAGCAAAAGCCTCATTTTGTCAAAATCAACGACGAGCCGGCCAAGGCGTACATTCGTGTGGCCGACCGCTCGGTGCAAGCCAGCAAGGAGGTAAGGCAAATTCTCAAACGTGAAAACCAAGAAGGCATTCGTTTTGTGTTTGGTGAAAAAGAGAAAATTCTGATGGAATACCTCGCCGAATATCCTTCTATTACGATAGATAAATTTTGTGAAATAGCCCATATTCCTCGGTGGTTGGCTTCTCGTACAATGGTGCTGCTGGTCTTGTCCCATGTACTGAAAATTCAACCCAACGAAGTGCTAGATTCCTACTCGTTGGTCTGATTTTTTGGTTATAAAAATCGTTTCATTCCCTTTTCAAAACTCTTTGGTCATGCAACGCCCTCTTGCCATCTGCTTTTTATTGTTTTTAAGTGCTTGTTCTAAAAAAGGCACAGACGATATTACCACGACCGACAAATCTTCTTTCGACCTCATTCAAGAGCAGATTCTTACGCCTACTTGTGCTACGGCTGGTTGTCATGCTTCTAGCAGCGATGCCACTTTTAGTCAGCATGGATTGGTTTTGGAAAAATCGGTAGCTTATCAAAATCTCGTTGGCGTTGCCCCCAAAAATGCTTCGGCTTTAGCTGATAATTTACAACGAGTAAAGCCCTACAAATCGCTCGAAAGCCTTTTGTATCATAAACTCAATTGGGATGCCAGTCATCACAGTGGCAAGCAATACGGTTCGCCTATGCCTTTGGGCGGTACGGCACTTTCGGTAGGGCAACTAGAGTTTATTCGTCGTTGGATAGAAGCGGGTGCACCCAAAACGGGCGATATTGTGGACAAAACCTTATTGGCCGATACCACACCAAGCACCAACAATAGCTTCGAGCCGCTCAAAACGCCTATCCAAGAAGGAGTGGCGGGCTATCAATTGAGCGTACCAACTTTTACGATTCAGCCTAATTTTGAACGAGAATTGTTCCTCCGCAAAGCCGTGGGCAATACCCAAGAGGTGTATGTCAATCGTATCAAAATGAAAGCTCGTCCCAATAGTCACCACATGGTTATTTATGATTTTAGAGATAAACAAAGCAGCTTAGTTCCCAATTTAGATATTATTCGAGATTTACGCAATAGTGATAATTCTTTAAACACCAGTACTTTACTGCAAATGTCTAACCATATTTTCTTGGGCGGAGGCACCGATACCAACCAAGATTATACCTTTCCCACTGGCACAGCCTTGTTGCTTCCAGCAGGGGCAAGTGTCGATTTAAACCCGCATTATTTCAATAAAACCAATACCACGTTGTTAGGCGAAAATTATGTCAATTTTTACACTGTTGATAAAACGCAGGTACAACACGTAGTTAAAATGATAGACTTCAACAATACGTCTTTCAGCCTTCCAGCCCAACAACGAACCACCATTACGAAAAACTTTACCTTTTCGAGCGATGTGTCTATTGTGTCGCTTACGTCGCATTACCATAAATATGGCGAAAAGTTTGTCATAAAAATCAAAGGAGGGAGCAGAGATGGAGAAACGGTATATGAAAGTGCCGATTGGCAACACCCTGTAGTCATCAACTACACAACGCCCATTCAATTGAAAAAAGGCGAAGGGCTGAGTTCGGTTGTCACCTACAACAACACCAGTACAAAAACCATCGGATTTGGGCTTACTTCGGAAGACGAAATGGATATAATTTTTGGGTATTATTACGAAAACTAACGTTTTAATTGTCAGTAACTTGAAGCCACTCTTTTTTTGAGAGGTTTTATTTTAACAATAAAAACTAGAAAAAAGTTTCAAAAAAAATCGGCTTCTCGACCAGAGAAGCTTATTTTTTGGATAAATAATTCAGAAGAATAGTATATTTGCTCACTTTTGTACATAAAATTTCTTTTAAAACACAGTGTTTGTTACGATTTCTTTAAAATATTGTGTTATTTCTAGTAAAAAAATCACCATAACCCAAGATTTATGTAGTAAAACTTTACAGCCAACTAGATAAATCCATTCTATTTTGTAAAACACGACCGATTCCTTTTATGGAACACAAACACACGGACAAAGCTACTGCGGCGGGACTGCTGGTAGCAATGGGTATCATCTACGGTGACATTGGTACTTCGCCTCTTTATGTAATGCAAGCCATTATAGGAAAAGCTCCTATTGATGAAACAACCGTTTTAGGCGGTTTGTCTTGTATTTTTTGGACACTCACCCTCCAAACTACCCTCAAGTACGTCATTCTAATCTTACGAGCCGATAACCGAGGTGAAGGCGGTATTTTTGCCTTGTTTGCCTTGGTGCGTCGCCATGCCAAATGGCTCACGGTGCCAGCCATTATTGGTGGGTCAACGCTCTTGGCAGATGGTATCATTACGCCTCCTATTTCGGTGGCTTCTGCCATTGAAGGCTTACGCATGATTCAGCCCGACATCGAAACCGTGCCTATTGTATTGGCAATCATTACGGTGTTGTTTATGTTTCAGATTTTTGGCACAAAAGTCGTCGGACGAGCCTTTGGCCCAATCATGTTGATTTGGTTCAGCATGCTGGGCTTTTTTGGCATTTATTGGATTGCCAAAGACTGGACAATCCTCAAAGCCTTTTCGCCGCATTACGCCTTTCAACTGCTCACGAGCCAACATCAAGGCGAAAGTGGCTTTTGGCTTTTAGGGGCAGTTTTCCTTTGTACGACCGGAGCAGAAGCCCTGTATTCGGACCTAGGGCATTGTGGCAGAGGGAATATTCGTATCAGTTGGATTTTTGTAAAATTATGTCTGATGTTGCAGTACTTCGGACAAGGAGCTTGGTTGATTCATCAGCAAGGACAATTGCTCAACGAACGCAAGCCTATCTTTGAATTGATGCCCGAATGGTTTTTGATTTGGGGCATTGTGATAGCCACAGCCGCCGCCATCATTGCCAGCCAAGCCTTGATTTCGGGTTCGTTTACGCTTGTATCGGAAGCCATTCGTTTGAACTTTTGGCCTAAAGTACGCCTGCATTATCCATCCGATCAAAAAGGACAATTGTATGTACCAAGCATGAATATTTTCTTGTGGTTGGGTTGTATGGGCGTAGTGCTGTGGTTTAAAGAATCGTCGAATATGGAAGCCGCCTACGGTTTAGCCATTACGCTTACGATGCTCATGACCACCGCCTTGATGGCCTATTACCTGTACATCAAGAAGTTTGATATGTGGTGGATAGTCGCCTTTCTTGTGATTTATGTAGCTATTGAAGCTTCGTTTTTGGTCGCCAATCTTCGCAAGTTTGTGCATGGGGGCTATGTGTCGTTGTTTATTGCTTTGGGCATTGTAATGCTGATGATTATTTGGTACAGAGCGACCATCATCAAAATGCGTTTGACCGAATACGTCAAGCTCAACGATTATATTTCTCCTTTGAAAGATTTGAGCCGAGACATGAGTATTCCGAAATATGCTACACATTTGGTATTTATGTCGAATGCCGCTCGTGCTGGAGAAATAGAATCGAAAATTATTTATTCTATCTTCCAAAAACGCCCCAAACGTGCCGATATTTATTGGTTTGTACACGTAGATACCCTCGACGACCCCTATACGATGGAGTACAAAGTAAATGTTATCGAACGAGACGACCTTGTTAAAGTAACCTTTAGATTAGGGTTTAGAATAGAACAAAAAATCAACTTATATTTCAGAAAAGTGGTAGAAGAAATGGTTCGAAATGGAGAAGTAGATATTACCTCTCGTTACGAATCGCTCAACCGCCAAAATGTGATTGGCGATTTCCGCTTTGTGGTATTAGAAAAGTTTCTTTCGTATGACAATGAATTACCTTTGATAGAAGCACTTATCATGAAAGCCTATTTCTTTATCAAAGACTTTACGCCATCAGAAGATAAGTGGTTTGGGCTAGACACAAGTGCCGTGAAGGTAGAAAAAGTGCCTTTAATCATCCGTCCAGCCGAAAACATTCGACTCAAACGCATCGAGTAAAACGCCACTAGCGTGAGTTCATGAAGAGGTATAAAACACCCATAACGTGGTTTTATACCTCTTTTTTCTTTGTCAAATGCCCCAAAGTGTTGCTTTTTGCCCCATTTCTTTGCCAATTTCCCCAAAAAATTGCTCTGTATCCCAAGTATTTTTTTACCTCTCAATCATACCTTAGTTTTGCCTCAGAAAAATCTATCAAGCTGTAAAACAAATATTAAACTTCTCAAGCATATTTATGAAAAAGCATATTTACTTCTGCTTATTGCTGCTCAGTTCATTTTCGGCGGTAGCACAAGAATTAACCCAAAGCATCAAAGGACGTATCGTTGACCAACAGTCGAAAGCACCATTGCCGGGCGTGACTGTCACCGTATTAGATACCAAGCCTTTGAAAGGAGCTACCACCGACCCCGAAGGGTATTTCAAAATTCCGCAGGTACGCTTGGGGCGTATCGTGCTAAAAATTTCGAGCATGGGTTATAAAGAACAGGTATTGCCCAATATTTTACTTACTTCTGGCAAGGAAACATACCTCGATATTGAGCTAGAAGAAATGGTGCAAACCCTTCAAGAAATAACCGTTACGGCGGCTTCGCAACGCAATGCCATCGACAAAGGACTTGTAACGGTGAGCGGTAAAACCTTCGACGTAGAAGCCACTCGTCGTTTTGCTGGCTCTCGCAACGACCCTGCACGCATGGTGGCAGGTTTTGCAGGCGTAACCAGCAACAACGATTCTCGCAACGACATCATCATTCGGGGCAATTCGCCATCTGGGGTATTGTGGCGGCTCGAAGGCATCGACATTCCTAATCCGAGCCATTTCGGAGCATTGGGTGCTACGGGTGGCCCTGTAAGTATGTTGAACAACAACTTACTCGCCAAATCGACCTTTATGACAGGGGCTTTCCCGTCGATGTACGGCAATGCTACCGCAGGTGTTTTTGATTTACAATTACGCAACGGCAATAACGACAAGCACGAGTTTTTGGGTCAATTGGGTTTCAATGGCGTAGAATTTGGTGCAGAAGGCCCTTTCCGTAAAAGTAGCAAAGCTTCGTATCTTATCAATTACAGGTATTCGGTATTAGATTTAATCAAAAAACTGGGTATCAATTTTGGTACAGGTTCGGGTGTGCCAGCCTATCAGGATTTATCTTTCAAAATCAATATACCCACTACCCATGCTGGCACTTTTGCGTTGTTTGGTGTAGGAGGCAATAGTAGCATTAAATTTAGAAGCGAAAGCGAAGATAATTTCTACAGCGATAGCAACCAAAATCTCGACTACAGCACCAATATGGGCGTAGTAGGCTTTTCGCACCATTATTTCTTTAATACAGCCACTTCGGGCAAATTTATCCTTTCGTATTCAACCGCAGGCGTAAAAGCCATCGGCGACCAACGGGTAAATGGCAATATTTTTCGTCCTGATTATCGACAAAACTCTTGGCAAAATCGTTTGGTTATGGGTTATGTTTTTAACAAAAAACTCAACGTAAAAAATAGCCTCACCGCAGGCATTACCTACAACGCCTTGCACGTAAATTACTCGGATAGCACTTACCAAGAAGCCAGTAAAAGCTTGAAATCGTTGCGTAATTATAAGGGAACAACAGGCCTTTGGCAAGCCTATACCAATTGGCAACTTCGTCCGAGCGATGCTATTACGCTCAATACAGGTTTGTACTACCAACGCTTTACGCTCAACAACAGCTATTCGATAGAGCCTCGCCTTGGGCTTCGTTATGCCCTAGCACAAGGACAAACCCTTACGGCAGGATATGGAAAACACGCACAAATACAAAACTTACAAACTTATTTCAACAACGACTTACAAAATAGCGGTGCAATGGCCACCAATCAACAATTGGGCATGACCCAAAGCCAGCATTATGTTGTTGGATACGAAAGAGGACTAGGGCAGCACAGTCGCATCAAATTTGAGGTTTATAACCAATACCTGAGTAATGTGCCAGTAGAAAATGTACCATCGGACTACTCGCTTTTGAATGCTGGTGCAAGCTTTGAAGCACCCCGCAAAAACTACCTCGTCAATGGAGGTACAGGACGCAACCTGGGCCTTGAAGTGAGCCTCGAACGCAGTTTTTATGCAGGGTATTACTATCTCTTTACAGCTTCTTTGTACGATAGCAAATACAAAGGAAGCAACGGCAAAGAGCATAACACAGCCTTCAACGGTAATTATACGCTCAATTTATTGGCAGGAAAAGAATGGAAACTTGGCGAGCAATTCACCTTGGCATTCGATACCAAAATAACCGCCGCCGGAGGTCGTCGATACACGCCTGTCAACACAACCGCCTCGCAGCAAGCCCAAGAAACCATTTATTATACGGAACAATCTTTTGAAAAGCAGTTCAAAGATTATTTTAGAGCAGACCTTAAAATTACCCTTCGCCAAAACAAAGCCAAGTATATGCAAGAATGGTTTGTTGATTTACAAAATGTAAGCAATACCCAAAACGTATTCGACCAAAGCTATGAAGTGGCTACAGGTAAGGTAAAAACGACGTATCAATTAGGCTTTTTTCCCAATATTAATTACAGAATACAATTTTAACTTTTCAAGCGTATGGCAACTTTCTTAACCCTTGTTCTTTGGTTACATATCATCAGTGGATTTACGGCCTTGCTTGTAGGCTTGGTAGCGATGCTGGCAAAAAAAGGCGGTCAAACGCATATTTTGGCTGGAAAAATTTATTATTGGGCCATGTTTTTGGTAGCCCTTTCTGCCTTGTTGCGTTTTAAGCCAGAAGTACGGCTGGTCTTTTTGGCTTGCATTGCGGTGTTTAGTTTTTACAATACCTTTACAGGCAAACGCCTCATTGCCATGAAAAAAGGCATGATAGCCTCGCCAATCGACTGGCTGGCGGCAGGCATTACGGTGGTAGCATCCCTAGCAATGTTGGTTTTTGGCATCCAGACGTTCTTGCAGCAGGATACTTTTTATGGAGTATTATTCAACGTCTTTGGGGTATTTTCGCTGATACTTTCTTTGGGAGATGTCTTGATTTTTGCAGGAAAAATCACCGTGAATGCCAAACATTGGCTACTCAACCATATCAGCCGCATGGGCGGTTCTTATATTGCTACCGTGACGGCGTTTTTGGTCGTAAACAACCACGACTTCTTGCCTCCTTTGGTTGCTTGGATTGCTCCAGGTGTGGTTGGGGGCTTTATCATTGCCCTTGTACGACGCAAATACCAATAAAGCGATGGAAACAATTTTGTAACTTTCAAAGTTGATAGAATGTACATTCCCTCAGTTATGACTATGTTACTAAAAATTGTACTATCACTGGCTACCTTTGTTGCGATGGAAGGGTTTGCTTGGTTTACACACAAATACATCATGCACGGCATTATGTGGAATTGGCATGAATCTCACCATGTACACCATCATGACGTGTTAGAAAAAAACGACCTATTTGCTGTTGTTTTTGGGGTTGCTTCTACGCTCACCATTGTTGTTGGCGACCTTGTACCTACGCTTTGGTTTTTGTATTGGATAGGGCTGGGCATTGCTTTGTATGGCGTATTTTACTTCATTTTTCATGATATAATCGTGCATCGACGCATCAAGATAAAGTACATTGCCAAAAGTCGTTATATGAAACGCATCATTCGGGCACATTATATTCATCATAAAGTACATACGAAAAGCGGAGCGGAGGCTTTTGGGTTTTTGTACGCACCACCCAAATATGATAAAGAAGGGAAAATCTAAAAGAGCTACAGTGCAGTTTTGATGAAGAGTTTTAGATGCAATACTTTTTTAGCGTTGAGTTTTGCTAAAAGAGTATTGCATTTTATTTATATACAAATATTCTCAACTCAAATCCATCACTTATTTTATCCCGTTTGTTTGTATAATTTATTTCTGAGCATTTCGATACCACGGTGAATGTTGTTGTTGACCGACTGGTAGTTGATGCCCATGCAACGGGCTATTTCTTGGTTGCCCATTTTGTCGAAATAACGCATTTTGAGGCTTTCCAAAATTCTTGGTGAAAGCTTGGCTATAGTATCTTCTAGGCGTTGAAGGGCTACTTCTC
Organism: Cytophagales bacterium; assembly: GCA_013298025.1. Lineage (GTDB taxonomy): Bacteria > Bacteroidota > Bacteroidia > Cytophagales > Spirosomataceae > Flectobacillus. The sequence continues at coordinate 187,426 of JAAFJE010000011.1, read as the reverse complement.
GCTCGTCTGATTCGTGTTGGAAATAAAAGGCACTTTTTTCAAATTCATGCAATAACTCAGGGGCATCGTCGAACGACGTTTGGCTACGCATTTCGGTAATTTTGCGTACCAATTCATGACGTAGGGAAGTTTTGAGATAAGGCTCGATGTTATCGACATCGGCCAAATACTGGCGGCGAGTCCAGAGATTGACAAACAAATCTTGTACCGTATCTGATACCAATTCTTCGTCGATGGCTATTTTATTGCCATAACGCAACAACACCGCATGAAAGCTCATGTATATCCAGCGAAAGGCACATTGGTCTCCAGCCTTAAAATTTTGCCATAAGGCAATATTTTCATGGGTTGTCAGTTTTTTCGCAGCCATGACTAATAGAATTTTTAAAAGATATTTTGGTAAGATTTCATTACAAAGTGACTATTTTTTTTTGAATAAAACTTTTCTGTAATTGGTAGATTGTAATACTATATTGGCATATATTGCGTTATAAGCTTTGTATTTGTAATAATTTACGCACAATGAAACCACTTTTTAGAAAAATACAGGTCATGCCCGAGCAATCTTTCAGTATTCGGCAAGACATTGTACCTTATTTTTACAATCACTGGCATTATCATCCCGAATGCGAAATCGTGCATATTCATGAAGGTACGGGCATTTTGGTAGTTGGCGATGGTGTGAGTAATTACCGTGAAAACGATTTGATATTTATTGGAGCGAATGCCTCTCATTTTTTCAAGAGCGATGCCCCGTATTTTGAAGCCCAAACCGATTTGGTATCAAAATCGACTGTGATACACTTTCATGCGAATTTTTGGGGAGAAAATTTCTTAAAAATGCCCGAATCGGTGGTACTCAACGAGCTTTTATCAAGGGCAAAAAAAGGACTTATTATCCGAGGAGAAGCCAGAGATACCATTGGGCAATTGATGGCTCAAATGCTGGAAGCGAGAGGGCTAGATAGGGTGATTTTGTTGCTGAAAGTACTCCGCACCATGACCGAAGCTCAAGAGGTAGAAGAATTGTCGAAAACCGAGAATTTGGTAAGTTTAGACGAAATCAACACCAAACGCATCGACCAGATTTATTCGTTTACTTTAAACAATTTTACCAGAGAAATCACTTTACAAGCAGTGGCCGACGTTGCCAATATCAGTGTACATTCGTTTTGTCGGTATTTCAAAACGCATACCCGCAAAACCTATTTTCAGTTTTTATTAGAACTACGAGTGGGCCATGCCTGTAAGCTTTTGGCAGAAGAAAAACTGAGTATTTCGCAAATTGCCTACGAAAGTGGCTTTAATAATTTGTCGCATTTTAATCGTTCGTTTAAAAATATCATGCAACTTACCCCTCAGCAATACAAACAACTGTATAAGAAATAGAGACGCAACACTATTGGTTTTAGACGCAATTACTGGTTTTAAACGCAACACTATTGGTTTTAGACGCAATGGTATTGCGTCTCTACGGTTGGTTGGGGTTATTTCGTTTACCTTAATGTGACACAATACATACCATTTCGTCCATCTCTTTTTCCGTAAAATCTTGTTGTATATGGGGTTGAAGATGTTTCAGCATTTGTTCTGCCACTTTCTCAATTACATTAACTGCTACACTATTTCCAAATTGTTGATAAGCTTGGTTATCGGAAACGGGAATTTTAAACGAATCGGGAAAACCTTGCAGCCTTGCGGCTTCTCTGGGTGTCAATTTTCTAGGATTTTTCCCTATTTGTTCGACTAAAATTTCGCTTCCATCTTTATAATATCTTGCCGATATAGTATTGGTATAGTCAGAATTTTCGTTTACAATACCAAAGCCAAAGCCTTTACCTTTCTCTTTATTGGCTATTTTTCGTCTTTGATGACCTTCCCAAAGTTTATCGGAGATAGTGTATTTTTCATCAACGTTTTGTTCCAATATATCTCCAACTTTCACCGGTTCTCTTGTGGGCTTTGGAAATTCAAATTGTATATTTTTGTCTAAAAAACCTACGATATAAATACGTTCTCTGTTTTGAGGCAACCCAAAATCTCTTGCTTTCAGCACTTCATATTGAACATTTTCATAGCCAATTGCTTTGAGATGTTCGATAATAACCCTCAACGTATTTCCTTTGTCATGACCTTTCAACTGTTTTACATTTTCAAGGAGAAATGCTTGCGGTTGTTTTTCTATCAAGATTCTCTCAATGTCAAAAAACAAGGTTCCCCTTGTATCTGAAAACCCTTTTTTAAGACCTGCCTGTGAAAAAGGTTGACAAGGAAAACCTGCCAATAAAATATCATGGGCTGGAATGAGTTTTTCATCAATTTGTGTGATGTCGCCAAACACCGTTTCATTAAGATAATTAGCCAGATACGTTTGGGCGGCGTATTTATTCCACTCACTCGTAAAAACACATTCGATATTATTTTTTGAGGCTTTTTCAAACCCAAGTCTTATGCCTCCAATCCCTGCAAAAAGGTCGATTATTTTGAACTTATTATTTGCCATCGTTCCAAAATTTAATTACGTTAGGAATTTCTTCAAATAAATATTCCTCGAAACTGATAATATTTTTCATTGATTTTAGTGCTTCGGAATTAGCGACCCAATCATACGTCACAATGATGATATTGTGGTTTGCCATTTCTTGTGCTTTGCTTTTAGGAATACTTTCATCAGCCGTTAATAGATGAATTTCTGGGATTTTCGTGCGTTCTATTTCCTCCGCTACTTCTTGCCATCTTTCTCTCAATGAGGTTTTCATTGTTCCGATGATGGTTTTATTTCTACGCTGTTTAAACGCTTCAATATTGGGTAAAATAGAATCTACCTTTTTCCCTAAGCCTAGGCTATCAAATATTTTTCGCCCAACTTTACTTTGGCTATCATATTCATAACCAAGCCTTTCATAGATTTTATAAATAATTGCTTCAAAGCTTTTTCCTGCCCTAGAACGTCGAGATTGTGTATTACTCAACGAAAGTCTATATATGTACGGAAAAAACTCGACCTGCGTATTCTCCGCATATTTCCTGAATAACGTATTCGAGTTCGTTGCCTTTTTTGTCTGTGATATTTTTATTGAGAAGAACCTCTAATATTTCTTTGGGCGTTTGTAGAAGTTTGTGTAAATCACGCATCAATATTGCGTTGAAATTTACCTCATCAAGTAAATATTCTTGCCAAACAATTTCTCTAAGTTCAGCAATACATTTGCTTACCTTTTTAGCCTCTATTTGTTTGATGTAATTCTGGTCATTCTTTAAAACCAATTCAACAATTTCTTGCGAGGTACGAATATATTTATTCCGATACTGTTTGATTAGTGTATCAAAAGTGTCTAGTTCCTTTGCAGGAATTTCGATTATCAAGGGTATATTCTCTGCGTTTTTCAATATTGGTAGGGTATTTAATGTCAGTACTTACAAATTTACAAATTAATCTTAGAAGTAGATTTGTCGCACTAGAATTTGTACTACGGCATTATTTCGTAAAGACGCAACACTATTGGTTAGACGCAATGGTATTGCGTCTCTACGGTTGGTTGGGGTTATTTTAATTCCTCTTCAAATAATTTGAAAATACGTTTGTATTCGTCCATCCATGAGGTTGGTTCTACAAAGCCGTGGTCTTCCATTGGATAAGCGGCTAGTTCCCAGTTTTCTTTCTTTAATTCTATTAATCGTTGCGATAAACGCACAACATCTTGGAAATGTACATTTACATCGACCATACCATGACAAATCAATAAGCGGTTTTTTAGGCCTTGTGCATGATAAATAGGCGAACTGCGGTGATACGCCAAGGAGTCTTTTTGTGGTTCATTCAAAATATTAGCTGTATAAGGATGGTTGTAGGCTGCCCAGTCGGTTACGGGGCGTAAAGCTGCCCCAGCCTTGAAGGTATCGGGCGAGGTAAACAGGGCCATCAAGGTCATAAAACCGCCATACGAACCGCCGTACATCCCAATACGCTTGGCATCTACGCCTTGATTTTTGACCAACCATTGCGCTGCGTCCACGTGGTCGTCGAGGTCTTTTCCGCCCATAAAACGATAAATACCTGTACGCCAGTCACGGCCATAACCAGCCGAACCACGGTAGTCTATGTCTAAAACGGTATAACCTTGGTCAACCAAGAAGTTATGAAACATATATTCTCTAAAATACTGCGACCACCATTTATGGGCGTTTTGCAAATATCCTGCTCCATGTACAAAAATTACGGCTGGCTTCTTGCCTTTTGCTCCTTTTCCTTCGTACAAACGGGCATAAATTGGCTCACCATCACGGGCTTTAATCGTAATGACTTGTGGGGTACGCCAACGGTACGCCTTGAACGCCTCGCTTTGCGATTGGGTGAGTTGTTCGGCTTTTGCTCCTGCTTGGTTGGCTTGCCAATACAATTCCCAAGGCTGGGTTGGCGAAGAGTACAAAAACGCCAATTGCTTTTCGTCGGGCGATAACACCACTTGGTTTGCTCCTTCTAATGCCGTTAGGCGTACTTTTTCGCCACCTTGCACCGACATTTTGTAAAAATGTTGCTCGCCCGGATGCACTTCGTTGGTGGTAAGGTAAAAGGATTGTTTGTCGTTCGATAGCTGTAAGCTTTGCACTTCATATTTACCTTTGGTCAATTGTTTTTTCTGTAAAGTAGCCAAATCAACGGTGTAAATGTGTGAATAGCCATCGGCTTCCGATTGGAAATATAAGGTTTTATTATCACCCAAAAAGCCCATTGTACCTGTGCTCAGGGTAAAGCCAATATTGGGGCCACCAATCCAAGCTTCGTCGTGCTGATGGTCGAGCAATTGTAATTGCAAAGTATTCGGATTGAGCGAAACAATCCAACGGTCTTTGTTGTCGAGGCTACGCACCACCAGCACCGCATATTTTCCATCTTCCGACCACAAAGGACCATTGACTACCACAGCTTTGGCTTCGGGCTTTTTGGCTTTAGCGGTATCCTTTTTATACTCCTGCAAATACGTTGGAAGCGTTGTGATGCCTTCTAGCCCTTTGGTAGTCAATTGAATGAGGGTGTCTTTTTCTATTTGATACACCCAAAATTCATAATTTGCCTGTGCTGCTCCGACCTTGGTACGGGCAGGAATATCTTCGGTAAAGCCCGATTCGGTGACATAGTTTGGTACAATGGTATTTTTGCTACCAACAGGCGATTTTACCAAACGGAAAGTAGCCAATCGGCCATCGGGGCTGAGGCTCAAATTATCGACCCTTTTGTCTTCGGTATAAAACTCCTTGGGGCGTTTGGGCAACTCGCCTTTGGCATTTTTATCATTTTCTTTCTTTTTATCGGCTCTTTCTTTCAAAATATCAAACATCGCCAATTGGTCTTGTTTGAGCCATTTTTCTTGTTCGTTGGGCTTGGTTTCGGGCTTTTTGCCTCCAGCAATCAATTGCGTTAGTTGGCTCAATGTGCCTTGCGTAAGGTCGAGGCTGTACAAATTATTACTTTTCGTAAAAATCACCTTATCTTCTTTGCCCGAAAACGTAGGATTGTCTTCTGTTTCTAAGGTATTGGTCAATTGGCGAACCGCCCCCGTTTGGGTATCTAGCAAGAAAATATCGCCATTTTTAGTATATAGTTTTTGGCGTTTGTTTTTAGAATAAACCCCGAATGGAGCAGGCAATTGTTGGCGTACAGCAAGTGGGACTTTTATTATTTTTTTATCAGAAATTGCTATACTAAACAAAGAGTCGGCTTTATTTTTATCAGGATTCCAGTTAAAATAAATAGTTTTGCTATCTTCCGACCAAAACACATTGGAAGGCAAAGCCCCAACGCTATGTTTGGGTTCTTGCATGATTTTTTCGATAGTCAGCTTTTGCGCTTGGCTAAGGCAAGTTAGGCTACACAGTAAAAGTAAAAGATAGATTTTTTTCATCTGTGACGAAGTGTTTAATTGTGCGATAAAATAATATGTTATGAAATTTTATGACAAATTAACAAAAAAGCCATAAATCCTATAACTTGCCTACCCATTAGAAGTACATAACTTTACCATGATGACTGAGACGAGTACATTTAAGAAAAATTTACCCACCCAAATCGCTGTATTAGGGGGCGGTAGCTGGGCGACTGCTATTATCAAGATTTTATCAGAAAACAACGTAAAAATCAAATGGTGGTTACGTCGTAAATCTGATGTAGATTTTATCAAAAAATACAACCATAATCCGAGCTACTTAACCGACGCTCCTTTGAATCCGAGGCGTGTACGAGCATACCACAAAATGCACGATGCCCTCAATGGCGTAGAATTTGTGATATTGGCTGTGCCAGCAGCGTTTGTGCCTGATGCCTTGAAAAACCTCAATCGCAATCATTTTGCAGGTAAAAAGGTGGTTTCGGCTATCAAGGGTATGATTCCAGAAGAAAATATGCTCGTAACCGATTGGATGGAAAAAGTGTTTGGCGTACCCCAACACCTCTTGGCTGCCATTGCAGGGCCGTGCCACGCCGAAGAAGTAGCCCTCGAAAAACAATCGTATTTGACCATTGCTTCGCCCAATATTCACGTAGCACAAGATTATGCCAACCTCATGAGTTGCCGCTATATTCAGGCAAATCCTATTGGCGATTTGTATGGAGTAGAGTATTGTGCTGTTATCAAAAACATCATTGCTTTGGCTTGTGGGATTACGCATGGCTTGGGTTATGGCGACAATTTTCAGGCGGTGATGGTGTCGAATGCCATGCAAGAAATCAAGCGTTTTTTAGATATTGTGTATCCCGACCCTACCCGAGATTTGCATAGCTCTGGTTATTTGGGCGATTTGTTGGTAACGGCCTATTCGCAGTTTTCGAGAAATAGAACTTTCGGAAATATGATTGGGCGGGGCTATTCGGTGAAATCGGCTCAAATTGAAATGAACATGGTGGCAGAAGGCTATTATGCCGTAAAAAGTATTCATCAGATTAACCAGCAATACGATGTAGATATGCCTATTATCAATGCGGTGTATAATATTTTGTATGAAAAGGTATCGCCTGCTACCGAAATCATGGAGCTAAGAACCATATTGAAGTAGCACCAAGGCTTAGGGATTTTTGATGGCAGATTGGGGGAAATAGATTAGTCTAGTTCCCCTTTTTGTTTTATTCAGCAATCAAAAATCCAATATCAAGCGGGATTCACAGTACTTGATTGAAACAAGTCAGTTCTATTGTAGCGAGCGGCTTACTTGTTTATGTTAAAGTCAAGGTATGTCCGCCCAAGTATTCCCAAAACTCAAAATTGTGTTCTTCAATTTTCGGGTGACTCATTTGAAATCCGTCCTGAAAAATGGCTGAAAGCCTATTAAATGCCGTTGTCGCTGTGATAATCGAAGGTGAATGGGGCTGTTTGTTGAAATAACAGCACCTTTTTACCGTCTTGTTGTTTGCAAGGGCTAAAAATTGGGGAACAGCTAATAGCGTAGTCAATGATTCATAGAGCTGTTTCTTCGCTTCTTTTCTGTGATGCTTAATATTGGAACTATCCTTTATTTCACCCAAAATCCAGTTTCTTCCCTCATCGCACACCATTATGTCGCATCTTCTTGTGCCTCTTTGAAAGTGATTAGGCAAGCTCGTTACAAATTTGTCATAATTGGCAATTGTAATTGTCAATGTATTTGGGTTAGAAAATCTTGCCATACCTGCTCCCATGTTGATATGCAATACAATACCTCTTATAACTGTATCTTCAATCTCAAAATATGGCTCGTTTGTTTGAATAATCAAATCAGACTCAGTACAAACAGGAAGACCATAATGAGTCGTAAAATCATTTCTTAATAAGTCTTCCATTGTTGTCCAATTGATTGTACTTGTCGTAAATGTTATTCATTGTATCTGATAAAGCGTTGGTGTTTATAATTCTTTGATTTTTAACTATCAAATCTTCGATTTTTCCTTCCTCCACTTGATAAACTGCTAATTTCTCAAATGCTATTTTTGCTCCGTCAATCAATTGATTGCAATCATTTGCTTTGATTAGTAGGTTTAAATGGTTTATAATGTAGGGACTATGAGTTGAAAAAATTAAATCTATTGAATTAGAGTTTGACACAAAACATTTAGCAATTAAATCACTTATTAATTCACATTGTGCTTCTGGAAATAAGCTCAGTTCTGGTTCTTCGATATGGATAAACAGTTTCTTTTTGATATCTCCAAGATTTTTAACGGGCTTGAAGTCTGTCAATTTATCTGTTTTAGAAAGAAAGTTCAGTAAAGACCTGTTAAAAGCTTCTTCAAAGTCAAAGTGTTTTGAAAAGTGTTCTGCTATTAATGTAACTGGAATAGCATTTTGTGTTCCAGACGAACTATTTTTAAGTGTTATTTCATATTCTTTGTTTGGGGTTTGGATGAAGTACTTTTTACTTGATTGAACTTTTTTAACTGATAGTTTTAGGTTTAAGTAATTAATATCCAAGTCTTTGATGTTCTCTGAAGCTAAATCGAAGTCATTATAAACCTCATGAAAATAAAAGCCTAGGTATCCACCCGTTAGGGAAGCTCCCCTTTCTGTCCAAAGCGGAATAACATTTCTTGTTTCCGAAATAAAACTTAGTTTGTTGTAACATAAATCTTGACTTTGAACCAAATCCTTATCGTTTGTTCCTGTAAGTTTGTTTTTGGCAAAATGAAGTGTATATTTTCTATTATCGGAAAACGCAACTGTATAGATAATTTCAGGATTATGCTTTAAGTATTCTTCAAAACCACAATTTTTAAAATAAGTATCCATTCTGAATCTAAATGGGCTTTTTGAAACTTTGCTTCTTTTTAAGTATGAGCGAATATTGTGCATTTTGTAAAGCCATCTAAATAATGCGATAGCTTTCATTAGCGTACTTTTACCACTTCCCGATTCGCCAATTAAAACAGTTAATGGCTTAATGTCCTCAATAAAGATTTCTTTTATTGGCCCTAAGTTCTTTATATGTATCGATTCTTTCATGTTTACTTTTCGCAAAAATGATTCATTAATCAGATTAATTTTGTGATTATCTTTTAAGCTGACCATCAACAAAACATTTACCCTAAAAGCAATCCGCCAGTCGTTTTTCTCCGCATTTCTACAAAAACGATACAATCCTTGCTGCTGTGGCTGCTAGTTCGGCTTGTGAAGGTTTGAGTTTTTCGCGGGTAAAATTAATGTCGTTCATCGAATTGAGCGGTATCAAATGCACGTGCGTATGGGGTACTTCTAGTCCAATCACCGAAACGCCCACACGTTTACACGGACAAGCCTGTGCCAATGCAGGGGCAATTTTTTTGGCAAAAAGCATCAATCCCGATAATAACTCATCGTCTAAATCGAAGATATAATCAACTTCTTTCTTCGGAATCACTAATACGTGTCCTTCGGCCAAAGGCATAATATCGAGAAAAGCCAAATAGTTTTCGTCTTCTGCAATTTTGTGGCAAGGGATGTCGCCGTTGATAATTTTTGTAAAAATGGTTGCCATGATTTTATCGTGAATCTTTTGTGCTTGTTATGCTATTTTTCTTACCATTGCTTAATGGTAAATCAAAGTTGAAAAATAAAAAAGGAGATAGAAGTTTGTGTGTCTGACGCAACATTATACCTCCCAATGAGCCGAAGCTCAAAGATATACTAAAATGTTTGATTCGCCTTCGCTCCAACCAATAGAAGGCAAATTTTTGAGAAGACAGCCACGAGAAGCAGTACGTAAGAATGGAAAATTAGCGGTTACATGGTGTTGGTAGTCAATAGTGAGTATGAGTACTGTACGAAGTTTTTCAAGCTATTGGGTATCGCTAATAAACATATCTGAAATCCGACATGATTTTTAAAATTCTTCGTACAGTACATCGTCTATTTAATAGCCCCCTCTAAAGGTATAAGTATCGGCTACTTTTTTGATGGCTACAATATAAGCCGCAATCCGCATCGGCACATTGTATTGCTGAGAAGTGTGAAATACTTTGTCGAAAGCCTCCTTCATGATGCGGTCGGAACGGCGATTGATGCGGTCTAAATTCCATTTATAGCCCATTCTATTTTGTACCCACTCAAAGTACGAAACCGTTACACCGCCGGCGTTTGCCAAAATATCGGGTACGACCAAGATGCCTTTTTCATTAATAATATCATCAGCCGATGCCGAAGTAGGGCCGTTTGCTCCTTCTACAATCATTTTTGCTTGGATGTAGGGGGCATTTTCGTGCGTAATCACATCTTCTTTTGCCGCAGGCACCAGCACATCTACGTTGAGGGTGAGTAAATCGTCGGGGGCGATGGGTGTAGCCGCAGGAAAATTGGCCAACGTCCCTTTGTTCAAATCTCGGTATTTGATTGCCCCAGCAATGTCTATGCCATGCTCGTTGTAATACGCCCCCGAAATATCTGAAATCGCCACAACTTTTACGCCTCGTTCGTGGAGCAAAGCGGCTGCGTGTGCACCTACGTTGCCAAAACCTTGCACGGCTGCCGTAGCTTTATAAGGATTAATTTTGAGCTTGTCCATGCCTGCCAAGGCCGATACCATCACGCCTCTGCCTGTGGCTTCGGTTCTGCCCAACGAACCGCCCAATACTAGCGGTTTGCCTGTTACAACGGCATTGACGGTCATGCCTTTTGCTTTAGAATATTCGTCCATGAGCCATGCCATTTCTCGTGGCCCTGTTCCCATGTCGGGTGCTGGAATGTCACGGTCGGGGCCAAACACATCGAGCATTGCCACGGTGTAGGCACGCATCAGGCGTTCCATTTCGCCGGCCGACATCTCTCTGGGGTTGCAGGCGATACCGCCTTTTGCTCCACCGTAGGGGATGTCCACCACGGCACATTTCCACGTCATCCATGCGGCTAAAGCTCTTACTTCGTCGATGTTTACGGCTGGGTCGAAGCGAATGCCTCCTTTGGCTGGCCCTAGGATGTTGGAATGAATAACTCGGTGTCCTTCAAATACTTTGATGCGTCCGTCGTCCATCGTGATAGGTAAACCAACCGTTACTTGGCGTGCAGGTACTTTCAAGATATAGTACATTTCTTCCGAGATGCCCAACAGCTCTACGGCTTTGTCGAAACGTTGCATCATCGACTCTAGTGGGTTCTCTTTGTCTTTAATGGGGGCTGGTTCAATATAAGTCATGGTCTTTGTTGTTTGTGTGAAGTGGCTTGTTGTCTTGATGGTTTTCCTCTATACCAACCCAAGGTTTGCCGAGCATTTATTTTTTGTTGATTTCAATGAATTGGCTTCAAAATAGCAGGGTTAAAATGAGAATGTCAAGTGCTAAAACTGTGAGTAGAAATACCTGATTTTAGGGCAAAAAACACAATTTTAAAGCAATTTTAAGTTTTGCTTTTTAACTTTATGGATAATAGCATCAAATACCAAATAAGCATTGGTAAATACGGAAAATTACCAAATTGTTATTTTTAGGAAATTTTTTATTATTTCTTGAAATATTTCAAAAAATATTTTCAACCACGTATATTTGCGCAATTTTTAAGCGGTTCTCGGTGTTATGATAGATGACGAGAATAGAACTAACCCAAAACTTTAGTAGTTATGATGACCAGTCCATCAGAAGAAAAAACACGTTATTCAGAAGAAGAACTCAAGGAGTTTGAAGAGTTGATTTCAAAGAAATTAAAAGAAACCCGTGACGAGCTAAATTACATTAGAGAGGCGCTTCACAGACGCAACGACCCAGGTACTGATGTTACGGCTGGTAGTTCTAAATTGATGGAAGATGGCGCCGATACTTCCGAAAAAGAAAGTAATGGCCAATTGGCGGCACGTTTACAAAAGTTTGCTACGCAGCTAGAAAATGCCTTGATTCGTATCAAAAATGGCACGTATGGCGTTTGTATCGACACGGGTAAGTTGATTCCGAAAGAGCGTTTGAGAGCTGTGCCACATACACAGCAAACCATCGAAGCCAAGCTCATGAAGCAACGCTAGGCGGCTGTTTGATGTACGTTGGGCTATAGTAACTTATCACATTTGTGGCAAGTGTGTTTCTTTTTGTGTGTGCTAAACTCGTTATTTTTACTTTTACTAGGCAAAACAAGTAAGTGTGATAATCTGTTGTTTTTAGTTTAAATAATTGATAGATAAATTTTTATACTAAAAACAAATATCATTTTTAGCTGTTTGCTCATCCAATTTAATACAGGAATTACTTTTTTCATCCGACATAACTAAATCCTTCTTCACACATGAAATTTCTTTACTTGAATAGCATAAAAAAGCGGGCAACCGCTTTTTTGCTTTTTATCACTATTTCTGGTGCTTTTGCCCAAGTGAGCGATAGTTATTATTTACCCCAACAGGTGCGTTACAATCCAGCCATACCAACGCCTCAGCAGTATTTTGGCTTTCAGGTTGGCGACTGGCATATTCAGTATGAACAACTGTTGGGCTATATCAAAAAAGTTGCGTCGTTGTCTGACCGCTTTCAGATGAAAGAATATGGCAAAACCTACGAAAACCGTCCTCTTTGGTTGCTTACGGTATCGTCACCGCAAAACCTTGGTCGTATTGAGCAAATCAAAACCGAACACCATAAACTAACCGAGCCCGACCAAGCTTCAAGCGTGAGCATCGACAATATGCCCTTGGTGGTTTGGATGGGCTATTCGGTGCATGGCAATGAGGCAAGTGGCACGAATGCCGTGCCAATGGTGGTGTATTATTTGGCTGCCGCCCAAGATGCTTCGATTGATTCGTTGCTCAATGAAACCGTTATTTTGATAGACCCCCGCATCAATCCCGATGGAGGCGAACGCTTTGCCAGTTGGGTCAATGCCAACAAAAGCATGAACCTCGTAGCCGACCCCAACAGCCGAGAGCTCAACGAAATGTGGCCGGGTGGTCGCTACAACCACTATTGGTTCGATTTGAACCGAGATTGGCTTTATACCCAACATCCCGAAAGTAAAGGGCGTATCAAGCAATTTCACGAGTGGAAACCCAACATCCTGACCGACCACCATGAAATGGGTTCGGCATCTTCCTTCTTTTTTCAGCCGGGCATTCCTAGCCGTACCCATCCGCTTACGCCCAAGAAAAATTTAGAATTTACAGAAAAAATAGGCACGTTTCATGCCGAAGCTTTAGACAAAATCGGCTCGTTGTATTTTACAAAAGAAGGCTACGACGATTTTTATTATGGCAAAGGCTCTACTTTCCCCGATGTGCAAGGGGCGATTGGTATTTTATTTGAACAGGCTAGTTCGAGAGGGCATTTGCAAGAAACCCCACACGGAGCCATGAGTTTTGCCTTTACGATTCGCAACCAAATGACAACCACGCTTTCGACCCTGAAAGCAGCCAAGGCTATGCGGAAGGATTTGTTGACTTATCAACGCAATTTTTACCAAGAAAAATCTACCGCCACCACCAAAGCTTATGTATTTGGCAATACCTCCGACAAAGTACGGGTATGGGAAATGGTGAACATTTTACGCCAACACGAAATAGACGTGTATCAATTGGCAAAAGACGAAACCTTTGAAGGAAAAACGTACAACAAAGGACAAGCCTATATTGTACCTCTGAGCCAAGCACAACACCGCCTTATTCAAGGAATTTTTGAAAAACGGACAAGCTTTGAAGATTCTTTGTTTTACGACATATCGGCTTGGTCGATGCCTCATTGTTTCAATATGCCTTATAGCGAAGTGAAAGTACCCGTAACATTGGGCGAAAAACTTACCCAGAATCCTTTTCCACAAGGCAAAGTGTTGGGCAAAAGCAACTACGCCTATTTGTTTGAATGGGATGGCTACTTTGCTCCTCGTGCCGCTTATGAGCTACAGAAAAAAGGCTATAAACTCAAAGTGGCTACCGAGCCTTTCACAGCGATGACAGAAGGTGGCACAAAAAACTTTGACTATGGCACGGTTGAAATTTCGGCAGGAGGCAATCAATTGACTTCTTTAGAAAACTTACATACCTTGCTCACCCAATTGGCGGCACGAGATGGCATTTATTTTTACGCTATTCATACAGGGCTTACACCTACAGGTATCGACCTAGGCAGTAGCTACGCAGCCCCCATGCGAATGCCCAAACCACTCATGGTTGTAGGCACGGGCGTAAATCCCAACGATGCAGGCGAGATTTGGCATTTGCTCGATACCCGTGTGAATATTCCGCTTTCGATGGCAGATATGACACAAGTAAACCGTATCAATTTAGAAAAATATAATACCTTGATTCTTTCAAGTGGCGATTACGCTGCCCTAAACGAAGACAAAATCAAGGCATGGGTACGCAATGGCGGTACGCTCATTGCCATGACTGATGCTGTTGAATGGGCGGCCAGTAGAGGTTTTTCGCCCGTAAAAATTAAAAAGATTCCTACCGATAGCCTTGGTCCTAAGCCTTACGCCTTAGCTGAACGCTACCGAGGAGCACAATTGATTAGTGGGGCTATTTTTCAAACAAAAATAGACGTAACGCATCCTATCGGATATGGCTATAAAGAACCTTTGTTGAGTGTTTTCAGAGATAATACCATTTTTCTGGAAAAAATCAAAGACCCTTACAATGCTCCGTTGATTTATACCAACGAGCCGTTGGTCAGTGGCTATATTACCGAACCGAATAAAAAACGCCTGAAAGATACGCCATCGGTGGTTGCCACGAGCTTTGGTGCAGGAAAAGTGATTGTGATGACCGATAATCCTAACTTTAGGGCTTTTTGGTATGGAACGAATAAGCTATTTTTGAATGCAATTTTCTTCGGCAGTAATATCCTTTCGGGTATTAGGGGAGGAGATGACGAATAGCAAGCCCGAACACACGTTCGGCTTATACCTTGAAAAGTACTAAAGCCGAACGTGCGTTCGGATTCATGATGATGAAAATTTTTGAACAAGACGGCCTTGTGGATACGATTTACAAGTATATCCACACACAAATAGAATTGACCAAACTAGAGGTACAAGAACGCCTCGAAGTCATGATTAAAAAGCTCATTTTACTACTGGTAGTAGTAATGTTGGCTACATTATTTTTATTATTTCTGCTTTTTTCCCTCGCTTTTTATCTTAATTCTGTTTTATCTAGTGACTTTTGGGGCTTCGTTATCGTCACAATACTGATTGGTATTCCGTTGGGGATTTTTGGTTTTCGTTTACAAAAATCATGGAAAGATGCTACTGCCCAGCAACATACCGACGACAGCACAACAACTTTACCATAGCAAGGAAGGTCGTATCTTTTTAAGCAATGTTGTTGAGAAACAACGGTATTTTGCTTAACTTTCTGTTGTTTTAGGGCAAAGAAAGGTTTACAAACCGTAAAAATAATACGTCTGTAATCAAAGCATTACAAGCGTATGTGTTTTTTGGGTAAACTCTTTTGTAATTTTGTCCTTTGTCTAATAGACCTAAGCAGCGATTATATTTGTTAACCCAAAGCTAAAAACTTTTCAAACTATGGTACCATCAGTAGCATCGACCAATGCAGCTAAAAAGCAACAATTACAACAAGAAGCCGAAGCCTATAAAGCCAAGATAGACGACCAAGTAGCAACTATCAAAGCCGATGCCAAACGAATAGGCACAACGACCTTGGTGATTGGAGGCATACTCACAGGTTCGTACTTGTTGTTTAAGTGGCTTTCGGCTGATTCTAAGAAAAAGAAAAAAGAAAAAACACCTCATGCCAGCGATGCCGAAGCAAATGTACCTGCGGTAATACAACGAGAGGAAGAAGAAGAATCATGGATTGTAAGTTCTATCAAAAGCTATATTCTTGCCTTTGTGTTGGCGATTGCCAAAGAAAAGTTGATGGAAGCACTGGCGAATATCAACCAAAACAATGAAGCCGAAAAAACTGATGCGTAGCTTAGAAATGCTACGCCTACACCGAAAAAAAGCCCTAGCCGTATTGATTGACCCCGATAAGGTGTCGTCTTCGGCTTTTCAACAACTGATGCAGCAAGCACATTTACCGCTTGATTTCTATTTGCTCGGAGGCAGTATGCTTACGCAAGGAAACGTAGGCGAAAGCCTACAAGCTATCCGACGGGTTTCCGACAAACCTGTATTGTTGTTTCCGGGGAATTGTATGCACCTGCATCCCGATGCCGATGCACTGCTGTTTTTATCGCTGATTTCGGGGCGTAATCCAGAATTTTTGATTGGACACCACGTAACAGCCGCTCCGTTTCTGAAAAAGAGTACGCTCGAAATTATGCCTACGGGTTATATCCTCATCGAAAACGAACGATGCACTACCGTCGAATACATTTCTAATACAAGACCCATCCCTGCCCATAAACCCGAACTAGCCGCTTGTACAGCTATGGCTGGCGAAATGCTGGGTTTACAACAAATGTTTTTAGATGCAGGTAGCGGTGCGGCAAGCCCCGTGCCAACGGCTGTCATCAAAGCGGTACGCCAACACATTGCTTGTCCGCTTTGGGTAGGCGGAGGCATCGACACGATTGAAAAGGCAACGCAAGCATGGAAAGCAGGAGCCGATGTATTGGTAGTAGGCAATGCTTTGGAACAAAATCCACATTTTTTAGAAGAAATGGTGGCATTAAAAGAAGCGTTCAATACTTGTGAGGAATACGAAATGAAGGTTTGCTGATTTCGGAAGTGTTAAAAAATACCTCTATCCCCCAAAGGCTTCTACCAGTGAAAGAAAATTTTGTAAAATAGGATTGGTGTCGTTTTTCCGCCAAACGACCGACAATTGGGTTCGTTCAGGAATATTATTGAGGGCAATAAAACGCACTTTTCCAATGCCTGCATTGCTGTACGAATAAGGCATAATGCTCATGCCCAAACCGTGTTCGACCAGTTTTAAAATGGTTGCTCCAAAATTCGATTCATGTACGATATGTGGAAAAAAACCTGCTTTTTCGCATATCCCAAGCAAGGTATCGTAATAAATCGAACCAGCATGGCGTGGCGGCAAAATGAATGGCTCGTGTTGTACCTGATGGACTCCTTCAAAAGAACTTTCGTTGAGTGGATGCTCAAATGGTAAAACTAATGCAAAGCATTCTTCATAAATGACCTTGGTGTTTACTTCTTTGCTAGGGGTTGGTTCTCGAATAAATCCAATATCAATCTGATAATGCAAGAGGGCTTCCCACAATTGGGTTTCGAGTACTTCCGATAAAATCGCCTTGATGCCCGGAAAGTGCGACCGCAAGCCACTCAGAAGCATCGGCAATACCGAATATACCGCCGAACCCGGATGCCCAATCCGTAATTCGCCTTCTTCGCCCCGATGAATTTGTTGGGTGCGTTGCCTGATGGTATCAAGTTGCGAAAGCAGTTTGATGCCTTCTTGTTGTAAAAATAATCCTGCGGGCGTAAGTTTTACATTGCGTTTGTCACGCTCAAACAACAGCACGCCCAATTCTTGTTCGAGTTGTTGAATTTGTCGGCTCAAGGCTGGCTGGGCAATAAAGAGCCGTTCGGCGGCTTTTGAGAAATGGAGTTCTGAGGCTACGCCCAAAAAATAACTGAGTTGTCGGGTGTCCATTTGATACGAATACTGCTAAAATTTTAACGAAAATTCAAATAAATGCTTTTTAGGTATTATTTCATATAAATTAAGTATTTTTTATTATAAATCTCTTTGCTTTTCTTTGTCGAAAAATACATAAACAGGTGCTATGGAAGTAAGAAAGGCGCTTCTCAACGACATTCCCTTGTTGTTACCGCTTGCCTTAGAAACATTTAGAGATACTTATTTTCACCTCAATACGCCCGAAAATTTTCAGTTGTATTTGCGTGAAAATTTTACCGAAGCCATTTTTCAGCAAGAACTCAACGACCCTACCGCCGATTATTGGTTGGCTTTTATCGACAATTCCTTGGTCGGTTATGCCAAAACACGCAGCAATGCACAGTATCCGCTACTCTTAGAGGTGCAACGCCTGTACATTGCCAAAGCTTGGCATCGCCAAGGATTAGGAACAAAGCTGATGGATTTTTGCTTGACTGTTGCCCAACAAAACCAGTTTGAAGGCATTTTCTTGGGCGTTTGGGAAGAAAATCACAAAGCCATTGCCTTTTACCAAAGTTGTGGGTTCGAGATATTCGACAAACATATTTTTGTCTTGGGCGAAGACCAACAAGAGGATTGGCTCATGAAAAAAACATTTGCCTGAAAATCAGCGTATAATTAGGGCATTTCAGCGAAAAAAGTTATCTATTGAGGCTAGAATGTACTATTTTAGATAAGTCATTATGAGAAAAATAAAGTACCAATCAAGATTTAATTGTTTTACGCAAGTATCTTAGGATTGGTCTGAAGATATTTTAGAAAAGGTTAATTGCTAAAATCTCCCACCATTGGTGGGATTTTTTGTTTTAAGGCTTGTCGATAAAATAAATTTAAACAAAAAATAAATAGTATGCTTGCATAACAATTTTATTTTTGTTTAAATTTACCTTACTAAAATACAAAAGTATATAAACATATCACAATGAACCGATTAATAAGAAAAATAGCTGTATTAGGCTCGGGCATTATGGGTAGCCGTATTGCTTGCCATTTTGCCAATATTGGTTGCGAGGTATTGTTGCTCGATATTCTTCCCAAAGAACCAACCGAAACCGAAAAAAATAAAGGACTTACCCTTGAAGCACCGCAGGTGCGTAACCGTATTGTGCAGGAGGCTTGGCAAAATACCCTCAAGGCTAGTCCGGCGGCTTTGTACGACCCTGCCTTTGCCAACCGGGTAAGATTGGGCAATTTTGAAGACAATTTACCCGAAATCAAGCAATACGATTGGGTGATAGAAGTGGTCGTAGAAAACCTCGGCATTAAAAAATCCTTGTTTGAAAAGGTGGACGCACTTCGCAAGCCTGGTACATTAACTACGTCGAATACTTCGGGTATTCCGATTCATTTGATGGCCGAAGGGCGGTCTGACGACTTTCAAAAGCATTTTTGTGGAACGCACTTTTTCAATCCGCCTCGCTACCTCAAATTACTCGAAATCATTCCTACGGCTGCCACCGACCCTGCCGTGATTGATTTCTTGATGCACTACGGCGAGCGGTTTTTAGGTAAAACAACGGTTTTATGTAAAGACACCCCTGCTTTTATTGCCAACCGTGTGGGCATTTATACCCTCATGAAAACCATGCAAGTGGTAGCCGACATGGGCTTGACCGTAGAAGAAGTAGATAAACTTACCTCGGCTGTGGTGGGTCGCCCCAAATCGGGTACTTTTCGCTTGTCGGATGTAGTAGGCTTAGATACCACCGTGAATGTATCGAACAACTTGTATGCTGCCCTTACGCACGACGAGTCGAGAGCGGCCTTCGTGTTGCCCGATATGCTAAAGCGTTTGCAAGAAAACCGTTGGTTGGGTGATAAAACGGGACAAGGTTTTTACAAAAAAGTAAAATCGGCAGGAGGGAAATCAGAGATTTTGGCCTTAAATCTACAAACATTTGAATACGCTCCGAGCCAGAAAGTGAAGTTTGCTGTTTTTGATAAAACGAAGAATTTACCGTTGAAAGAACGCTTTGCGGTACTCTTGGCAGACAGCTCTAAAGCGGGCGAATTTTACCGAAAAACCTTCTTAGACGGCTTCCGTTACGTGACGTATCGTATTCCTGAAATAGCCGACGAACTTTACCGCATAGATGCGGCAATTTGTGCAGGTTTTGGCTGGGAAATGGGTTTGTTTGAAACATGGGATGCCATCGGTCTTACGCAAGGACTGAGCCTGATGGAAGCCGAAGGCATGAAACCTGCTCAGTGGGTATATGACATGGTGGCGGCAGGTTGTACGTCTTTTTACCAAAAGAAAGCTGGCAAACGCTTGTACTACGATATTCCGAGCCAAAGCTACAAGGTGATTCCAGGTTCTGAAAGCTTTATTATTTTAGATACCTTAACAGATAATACCGTTTGGAAAAATGCCGAAAGTTCGATTTACGACCTAGGCGATGGGATTTTAGGTTTGGAATTTCGTTCTAAAATGAATACCATGGGACCACTCGTAATAGAGGGTGTGCAGAAAGCAATTGCCTTGGCGGAAAAAGAATACCGTGGCTTGGTCATTGGCAACGATAGCAACGAAGCATTTTCGGCAGGAGCAAACCTAGCCATGCTGTTTATGTATTCGGTAGAACAAGAATTTGATGAAGTAGATTTGATGATTGCTCAGTTTCAGCAAACCATGATGCGTGTGCGGTACTCGTCGGTGCCTGTGGTGGTTGCACCGCATACCTTGGTGTTGGGCGGCGGTTGCGAAATGAATCTTCACGCCGATAGGGTAGTGGCGGCCGCCGAAACCTACATGGGTTTGGTAGAAGTAGGCGTGGGCTTGATTCCGGCTGGAGGAGGCACGAAAGAAATGGCTTTGCGTTGTGCCGATTTGTACAAAACGGGCGACCCCGAATTGAATATTTTACAAACGGCATTTATGAATATTGCCACTGCCAAAGTGAGTAGCTCGGCTCATGAAGCCGCTTCGATGAACTACCTACGCCGAGGCGATGAAATTGTGCTAAACCGCAGTCGCTTGATTGCCGATGCCAAAAAAGCTGCTATCGAGCTGGCAGAGGCAGGTTATACCCAACCCAAGCAACGCAACGACATTCGGGTACAAGGCAAAGCAGGCATTGCTCTTTTCAAAGCAGGGATTACGTCGATGTTGTTGGGCAAATATATTTCGGAACACGATGCCAAAATTGCCGAAAAATTGGCTTATGTGATTTGCGGAGGCGATTTGAGTTATCCACAAAACGTAACCGAACAATACCTTTTAGACCTCGAAAGAGAGGCTTTCTTGTCGTTATGTGGAGAACGCAAAACCCTCGAACGGATTCATAGCTTATTGAATGGCGGTAAGCCTTTGAGAAATTAGGGCAAATACCATTTTCTGTCAATTTTATTCATTCATTTTATTTTCGACAACATCATGAACGCATACATCGTGGCAGGCTTTCGTACTGCCGTAGGCAAAGCACCCAAGGGTTCTTTGCGTTTTACCAGACCCGACGAACTAGGGGCGACGGTTATCAAGCATTTATTAAGTACCTTACCCCAACTCGACCCTGCACAGGTTGACGACGTAATTGTGGGCAACGCCGTGCCAGAAGCCGAGCAAGGAATGCAAATCGGGCGGTATGTAGCCTTACTTTCTTTGCCCAAAGAAGTATCTGGCTTTACGATTAACCGCTATTGTGGCTCGGGACTCGAAGCCATTGCTTTGGCAAGTGCCAAAATTCAGGCAGGCATGGCAGAGTGCATCGTTGCTGGTGGCGTAGAGTCGATGTCGCTTGTGCCAGTAATGGGCTACAAAACAGCCTTGAATTTTGATATTGCCCAAAAAACACCCGATTATTATATTGGCATGGGGCTTACCGCCGAGCAAGTAGCACAGCAATATAATATCAGCAGAGAAGACCAAGATGCTTTTGCTTTTGCCTCGCATCAAAAAGCCATTGCCGCCCAACAAGCGGGTATTTTTACCTCCGAAATTGTACCTGTAACCATCAAAGAAACCTATTTTGATACTGTTTCGGGTAAAAAGAAAACCAAAGAATTTGTATTTAATAAAGATGAAGGCCCACGAGCCGACACCAATTTGGATGCCTTAGCCAAACTCAAGCCCGTATTTGCCGCAGGCGGTTCGGTTACGGCAGGCAACTCGTCGCAAACCTCCGATGGTGCGGCGTTTGTGCTAGTGATGTCGGAACGCATGGTTAAAGCCCTCAACCTAGAGCCTGTGGCCCGTTTGGCATCGTATGCCACGGCTGGCTGTGAGCCACGTATTATGGGCATTGGGCCAGTATTTGCTGTACCCAAGGCACTCAAACAAGCGGGTCTTTCATTGGCCGACATCGACCAAATAGAGTTGAACGAAGCCTTTGCCGCACAAGCCTTGGCAGTGGCACGCACCCTCGACCTCGACCCCAGCAAACTCAATGTCAATGGCGGTGCTATTGCCTTGGGTCATGCCTTGGGTTCTACAGGGGCACGTTTGTCGGTACAATTATTCAACGAAATGAAAAGAAGAAACCAACGCTACGGCATGGTTACGGCCTGCGTTGGCGGAGGACAAGGCGTAGCAGGTGTTTTTGAACGCTTGTAAATACATTAGGGTACGAATAGACCATTCGTACCCTAATGTTATACTAATGCTTAAATTTCTTATAAGCGTCGGCTAATCTTAGGTCATATTGGTTTTTCTTATATCCTGCTCCATTATACACTTTTGCAAATCCTGCCCAGTCTAAACGTCGGAGTTCGTCGTCGATGCCCATGTGCTTGACCAATACACAAAAAGCTTTGAGTTGATTGTATTCCGAAACTTTAAAATCGTCAATCATAGCATCCACAGAGGCGTATCCTGCCGATTTGTAGTTGAACCCCATAATCTGATAACGTCCCCAAGAGGTTGCTTTCATGGCGGCTTTGCTATCTAGCCCAAAGGCTACCCCAAAGCGGTTATCGTATTCTTTTTCTCCAGCGAGGTAATACTTTTTTGTCCATACTTTGTAGCATAAGGTAGGGTATTGCTTGGCGTATTTCCCTCCTGTAAATTCATAAAACTTATGACCTTCAAATAAAACTTTGAGCCGACCGCTTGGTAAAAATCCATCGCCAGCGGCTTCTACGGTATCTACAGCTCTGATAGCTGCAACTTCGCAACCAATGAGTTTGGCTGCTTGGGCAAATTCTTCGGGTGTTATAGCCATGTTGATTTGGAGGTTTGAAAAGATATTTGATTAGATGTGCGTTTTTCGAGAATAAACCTAGTAAAATGCCTGAATAATAGCAATTTATATCGTGTTTACTTAGTAAACGGTCAGAGATAAGAGGTTATCATTAAATTATTCGATAAGTTATGCTATTGGTAGTGAAATAAATTTGCAAATGCAGTGTTATGATAGAAAAGCTTTTCACCTCTTATAAATGCGTATAAAAACTAAAAATCAAACGATGAACAATTCAAACACTTATGTAAAAAAGACTTTGACAATCGTAACCAAGGCAGTTGTAGGCTTCTTGGGGTTGGTTGTGTGCTATGTATTGATTGCGTTAGGGTTATCTCGTATCACTGTTGACCAAGAACCCAATACCGTAGCAGAAGTGAGTATATATATTCTGACCAATGGGGTTCATACCGATTTGGTCGTGCCAATTAAATCGGATGTTTATGATTGGAGCAAGGAGGTGAAATTTGCCAATACGGCTTCCAAAGATACCAACTTCCACTACTTAGCAATGGGGTGGGGCGATAAGGGCTTTTATTTAGAAACCCCCGAATGGAAAGATTTAAGAGCATCTGTAGCATTGAAAGCAGCTTTTGCTTTAAGTAGCACTGCCATTCATACCACTTTTTATAAAAGAATGGTTGTAGGAAAAGAATGTAAAAAAATAGGCATAAGCAAAGAGCAGTACAAACGATTGATAGACTACATAAATGCCAGTTTTCAAAAAGACAATAATGGGCATTTCGTCAAGATTGCTACCAATGCGGTTTATGGCAAAAACGATGCCTTTTATGAAGCAAATGGCCATTATAGCATCTTTCATACGTGCAACACTTGGGCCAATAATGGACTAAAGCAAAGCGGACAAAAATGTTGCTTCTGGACTCCTTTTGATACAGGTATCTTTCTTCAATACGAATAAATGCTTACGGATGGGCTACTTTTTATGTGCATTGCTGATTTCCGAAATCAATCGTTTTTGACAATGCTACGTATCAAGTAAAATTGTGAATGAATGCTTTGATTGTCAGTGGTTTATGTTTTTGTTGGAAATGGTTTTTTGCGATTACGAATAGGGCTTGGCGGTGGGGCGATATTTTGTGTTTCATCTGCCCGATGTTGCTACTGATTAAAGATACTAAAGCTCATTGTTTATTCTGCTGCTGCTTGGCGTTATTCGTTTGACGAAACTGAAGCTGAGTGCGAACAAGAAGCTGAGAATATGTTTGTCACCCTGCCATATACGCCAATGCAATGTCAGCAACCATTTTTACTTTATGATTTCTCTTTCTGAAAGCCATACAATTTTAATTTCAGAACTTAGTAGTTTTTTTAAAGCAGAATCAATTTCTTTTTGCAATTCTTCTTCGCTTTGCACATAAGTAGCACTGTAAAATGAATATGTTTTCCTGCTTTCTGTAACAAATGGCTCTTTCGGGTCTATAAACGATTTTAATGACTCTATAGCTTGATGAATTATCCAAGGGTACGGTCGAATGTTTCTATGCAGGTGGTGATTTATCCATTTGTTCACCCATTCGATCTCAGTCCAATTTACTGCGTCTGAATACTTAACGGACTTAAGTCCTATACAGACTTTTATGAATGACGATAATCCAACATTCTTCCCTTTATTTATGGCGTAGTCAATGCCCAAAAGTCCCCTTATGCGATTCTCTAAAGCTAGTCTCAAAGCGTAAATGGCTATAAGGTCTGTGTTATAATTATTCTGATTTTGTTCTCGGATTTGATGAGAATAAAAAAGCCTTTTAGCAGTGTCAAAATGAATTGCTGAGGGTAGAGTATTTGGGCTTAGGATTATGAAGCTAATGTCTTCGTTTTTGTCTAAAGCACTGACATATTTTGCAATATCAGCAATAACAACTTTAATTTGGTATTCTGAATATCTATTTTCAATAGATTGTAAGTATTCAACAGCATTTTGAATGTGACATTTACTTCTAAGATTTAGTTCACGTTTAGTCCATTGAGTTCTAAAAGCATTTTGTCTTCTGCAACTTACAGCAAGTGTTGTCCCACCAATATTTTTGAGATAGTTAATTAAGGCTTCAAGATTTTCTTGGGACAAATTTTGATAAGCAGACTTTAAATGAGTCGTCATATTCAACTTTCGGGTCTTTTAAAATGGTTGCTGACGGACAAGGCTTTGCAACAGACGAGTTTCCAAGCACAAATGCCCAATTTATTACTAAAACTCGTTGCTGAGTTTTGTACCTCAGTCGCCTGATGCAAAACTCGTGTTATACTCTCATTTGTCTGTCGAAACGAGTTCAAAAATAAGTTCTGTTAAAGTTGTTATGTCACTCTCAATAGTTCCTTTCATATTGGACTCTCAACAAAAAGTAATACATCAGGGTCTGAAATGTCTTGTAAATTCCGTAAAAGTCCTGTCTTCGGATCTGTGTAGGTGTAGTCGAAGTCTAGGTATTTGTAAGAGTCAGACATAGGCTTTTTGTTTTGCTAATACTACAAGTTCTGTTAGGTGTATTTTCCCTGTTACATAGTCCCTTATGATTTCGATTCCTTTTGGCGTAGGTTTAAAACCTTCAAACATATTGCTTCCTAAAGCATTTGCCGTGCTTTCTAAAGTTTTCAAGTCTGAAAATTTCACACCCATGATTGTCAGATTACGCCTGTCTATTTCAATTGTATTGAACATCTCTTTTCAATGCTTAGTTCTCTTCAAATTTACAAAAAATCCATGTCAAATCATTCGTTTTCTCATAAATAGGATGCCAGTTCCGCCAACAACACCGCACTGGGCATAAAAAGGGCTTGTGCCAGCACTGTGCCAACCAAGCGAGCAACGAGGGTATAAAAAAGTTCTTGCTTGAAATGAGCAAGCGAACATTTGCCCAACAATACTTCGTCGGTCATTACCGATAAATAAGGGTCGATAAAAACAACCATCACAATGGTAGAAATGCCATTGATAAATGCCGATAAATTACTGGCGGTTGTCCGAAAATTGGGATTAAAATAGGCTGCATACACCGCCGAAAGTACACCTGTAGTAATAATAGCGGTGGCAATGCTATGCAACAAAAAAATTTTCCAAGAAATAGCAGAAAAGGCCGTAATATTGGGCAGATACCCCTCAACCTTGGGCCATACCCAAATGCCTTTGAAAAGACGATAAGCTTTTGTTGAAAAACATTGGCGAAGCATTTTTCCTAAAGAAGCATAACGCATATAAGCCCACACGGCATGGGCCAACAATCGCTGAAAACTTGGCAAGAGCAACATCCCTACAAGGGTGGCAAGGGTACTCGCCAACAACAGTTGACGAAACAAGGACTCGTGGCTATAAATGCCTTGTTGTAAATCCTTTTCTACAATATGGGCCAACAATGGTGCTTGAAAACCATTGGCAGTACGAGAAACCAACAACAAAATATTGAAAAGCGAAAACGTGAGCGTAACTCTGCGGGTTTCGATGCCTACCGTGCGTACCGCATACGAAAGCGTGGTGAGCAAATGAATAATAAAGGTGAGTAGCAGTACCATTGGTTTTGTGTTTTTTGGTTAAGACGGAAAAACACAAACAAGGGTAACAGTCAAGAGAAAATTTTCTTGTAGCCATACGGACAATGCTTGCAGGCGTTTTTACAGCAATAGCCACGTTTGAGGTGGTAGGTTGCCGTAAATACAATAAAGCCTTGTTCGTTGTGATAATAATCTTCGGGAGCTAAACCTTTGAAGGTCGCCTTCTTTTTCTCGTCTTTCTTCATGAATAATCAATTTATCAAGTGCAAAATCAACTTTTTGTAGGCAAAATTGTTTAAAAAAATGTATTTTTGTACCGTTATGCCCACTACGTTATTGAAACATATTGTTCAGCTTCATGTAGTTACGTGCCGTTTGTTCACTACAAGCACGTTGTATGGTCATTTCTGTAAAATCCACCGTATTTTGGCTTCTTCTATCTTGCTTATCTATGTGATTTGGCTGTTCTCGGCAGTCTAATGTTTATTGATTGATTTTACTGATTTTTAGAATGAATTTTGTATATAATTGATTATCAGTTATATGTATTTTTCGTTTGTTTATTTCCTCATGTAACATTCACAACGCAACATTTTTTATGGCACATATAGACAACCATAGCAACGAACTAACGCCTACCAATTTTGCCATTGGCTTAGAAGACCAATACGGGGCTCATAATTATCATCCGATGCCTGTAGTACTCAAAAGAGGACAAGGCGTTTTTGTATGGGATGTAGAAAACAAACCTTATTTCGATTTCTTGTCGGCCTACAGTGCCGTGAACCAAGGGCATTGTCACCCAAAAATTATACAGGCACTCATCGCCCAAGCCCAAACACTTACGCTTACGTCAAGGGCATTTTACAACGACCAATTGGGTATTTGCGAAAAATTTCTTTGCGAATACTTTGGCTATGACAAAGTATTGATGATGAACTCAGGGGCAGAAGGTGGCGAAACAGCCCTAAAACTTACCCGTAAATGGGCGTATAAAGTAAAGGGCATTCCACAAGACCAAGCCAAAACGGTGTATGCCGTTGGTAATTTCTGGGGGCGTACTTTGGCGGCCATTTCGGCTTCTACCGACCCTTCGAGCTATGCCGACTATGGCCCTTTGTTGCCGGGCTATATCATTGTTCCTTACAACGACTTGGATGCCCTAGCCGAGGTACTGAAAGACCCACACGTGGCGGGCTTTATGGTAGAGCCTATCCAAGGCGAAGCGGGCGTAGTTGTGCCAGAAGAAGGATATTTGAAAAAGGCTTATGAATTATGTCAACAACATAATGTTTTGTTTATAGCCGACGAAGTACAAACAGGCATTGGTCGCACAGGCAAGCGTTTGGCTTGCGATTACGAAGACTTTCAGCCTGATATTTTGATTTTGGGTAAAGCTCTTTCTGGCGGTACTTATCCTGTATCGGCGGTGCTTTGTAGAGATGAAATTATGCTCACAATCAAGCCCGGCGAGCATGGTTCTACGTATGGGGGAAATCCCTTGGCTTGTGCCGTAACAATGGCGGCTTTGTCGGTGGTGAAAGAAGAAAAATTAGCTGAAAATGCCTTTGCCATGGGGCAACTTTTCCGTGAAAATATGCTTGCCCTCGCCGAAAAACGCCCCGACCTCATCAAAACGGTGCGAGGCAAAGGGCTTTTAAATGCCATCGAAATCAATGATACCGAAGAAAGCGAAACCGCTTGGAATCTCTGTATGGCGTTCAAAGAAAAAGGATTATTGGCGAAACCGACGCATGGCAACAAAATCCGTTTTGCTCCGCCTTTGATTATTACCGAAAGTCAAATGCAAGAGGCTTGTGCTATTATTGAAAAAGTAGTATTAGACTGGCAATTAGTGAATTAGTGCATAGGGGAGTTGTGAATTAAAATTTTCATTTTCAGTTACTTGTGTGGTTTTTTGAGTATTTGAAGGTGAAAGTTTTAATGCACAATTCTACTTTATTACTTACCGAATATTTCTTCTCAACCTGCTGAGTGACTGCGGTGTAATACCCAGAAAGTTGGATAAATACACTTGTGGCACTCGATGAATTAGGGCTGGTTGTTCTTTCAGAATGCGTTCATAACGCTCTTGGGCTGTTTCGGCAATAAACGACCGCAAACGTACTTCTTGTTCCAATGCCACTTGCTGGTAGGTCAGTCGCCCGAATTTATCCCAATTATGAAACTGATTGCAAAGGGTTTCTAAAGCAGCCTTATCTATCACACATATATCGGTATCTTCGATGGCTTGTATATAATCGGTGCTGGGTTGGTTGAGGACATAGCACGACATACTGGTGACAAACTGATTTTCTAAACTTAGCTGGAAGGTAGTTTCTTGGTTGTTTTTAATAAAAAACGAACGCATCAGTCCTTTATTGATAAAGCCAATAGCGGTGTTATGCTCACCTGCTTGGATAAAATAGCTTCCTTTTTTGATAAATTTCTCTTCAAATAAATGATGTGCCACTGTGATTTCTTCGTCGGTGAAATCAACAAATTGACGCACAAAATCAATCATATTTGGCTTCATAGTTTTCTAGTGTGGATAAAACTCGTATGACAATCTTTGCTTTCTCATGGTTTATATGGCAAATTACAAAAGAACCAGTTTAATTGATTGTTTTTATCTAAATTAATCGTGATATTTCACAAAAATAACTTACTTCATTACCAAACACAACGATGTATCAGTACGTAATTTATGCCTTCGATGGCAACGACGACGCAGCCCTAGAGCGTCGCCTTACGGCTCGTCCTTTTCACCTTGCTACTGCCAAACAACTCAAAGCCAACAATCAGTTTATTACGGGTGGTGCTATACTAGATGCCGCTGGCAAAATGATTGGCTCTACCATGCTCGTGCAGTTCGATTCTCCAGCAGCTTTTCAAGCATGGTTCGACAACGACCCTTACGTGACCATGAATGTTTGGCAAAAAATAGAAGTGCATCCTTTTCGAGTGGCAGAAGTCTAATAACAGCATTTAACGTATTTACGATGAAAAAACAACAATTCGATGCCATTGTCGTAGGCTCTGGTGTGAGCGGAGGCTGGTCGGCAAAAGAACTTTGCGAAAAAGGACTCAAAGTATTATTGTTGGAACGTGGCCGCATGATAGAACACGTCAAAGATTATCATACCGCCATGACCGACCCTTGGGATTTTCCGCACGCTGGTCTAGTGTCTGTAGAAGAAATGAAAAACTATCCGATACACCAACGGACTGGTTTTACCATTACCGAAGCCACCAAACACCATTTTACAAAAGATATAGACTTTCCGTATATCGAAGAAAAACGCTTCGACTGGATACGCAGTTGGCAAGTAGGAGGCAAGTCGCTTACGTGGGGTAGGGTGGCTTTACGCATGAGCGACCTCGACTTTGAAGCCAACGCCAAAGAAGGCATTGGCATCGACTGGCCGATTCGCTACAAAGACCTTGCTCCTTGGTACGCCTATGTAGAAAAGTTTGCAGGAATCGCTGGCAAGCGTGATGGCATTGCTCATTTGCCCGATGGCGTTTTTCAACCGCCTATTCCTTTGACTTGCGTAGAAGAATATTTCGGAGAAAAAGTGCAGGAAAAGTTTGCCAATCGCCATGTGATTCATGCCCGCACTGCCAATCTTACCGCTCCTACGCCAGAACAATTGGCCCTCGGACGAGCCAAATGTCAACTGCGAGATATGTGTATGCGTGGCTGTCCTTATGGGGCTTATTTCAGTTCGCAAGCGGCTACCTTGCCTGCTGCCAAACGCACAGGCAACCTCACCATTCGCCCCCATTCGATTGTCAATTCAATTATTTATGACGAACAAAAAGGCAAAGCCAAAGGCGTGCGTGTTATCGACGAACTGACCCACGAATGGATGGAATTTGAAGCAAAGGTCGTTTTCTTGAACGCCTCGGCCTTGGGTTCTACGTATATTTTGCTCAATTCTATCTCGAATCGTTTTCCGAATGGCTTGGGCAACGACAGTGGTGCGTTGGGGCATTATTTGATGGACCACCATTTTGGCATTGGTGCTCGTGGCGAATACGAAGGCATGAAAAATAAATATTACATAGGCCGCCGACCCAACGCTTTTTACATTCCGAGGTATAGAAACGTGGGCAACGACAAACGAGATTATCTCCGAGGCTTTGGCTACGAAGGGGGCAGTTGGAAAATGCGAGGCGAGTCGGCAGAGCCATTTGGGGCAGATTTCAAAGAACAATACACCCAACCTACGGGCAATTGGGGGCTCGACATCATGGGTTTTGCTGAAACCTTGCCAATGCATGAAAACCACGTAGTATTGACAAACGAGCAACAAGACAAATGGGGACAACCTTTATTGAAAATGTCGGCAGCTTTTGGGGAAAACGAACGTGCAATGCGTATAGACATCAAAAACGATGCCGCCGAAATGCTTGAAGCAGCAGGCTTCAAAAATATCGAAATATACGACAACCAGCCCGGTTTTGGGCTGAGTATTCACGAAATGGGCACGGCTCGGATGGGAAAAGATGCCCAAACATCGGTCTTAAATGCCCACAACCAAGTATGGAACTGCCCCAACGTATTTGTGACCGACGGTGCTTGTATGACCTCTTCGTCGAATGTCAATCCATCTTTAACCTACATGGCATTATCGGCCCGGGCGGCAGATTTTGCCGTAAAAGCCCTCAAACGAGGCGATTTATAAACTTGTTGAAACGAAGCAGCAGTATAGAAAAAAAGAAGAATATTTTTTGAAAATATTTTTGTAAGTGCTTGTATTTCAAATTACAATTATCTAATTTTGCAGTCCTGTTTGAGACCCCTGATTCTCAAAGCCATCTTATGCAGGGTTGGCAGAACTCCGTAAGAACTATCAATTATTTTTTGAATAGGGAATTTCACAGGTTTTGAATCACAAAATGCAAAGTTGTGGTTCACGTTTTGGTGTCAGAACTGATACTGGCTTGCTTTACTGAATGCCCAGTTTGCAAAGTTGAGTATTAAGCTACACAGGACTCGTCTTACAGGCATCGCCTGTCCGCACTTTTCTTGTCGCTTTTTCTCTCAATTTTCTGTTCCTCAAATAGTTTTGAGATTTTTTTTGTGTACTTTTTTTGTTAGTGCCAAATAAAATTCCGACCTTTGCAGTCCGTTTTACGCACAAAACTTTTTTGTTGTTCGTAAGTCGTTGTAAATAAGTTTATTATTTCATCTTTTAACGTTTTATTCAGTAATAAAATGTCTGGAATTATCGGAAAAAAAATCGGTATGACTAGCCTCTACAAAGCGGACGGTACTGCTGTTCCTTGTACGCTGATCGAAGCCGGTCCTTGTGTTGTAACACAAGTGAAAACAGTTGAAAAAGAAGGCTATAGTGCTATTCAGTTGGGCTATGGCGAGAAGAAAGAGAAGCACACAACAAAGCCTTTGTTGGGTCACTTCAAGAAAGCCGGAACAACCCCAAAGAAGAAATTGGTAGAGTTCAAATCTTTTGACCAAGCACTTGAATTAGGTGCAGTAATCACAGCCGAATTGTTTGTAGAAGGCGATTTTGTGGATGCTATCGGTACATCAAAAGGTAAAGGTTTCCAAGGTGTTGTAAAACGTCACGGATTTGGCGGGGTAGGTGGCCAAACCCACGGACAGCACAACCGTGGTCGTCACCCAGGTTCGATTGGTGCTTGTTCGTTCCCTTCACGTGTATTCAAAGGACTTCGCATGGCGGGCCGTACAGGTGGAAATCGTGTAAAAGTTCAAAACTTACAAATTTTGAAAGTTTATGCCGACAAAAACCTTATCGTAGTGTCGGGTTCGGTACCAGGAGCGAAAAACTCTTATGTTATTCTTGAAAAATAATCAATTTGAAGATTTGAAAGGGTGTTGTACCCCAAAATCAGGTACAGTATTTCAAGAATATAAATTTTCAAATTTTCAAATTCACAAATTTTCAAATTGAAATGGAATTATCAGTATTAAATATAGAAGGCAAAGAAACAGGGAAGAAAGTAACCCTTTCTGACGAAATCTTTGGAATCGAGCCAAACGAGCACGTTGTTTGGTTAGATATAAAGCAGTTCTTGGCTAACCAGCGTCAAGGAACTCACAAATCAAAAGAAAGAGCCGAAGTAGCTCGTTCTACGCGCAAATTGAAGCGCCAAAAAGGAACAGGCGGTGCTCGTGCGGGTTCTATGAAATCTCCTTTGTTCAAAGGTGGTGGTCGTATATTTGGTCCAGTACCACGTGACTACTCTTTCAAATTGAACAAGAAAGTAAAATCATTGGCTCGCCAATCGGCTTACGCTGCGAAAGCACAAGCTGGTGAAGTAGCTATCTTAGAAGACTTTACATTGGAAGCACCCAAAACAAAATCATTCACTTCAATCTTGAATGCTTTGGCTTTGGCTGATACAAAAACATTGTTGATTCTTTCTGAAGATAACAAAAATGTGTATTTGTCGGCACGCAACTTACCAAAAGCTAAAGTGGTTGCTGCAAGCCAAGTAAATACGTATGACTTAGTTAATGCATCTCGCTTAGTGATTGCCGAAGGTGCTGTAGCTAAAATCGAATCATCTTTCAGCAAATAGTTAGCGGTTGAACAACTGATAACAAATAACGTCCTAAAGCAATGAGCATCATCAAAAGACCAATTCTTACTGAGAAAACTCAGGATTTACAGAAAGGCGGTCAGTACGTTTTCGAAGTAGCGTTGAAAGCAAATAAAATTGAAATCGCTAAAGAAGTAAAGAAATTGTACGGTGTAGAAGTTTCGGCTGTAAATACACTTCGCCAATTCGGTAAGAAAAAATCAAGAAGTACAAAAACCAAAATCACAAGTGGTTATACTTCAACTTTCAAAAAAGCAATCGTTACTGTAGCGTCTGGCGAAGTAATTGATTTCTACGATAGTATCTAATTTTTTGAAGATAAATTCATGTGAAAACGGAGGGTTGTAGCCCTCACTTTTCCAACAATTTATGGGAGTTCAGCCCGATAATTTGAACTAAGTAAAACAATGGCAGTTAAAAAATTAAAACCAACGTCTCCAGGACAACGTCAGCGTATTGCGCCAAGTTTTGAGGAAATCACAACCTCAAAGCCGTACAAACCATTGTTGGTGCCAATCAAGAAAACGGGTGGTCGTAACAATTTTGGACACCGTGCAATGCGTTATATCGGTGGTGGTCACAAACGTCGTTATCGTTTGATTGACTTCTATCGTGATAAATTCGATGTAGAAGCTACAGTGCTTACTGTCGAATACGATCCAAACCGTACCGCTCGTATCGCTCTAATTGAATATACTGACGGTGAAAAATCCTACATTATTGCACCAGCAGGATTGAAAGTAGGGCAAAAAGTTATCTCAGGTACAAGCGTAGCTCCTGAAGTAGGTAACACCCTTCCGCTCTCTAGTATCCCTGTAGGTACTATCGTTCACGCTATCGAACTTCGCCCTCATGGCGGAGCAGAGTTGGCTCGTTCTGCTGGAACGTATGCACAACTTTTGGCTCGTGATAGCAAATATGCTACTTTGAAATTGCCTTCTGGTGAAATGCGTATGGTATTGGCGAACTGCTTGGCAACAATCGGTTCTGTATCAAATGCAGACCACATGAATACCAACTTGGGTAAGGCTGGCCGTAACCGTTGGTTGGGTCGTCGTCCAAGAGTTCGTGGTGTAGTAATGAACCCAGTAGATCACCCAATGGGTGGTGGTGAAGGCCGTGCATCAGGTGGTCACCCACGCTCACGTACAGGCTTGTTGGCGAAAGGTAAGAAAACTCGCGACAAGAAAAAGCATTCTAATCGTCTAATCATCAGTAGAAAGAAAAAATAGATAGATGGCACGTTCATTAAAAAAAGGACCTTATATTGACTATCGCCTCGACAACAAAGTAATTGCTATGAACGAGTCAGGCAAAAAGTCAGTGATTAAAACTTGGTCAAGACGTTCAATGATTTCTCCTGATTTCGTTGGACACACTTTCGCAGTGCATAACGGTAACAAGTTTATCCCAGTGTATGTAACAGAAAACATGGTTGGTCATAAACTTGGTGAATTTGCTCCAACACGCAATTTCCGTGGTCACATCGCTAAAAAAGATAAAGGCAAAAGGTAATAGGGGATAGTGGAATGAGGGTTGCGGATTGCAAGTTTCAATCCTGATAATCCAAAATCCCAAAATCCGAAATCCGAAATTATAAAAATGGAAGCAGTAGCTAAATTAAATAATGTTCCGACTTCTCCTCAGAAAATGAGAATCGTGGTTGACATGATTAGAGGTCAGAAAGTAAGCAAAGCTTTAGGTATCCTTAAATTCGAGCCTAAAGTTGGTGCTAGATACGTTGAGAAATTATTGCTCTCAGCAGTTGCCAACTGGCAAAATAAGCACGAAGACGTGAAGTTAGAAGATGCTGACTTGTACGTTAAAACCGTTACAGTTGATGGCGGTAGCTCATTGAAGCGTTTGCGTCCAGCTCCACAAGGTCGTGGGTACAGAATCTTGAAGCGTTCTAACCACATCACAATTGTGGTTGCTTCGGCAAGTGCTCCATCAGTAACAATTGAAGAATAATTAGAGAAAACATCTAAATATCACAAAATGGGACAGAAAGTAAACCCCGTTGGTCTTAGACTTGGTATCGTCAGAGGTTGGGATTCTAACTGGTACGGCGGTAAAAACTTTGCCGACAAGTTAGTTGAGGATGAAAAAATCCGTAAATACGTTGCTGCTCGTATTCCAAAGGGTGCAATCTCTAAGGTAATTATCGAGCGTACTTTGAAACGTATTACCTTGACTATCAATACCGCACGCCCTGGCGTTGTTATCGGTAAAGGTGGACAAGAAGTTGATAAAATCAAAGAAGAATTAAAGAAAATCACAGGCAAAGATGTACAAATCAACATCTTTGAAATTAAACGCCCTGAGATTGACGCTAAATTGGTTGGCGAAACTATCGCTCAACAATTAGAAGCCCGTATTTCATTCCGTCGTGCTATGAAACAAGCTATCGCTTCGGCTATGCGTGTTGGTGCACAAGGTATCAAATTGAAATTGTCGGGTCGTTTGGGTGGTGCCGAAATGGCTCGCTCTGAAGGCTACAAAGAAGGTCGTATCCCTCTTCATACACTTCGTGCCGACATCGACTACGCTGTATCAGAAGCATTGACTGTTTACGGTAAAATCGGTATCAAAGTTTGGATTTGCAAAGGCGAAGTTTATGGTAAACGTGACCTTTCTCCAAATGCTGGTGTTGCAGCACAACAAGCTGGTGGTGGCGATGCTCGTGGTGGTAATAACCAACGTGGTGGTCGTGACGAAGATGGTGGTCGTCGTGGTGGCCGTGACAACCGTCGTGGTGGCAACGATAACCGTCGTAACAACAACAACCGCAACAACAACAACAATAAAGGAGGCAATCCTAACAACAGAGGAGGCGGTAAGAGATAATTTTTAGAATCTTAGCCTGAAATCGTGAGTTGTACCCCAACTTCCGATGGAAGGCTTAAAGACATAATAAGACAATGTTACAACCAAGAAGAACCAAGTTCCGCAAGCAACAGAAAGGTAGAGTGAAAGGAATGGCTACCCGTGGTCATGAAATCGACTTCGGTACATTCGCTATCAAAGCTCTGGAGCCAGGACGTATCACTGCTCGTCAAATCGAAGCAGCTCGTATCTCAGTAACTCGTGCTATGAAACGTGAAGGTCAGGTTTGGATTCGTATCTTCCCTGATAAGCCAATCACTAAAAAACCTGCCGAGGTACGTATGGGTAAAGGTAAAGGTGCACCCGAATATTGGGTGGCCAACATCAAGCCAGGTACAATTTTATTCGAATCATCTGGTGTTCCTTTAGAATTGGCACAAGAGTCTCTTCGCTTGGCGGCTCAAAAATTGCCACTTCGTACTAAATTCGTAGTTCGTAGAGATTATCAAGAATAGTATTCCATGTCGTTGGAAGCTTCAACACCTTCTAACGACTCCACGACTGATAAAATAATGAAGAACGCTGAAATCAAAAAATTGAGCCTCGAAGAGTTGAAAGCAGCTCTTGCTTCAGAAAAAGATGCTTTGGCACGTTTGAAGTTTGCTCATGCTATCTCTCCAATCGAAAACCCTTTGCGTTTGCGTGAAGCTCGTAAAGTTATCGCTCGCTTGGAAACAGCTATCACGGCTGCTAGCAAATAATCATTAGCTATTACAGCTATTGTAATGTTTAATCTAAACAGACTTCATCGACATACCGCTTGAAGTCAATTCAAAACAACCAAATCCAACGATGGAAAGAAATCTAAGAAAAGTAAGGATTGGGCGTGTGGTGAGTAACAAGATGGATAAATCTATCACCGTCGCCGTAGAAAGAAAAGTGAAACACCCTCTTTATGGAAAGTTTATGCAAAAAACTTCTAAATTGATGGCACACGATGAGAACAACGATTGTGGTATCGGCGACACCGTGAAGGTAATGGAAACCCGTCCTTTGTCAAAGAACAAGCGTTGGAGATTAGTTGAAATTATTGAGAAAGCGAAATAATTCACTACTCCATTTTCATCCAAACGTTTTGCATCTGTATTTTCTATGGTGCTCAACAATCAATGATTTAATTTTTCGCAATCTTAAATATACCAAGCAAACAATGGTACAGCAAGAATCAAGACTCAGCGTTGCTGATAACTCAGGTGCTAAAGAAGTACTGGTTATTCGTGTGCTGGGTGGTACAGGAAAAAGATATGCTTCAATTGGGGACAAAATCGTAGTGACTGTGAAGTCTGCTTTATCGTCTTCAAATATGAAAAAAGGTACGGTTTCTAAAGCCGTAGTAGTAAGAACTAAAAAGGAAATTCGTCGCAAAGATGGGTCTTATATCCGCTTTGAAGACAATGCCGCCGTTCTTCTAAACAACAATGACGAGCCTCGTGGTACTCGTATTTTCGGTCCAGTTGCACGTGAATTGCGTGAAGCCGGTTTTATGAAAATTGTTTCATTAGCTCCAGAAGTTCTTTAATCATAATTCGTAATCATCATGAACAGAAAGTTTAATAAGCAACCAAAGTTGCACATAAAAACTGGTGATACTGTTATGGTTATCGCTGGTAACGCTAAAGGTCAAACAGGCGTGATTCAAAAAGTATTAGTTGAAAAACAACGTGCTATCGTTGAAGGAGTAAACTTTATTACGAAACACGTAAAACCTAGTGCTGCAAACCCTCAAGGAGGTATCGTTAAAACAGAAGGTACTATCCATATTTCTAACCTCGCTGTGGTTGAAAATGGCAAACCTGTACGCACTGGCCGTAAATTGAACGAGCAAGGCAAGTTGCAAAGATATTCTAAAGCAACTGGTAATTTTATCTAATTTCTAATGAAGCGACCAAGCTCGCTTGGGCGTGAAAAGTGGGTCGGAAATCCACATAAAGTTTCATAACAATGGCAACTACAACAAGATTAAAAGACAAATACGTAAATGAAGTTGTTCCTGCTTTGAAGGAAAAATTTCAATACAAGTCAATCATGCAAGTACCAAAGATTACTAAAATCGTAATCAACAAAGGTATTGGTGCTGCTGTAGCCGACAAAAAATTGATTGATACAGGCGTTGATGAGCTTACTATCATCGCTGGTCAAAAAGCTGTGGCTACAATGTCTAAAAAAGCTATCTCAAACTTTAAGTTACGTGAAAATATGCCTATCGGTGTGAAAGTAACTTTGAGAGGAGATAAAATGTATGAATTCCTTGACCGTTTGACTACCGTGGCACTTCCTCGTGTACGTGACTTCAAAGGTATTTCTGATAAAGGATTCGATGGTCGTGGAAACTATACTTTAGGTGTGAAAGAACAAATTATCTTCCCTGAGATTTCAATTGATAAAGTAACAAAAATCTCTGGTATGGATATTACTTTCGTAACTACTGCTACTACCGATGCCGAAGCACACGCTTTGTTACAACAAATGGGTATGCCTTTCGCTAATTCGAAGAAGTAATTAATATATGTTATCCGTTATTCGGTATCGTCGCTAGATACATAATGTACGGATAACGAATAACAGATAACAGACAACTGATAAAAAGATTCAACCAACATGGCAAAAGAATCAGTTAAAGCAAGAGAAAGAAAAAAACAAGCAACTGTTGCTAAATACGCTGCTAAACGTGCGGCTTTGAAAGCTGCTGGAGATTACGCTGCGTTAGATAAACTTCCTAAAAACGCATCTCCTGTACGTTTGCACAACCGTTGTAAGCTTACGGGCCGTCCTAGAGGTTATATGCGTAAGTTTGGTATCAACCGTGTAACTTTCCGTGAAATGGCTTCTGCGGGCTTGATTCCTGGTGTTACTAAATCAAGTTGGTAATCGACTACGATAAAATAATATCGTAATCTTTATTAAAATCAGCCACTTAGGGTTGTTTTTTTAAATTCAATTCCGTAATTTTGCGAGCCTTTTCAGAAAAAGGTTCGTTTCAAATATCGAAAACAATGACAGATCCAATAGCAGACTACCTAACACGATTGAGAAATGCCATCAAGGCACGTCACAGAATCGTTGAAATTCCTGCTTCAAACATCAAAAAGGAAATAACTAAAGTGCTTTTTGATAAGGGATATATTCAAAACTATAAGTTCGATGATACAACCGTTCAAGGTACTATCAAAATTGCTTTGAAATACAACCCTGTTACTAAGCAGCCAGCTATCGTGAAATTGGAAAGAATTTCTAAACCAGGCTTACGTAAATACAAAGGTGCAACCGAATTGCCACGTGTATTGAACGGTTTGGGCGTAGCTATCCTTTCAACTTCAAAAGGTGTGATTACAGACAAAGAAGCCCGTGTGCTTAACGTAGGCGGCGAAGTTCTTTGCTACGTATATTAATCTTTATTTTAAGGGAATAAGTCTATTGTAGGTTTGTTCCCTAACTTATTTTCAAACAAATGCTGAAAGAGGGCTTTCCCTCCATTTAAGCACAAACAACAAAGTCATGTCAAGAATAGGTAATAAAGCTATTACTTTGCCAGCGGGTGTTACTGTAACTGTTGAAAAAAGCACAGTAACGGTAAAAGGTGCAAAAGGCACACTTTCTCGCTTTATTGATCCAGACATTACCGTAGAAATCGAAAACAACGAGCTACGTGTAAAGCGTCCTACTGAACAAAAACGCCACAAAGCGTTGCACGGCTTATACCGTGCGCTTATCAACAACATGGTTGTGGGTGTAAGCGATGGCTTTAAAAAAGAAATGGAAATCGTAGGGGTGGGTTATAAAGCTTCAAACCAAGGAAATATCCTTGAATTAGCGTTGGGTTATTCGCACGCTGTGTTCTTGCAAATTCCGGCTGAATTGAAAGTTACTACAGCCATGGAAAAAGGACAAAACCCTAAAGTGGTATTAGAAGGAATTGATAAAGAATTGCTCGGCCAAGTATGTGCCAAAATTCGTTCTCTTCGTAAAGTTGAGCCTTACAAAGGTAAAGGTATTCGTTTCACTGGTGAATCTATCCGTAGAAAAGCTGGTAAAACTGGTGGTAAGAAATAGCATTAAATTAATCGTGGGTCGGTAATCCACAAAACTTATATATCAATGGCTTCGCAAAAAGAATTAAGAAGATTACGTCTAAAATTGTCTATCAGAAAGAAAATTTCTGGTACAGATGTAAAGCCAAGATTGTCTGTGTTCCGTTCAAATACAAGCATTTATGCTCAATTAATCGACGACGTGCAAGGACATACATTGGCAGCCGCTTCATCTAAAGAATTAGGTTTGAAGAATGGTAACGTTGAAAACGCTAAAGCAGTAGGTGCAAAAATCGCAGAGAAAGCTTTGGCAGCCGGTATATCATCAGTTGTTTTTGACCGTAACGGTTACTTGTATCACGGACGTGTGAAGGCGGTGGCAGACGGTGCAAGAGAAGGAGGTCTTAAATTTTAATTAGTCAATTTGAATTTGTGCTACGCGGCTCGCCGCTCTGAAATGAAAGTTTTTGATGTTAAAGCACAGATTTCAAATTTTCAAATTCAACAATTTCCAAATTAGAAAAAAATGTCGCAATTAATATCAAAACCTATCAAGGTTAACGAAGGCGAATTAAAAGAAAGAGTTGTTGCTATTAACCGTGTAGCGAAAGTAGTAAAAGGTGGACGTCGTTTCAGCTTCTCTGCAATCGTGGTTGTTGGTGATGGCAAAGGCGTAGTAGGATTTGGTTTGGGTAAAGCAAACGAAGTTACAGACGCTATCTCTAAAGGTATCGAAGATGCTAAAAAGAACTTGTTCCAAGTAGCTTTGTTGAAAGCTTCTGTACCTCACGAACAAATCGGTAAGTTCTCAGGTGGCTTTGTATTGCTTAAACCTGCTGCTCCTGGTACAGGGGTAATTGCGGGTGGTGCGATGCGTGCCGTGCTTGAAGCTGCGGGTGTTCATGACGTATTGGCGAAGTCGAAAGGCTCTTCAAACCCTCACAACGTGGTAAAAGCTACAATTGATGCCCTTGTGAAAATGAGAAACCCTCATACTGTGGCCTTCCAAAGAAGTGTTTCTTTAGCAAAAGTATTCAACGGATAAGTTTATTTGAACTGTTTGTATTGGGCTTGCTGCCAAGTAAGCTCAATACGCAGATTTAAAAATATAAGACCATGTCAAAGGTAAAAATTACTCAAGTTAAGAGTACAATCAAACGTCCTGAAGCTCAAAAGCGTACTATCCAAGCGCTTGGTTTAGGTAAATTGAACAAAAGTGTTGAGAAAGAATTGAACCCTGCTATTGAAGGTATGATTCGTGCCGTACAACACTTGATTGTAGTCGAAAACATCTAATTTCGTTTTATAACGAAAAGCGAGTTACTTCAAGGTGAAGTAGCGTTTAGCAAACCAATAAATTACATTATACACATGAATTTATCGTCTTTGAAGCCTGCTGTAGGCTCAACAAAAGTAAGAAAAAGAGTAGGTCGTGGTGCTGGTTCTGGTTTAGGTGGTACTTCTGCTCGTGGTCATAAAGGTGCTCAGTCTCGTTCAGGTTACTCTCGTAAGAGTGGTTTTGAAGGTGGTCAGATGCCAATCCAACGTCGTGTGCCTAAATTTGGTTTCAAAAATATCAACCGTGTTGAATACAAAGCTATCAACCTTGATACTTTACAAGCCTTGATTGATGCAACAGGCGTTACTGTTATTACGCACGAAGTATTATATAGCAATGGTTTGGTTTCTAAAAATGACTTGGTGAAAATCTTGTCACGTGGCGAAATCAAAGCTGCTGTAGAAGTACAGGTGAAGGGCTTCTCTGCTGCGGCTAAGGCTGCTATTGAAGCGGTTGGCGGTAAAGCAATTGTTGCTTAATTTGTGTTAGAAAATAGATAGACAACAGAAATTATTAAGTAATCGTGTAATAATCTGGTTTCAGATTTGTAATTGCCAAAAAAGTTTGACAACTTTCGAGTTACAATAATAACGCTTACTTAAACAGATAGCATGAATAAGTTTATTAACACTATCAAAAACATTTACTCAATAGAGGAATTAAGAACACGTATTCTTAATACCCTGTTGTTTATCACCTTTTTTCGCCTTGGATCTTACGTTGTTTTACCGGGGGTTGATGCTACGAAATTAGCGCAGAAGGGTGACGAAGGCTTGTTGGGCTTGTTGAATATGTTCTCTGGTGGAGCATTCAATAACTCTTCTATTTTTGCCTTGGGCATCATGCCGTACATCTCTGCTTCTATTGCAATACAGTTATTGACAATTGCATTGCCATATTTTCAAAAAATGCAGAAAGATGGGGAGTCTGGTCGTAAAAAATTGAATCAAATCACGCGTGTTTTGACTATTTTCGTAACGGCTGCTCAGGCATTTACTTATTTACAAGTAACTATTCCTGCCGAAGCTATCATCGTTTCTCCGTGGGCATTTCGTTTGTATTCGGTTCTTATCTTGGTAGCTGGTACCATGTTTTGTATGTGGTTGGGCGAAAAGATTACCGATAAAGGTATTGGCAATGGTATCTCAATGCTAATTATGATTGGTATTGTATCTCGTTTTCCAGTGGCTTTACTTGGCGAGGCTGAAAAAAGAGGTATGTCTGGAGCATTCGTGTTTGTTATCGAAGTAATTGTTTTATTCTTCGTAGTAATGGGTGCTGTAATGGTAACGCAAGCGGTACGTCGTATTCCAGTACAATATGCAAAACAAATTGTAGGAAACCGTGTTTCTTTGAGCGGTGAACGCCAATACATTCCCCTTAAATTGAATGCGGCTGGTGTAATGCCTATCATCTTTGCTCAGGCATTGATGTTTGTGCCGGGTTTACTTGCACAGTCTTTCTCAGATAAAAGTGAGTTTGCTCAGTCAGTAGCACAAGCTTTTGGTGATTTTACTACTTGGCAGTACAACCTTTTATTTGCATTCTTGATTATCGTATTTACGTTCTTTTATACTGCTATTTCAATCAACCCTACACAAATTTCAGATGATATGAAGCGTGGCGGTGGTTTTGTGCCAGGTGTAAAGCCCGGTGAAGCTACTTCAAACTTTATCGCTGATATTTTGGATAGAATCACCTTGCCAGGTGCGATTATGCTTGCAGTGATTGCTATTCTACCTGCCATTGCCAATGTAGTGGGGATTAGCCGTGGATTTGCTTCTTTCTTTGGAGGTACTTCTTTGCTTATCTTGGTAGGGGTTGTATTAGATACCTTG
The DNA here is from genome assembly GCA_013298025.1 of Cytophagales bacterium. Lineage (GTDB taxonomy): Bacteria > Bacteroidota > Bacteroidia > Cytophagales > Spirosomataceae > Flectobacillus. The sequence continues at coordinate 144,534 of JAAFJE010000011.1, read as the reverse complement.
CAACAAATAGAAAGTTATCTCTTGATGAGAAAATACGAAGGCTTGATGCAATCGGGAAGAGTGAAAGGTAGAACAGAGGCAATCGCTCAGTAAGATATAATAGATGATTTATTTAAAAACATCTTCTGAAATAGAAGTTATCCGTGCCAATGGGGTTATTCTTGGCAAAACTCACGCCGAAGTGGCAAAGGTGATTAAGCCAGGAATAACGACCAAAGCACTAGATGAAATAGCATACCAGTTTATCAAAGATAACGGAGCAATCCCGTCTTTTTTAAACTACAATGTTGGTGGTCATCGTTACCCTGCTTCGCTTTGTATTTCTGTAAATGATGTGGTTGTACATGGTATTCCCAACAACTACGAATTAAAAGACGGAGATATAATTTCAATTGATTGTGGCGTTTATAAAAACGGTTTTCATGCCGACAGTGCCTATACTTATGCCGTTGGAAATGTAGCAGAAGCCACTTTGTCGCTTTTACGCACAACCAAAGAATCGCTGTATCTGGGTTTAGCCCACGCTGTAGCTGGTAAACGTATTGGTGATATTGGGTTTGCGGTACAATCTTATTGTGAAAAAGCAGGATACACAGTCGTTAGAGAATTGGTTGGCCATGGTGTAGGAAAATCATTGCACGAAGGCCCCGAAGTTCCTAATTATGGCAGGAGAGGAGATGGTGCAAAACTGAAAGAAGGAATGGTCATTGCCATTGAACCTATGATTAACTTGGGTAAGAAAGCAATTCACCAAGAAAGTGATTATTGGACAATCCGGACGCAAGACCGTAAGCCTTCAGCTCATTTTGAACATACCGTTGCTGTTTGTAAAGATAAAGCCGATATTCTTACAACCTTTGAATACATCGAAGCTGTTGAAAAAGAATCTGCCTATCTGGCTACTATCTAAAGCTTGGCGTTGTAATCAGCAAAACTTAATACCAAACCAATAAAATACATTTATGGCAAAACAATCATCTATTGAAGTTGATGGTACTATTGTAGAAGCACTCTCAAACGCTATGTTTAGAGTTGAGCTTGAAAATACCCACCAAGTGATTGCCCATATTTCTGGTAAAATGAGAATGAACTATATCAAAATCTTACCAGGAGATAAGGTGAAACTCGAAATGTCACCTTATGATTTGACAAAAGCAAGAATCGTGTATCGTTACAAATAACATGACAGTTGGCAATTAGCAGTCGTCAGTTTGGAAAAGCTATTGCAGAAGCCCTGTCGTAATCTAATTGACAACTTTTAAGACAATACAACAATGAAAGTTAAAGCGTCTATCAAAAAGCGTAGTGCAGAATGTAAAGTGATTCGTCGTAATGGCAAACTTTACGTTATTAACAAAAAAAATCCAAAGTTTAAACAAAGACAAGGATAAGAGTGCGTGGCCTCAGTAGTTGCGAAATTACATGGCTCGACTATCCTAACATAACTCAAAAGCTTTAGAAACAATATGGCTCGTATTGCAGGGGTTGATATTCCCGATAAAAAAAGAGGCGAAATCGCTTTGACCTATATCTTCGGTATCGGTCGTAGCACTGCTCAGAAAATTTTAGCCCAAGCTGGTATTTCTTTAGATAAGAAAGCTGGTGAATGGAACGATGAGGAAGCTAGTGCCATCCGTAACATCATTGCGGCTGAATTTAAAACAGAAGGTCAACTTCGTTCTGAAATTCAGTTGAACATCAAACGTTTGATGGACATTGGTTGCTACCGTGGTCTTCGTCACCGTAAAGGTCTTCCTTTGCGTGGTCAAAGAACTAAAAACAACTCTCGTACTCGTAAGGGTAAACGTAAGACAGTTGCTAACAAGAAAAAAGCTACTAAGTAATCACTAATGTAATGTAGCATTATTGTACCAAAGATTCAATTCAGTTTGAAAAACTGGGTATAGCACATTAAATAAACTCTTAAAATGGCACAGGCTAAAAGAAAAGATAAAGCAAAGAAAAGAGTAGTTGTAGTTGAACAAGTGGGTCAAGTACACATCAAAGCTTCTTTTAACAACATCATCATTTCAATTACCAACAGTCAAGGACAAGTTATCTCTTGGGCTTCTGCGGGTAAAATGGGCTTCAAAGGCTCTAAGAAAAACACTCCTTATGCTGCACAAATGGCAGCTTCTAACTGTGCTGCTGTAGCCGTTGAAGCTGGTATGAAAAAAGCTGAGGTTTTTGTAAAAGGCCCTGGTGCTGGTCGTGAATCAGCTATCAGAACTGTAGCAAACGCTGGTATTGAAGTGACTTCAATCAAAGACATCACGCCACTTCCACACAACGGATGTCGCCCTCCAAAACGTCGTAGAGTATAGTTTTTGTACGCTTTTGTACAAGCTTTTATAAAATATTGCGAAGGATAATTAGTAATTATTATCCTTCGTTTTTACGTTTCACAACTAATTACTTCATTGGGTAAACGTTGCTCAATGACTCAACTTTCTTACAAATAATGGCAAGATATACAGGTCCAAAATCAAAAATCGCTCGTCGTTTCGGTGAGCCAATCTTAGGTCCAAGCAAAGCGTTATCACGCAAAAATTATGGCCCAGGCCAACACGGCAAAGGTAAACGTACTAAACAATCGGAGTACGCTTTGCAGTTGAAAGAGAAACAAAAAGTAAAATATACTTATGGTATTCTTGAAAAACAATTCGAGAACTTGTTCCATAAGGCTGCTGTAAAAGAAGGTATCAAAGGCGAAAACCTTTTGAAATTGTGTGAAGCTCGTCTCGACAACACCGTGTATCGTTTGGGTATTGCTCCAACTCGTCGTGCAGCGCGCCAGTTGGTTATCCACAAACATATCATTGTTGATGGAGAAGTGGTAAACATCCCTTCATATTCATTAAAGCCAGGACAATTGGTTGGCGTTCGTGAAAAATCAAAATCTTTGGAAGTAATCACCAACTCTTTGGCTGGCAAAGCTGGTAAACGCTTTAGCTGGTTGGAATGGGAAACTAGTACATTAACTGGTAAATTCGTTTCATATCCTGAGAGAACTGACATTCCTGAGAACTTCAACGAGCAGGCAATCGTCGAGCTTTACTCGAAGTAATCGAATGGCTGATAAAACTTTTTTTACAAAGTTTTGTTACCAATTAATATACAAAAAACTTCGTTAGTTGAAATATCGAATATCAATTTTTTTGGTATTCGATATTTTATAACACCAATACTGGTTATTTTCCTGAAATCTTTACTATTGTGAAATTTGTAATATAATAAAATTTTATAATTTTGTCAAGATTTTTTTGCGAAAAGTCCCTGTATTAGCCAATAACTCACAAAGTTATTTCGTATATTACGCTCGATTACTCTATTCTTATAAAATCTAAGATAAATTAAGCTACGAAATATGTCAATATTAGCATTCCAAATGCCCGACAAAGTCGTTATGGAGAAAGCTGACGACTTTCACGGGTTATTTGAGTTTAAGCCTCTCGAAAAAGGCTATGGCGTTACAATTGGTAACGCACTTCGTAGAATCTTGTTGTCTTCTTTGGAAGGCTACGCAATCACTAGCGTTAAAGTAAGCGGAGTTTTGCATGAGTTCTCAGCTATTGAGGGTGTGATCGAGGATATGACTGAGATTATCTTGAATCTGAAAAAAGTAAGATTTAAGAAAACTCAAGAAATTCTTGAGAATAAAATCAATGTTCGTGTAAAAGGACAAAGCACTTTGACTGCCGGCGACATCAACCGTTTCACTAACTACTTTACTATTCTTAATCCAAACTTGGTGATTTGCCATTTGGATGAATCGAAAGAGTTTGAAATGGAGATTATCGTTGAAAAAGGCCGTGGATACGTGCCTGCCGACGAACCTCGCAATTCAGAACCTCCTTTTGGACATATTCCTATCGACGCTATTTACACGCCTATCAAAAACGTGCGATTTAGCGTAGAAAATACCCGTGTTGAACAAAAAACTGACTACGAAAAACTCATCTTGGATATTGAAACAGACGGTTCTATCCACCCAGAAGATGCGTTGAAAGGAGCAGCTTACATTTTGATTCAACACTTCATGTTGTTCTCTGACCAAACCATGACATTCGAGGCGATGAAAGCCGAAGATGAAAATGTAGTGGACGAAGAGATGCTACACATGAGAAAATTGTTGAAAACACCATTGGCAGACCTCGATTTGTCGGTGCGTGCTTACAACTGTTTGAAATCAGCAGACGTAAGAACATTAGGCGATTTGGTTAAATTGGAAATTTCTGACATGATGAAATTCCGTAACTTCGGTAAGAAGTCATTAACTGAATTGGAACAATTGGTAGAAGAAAAAGGCCTACACTTTGGTATGGACGTTATTCGCTACCGCTTGGACGAAGATTAAGCATTACTATTCCTATACAAAATTGCGATAACTTTCGTAATTTTGTATAGTTTTTTAATATAACAACAAGTAGTAATAGGTGGAACACTTTTGTTCTAACCGCAGTGAAGCGTTAAGCTTCGCTTTTAACTTACGAAAACAATGAGACACGGTAAAACACACAACCACTTAGGCAGAACTGCCTCTCACAGAGCCGCAATGTTATCGAACATGGCTGCTTCTTTGATTCTTCACAAAAGAATCCAAACTACTACTGCGAAAGCGAAAGAATTGAGAAAGTACGTTGAGCCTTTGATTACAAAATCAAAAACTGACGATACCAACAGCCGTCGCGTAGTATTCTCTTATTTGCAAAACAAAGAAGCCGTGAAAGAACTTTTCGGTGTGGTTTCTGAGAAAATTGCTAACCGCCCAGGAGGTTATACAAGAATTATCAAGTTAGGAAATCGTCTTGGTGACAACGCCGATATGTGTTTGATTGAATTAGTTGATTTCAACGAAACATTGTTGGCCGCTGCTGCTACAGATGAAAAAGCTGCTAAAACTCGTCGTAGCCGTCGTTCTTCTAAAAAAGCTGTTGAAGCTACTGCCGAAGAAACTCCTGCTACCGAAGCTCCAGAAGCTCCTGCTGCCGAAGAAGAGAAAACAGAAGAATAATCAAGCTTTTGATTGAGCTAAAAGAGGTTACTTACAAGTAGCCTCTTTTTTTGTGTATCATCCATTCAATGTGACGGGAGCTTTTTGCATAAATCCATGAAATAGTTGGTCGTTTTTGATAGATTTTTGCTATTAGCCAAAAACACTTCTTTTTTATACTTTTTCCCGTAACTTTGCATGATTTTTTAACCAAAGAGCAACCAATGAAAGTAACACAGAGCCAACCAGCTATATTATTGTTGGAAGACGGCACAGTTTTTAGAGGCAAAGCACTCGGGAAAATAGGAACGAGTGGCGGTGAAATCTGCTTCAATACTGGAATGACAGGGTACCAAGAAATTTATACGGACCCTTCGTATTTTGGACAAGTAATTGTAAACACTACTTCACATATCGGTAACTATGGAGTGGTGAATGAGTTGGAGGAAGAGTCTGCCTCTGTGAAGATTGCAGGCATGGTTTGTAATGAATTTTCGCCTATCCATTCTCGTAAAACAGCCGATGGCTCGTTGCAAGAATATTTTGAAAAGGCTGGGATTGTAGGTATTTCGGGCATTGATACACGCCAAATTGTGCGTTTGATTCGTGAAAAAGGTGCGATGAACTGTATCATTTCTTCCGAAATTTTAGAGGCAGAAACATTGAAAGCCGAATTAGCCAAAGTGCCTCAGATGGAAGGCCTTGAACTTTCGTCGAAAGTATGTACACAAGAACCTTACTTCTTGGGCGACGAAAATGCTCCTTTCAAAGTGGCTGTGTTGGACTTGGGTGTGAAGAAAAGCATTTTAGCAAATTTGACCGACAGAGGTTGTTACTTGAAAGTGTTTCCTGCTAAAACCCCATTTGAGGAAATGGAAGCTTGGCAACCCAATGGCTATTTTATCTCTAATGGCCCTGGCGACCCTGCCGTAATGCCTTACGCCGTATCAACCGTAAAAACGATTGTAGAAAATAACAAGCCTACGTTTGGGATTTGCTTAGGACACCAGATTTTGGCACAAGCTTCGGGTTTGTCAACGTATAAAATGAAAAACGGACACAGAGGCTTGAACCATCCCGTGAAAAATTTGGTGACGGGTCTTTCTGAAATCACTTCTCAAAACCACGGTTTTGCTGTGAAAAAGACTGATTTAGAAGCCGCTTCAAACGTAGAGTTGACGCATATCAACCTGAACGATAATACAGTAGAAGGTATTCGTAGAACCGATAAACCTGCCTTCTCGGTACAACATCACCCCGAAGCATCGCCAGGCCCACACGATTCGAGATATTTGTTCGATTCATTTGTTGGAATGCTTCAATAATAACAGAAAAAGGCAGTGTTTACTGCCTTTTTTTTTGGTACAATTCTAAAAAATGCTTGTTAATTTTGTATAAAATTGACCAAAAACATGATAGAATTAGTAGTCACAAAAGACGGTTCGCATACGTTTTATAATACCGAGTTAGCTGTTTGGCATCACTCTCTTCATGGAGCATTGCAAGAGTCGATGCGGGTGTTTATTGAAATAGGGCTTTGGGCTAAAATGCAAGAAAAAACCACTATCAATGTATTTGAAATGGGTTTAGGAACAGGGCTAAATGCCTTGCTCACCGCTTTAGAAGCCACAAAAAAGCAGTGTACGGTGCGGTATGAAACGATAGAGGCATTTCCGTTGACAAACGAGCAAGTAGCCTCTTTGAATTATGATAAAATGCTTCATATCAGTTTTTTAGAAAAAATACACACCGCTTCTTGGCAGGAATGGCAAGACCTTTCGACGCATTTTTCTATCAAGAAAACAAAGGCGAATTTATTAGATTACACCTTTGAATATCCTATCGACTTGGTATATTTTGATGCTTATTCCCCTACTACACAGCCCGAATTGTGGACAGAAGACGTTTTTGCCCGATTATACAAGGCTATGAATACAGGGGCATTATTGACAACCTACTGTTCTAAATCAATTGTCAGGAGAGCCTTACAAGCAGCAGGATTTACAGTAGAAAAACATAATGGTCCCATAGGAAAAAGAGAAATTTTAAGAGCTATTAAGTGCTAGACTAGCATCATTGAGTGTTGAATCTAATTTTGATAAGTGTTGAGCTTGAGGTGAAATAGCTTATTTTCATACAAAAAAAGAGAGAATAGGTATAAAACATACCTGTTCTCTCTTTTTTTATAGCCTTGATTATAAGTTATTTAGCACTATAATTAGGCGCTTCTTTAGAAATCGTAATATCGTGTGGGTGACTTTCTTTGACACCTGCGGTTGTGATTTTTACGAAACGAGCTTTTTGCATCGCAGCAATATCTTTTGCACCGCAATAGCCCATACCAGCCTTTAAGCCACCAACCATCTGGTAAATAATCTCAGCAACCGAGCCCTTAAACGGCACACGTCCTACGATACCTTCTGGTACCAGTTTTTTAATATCGTCTTCGGCATCTTGGAAATAACGGTCTTTCGAGCCATCTTCCATCGCCTCTAGCGAACCCATGCCACGGTAAGTTTTAAACTTACGGCCTTCAAAAATAATTACCTCACCTGGAGCCTCATCAGTTCCTGCCAGCATCGAGCCAATCATTACGGTACTTGCACCGCCAGCAATCGCCTTAGCGATGTCGCCAGAAAAACGAATACCACCATCGGCAATGATTGGTACACCCAAATCGGCAACAGCCTGTGCTGCTTCATACACCGCTGTAAGTTGTGGCATACCCACTCCAGCAATGATACGAGTCGTACAAATACTACCTGGCCCAACGCCTACCTTTACGGCATCAGCACCCGCTTCGGCCAAGGCTCTTGCTCCTTCACCTGTAGCCACGTTGCCTACAATTACATCTAAATCAGGGAATTGAGCTTTTACACGTCTCAAGGCATCAATTACACCCTTCGAGTGGCCATGAGCCGTATCGATACTTATCACATCGACACCCACTTGTACCAAGGCCTGTACACGGTCGAGTAAGTCGGGCGTAACACCCACAGCCGCACCTACACGCAAGCGACCCAACGCATCTTTAGAAGCGTAAGGGTTATTTTTACGTTTGATAATATCTTTGTACGTAACTAAGCCAATAAGTTTGTAGTTTTCGTCAACGATAGGAAGCTTTTCAATTTTAAATTCTTGCAAAATGCTTTCCGCTTCGTCTAAAGAAATGCCCTTTTTAGCAGTAATCAGGTTGTCTTTAGTCATAATTTCATTGACTGTTTTCGACAAATCCTTCTGAAAACGCAAGTCACGGTTGGTTAAAATACCGATAAGCTTACCAGCGTTGTCGATAACCGGAATCCCACCGATTTTGAACTCACGCATAATACGATGAGCATCGCCAAGGGTTTGTCCGTCGGTAAGGGTTACAGGGTCGATAATCATGCCCGATTCAGAGCGTTTCACCTTTCTCACTTGTGCCGCTTGCTGGGCGATAGTCATATTTTTGTGGATAATTCCAATACCACCTTCTTGGGCCATCGCAATAGCCAAGGCAGCCTCAGTAACGGTGTCCATAGCAGCCGATACCATCGGAACGTTGAGGGTAATATTACGGGTGAGTTGGGTTTGGGTGCTGGTATCTCGTGGAAGTACTTCGGAGTAAGCTGGAAGAAGCAAAACATCATCGTAAGTGAGTGCTTCGTATAAGAACTTGGATGTATCTAACATGGCAAATAGCGTTGATTTTGTTATTTGCCAGACAAATTTACGGTGAATTTTGTACTTTTAAAAGAAAATCGAAAAAATGATTTTTAAATAATTGTGAAATTCAAGGTTTTAGCAAATATAAAACCTAGTTTTGGCTGTACATATTACTTCTTTGCTAGGTTTATCTTACCTGCTTTTCAATCAAGCACCGCATTGCACAAAACATTCAAGTGCTTTGTACTTGGTATTTAGATTTTTTTTTGTAAAATTGAACCATCAAAACCAATCATCATATAGTTATGGAAAATAATCAATTTTCACCCTATTACTCAAACGAAGCCATTCAGAAAGAGCAGGCACGCTACATCACCAGAGTATTTGGTTGGATGTCGGTAGCCCTCATCGTAACGGCTTTGGTGGCTTTGGGCGTAGCACTTACCCCTGCCATAACCGATTTTATCTTTGGAAATCGCTTTTTGTTTTACGTAATGCTTTTCGCAGAGCTAGGCGTTGTTACGTGGCTTTCGGCCCGGGTACATCGGATGACCGCCAATGCGGCTACTGCTTGGTTTTTCTTGTATGCGATACTCAACGGTATTACGCTTTCGGTTATCTTCTTTGTATTTACGGCCGATTCTATTTTCTGGGTCTTTATGATTGCCGCTTCTATGTTTATAGCGATGGCAGCGTATGGGTATTACACACAAAAAGATTTGACTTCTTGGGGAAGTTTATTGATGATGGCCTTGATAGGTTTGATCATTGCTGGAGTTATCAATATCTTTATCAACAGCGATATGTTTGGTATGGTGATTAGTTCTATTGGGGTGTTGGTATTTGTTGGATTGATTGCTTATGATACGCAAAAAATCAAAGAAATGAACATCATTGGCAACGAAGGCACCGACGAAGACCACAAAGAAGCTATTATGGGAGCTTTGGTATTGTACCTCGATTTTATCAATCTCTTCTTGCATTTGCTTCGCTTGTTGGGCAACAGAAGAAATTAGCCTTGCTTTTGCATCGAACTCCTCAGCTTAACCCATAAGTTGGGGAGTTTGTGTTTTGGTAAAGGGGTACTCATAACGTATAGCTGCATTTGCTTGGTATATCTTATTTAGACCAAAAATAAACGCTAAAAACTACAAACTTTACTAGGTTTTTACGCTAAAAAAAGCACATTGTGTAATTTTTATCAGTAAATTGCAGCCTAATTCATGAAATAGAATAAAAGCACTCATACTGGTCTTAATGGCATGAATAGCAATCATTCGAGCATAACAGACTAAAATTTATAGACCCAATGAATTATCAACCTTCCGACTATCTTCCGATTCTCGTGCAATTAGGAGCGGCTGTAGCATTTATTGTATTGACTATGGTTGCCACGCACTGGTTAGGCCCCAAACGCCACAGCCAAGCCAAAGATGATGCCTTTGAATGTGGTATTGAGTCTGTTGGCAATGCCCGCACGCCTATCTCTGTTAAGTATTTTTTAGTAGCTATTTTGTTCGTTCTTTTCGACGTAGAGATTATCTTTATGTATCCTTGGGCTGTTAATTTCAAAGGCCTAGGATGGGACGGCTTCGTAGAGATGATTGTCTTTATGGGGCTGTTGCTTGCAGGTTTTGTATATGTATTGAAAAAAGGTGTATTGGATTGGGAAAAATAATCCTTTTGTGCCGCTAATTATAAAACTTTCGCTTTATACAAAAAGTTGAAAAAGCGAAGTTACATCAAATATTAATCGAACAAAGACAATGAGTGATAGAACAATAAAGACGGTAGAAGCCCCACAGGGATTAGAAGGTCAAGGATTCTTCGCTGCAAAATTAGACGACTTGGTAGGCTTGGCTAGAGCCAATTCGTTGTGGCCACTGCCTTTTGCTACTTCTTGCTGTGGAATTGAGTTCATGGCTACAATGGCTTCGCATTATGACTTGGCTCGTTTCGGAGCAGAACGTATCTCTTTCTCGGCTCGTCAGGCTGATGTTTTGATGGTGATGGGAACCATTGCTAAAAAAATGGCCCCTGTCGTAAAACAAGTATATCTACAAATGGCAGAACCTCGCTGGGTGATGGCCGTTGGTGCTTGTGCTTCGTCGGGCGGCGTTTTCGATACTTACTCGGTGTTACAAGGCATCGACCGCATCATTCCTGTTGATGTGTATGTGCCAGGATGCCCTCCTCGCCCCGAACAAATCTTAGATGGGTTTATGCAAATTCAGGAGTTGGCGAAAACAGAACAACGCAGACGCAGAGAATCGCCTGAATACAAAGCCTTATTGAACTCTTATGGTATCGAATAGGCTATCATAACGACTGATTAAACCTCATTTTCTATCATTTCAGCGTTTACAATGACAAACGAACAAATTGCTCAGGATTTAGTTTCTAAGTTTGGAGAGGACAAAATTTATGGCATCGTCGAAAACTATGGTCTCCTCAATGTGACTACCTCAGTCGATACCATCGTGCCTCTGCTACATTATTTATATCAACATCCTACTTTCAAATTCCAGTTCCTAACCGACCTTGGCGGTATCCACTTCCCTGATGCCGTAGGACAAGAACTAGGGGTCATTTATCATTTGCACAGCCTCGAAAATAATGTACGTTTGATTATCAAATTGTATGTGCCTATCGAGTCGCCTGTAGTGCCTACCATCACGAAGCTTTATGCTGCCGCCGACTGGATGGAAAGAGAAGCATTTGACTTTTACGGAATCCTTTTTGAAGGACATCCTAACCTAAAGCGTATTCTGAACACAGACGACATGGACTACCATCCGATGCGTAAAGAATATCCGATGGAAGATGCTACTCGTCAAGATAAAATTGACGCTTTATTTGGAAGATAAACCCTTGAAACCTGTCGAACCTCGTTCGATAGCTTTATTCACCCAAGCGAAATATGTCAGATGTTGCTTTAGTGTCGAGTCCTAATGTAGGAATCGCCAAACCCGAAGAAAGTAAAAAATATGTCAATGAGTTGACCACCCTCAACCTAGGGCCAACTCACCCTGCCACGCATGGTATCTTCCAAAATATCCTTACCATGGATGGCGAGACCATCATAGATTCGGAACAGACCGTAGGGTATATTCACCGTGCTTTCGAGAAAATAGCCGAACGTCGTCCGCTCTATCAAATCACTACGCTCACCGACCGTATGAATTACTGCTCGTCGCCTATCAATAACATGGGCTGGCACATGACGGTAGAAAAACTGTTGGGTATCGAAGTCCCCAAAAGAGCCCAATATATGCGTGTGATTATGATGGAATTGGCTCGTATTGCCGACCATATTATCTGTAATTCCATCCTTGCCGTAGATACAGGAGCGATGACAGGCTTTTTGTACGTAATGCAATGGAGAGAAAATATTTATGAAATTTACGAAGAACTTTGCGGTGCTCGCCTCACGACCAACATGGGTCGCTTTGGTGGTATGGAACGTGACTTTTCTGCCGAAGCTATTCGTAAAATCAAACACTTCCTCAGCGAATTTCCTAAAGCTTTAAGAGAATTTGAAAGTATGGTGAAACGTAACCGTATTTTCATGGATAGAACCATCGGAGTTGGAGGTATTTCGGGTGAAAGAGCCTTGAACTATGGCTTTACTGGGCCCAACCTTCGGGCCGCAGGCATCGACTACGATGTGCGTGCCATGAATCCTTATTCGTCTTACGAAGATTTCGAGTTTGATGTGCCTGTAGGCACCACGGGCGATACCTACGACCGCTTCTTGGTGCGTGGGGAAGAAATGTGGCAAAGCTTACGCATTATTCAACAAGCGATGGACAACTTGCCAGAAGGCCCGTATCATGCCGATGCACCGCATTATTATTTGCCTCCTAAGCAAGAAGTGTATCGCAACATGGAAGCCCTTATCTATCACTTCAAAATAGTGATGGGCGAAATAGATGCACCCGTAGGAGAGGTGTACCACTCGGTTGAAGGGGGTAATGGTGAACTTGGGTTTTATTTGGTTTCAGACGGTGGCCGCACGCCTTACCGCCTCAAATTCCGTCGCCCTTGCTATATTTACTACCAGGCTTTCCCTGAGATGATTAAAGGCTCTACGCTTTCTGATGCCATCATTACTATGTCGTCGATGAACGTAATCGCCGGAGAATTGGATACCTAACGACTCGTTCCTTTTCTTTCTTACAAAGCATTTTGACTATTAATTTAGAGAAAGGCATTGCTGCTTGATAAGCCCAATATGCCAAAATCCTAAATCATTAAGATGACAAAAACACAAACGGTTCAGTTTCCAGCAGATACGTTGGAACGGGTACATGAAATCATTAAACGCTATCCAGAAGGAAGACAGAAGTCTGCTCTTTTACCCATTTTACACTTAGCCCAAGCCGAATGGCGTTGGTTAAGTCCTGAAGTAATGGACTACGTAGCTGGCTTGCTCAATATCAAGCCTGTAGAGGTGTACGAAGTGGCTACTTTTTATACCATGTTTCACCTAGAGCCTGTAGGTGAGCACGTGATAGAGTATTGTCGTACAGGCCCTTGCTGCCTCATGGGTGGTGTTGAAGTGTATGACCATTTGAAAAAGAAATTAGGAATCGAAACTGGAGAAACTACGCCAGATGGTAAGTTTACTATCAAAGAGGTAGAATGTTTGGCAGCTTGTGGCTGGGGTCCAGTATTCCAGATTCGTGAAAAGTATTATATGCATTTGACGAAAGAAAAAGTCGATGAAATCATAGAAGAGCTTGCTAAATAAGGCTCATGATTTTGCCCCTTGTATTCGTTTCGTGATTTAATGAACTTCCAAACAACATGAAAATATTAACCCAATATATTGATGTTCCGGGTATCGAAACCATCGATGTGTATCGAAAACATGGTGGGTACGCTGCTGTAGAAAAGGCACTCAAAACGATGTCGCCAGACGAAGTAACAGAAGAGGTGAAAAAGTCGGGCTTGAGAGGTCGTGGGGGGGCTGGTTTCCCTGTAGGAATGAAATGGTCTTTCTTGGCAAAACCCGAAGGTGTGCCTCGTTATTTGGTATGCAACGCCGACGAATCGGAGCCAGGTACTTTTAAAGACCACTATTTGATGATGAAATCGCCTCATACATTGATAGAGGGCATGATTGTGTCGTCGTATGCACTGGGAGCTAAAAGTTCTTATATCTATGTGCGTGGCGAATTGATGTATGTGATTCATATTCTTGAAAAAGCCATCCAAGAGGCTTACAACAAAGGACTTTTGGGTAAAAATATCCTCGGCTCGGGCTATGACCTCGACTTATACGTACAGCCCGGTGGTGGAGCGTATATTTGTGGTGAAGAAACAGCCCTACTAGAGTCGTTGGAAGGTAAAAGAGGAAACCCTCGCAACAAACCGCCTTTTCCTGCGGTAAAAGGGTTGTACCAATGCCCTACGGTAGTAAACAACGTAGAGTCGATTGCGGCTACGTCTTGGATTGTGATGAATGGAGGCGATGAATATGCCAAAATTGGTATAGGCAGAAGTACTGGCTCGAAATTGATTTCGGTATCGGGACACGTGCGTAAACCAGGGGTGTATGAAATTCCACTAGGCATTACGGTAGAAGATTTTATTTTTGCCGACGAATGGTGCGGTGGAATCAGGGCGGGACATAAACTGAAAGCTGTAGTAGCTGGAGGCTCGTCTGTACCCATTTTGCCAGCCGAATTGATTCTTAAAACAACCAACGGCGAAAAACGCCTCATGACCTACGAATCGCTTTCGGACGGGGGCTTTGCCACAGGTACAATGCTAGGTTCGGGTGGTTTTATCGTGATGGATGAAACAACTTGTATTGTGCATAATACCCTTACGTTTGGGCGTTTTTATCACCACGAATCTTGTGGACAATGCTCGCCTTGTCGTGAAGGTACTGGCTGGATGGACAAGATTTTGTACCGTATCGAACACGGACAGGGTCGTCAGGAAGACATTGATTTATTGGTAGATGTATCGAAAAAAATCGAAGGCAACACGATTTGTCCATTGGGCGATGCTGCCGCTTGGCCAGTAGCTGCTGCGATTCGTCATTTCAGAGATGAATTTGAATGGCACGTAAAGCATCCTGAAAAAGCTACACAACCGGGTGCTGTATTCATGCGTGAAGGGGCTAGTTGGGCTGTGTAGGTTATTAATACAAAATTAAGGTGTTGATTTTTCGCAACATGTAAAATTTTAACCTAGATTAATTTTGCATAAATACTTGTTAAAAATTGGTGAGTTTTAGAAAAATAAATTTTATCCAATTTTCAACTATTCAAATGAGAGAACGATGAAAGTAACTATCGACAACATAACAATCGACGTAGAACCAGGTACCACTATTTTGCAGGCAGCCCGTAAAATCGGTCCGCAAGTAGCTCCTCCTGCCATGTGTTACTATGAGCCCATCAAAGGCTCGGGTGGCAAGTGCCGTGCTTGCTTGGTGAAAGTTACCGCAGGCTCAGAAAGAGACCCACGCCCTATGCCCAAATTAGTGCCTTCGTGTATCACACAGGTGCAAGATGGCATGGTGGTAGAAAATACAACCAATCCACAGGTGTTGGAAGCTCGTAAAGGTGTAGTAGAGTTTTTGTTGCTCAACCATCCGCTCGATTGCCCTATCTGCGACCAAGCAGGCGAATGCCATTTGCAAGATTTTGCCTTTGAACATGGTGTTTCTAAAACTCGTACAGTTGAAGAAAGAAATACTTTCGAGCCTCAAGATTTAGGCCCTTACATTCAGCTACACATGAATCGCTGTGTGTTGTGCTACCGTTGCGTTTATACAGCCGACCAAGTAACCGACGGGCGTGTACATGGCGTAATGCACCGTGGCGACCATGCCGAAATTAGTACTTACATAGAAAAAGCCATCGACAACGATTTTTCAGGAAACGTAATAGATGTATGTCCTGTAGGTGCTTTGACCGATAAAACGTATCGTTTCAAAAACCGTGTTTGGTTTACCAAACCTGTAGATGCCCATTGCTCATGCGATAAATGCTCGGGTAACGTAACACTTTGGTACAGAGGCGAAGAGGTGATTCGGGTGACGGCTCGCAAAAACGAATGGGGCGAAGTAAAAGAATTTATCTGTAATACTTGCCGTTTCGAGCGTAAAAAGACCAGCGATTGGGTAATTGAAGGCCCGATGAAAGTAGCACGCCATTCGGTGATTTCGGCTAATAAATACGGAGCAAACGCCATCAAACCTGCCCATCCTTTGAAACAGGCTGCCGAGCAGTACAAACAAATTGATGATACCCGTGACCGCTCGTTTTTAGAGCCTCAAAAGCAATTGAAATAAATTTCATCGCTATTGCTCAATCATACTTTGATTGACGCAATAGCTTTAGCATTAATATTGTATATTCATGGAAATTACATCCACAGTATTTACCGCAAAAGCCATTTATGTTGGCGTAATTTTTGCCATAACTTTGGGCGTAGCAGCGTACTCAACTTATTTCGAGCGTATTTTTGCTGCCTTCTTTCAAGACCGTGTAGGGCCAGATAGAGCAGGGCCTATGGGAATTTTGCAGCCCCTCGCCGATGCGGTGAAAATGTTTATGAAAGAAGATTTTATTCCTTCTAATGCCAGCAAATGGCTCTTTATTACGGGCCCTTGCTTGTCGATGTTCACGGCATTGATGACCTCTGCGGTGATTCCTTTCGGCGATACGGTTGATTTTGGCAATGGTCTTCGTTTCGATTTACAAGGTATTGATGTAAATATTGGTATTCTTTGGGTATTTGGCGTGGTGTCGTTGGGTGTGTATGGGATTCTTGTTGGAGGCTGGGCTTCTAACAACAAATACTCGTTGTTGGGTGCTATTCGTGCTGCTTCGCAAAATATTTCCTACGAATTGGCTATGGGGCTTTCTATCATTTGTATTCTGATGATGACGGGTTCGCTTTCGACCAAAGCTATTGTAGAAGCACAACAAAATGGGCATTGGAATATTTTGTATCAACCTGCTGGTTTTATCTTGTTTATCATTTGTGCGTTTGCCGAGTGTAACCGTACACCGTTTGACTTACCTGAGTGCGAAACCGAGTTGATTGGGGGCTACCACACCGAATATTCTTCTATGAAATTGGGCTTTTACTTATTTGCCGAATACATCAATATGTTTATCTCAGGTGCAGTAATGGCAACCTTGTATTTTGGAGGCTACGATTATCCTTTCTACGATGTAGTCAATGATGCTTGGGGGACAAATATTGCTAACTTTATTGGGTTTGGGGCATTGATTGGCAAAGCTTTATTATTTGTATTTGTGTTTATGTGGGTACGTTGGACATTGCCTCGTTTCCGCTATGACCAATTGATGAACTTAGGTTGGACTGGCTTGATACCGATTGCCATGTTTAACGTAGTATGGACAGGGCTTTCTATTTTGTTGCCTACCTCGTTCAATTTGCCTTCTTGGGGTTCTATTGGCGTATCGTGGATTGGCATTCCTGTATTGATAGCTGGTTTGTTTGTGTATCATGCAGTAGTAGGCGGAAAGAAGAAAAAAGTGGCATTGGCTCGCTAATTCTTTGTTATCTTTCAATTTTCAACTCATTACGGACGAAGAAAGAATTATGAAATTAAGTAATAAAACAAAAGTATTAGAACAGGAAGAAATGACGCTCGCCGAGCGTATGTATCTTCCCGCAATTGCAGGAGGGATGCTTACTACCCTCAAGCACTTTTTTCAAAAGCCTGTAACGATTCGTTATCCAGAGCAAAAAAGATATTTGGGACCAATCTATCGTGGGCAACATATCTTGAAAAAAGACGAGCAAGGGGCAGAACGTTGTACCGCTTGTGGACTTTGTGCTGTAGCCTGCCCTGCCGAAGCTATTTCGATGGTAGCCGAAGAACGTAAGAAAGGCGAAGAACATTTGTACCGTGAAGAAAAATATGCCAAAGTATATGAAATCAATATGCTGCGTTGTATTTTCTGTGGTCTTTGCGAAGAGGCTTGCCCTAAACAAGCCATTTTCCTCCGTCACGACAAAATGGTGCCTGTGTTCAACTCTCGTGATGAGGTGATTTTTGGCAAAGATAAATTGGTCGAAAATATGGACGACCGCTATCTTCGTGAAGGCTGGAAATAAGCCCAATATTTAAAACGTGACTTAAACTTGATTAACAATGCAATATTGGTACTTTTTAACTGCCCTCACACTCATCAGTGCCTTGATGGTAGTATTGTCTAAAAACCCTATTCATAGCGTATTGTACTTGGTGTTTACATTCTTTTGTATATCAGGGCATTATGTGTTGCTCAACGCACAGTTTTTGATGGCTGTAAACATCATTGTGTATGCCGGGGCGATTATGGTTTTGTTCTTGTTCGTAATCATGATGCTCGACTTACGGCGAAATGCTCCCGAGTCTAAATCGACCTTGACCAAAATAGCAGGGGTTGTTACGGGGGGAACTTTGTTGGTGATTTTTATTGCTGGTACAAAAAATATGTCTTTGGGCGAAGTGGGCAATAGCTACAACTCTCAAACAGGGATGGTCGAAAACCTAGGACAATTGCTTTATAAAGGCTATTTGCTGCCGTTTGAGTTGGTTTCTATCTTGTTCTTTGTGGCGATGGTAGGGGCTGTAATGCTTGGTAAACGTGAAGCTGGCGAACGCAACTTTTAGATAGAAACAAAACTGCAATACACAAAAGGCTTCCCTGCGGAAGCCTTTTTTTGTTATCGGTTAATTGTTAACCGATGATAGAAAACAGCACGCTTCGCAAAGCAGGTATCACATCTTTGTAGCATTATTGACCTATAACGGATAACAGTTTTTTTCAAAAATCATTACCTTTGTAGCCCTTTCGACGTAAAGCAATTATCGCTGTAGCGTCCAATTTAATTTCGGATACAAAATGTTTATAGACAAGATTAAATCAAGAGCATCAGGCGTTTTATTATATGGTATTACTCCTCCTAAAGCACAAGTAACACCCGAACGAATGGCAGAAATAGCCGATAAAACCTTGGCTCGTTTGCACGGACTCGACATTGATGCCCTTGTGGTGTACGACGTACAAGACGAATCGGCACGCACCAGCGAAGCAAGGCCTTTTCCTTTTATCAGTGCTCACGACCCGTTGATGTTTGCCCAAGCATACTTGCATACCTTAGCTGTACCCAAAATCATTTACCGTCCGGCAGGAAAATTTAGCAAGGAAGTATTACAAGATTGGTTAAACTCGGTTGTAGGTGCTGGCTTTTCACCTGTATTTGTAGGCGTACCTTCACCCGATTTTGTGCCTGTGACAAGCCTGCCAGAAGCCTATCAGATTTGGGAACAATTTAGCGACAAGTCTGTTATCGGGGCGGTTACGATTCCTGAGCGTCATGCCGTATTGCAAGACGAAGACCGTCGGATTTTGGATAAAGTAGCTGCTGGTGTAAGCTATTTTGTTTCGCAATGCGTATTCAATGTAACCTTTGCCAAACAAATGATAGACGACTTGGTGGCAACTTGTAAAGAAGAAAACCAAGCCCTGCCAACATTGATATTTACCCTAACAGCCTGTGGTTCGCCCAAGACGTTGGGCTTTATGGAATGGCTAGGCATACATATTCCAGCCGAATTGAAAGCCGAATTTCTAGCCTCGGAACGCATCCTCGAACGTTCGGTTGAAGTGTGCATGGACATTGCCACCGAACTCACCGCTCATTGTATCGCCCAAGGCGTACCGTTTGGGTTTAACATCGAAAGCGTAGCCATTCGGAAAGAAGAAATAGAAGCCTCTATTGCCATGCTCAACCAAATAGGTGCGATGCTTGCCCAACATGGGCTAAGAACACCCCAGCCTAGTAAGATGACCGTTTACTAAGTTATCTCGTTTATGCTTGCCTGAGTATAAGGGTTTTGTCTATTTTTACTACCAAAACTATCCGAACCTCAAGGCAAGTATGAACGAAGAAACTATTATTAGCATCAGTGAAGCCATTCACAGGGGTAAATGTATTTTAGTACTAGGCCCAGAAATTGGTCAGGTTGACCACGAAATTTTAGGAACGCACCAAGCTTGTGATTTTGAAGAATCGCTTAAACTCGCCTATGAATACTACATCAATAAAAAAATTGATAGGTCTATTAGCAGCGATGAAAACAGCAAATTGATTGAATTTGGAGAAGCTTTTTCAAAAGAAAAACTATGGGTGAGTAATTACAAAAATGACCAACATTTACTCAAATTTGCCCAATGGTATTTTGAACACGCCATTGGTTGGGAACAGACCTTTGAAAAGCTTACTCAGTTATGTTTTCCTCTTATTATCTCTTTACTTCCCGATACATATTTAGAACGCACTTTTGAAAAAAAAGGCAGAGCGTTCTACCTTAGTCGCTATTCGAGAATCAATAAGCCCGATGTGCAAGCGATAAATTTTAGCTTTACCAAACAAAAACCCTTGATTTACAAACTACTCGGCGACATCAAAGCACGTGATGCGTCGTTTACCTTTGACCATTGGTTTGAGTTTTTCCGTAACCTATTTCGAGAAGCACCTTCATTACCAGAGCCTGTGATTAATTCGCTCAAAGATGCTGAGTTAATTTTGTTTGTGGGAGTAAGAGTTGAAAAATGGTATATTCAATTATTGGTCAAATATTTATACGAAATCATCAATGAAAATCCAGAGAGTTTAGCTTATGCTAAAATCAAAGAGCATCAAGATACCAAACTGGCAACCAAACGTTTGAGTATCGTTTTTGACGAAAAAGAACCTTCAAAACTCATAGACGAGCTTTTTGTGTATGCCCAAGCCAAACAATGGTTGTACCAAGCAACCTCAGACAAACAAAAAATAGATGCTACAGTCTTTATTTCTTATAACCATGCCGATGCCTCTACAGCCCTCAACATCAAAGCTGCCTTGGCACAATACGGTATAAACGTTATTATTGATACCGATAATCCCATTGGTTTTGAAATACCTCGTTTTATCAATGAAAGTATTGCACAAGCCGATTTTATCTTACAACTCATTTCCGAAAACTTCCTTACTTCTGCTTGGGTGGCACAAGAATCTATTACGGCATTCAACGTGGCTGAAGTAACGGGAAAAGTCGTATTGCCTTGTACGCTAGATGCTTCTTTGACCGATACCCTTTTGTTTAGACAACGAGCCATGAGCATATTCGACGCCAAACTAAAGGCACTCAGAGATGAAATGACCAAACGACTAGAAAATGATGCCAGCACCGAAGATTTAGAGCCACAACGTAGGCGTTTGTTGCAGTTGAAAAATAATTATGATTCCATTATTGCAGCATTTCAAAACAAAAATAGAGGCGATTTAAGCCCTGAAAATTATACCCAAGGTTTAGCCAACCTTATCAGTTCTATTCAAACATATCAATCCAAAAAACAATAGCGTATGTCTGACATCAACGAAAAAAAATATCGCTATCCGGGTGCTAGAAGCTTTACAACCGACCAAGCACATCTGTTTATGGGGCGAGAAGCAGATATAGCAAAGTTGTACAACCTCATTCAGGCACGTCAAATAGTTGTGGTGTACGCTAAAAGTGGCATGGGTAAAAGCTCCTTGATTAATGCAGGTATTTTGCCCGAATGCCAGAAAGCCGAGCGCCCTCCTGTATGTTTTAGCATACGGTTGTTCAACAAAGAGCAAACAGGAACAATAGAAGTGCTTACGCCTATTCAAACGCTTGTTGCCACACTTCGGCAGCAAGCGACAGAAGAACCTTGGCTTGTGCCTTTCAGGGCAGAAAAATCCTTGTGGTATTGGCTCAAACAATGGCAGTGGCAAAACCCTAAAGTGCCAATGATGTTGTTTTTTGACCAATTTGAGGAATTATTTACCTATACAGAAGAAGAAGTAGCCGAATTTGGTAATGAACTCAGAAGCATCATTTACCAAAATACGCCTGATTTATTAGAAGATTTAGACAGCACAAAATTTAATGACGAACAACTGAATTTTTTATATCAGAAAATAGATTTTCGTTTGGTGTTCATTATTCGTTCGGATAGAATGGCATTGCTCAACAAACTCACCAAGTACATACCACATATCCAACAGCATTTTTATGAACTAGATGCCATTTCAGAACCCAATGCCCGAGAAGCCATTCTAAAACCTGCTCAGTTACAAGGAGAAGCGTTTGTTAGCCCCATTTTTAGCTATGAAAACGCCGTAGTCGATGCCATCATCAACCGAGTAAAAAATAGCCATGATGGGAAAATAGAAACAGCCACCTTGCAAATTATCCTCCACTTTATAGAAGAGCATAAAGTGTTTGCGCTAGACGGAAAACCCATGAATTTAGCACATTTGGGCAATATCAAAGACATTTTCAAAGACTTTTACCAAACCAGCCTCAATAAACTTAACAATGAAGAAAAAGCCATTGCTAGTAAGACGATAGAAGAACGGTTTATCCAAAACAACCAACGGATTCCTTTTGCAGGAGAATACCTAAAATTGGAAGATAAATGGACGGATAATTTATTAAAGCAACTAGAAGAAAGCACCCTCCTCCGCAAAGAAAGAGACACCGCCGGACGCTTTATTTATGAAATAGGGCATGATACCTTGATAGAGCCGATTGTGGAGTTTGCAGAAGAAAGAAAAATCAATGCAAAAAAAATTGCGGAAGAAAAAAACAAACAAGCCGAAGAAGCCAAAAGACAACAAGCAATACAAGCTTTAGAAAACAAAAACTTACAGCAAGCACTAGAGGCGCGTAAGCAATTGCTCAATTATGCCAAAATAGCTGGAGTGATATTGATAGGCTTATTGGTATTTGCTTTTTATTTATGGCTAAAAGCAGAGGACGAGAAAGAAAATGCAGATAAAGAAAGAGTGAAAGCAGATAGTACATTAAATCAATTGATTTTTCTAAAAGCCAAAACCCTAAAAGAAAATGGTGATAATATTAAAGGCAATGGTTATCCATGTATAGCAAAGGATTTTTATGATGCTGCTTGTAAAGAGCTCGGAAAAATAGAAAAGCTTGATACTTCAGATACAACATTCATAAAGCAATTAGACAGTTTGAACAACGAATTAAACAAGAAGCTACCATGAGAATAATTTTATTACTAAGTATGTGCCTTTTGTGGGGAGAATCTATTTTGGGACAACAAAAAGCCTCCGCCTCCATGCGTCAAAAACAATATAATTTTGATACAGTGCTAAAAGAAGGTGACAGTTGGTTTTACGATAAGAAAAAAAATGACATAATTAAATCTATCAAGGCTTATAATGTAGCCCGTATTTTGGCTGGCTCGAATAAAGCATTAAATGATACTGTTGATGAAAAAATTAAAAAGATATTTAAAGCAATACGAAAACAAAAAGAAGAAGCCATACAAAATGAGAAGAAAGCCAAGTTAGCAGAAGCAAAGGCAAACATTAACGCCAAAGCACTTTATTGGGCATCTGAGGCAGACAAATTAGCTCCTTCACAAGCCATAAATCTGCTCACGTGTGCCGAGAAATTTAAGAATAAAGATAGTCATACCTATGTAATACTACACGAAACGGTAGAACGTATTTTTAATAAAAATAACCAATGGTTAGAACGCAGACGATTTTCTAATGCCAAGACGGCTTGGTTTTCACCGAATAAAAAATGGATTATTATTCAATATAAGAATAAGCTATATCAAGTAGAAGATGTGGAACATGGTAAATCTTTTATGGACTGTAAAAAAACATCAACTCCATTAAAGTATGCAAGTTTTTCTGACGATGGAATATATTTGTTTACACAAGATATGCTAGGAAAGTGTGTAGTTTGGGATATGGATAAAAAAGAGCAAATTGCAAAGACTTACCACAAACGTAATATCGTACAAATGTTGTATTTAAAGCCACATCAGTTATTGGTTTGTAAAGATGTTGATGGGAGAATAAAGCTTTTAAAAAGAGATACTACATTATTATCATTAGAAAATGTTTTAGAAATGAGTTTTTCTCCACAAAGAAACTGGCTAAACATAAAAGATATGAACGGGCATATTACACTATATAATGTACAAAATTTACAACCAGAAAAACAATTACCTAAAGTCATATATGCTATAAAATTTTGTAGCAATGATAAATACTTCGCTGTTCAAGATAATACCAATTTGTACACGATTTATCAAAAACAGAATGATAGCATAGTTCGTTTAGACTCTTCCATAACAGCAATTTCATTTTCTCAGGATGGAAAATGGGTATTAAAAAAAAGAGCAAGTGTCCAAGAAAAAGTACAAAAAGATGTATTAAATAAATTAGGTGACACGACGAATATAGAACCCAAAAATGAGATGTTAGGAGAATATTATAACACTAATAAACATTGGCAAGTGATTGAAAATGAAAATAGTAGAGAAAAAAAGTTGTCGCTAATTCCCCCCTCAAAAGATACTCTTTTTTTAAGCCAAGACAATGCAGTAGTTAGATTATGGGACATCTCTATTAATTCAAAAGAATCATCTCTTGTTAAAGCACTGATACCACCAGCAAGTGAAAAGATAAAAAAGCTCTTTTCAAAAGAACAGAAACGCATTGATGTAGAAAATATTAAAATACAGGACATTTGGAATCTCTGTCAAAATAAAGAAGTTGAGCGTTTAAAAGATACGGTAAGATACGCTACTTTTTCCCCCGATAGTAAATGGCTGGTAACATTGTATGGTAAATATCCAAATTATACTGCCAAAGTCTGGTCAGCGGAGAAGGGGGTACTTCATGACTTTTTAAAAGATGAAAAAATGATTAGCGACGCTATTTTTTCCCCCGATAGTAAATGGCTGGTAACAATATGCAATGATAGTACTGCCAAAGTCTGGTCAGCGGAGAAGGGGGTACTTCATAACTTGTTAAAAGGTGAAAAAACGATTAGCGACGCTACTTTTTCCCCCGATAGTAAATGGCTGGTAACATTGTATGGTAAATATCCAAATTATACTGCCAAAGTTTGGTCAATGGAAAAGGGGATACTTCACGACTTTTTAAAAGAAGATTCAACTATTCGTGATGCTACTTTTTCTCCAGATAGTAAATGGCTCATCACAACAGATGTGAAGCAAAATTACAAAGTTTGGTCAGTGGAAAAGGGGATACTTCATGACTTTTTAAAAGAAGATTCAACTATTCGTGATGTTACTTTTTCCCCTGATAATAAATGGCTGGTAACAATATACAATGATGGTACGGCCAAAGTTTGGTCAATGGAAAAGGGGATACTTCATAATTTTTTAAAAGATGAAAAAATGATTAGCGACGTTACTTTTTCTCGTGATAGTCAATGGTTTATCACAAAAGATGGGAATGATACTTACAAAGTCTGGTCAGTAGCAACAGGAAAATATTATGACTTTTTAAAAGATGAAAAAACGATTAGCGACGCTACTTTTTCCCAAGATAGTAAATGGCTCATCACTAAAGATAGGAATGATAATTCCAAAGTATGGTCAGTGGAAAAGGGGATACAAGCTGAGTTTTTAAAACAGGAGCAAAGTATTAGTTCTGCTACTTTTTCTCCTGATAGTAAATGGCTGGTAACAACATACCGCAATAATACAGCCAAAGTATGGTCAGTAGAAACGGGAAAATATGATGACTTTTTAAAAGATGAAAAAACGATTAGCGACGCTACTTTTTCCCAAGATAGTAAATGGCTCATCACAAAAGATGGGAATGATAATTACAAAGTCTGGTCATTGGATAAAAGAGGACAAGCTGTATTTTTAAAACAGGAGAGAAATATTAGTGGAGTGACGTTTTCAAAAAACTCCCAATATTTATCCATCAGGCAAGAAGATAACCACCAAGTAAAAACCTACGAAGTCGCCACAGGCAAATTACTCCAAACCTTATGGCTCAATAAAGTGCCCAAAGATATTGATATTATAGACAATCGCTATCTCTTTGTCACGGTTGGTAAAGCCATTGTTAAAACAGATATACAAACCCAGCAGGGTAATTTAATGAGTTACGGCGATGGCGAGGCGTTAGATTATGAATATGAGGAAATACAAGCATGGATAGAGGCTTTTGGAGATAAATACCTTATGCCTTTAGAGGAGGAGATAAAGAAGAAGTATGACATAAAATAAGTTTTCGCATAAAATAAAGTCTTAAATGTAAATTGTTGAAAATTAGCGTATTGGCATGTAGTTTGCAAAGGGATTTTGCGTTCAAAAGTATTCTTATCGTTAGTCTTGTTGTTGTAGTGGCAACCCTTGCAGTTGCCGTGCTGGATGTGGCAACCGCAAGGGTTGCCACTACAACAATGTTATTGCAAAGATAATATGAAGCATTAGTACTTAGCTCCCAAACAAATCGCTAGATAAATACCTATCACCACGGTCGCAGATGATACATACAATTACGCCTTCGTTTAGTTCTTGGGCGAGGCGTACAGCAGCCGATACTGCACCGCCACTACTCATGCCCCCAAAAACGCCTTCTACTTTGGCAAGGGTATTTGCCATAGCACGGGCTTCTTCTTCCGAAATATCCATGATGCGGTCCACACGGCTTGGGTCAAAAATTTTGGGCAAATACGCCTCTGGCCAACGTCTAATGCCCGGTATTTTTGCCCCTTCGGTGGGTTGGCAACCCACAATCTGGATGGCAGGGTTTACTTCTTTCAGGTATTTCGATGTCCCCATAATCGTGCCAGTTGTACCCATCGAGCTTACAAAATGCGTCACCGTTTGGTTGGTATCTCGCCAAATTTCTGGGCCAGTGCTGTGGTAATGGGCCATGTAGTTGTCGGGGTTGGCAAACTGGTTGAGCATCAAAAATCCTCCCGCCGCTACTTTGGCTTCGGCGTAGTCCCTAGAGCCCTCAATGCCTGCGGCGGCAGGCGTAAGCGTAACGGTAGCCCCAAAGGCTTCCATCGTGAGTACTCGTTCACGGGTAGAGTTTTCGGGCATCACCAACTCAATGTCGATGTCGAACAAACGGGCAATCATCGCCAAGGCAATGCCTGTATTGCCCGAAGTAGCCTCTATCAATTTAATGCCAGGCGTAATTTCGCCTCTTTCCAAAGCCCCTTTAATCATCCCATAAGCGGCACGGTCTTTGACAGAGCCACCGGGGTTGTTGCCTTCTAATTTCCCCAAAATCTTCACCTTCGGATTGGGGTTGATGCGGTTTAATTCTACCAGTGGGGTATTGCCCACGAGGTCTAATAATGTTGCCATAATGTGTGGTTATCGGTCTGTCCGTTAACTGTTATCTGTGTATCTGTGTGTCTGTTATCCGTGTATCTGTTATCTGTGTATCTGTTTGGTGAATTGGGTCTTACGTAGTGGCAACTGCAAGAGTTGCCACTACACCAATCTTATTTGAAAGAAAGGGTTAAACCTTTGTGTCAGTATTAATGATGAGCTGCAAATTTTAGCTATAATATACTTATTTTCAGTTTATTACCTTTGAAAATTAAATTTTCAATTCACCATTCACAACTCACCATTGACCATTGTCCTATCAGTGCAGGATTTTTACTTGTTCTTGGTGGTAAATTTTGGTATGCGGAGGCACGCTACGGGTTAGCCACACATTGCCCCCAATGATAGAATGCGTGCCAACGATGGTTTCACCACCTAAAATGGTTGCACCCGAATAAATCACCACGTGGTCTTCGATGGTCGGATGACGCTTGAGCGAAGCCATTTGTTTACTGACCGACAAAGCCCCCAGCGTAACACCTTGGTAAAGCTTCACGTGTTTGCCAATGGTGGTAGTTTCGCCGACCACCACGCCCGTACCGTGGTCAATCATAAAATACTCGTCGATGGTAGCCCCCGGATGGATGTCGATGCCCGTTTTAGAATGTGCATATTCGGTCAGAATACGAGGCAACATAGGCACATTCATTTCGTACAAAGCATGAGCCAAGCGATAAAACGCAATGGCATAAAAACCCGGATACGCCCGAATCACCTCGTATTCGCTTTGGGCGGCAGGGTCGCCAGATAAAATCGCTTCTACATCGGTAAGCAAAATCCGATAAATTTCAGGCACTGTTTGTATGTATGTGCTTGCCAGTACCTTGGCATCTTCCTGTAAGTGCTGTTGCATCGAACGCAACAGGCGTGTCAGTCGCAATTCGATTTGGTCGAAAGCCTCTTGTAATTCCTCCAAGCAACAATAATGCCTTTGCGTTTGCTCGGGAAAGAGCGTAAGCAAGAGGTCGGTAAACAACTCTTTTACATCGGCTGTTGGGGGAAAAGGGTTGGGCTTCGAGTGCTTCTGACTGAGTGCCGCTAGGAAGTTTTTTGGTAACATGGCATGGAAGAATAGCTTCTAATCAATATAATCAATTCTTTTAGGCACAAAAGTAGGGAATTGTTGCCTCAATCTATCAATTTGGATAATCAATATGCTATAAACGCCAAATATGTTGAATAGATTCGTATTTTTGTTAAATAAATTAAGCCTTTAAAAGAAAAAAGAAAATCGGTTAGATACCAAATAATATTTTGTATTTTCACGATAAAACCGTCGTAAATTACTAATTTTGGGTACTATTTAATTGAAAAGTTAGGTAGAATTCGTTTATAACAAGAAAAAATTTCACTATGTCAAGTTTAGCTACTCAGAAAGGTGTATTGCATGGAGATGCAGTGCAAGAACTCTTCGAAATTGCCAAAAAACATCAATTCGCTTTGCCAGCCGTAAACGTTACCGGAACCGATACCATCAATGGCGTTTTGGAAGCTGCGAAGGCTGTTAATTCACCTGTTATCATCCAATTCTCTAACGGAGGAGCTCAGTTTTACGCTGGTAAATCATTGCCAAATGGCAAGCAAGAAGCTTCTATTGCGGGTGCTATTTCGGGTGCATACCACGTTCACCAATTGGCAGATGCCTACGGTGTGCAAGTGGTGCTTCATACCGACCACTGTGCTAAAAAATTATTGCCTTGGTTAGACGGTTTGTTGGATGCTGGCGAAAAATTCTATGCACAATACGGTAAGCCGCTTTTCTCTTCGCACATGATTGACCTTTCGGAAGAGCCTTTGCACGAAAACATCGAGATTTGTGCCAAATACCTTGAAAGAATGGAGAAATTGGGCATGACGCTTGAAATTGAATTAGGTGTAACAGGTGGTGAAGAAGACGGCGTTGACAACTCAGACGTAGATTCATCTAAACTATATACTCAACCTTCGGAAGTAGCCTATGCCTACGAAGAATTGAGCAAAATCTCTCACCGTTTTACCATCGCTGCTGCTTTCGGAAACGTACATGGCGTTTATAAGCCTGGTAACGTGAAGTTGCAACCAGTTATCTTGAAAAATTCACAAGAATTTATCAAAGAAAAATACGGTTTGGAAGCTGAAAAGCCTATCAACTTTGTATTCCACGGTGGTTCGGGTTCTTCTCGTGAAGAAATCCGTGAGGCTATCTCTTATGGTGCTATCAAAATGAATATCGACACCGATTTGCAATGGGCATTCTGGGAAGGTATTTTAGGATACTATAAAGCAAAAGAAGGTTATTTGCAAGGACAAATCGGCAACCCTGAAGGCGACGATTCTCCAAACAAAAAATACTATGACCCACGTGTTTGGTTGCGTAAAGGAGAAGAAACTTTCGTAAGCCGTTTGAAATTGGCTTTTGAAGACCTCAACTCTGTTGGTGTAAACCAATACTTATAACACTTGAAAAAGTAGCATTAGCTCGTTTTTACCCTTAAAAACATCGCTCAATAAGCCACTTTTCAAACCACAAAAAGCCGTTTACTAGAAAAGTGAAACGGCTTTTTGTTTTTTCAATAATCACACAGAACTTTGTAGTGGGCAGCAGCACAACAAGCTAAACCTGTCTTATATGTACAACATGATGGAAAACGACACACAAGGTTTTAGAATATTGATAGTAGAAGATGAGGCAATTCTGGGTATGGATTTATCACTGAACCTGCAACGGGAAGGCTATGAAGTGCTAGAGGTCATTGATAACGGCGAACAGGCCTTGTCTTTGTACAAAAAGCAAGAAATAGATTTGGTTTTGCTCGATATTCAGTTGAAGGGCAAGCTCGATGGCATTGAAACGGCTGAACAAATGACACAAATCAAGCCTGTGCCTATTATATATATCACGGCTCAACTCGACGAAGAAACCCTCGACCGTGCCAAAGAAACCTTTCCAGCGGCCTATTTGCCCAAACCTTTTAATCCAGAAGGCTTGAAAATCGCCGTTGATTTGGCTATTCATAATTTTGCTAAAAAGCGAGAAGAAACGCAAGCAAAAATCGCAACGGCTTTGAAAGAAAAAGAGGCAAACTCTATGCGAGAAACAATTCTACAAATTGATAATCATATATTTATTAAACAGAGCTATCAGTTTACCAAAGTGCGATTGAGCGATATTTTGTTTCTCGAATCGGATAATAATTATGTAAATATCATTACACACCAAAAGAAATTTACGCTTCGGCTTACGCTCAATGGCGTACTCGAACGCATCAATTATACCAAATTACTCAGAACGCACCGCTCGTTTGCCATCAATATGGAGCAGATAGAGTCGTTTAACGACCACGAGGTATTGATTGGCAAATATACGATTCCACTCGGAAGAAATTATAAGGATGAGTTTTTGCGGTATTTTGATTTTCTATAAAAACGCTTAGATGATGAAAGTATTAATGTAAGATTGTTCGATATTTTCCTGTTAGTGGACGAATTAATTCATACGCTAACAGGAAAATCAGTTTCAAACGGCTTCATTGTTTGAATTGTAACCAATGGATTTAGTTTATTTATTTTTTAATAATCTAATAATCAAATACTTAATTCACAATTCACTCAATCACTCATTCACTAAATAACTTATTTCTCCGTTTTTTTAGAGGCTACCATACTAGCGGTGATTTCGTTCAATACCCGTATTTTCTCCTGAAAATCACCTACAATTGATTTCCTGATTTCACGCAGGTTGTCGAGCAATTGTTGAATATTATCGGGAATGAGTTCGTCTAAAAACTCACGCATCCGTTTGGCCATCGTCGGCGATTTGCCATTGGTAGAAATGGCTATTTTCAAATCTCCTTTTTGTACAATCGAACCCAAATAAAAGTCGCAGAGATGGGGCGTATCGGCCACGTTGCAAAGCAAATGTCTTTTGCTGGCTTCGGCCTTGATGGTAGCGTGTAAAGCAGGATTGTCGGTAGCCAAAATCACCAAATCACGTTGGTCGAGGTCGGTCAATTCAAAACCTCTTTCTATCAATTGTACTTGTGGATAGTCTTTGGCGAAAGTACGCAAAGGCTCGTAAATAATAGTTCCAACCACCGTAATGCGTGCCTGCGGACTATTTTGGAGCATTGCCGAAAGTTTTTCTAGCCCCACGTTGCCACCACCAACCAGTAGCACATCTAAGGTATCAAGCTTGAGAAAGATAGGAAATAGCGTATTGCGGGAAGTATTTTCTTGCACGATTATTACGTTTTTTGTGCGAAGTTCTTCATTTTTACGGAAAAAAAATAGTTGATTTAAACAAAAAACCTTGCCGAGAAACTCGACAAGGTTTATGTAATCAAGCATTTATATAAAACAATATCCTTTGCGATGGTCGAATGGCTCGAATAAAGGGTTCTCTCCCCTCGTTTTTGCCTATATTTTTGGCATAAAAGTCTTTATTTAATGGAAATTTTTACAAAAAATATTAGATAAGTAATATTATTTCAAATATACAAAACAAATTGAGATTTTGTATCGTTGTCGAAAAGTTTTCAATATTTTACCTAATAAATCCTTTTAGAAGGATAATTAACCCAATTACACAAATCAAACAAACACATGAAACAAATTTCATTAGTAGGACTTTTCTTGATTTTTACGATGCCTGTATTGGCACAATGGCAAACACAGTTTAACGACCCCAACATCAGTTTTAGAGGTCTTTGCGTCGTTTCTGAAAAAATAGCGTGGGCAAGCGGCTCAAAAGGAAGCGTTCTGCGTACAATTGATGGCACAACGTGGCAACAATTGCCTGTAGCAGGTGCTGAAAAGCTCGATTTTAGAGATATTCACGCTTTTAATGCCC
The DNA here is from genome assembly GCA_013298025.1 of Cytophagales bacterium. GTDB lineage: Bacteria > Bacteroidota > Bacteroidia > Cytophagales > Spirosomataceae > Flectobacillus. The sequence goes on along the minus strand of JAAFJE010000011.1, from coordinate 112,847 downwards.
AAGAAGCAGTTGTGGTAAGTGCTGGCGAGGCAACGACAGGAGCAGCCAAGGTTTTTAAAACAAACGATGGGGGTAAAACGTGGCGTTTGGTTTTTGAAACGACGCAAAAAGGCGTATTTTTTGATGGCGTTGATTTCTGGAATAAAAAAGAGGGCATCATTTTCTCCGACCCAGTAGAAGGGCGTTGGTTTTTACTACAAACCCACGACGGAGGTAATACTTGGGAAAAACTCATCCCCGAAACGCTTCCCCTTTGTGAAGACAATGAAGCTGCCTTTGCCGCTTCGGGTACAAGTTTGGTGATAGCCCCCCAAGGCAAGGCGTTTATTTGTACAGGTGGCAGTACTTACGCCCGCATTTTTGCCAGTGCAGATTACGGAAAAAACTGGACGGTGAGCAGTACGGCGATTGCTGCTAATGCTTCGACGGGCTTGTTTGGGATGCACTTTTGGGATGCCCAGCATGGCTTTGCCGTAGGAGGCGACTACAAGCAAGTAAATAAGGCGATGTCCCACACACTTTATACCCAAGATGGCGGTAAAACATGGCAAGAAGCAAGCCAGACCAATCCAGCAGGATTGAAAGAGGGCGTTGCTCTGTGGCAAAAACGCATACTCGTAGCAGTTGGGCCTTCGGGTACGAGTAAGTCGAGCGATTGGGGACAAACTTGGCAAGCGATAGACCAATCGGCATTTCATGCCGTTGGCAGCAAAGGCAATAGCGTATGGGCAGTAGGCAAGGGCATCATCGCTCGTTTGCAAAGCGAGTAAATCAATTGATTCTGTGGTGTTTGATGGTGAAAATAACGGTATTTAAGCAATCTATTTTATGATTTTTGTATCTTTACTAGCGTAATTTAATCGCTGGATGCTATGCAATTTGCAGATATAAAAAACGATATTGCTTTTCGTAAAATATTCGGAAATGGAGGCAAAACTGAAATTTTAATATCATTCTTAAATGCAATACTCAAGTTGGAAGGTAATAAAAAAATTGCGTCTGTTACTATCGTAAACCCTTATCAAGTTCCTATCGTTTTAGGAGCGAAATCTACTATTTTAGATGTAAAAGCAACAGACGCAAGAGGGAACGAATATATTGTGGAAATGCAACTTACCGATAAAATAGGGTTTGCCAAACGAGTGGTATATTACAGTGCCAAAAGCTACGCTGCACAACTAAATATAGGAGAGAATTACTATCAGCTCAAACCCACTATTTTCATAGGGATTCTCAATTTTGAGTTTTTAGAAACAACGCATTATTTGTCAAGACATTTGATTTTAGACGCTGAAACCTACGAACATAAATTGAAAGACTTGGATTTCAATTTTATAGAATTACCCAAATTCAACAAAACAGAGCTAGAACTTGATACCTTGATAGATAAATGGGTCTATTTTATCAAAAATGCGGAAAGATTGACTGTTGTTCCTGCCAATGCAGATGATGAAGGGCTACAAGCCGCTTACAGTGAAGCAGACCAGCATTTGTGGACAAAAGCAGATTTAGAAGCCTATGAATATGCACGTATGAGAGAAACTGACGATAAGGCTGAAAAAATGCTTGTAGAACAAAAAGCAAAACTTGATATTGCCAGAAATGCCATATTAGAAGGTTTTGACAATCAAGTAATAGTAAGGCTCACAAACCTGACAATTGAACAAATAGAAATGTTACGTCACGAAAAGTAAGATTTTAGTGTTGATATTTTATGTATTTATCTATTAAAAAGCCCTTCTCTTATGGCCGTTTAGAACAATAAAAGAAGGGCTTTTCAATGGAGTATTATTACACTAAAAATCAAATACTTGACTATATTTTGTGCTATATTAGGCTAATACATTCACTTGCTCGTCGAACGTAGCCAATGTTTCTGCCGTTATTTCTTGGACATTATTCATGAGTTGTCCCGTAAAATGAAGGGTAATGGCGGTTGCTTTGGCTCTGGTTTCTTCAATCAAAGGATGAATTACGCCATCGAGTCCTTTTACTATATCTTCGGCAAATTCTTTGAAAAGCAAATTCACTGGCAACTGATAATAGTGTGCGGCTGTGGCGGTTTCGCCCGAAACAAAGATAAGATGTACGGCAACATCGGCACTTGAGGCTAATTGACCATACACTTTTTTGGCTTGCAAAAACGACTCTTCTCTGGCTTCGGCACTAAAGCCCCCAAACACCAATGCCACTTGCTTGCGTTGCGGTAGCCCTGCGATGCGTTGGGCAATGGCTTTGTCTAGCAATTGAAGCAATTGCTGAAATTTGATGGTGTTTTTGCCTGTACGAATGCGTTCTCGGATAGACTGACGAATAAAATAGGTAATGGCATCGGTTACGTTAAGACCAATTTCTGCCATTTGTTTGAAAATCAAAGACGTGGGCGACATCCCCGGAATGGTGTTGGGGTCGTGGAGTAGCACTTTTCCTTCGGGTGTAAGAAAGCCATCTATACGGGTACAAACGCCAAATTTGAGTGCATCAAATGCTTTCTTTACATCGGCTTGTACTTTTTGTAAATTTTCTAAACTGGTCAAAATTGGGATACGCTTGCGTGTAGCCGACGATTGGTATTTTGCCTTAAAATCAAATACTTCTACGGCTGCAATGATTTCGGTCGGGGGCAAAGCAACCGACTCGCAATCGGGCGTTTGAATCACGCCACAGCTAAATTCTTGTCCTTTGACAAAACTTTCAAACAACACAGCGTCTTCGGCATTGCTCGACACCAACAGTGCATTTGCCTCCGATTGAGCAAAATGAGCGTCGAGTTTGACTAATAAAGTGGCTGGATGATAAATCAATTCTTCGCCCAAAGCCACCGGAAATCCTGTGCCTTCGTCGAGGTTTGCCATGCGTTGTACATAAGCTGTTTTATCGCTCGTTTCCCATTCTTCTCTACTTACTTCACGAATGAAAAAACATTGTTTGACGGCTTTTTCAAAAGCTTCTACCGTATCTTGTTTTACAAAAGCCACCCCAATAGAAGAACCTTGGTGCGGTGCTTTTACTACAAAAGGAAACCCGACTTCTGCTTTGATTTTTTCAAACGCCACAGCTTTATCTTGGGTATCAAATTGCTCACGGGTGAGCGTAGCCGTTTGTTTGTCGAGGCCTACAGCCAAGCGAATCAAATCGTTTTGAGCAATTTTATCAATCCCAATAGAAGAACCCATCACACTTGGCCCAGAATACGGAATCCCGTACCATTCGAGTAAACCCTGAATACTGCCGTCTTCGCAAGCAGGCCCGTGCATGGCAATAAACGCAAAATCGAAATGCTGCTTAAATTGCTCTGGCGTGATAAGTTGCCCCACTTCGGCAATCATCTTTGCCTTTTCTTCTATCGACAACTCCCCTAATGATTCTACATATACTTGATATTCACCTTGATAAGATGTTGGAGGATAAAAATCCCTAATCGAAGCAGAATAAACCAACGATTCGTTGAGTAAGATAAAGTTGCCTAGGCTATCGACAAACACAGGCACGGGTGTAAAAAGAGCCTTATCAATGTTTTCCATTGCTGTTTTGCCACCTGCAAAACTAATCTCACGTTCACGAGCGGGACCGCCGAAGAAAATACCTATTTTCATTACCAAAAACCCGATTTGGTATATCGGGAAAAACGTTAAGGTTTACTGTATGTATTGAATACGACAACTATTATTGCGTAAATTACGAATAAATGTAAATAACTAAAAATGAATCATTTGATTCACAACTTACCACTAATACTTCGAGTGCAATGGTCGTATTTTATTTATTTTTTAATTTAAAAATCCAATCTAGTAAAGCTAAAGCTTCTTGGTTTTGGGTTTTATTTTTCACAAACGACTCGATGTAAGTAGCGTCTTGTTTATTGATGTCTGATATACCTTTACAGAAAGAATTTATCAATTGAGCCGCTTCTAGCTCGTGGCCTGTTCTGAACATGACAGCCGATTCAATCCAAACCAATCGGGCTTGGATAGACTTTTCTGGAATCCCAATTTTACGCAAATTTTGTCGCATTTGTTGGAATTTTTCTAAAGAAAAACGTGGACTTCTGCTACTAAATAAGCTATACATCATGATGTTTTCGGCAGCACTATTGACCACCTCCGAGCCGTATTTTTGCTGATAGACAACGAGGTTTTGCATTAAATGTAAAAATAAGGGATTGTCGTCGTCCATGATAACCTTTTGCAACAACACAAAATTAATGGCATCGTTGTATCGTTCGGGCGTTAGAAGCGAAACATAGCGATTCATGGCGGCAATATTATCGACCGTATCGCAAATCATGCGACAAGTATAAGCATATTCAATCAAAAAATTAGGGTCTTGTTCGCCAGCCTGAAAGAGTTTTTTCCAAGCCGCCGATTGCTGTTGAGGGTCTAAGGCCTTGCGTCCCATGGCCAGCAAATACGCTTGGTTGTTTTGCTCATCGCCAGCCGTTTGGATATGCAACAAGTTTTCGTTTTTATCCCAAAAAGTCATCAAAGGCGTAGAAACCACATAAATATTGTGTTTTTCTCTGAATTTCATTCCCTCCGCAGAGTTTACTTCGAGTTGATAATTGACAAAATTTTTGTCGTAAAAATCACCAATAGCGGCATTGGAATCGAAGGTTTTTTTGAAGTTTTCGCAGTGGTGGCAGCCAATGGCATAAATCTCGACAAAGAGCGGTTTGTTTTGCTTTTGGGCAAAAGCAAAAGCCTCTTTCAGCGAACCTTTAAAAAAATGAATCCCTTGAGGCGTTGTTTTTTGTTGGGCAACAAGCGGCAAGCATAGACCTAGCAAAAGTAGTGAGGCGAGTATTTTTTTCATAGAACAAACCATGAGGGGAATAGTGAATGTGGGTACTGGTTTTAGTGTTTGATTATATTTAGGTAACATAAAAATTCATTTAAGTTCCTGATTTTTAGATTCATTATACTTGTGTGGTATTGCTAGTTCTTTATACCAATAATCTACAAGTGTGTTTCCGTAAACAATAATGTCATCGCCCCAAATAGATAACACAGGTGATTTAGTTTTATCTTTAAGAACAGCCAATGCTCTATGTCCATACAAAGGAACAAAACCTTCTATTACATCATTGTTAAAACCATGCTCATGGAGTGCCTCTGTTGCATATTCAATGTACTTCTTTGCTTCTTCAATAAGCCATTTTGTATTTTCTATATCATCTGGATATTTATAGCATCTTCTTTGATATTCGTATTCTTCTGTTATGTCAGGATTAACAGCAATATGAGGCGTATCAAATCCGTTGATAACCTGCAACATCTCAACGTAGTCAACGGGCAAGATAAATTTAAAATATTCTTCGATTGCTTGTATTTTTTCTATCGGTAAGCCCTTGTTCCATTTAGTACGAGTTTGTATCTGAAATCCCCAAGTGTGTTTATAATCAATCACAGCATTCTTAAATATTTCTTCAGTTGTTGCTTTGAGTATTTTCCAATCGTTTCTTTTTGTCATTTTAAAAATATCTTAGATTCAAGTAGAGGTATTCAAGAAAATAACGATTGTTTACTTGCATGATTACGCCAAATCACCTTTATTTTTGGAATTTAATGCCTGATATTCCTAATTTCGGCATGTAGCCAATGGTCAAAAATATATCGTCTAAATGCTAAAAACTCATTTTCATCATCTGTACAATCAGTAGCAAACTTTCTTACAATTGTTTTAATTGCTATTGATTGTTCAAGGGGTGTTGCATTCGTTACAAATGCTGTTTTGAGGTCTCTACGTAAATCGTCAAATATTTTTTTTCTACGGTCTTTTAAGTAGGTTCTATCTATGCGGCAAATACTTATGGTATAGGCAAATTTCGGGTCAGCCGATAAGATGTTCCCATCATGGTCAAAATCAATCTTGCCCAATGGATTGGTGACTTCTGGATTTACCAACGTTGGATTTTCAACGGCATCATGTGCATTACTTAAAGCATTTATATTTCTCAGGTTTGTGTGGTTAATTACCAGTGTTGCTTGAGATGCTACTTGGAAATTTGTTGATTTGTATTCGTTACAATAAGCACAAGTACTGATTAAGTTATCCCAAGAGTAAGCCAACCAATAATATTTTTGCTTGGGTCGGTAATGTTCAACATGAAACGACTCTACTTTTTGCTCACAGTAGGCACATTTGTTTTTATAGATAGCACTTAACTTATCTTTAATGTCTGGCGTTTTATATCTTGCATTGTAGATGTCTTTATCAACATAAGCCCCTTTTTTTAGTAATTCAACTCTTCTCGTGTGTGTAGTTTTAGCAGTTCTAGGAACGTTACGAGGATAGAAGTTTACGCTCCTTGGTGGTCTCAATGATAATGGTGTTTCATGTATTGAAATATCCTTGTCAATCTTTATCATTACTTTTTGATTTCTTGATTTAAGATGTCATCTATAATATCGTCTATTTCTTTATCGCTTAGAAACGCTTTTCCCATTATTTTTTGCCGTTGCAGTTCGTCTTCAATTTTATTTGCAATTTTACTTTGAAAATAAGAGTCGCTTGTATCAACTGATGCTACATTGCTTGAAACCCTCGCATCGTCTAACCCAAATAAAGGGGAAGTAGCCAACGAATTGAGCATCAAATGGTCTAAATTTTTTTTAAAATACGCTTCGCTTGCACTGGTTTTTCCAGTTTTGGGATTTCTGTAAATTCTATAGATAATAGCATCTTGCGAAGCACCCTGAATAACCGTAGGGCTGTGCGTTGTAAAAACGAATTGGATATTGGGGAAAAATGTTCTTAGTTTTCCTACTATTCGTCTTTGCCAAATCGGATGGAGATGCAATTCTATTTCATCTAGTAGTACAATACCCTTGAAATCTTCTAATTTAGTTACTTTGGGCTGATGTTGCTGAAAACGATAAATCATATCAGATACCCACGTCATGATATTCTTGTAGCCTTCTGAAAGCTGACTAAAAGTGAGATCGAAGCCTTTCTCTTTAAATCTTACACCATCTGCCGAAACTACTATTTCAACATTACTTTCTAACAACGCTTGAAAGAGGTCTTGTATCGTTTTTAGAGGTATCCCTTCTGGCAAGTCTTTTTCTGTTTCAATGGTAAGTTGAGCATCCAAACGCCTCTCAAGTTCAAGGAAAAAAGCCTGAGTCATTAATCTTTCAGGGCTATATAGTTGAAGGTCGGCATCGTACAACGACATAAATCCGTATTGCTCATATTTGTCGCTACTGTATCTACCACGGTGTACTCCAAAAGCATAAAAATTTTTTATATACACCAGTTTTTCATTACCATACTTTGTTCCGTCTGTATCTTTGGCATTCATTTTTACTTCACTATTAGCTTTTATGATTTCTTTTATTTTTCCAGTGAATGCTAAATTTGTGTTTCTTTCAATCTCTCTCCCATTAAATGCAAGGTGAAGTGCCATTAAAATCAAAGACTTTCCATCTCCATTTTCTCCCAAAAGGTAAACTTCCTTAGCTCCTTTAATTTCCTTTAATTCAATATTTTCAATTGAAAAAAAATGCTTAACACTAAAGGAATCTATATAAGAATAATTATTATTTTGAGCAATTGTATAAATTTCTCTTAATGGCTCGTGCTGAACAAAAATGTCATTAAGTTCTTTGAAAAGTTTTTGCTTGTAGCTATATACTGTAAATGAATCAATATTTCGTAAAAAATCTTCTTTTTGAATCTGACTTGCAATTTCTTCTTGTCTTTCAAATATCTCAGTAAATGATGGAAGGGGAAATGTGTATTTTTGAATATAAAACTGTTTGGCTGCAAGTGTTTGGTAACGGTCACGTAGCTTCAGGCATATACCTGTTTCTTTATCATCTTTGAGTTCAAACGCAATACTCCACCCTTCACGGTCTAGCAGACTGTTAACATACTGTTTTAGTATTCTCAAAAGGTCAGATAATTGCATTCTTTTATCCTTTCTTTAGTTGTCTGTTTTATAGTGACCTGAAATTTTTTGGAGCAACATACAATTGTTTCAACTACTTAATAATCAATATTTTATTCTACAATATGTGCATCAAAGTATTATTTTGCATGAGCGAAGTTGCTCGCTCATGCAATGGATTTACATATTGACAGCTATAACCTTTGTTATCTCAGGAACTTCCCTTCGGATGGTTTCTTCGATGCCTGCCTTGAAGGTCATGGCCGACATTGCACAAGAGCTACACGCTCCTACAAATTGTAGGTGTAATTCGAGTGAGGGCGTAATTTCGAGAATTTCTACATTTCCTCCATCGGCCTCAAGGTATGGGCGAATCTTGTTTAGGGCAAGTTCTATTTTATTTGATAACGAAGGGTCTAGCGTTGTTTCCATGAATAGATTTTTAGACGAATGTACAAAAATTACACTTTTAATGCTACAGGTACGGTTTTTTCTAAACTTGCATTCCGAATGGCTACTTGTTGGGCCAAGTTGTGAGCGGCATCTCTAAAAGCATCGGCTACTACGCCTTCTTGCATCACAATGGGCTGGCCTTCGTCGCCTGCTTCTCTGATGCCTTGCACTAGAGGAATACAGCCTAATAGTTGCGTTTCATACTTTTCTGCTAATTGTTTGCCTCCGTCTTTTCCAAAAATATAATACTTATTTTCAGGAAGTTCGGCTGGCGTAAAATAAGCCATATTTTCTACTACACCTAGTACAGGTACATTGATTTGTGCCTGACGGAAAAACATCAAGCCCTTGGTGGCATCGGCCAACGCCACTTTTTGAGGAGTCGTAACAATCACAGCCCCTGTTACTGGCACTAATTGTACCAACGACAAATGTATATCGGAAGTACCGGGCGGTAGGTCGATGAGCAAATAATCGAGTTCGCCCCAGTGCGTATCGCCAAAAAACTGGCGAAGTGCTTGCGTTGCCATAGGCCCACGCCAAGGCACAGGATTGTCGGATGGGGCTAAAAAGCCCATCGAAATCATTTTGATGCCATATTGTAAAATTGGCTGAATCATGTTGCGGCCGTCCACTTGCTGTACCAACGGCTGTAAATCTTCGGCACCAAACATCACAGGAATAGAAGGACCCGAAATATCGGCATCTAAAATACCTACTTTCGCTCCTGATTGCTTCAATGCCATTGCCAAGTTTGCCGTAACGGTCGATTTCCCAACGCCCCCTTTGCCCGAAGCAATCGCAATGATATTTTTTACCTGTGGCAACACCGTGCTATTACCAAAACGAGTGGTAGTTACGTCGGCGGTCATGTCTATTACTACACGCAAATCAGCATCGACGTACTGATGAATCGCCGCTTCGCAATCTTTCCGAATTTTCTCTTTCAACGGACAAGCAGGCGTGGTAAGTACCACTGTAAAGCGTACTTCGCCAATACCTAATACAATATCTTTAATCATATTAAGCGATACCAAATCTTGCTTCAAATCTGGTTCTTGTACCTTCGACAACGCCTGAATAATGTCTTCTTTGTTAATTCTTAAATCGCCCATTGTATCAAAAGTGATAACGGCAAAAGCCAAAGCTTATGCGTTCTGTGCTTGGAGTTAGTAATAATTTTTTTCGATACTAAAATAACTACAAAGATAGGCTGTAAGTTTCTTTATGCAGAAAGAACGAGGCAGTTATTTACAGGAAAAGCCTTACGAAAAGGGCTAAAATTTACAAAGGACTCACCAACGGAGAGTCCTTTGAAGGGAAAATAGGGATAGACTATTAACTAAAATGCTTTTAGGCGTACTCGTACCAAATATTATTTGGAGTCCAAATTTTATAATTATTCGAGGAAAGCAAAAATTAATTACACAGACAGGCAAATAAATAGGGCAAACTCCTTGCTTTTCATTACGAAACTATTTTATTTCGACAATAATCCTGTTTATTAATTATTGATAAAAGGTAATTTCATTAAAATAGTATTGCCAACAGTTCATAAGTACGTACAAAAAACATATATTTTAACTCTATCAATTTGAAGAATACCACTAGGCTACATGGTGCATATAAAACAGCATGAATTGGTGCCGTCTGTTTGGGGCTATATTGCTATAGGCCTTTTATATCTTATGGGCGATGCCGTTGTATGTTATGATGTATTGGATTTGCCCCTTTCTACCAACATCAACGGACAACTTTTATGGGGAAGTGTATATAGGATAGGTATGTTTTCCCTTATCATCCGATACGGTTTTATAAGGCCATTTACACAACATACACCTCTCAAATACGGTATTTACTGGTATCTATTATTGGCTATTATACTGTTGTTGAGTGCGGCATTACCACTTCTATTGGGTAAATATTTTTTCCCTGATATACTGTGGGTGGAACATCCGTGGTGGTTTGTATTGAGTACCTATACCGGACTTGCTTTTTGGTGGCTTTCAGCGGTTTATCATCAAAAGGTATATCGTGAAATGTTACAAAAAAGAGAAATGCAATTGCACGAAGAAATTTACAGAGATGTACATCAACAAACCGAATTGCTGCGGTTGAAATACCAAATCAATCCGCATTTCTTTTATAATACACTCAACTTTTTTTATGCTAAATCGGCTTTGTATTCCGAAAATTTGGCAAGAGGCATTATGCTTCTCTCCGAAATTATGCGGTATGCCAGCAAAGACGACGACAGCGAAGGAAAGGTGTATTTGACCAAAGAAGTAGCTCAAATGCAGAATTATATAGAATTGTGCCAATTGCGTTATGACAACCAACTACACGTAAAGCTCGACATCAAAGGAAATCTCGAATATCGTAGAATTATGCCTTTACTCTTGCTTACCTTTGTAGAAAATGCCTTCAAATTTGGCGACCTTACGCAAGTAGCATTTCCTTTATTGATAGAGCTTTCCATCAAAGAAAATGAGTTGGTATTTATTACACGCAATAAAAAAAGTGCCAGTAGCATCAACCGCATCGGCGGTATTGGCATCGTTAATACCCGACAACGCCTACAATTGGTGTACCCCAACCGCCACAGGTTAATTACCCAAGACGAAGGCGATTTTTTTAGTGTAACATTGCACTTAACCCTATAATATTTTGATTTATGTTAAACTGTATTATTGTCGATGACGAGCAAGCGGCAATTGATGTAATCAACAATTACGTTCGTAAAATTCCATCGTTGCAGCTCGTGCGTACTTTTCGCAATCCCTTAGAAGCCTTACATTATATTAAAAACAACCCCATTGATTTAGCTTTTGTGGACATCCGAATGCCCGAACTGTCGGGCTTAGAACTCATGAAACTGGCTGGTGATGCTTGTCAATTTATTGTCACCTCTGCTTATGAAGAATATGCCCTCGAAGGTTATCAATACAACAACATCGACTACCTCGTAAAGCCTGTGTCGTTCGAGCGTTTTGTGCGTGCCGTACAAAAAGCCAAAAAAATCCAACAACCCGACACCAACGAAAGAAGCGGTTTTGACGATTATGTGTTTATCAAAACTGAAAGTCGGATTCAAAAAGTAGCCCTCAACGACATCCTATTTGCCGAAGGGCTAGGCAATTACATCACTTTGCACACCACCAAAGGGAAATTTGTAGCTCTGCTCAATGTCAAAGATTTGGAGGAAGCCTTGCCCACCGATTTGTTTTTACGGGTACATCGCTCGTACATTATTTCGTTGAATAAAATAGATTTTGTAGAAGGTAATCAGATATTCCTCGACAAAGAAACGTCTATTCCTTTGGGCGATACTTACAAGCATCAACTTTGGACAGCTTTAGACAAGAAAATTATTACGGGAAGAAAATAAATCATAATTCTTTCCGAACTTTGTAGGCAATTACAGCAGCAAACTAGCGACTACCCACCGTAGCCGCTAGTTTGCTGTAAAGTGTCGATACAAGCGTAAAGCTTGCTTACACTTCGCAACTTTTCACTAATTACTTTATTCATGACATCCTTTCAGCGACCGTACATTGTAGGCATCACAGGAGGCAGTGCTTCTGGTAAAACACTTTTTCTTAAAAAACTACTAGAAGCCTTTCCCGAAAATGAGATTTGTCTAATTTCGCAAGACCACTATTACCGCCCAAGAGAGCTACAGCAAAAAGATGCCAACGGCGTAGAAAACTTCGATTTACCCGAATCTATCGACGACCAAGCCTTTGCCCATGATGTTGAATTACTGAAAAAAGGAGAGGTGGTGTATAAACAAGAATATACCTTCAACAATAAAGCCGTAAAGCCTCAAACGCTTTGTTTTCGCCCTGCTCCTATTGTGGTAGTAGAAGGCATTTTCGTTTTTCATTACCCTCAAGTTGCCAATCAATTAGACTTAAAGGTATTTATTGATGCCCAAAATAAAATCAAACTCAATCGACGTATCAAGCGTGATGCCGAAGAAAGAGGCTACGATTTAATGGACGTGATGTACCGCTGGAAGCACCACGTTTCGCCAACTTACAAGCAATTCATCAAACCGTACCGCAAAATTGCCGATGTTGTCATTCCCAACAACCACGGTTTCGATAAAGGATTGGAAGTATTGATTGCCTTTTTACAACAAAAAATCCGAGGATAAACCCCGCTTTATTGCTAAAAAATCAGGTATAAAAAAGATACAAAATAGTACTATTCAATGAAAGTATTAGTATTTTCTACAAAATGCTAATACTTTTCAGAGAATACCCGTAATTTCAGGCATTAATTCTGAAACAAATGCCATTACTTAAAAACGCTGAGTATCAGCCACCTTTCTGGTTGCCTAATGGTCATTTTCAAACCATTTACCCCGCACTATTCCGACAAGTCCCAACAGTGCCTTACCAACGTGTGCGTTTGCATACGCCCGACGATGACTTTTTAGACCTCGATTGGTCGAAAGTACAGCCACGGCAAGGCAATCAATCCAATCCCTTGGTTATTCTTTCGCATGGGCTAGAAGGCGACTCGTCGAGTCAATACATCAAGGGCATGGTACGGCTATTCAATGCAAATGGCTACGATTGTTTGGCTTGGAATTATAGAAGTTGCTCGGGCGAGCTCAACAAGCAATTACGCTTTTATCATAGCGGTGCTACCGACGATTTAGACCTAGTGATTCGCACCGCCACCGCCGATTATAGCCATATTTATTTGATAGGCTTTAGTTTGGGGGGCAACCTTACACTCAAGTATGTAGGCGAAAAAGGCGAAAATCTTAGCCCTAAAATCAAGAAGGCTGTTACATTTTCTGTACCTTTGCACCTTTCTGGCAGCAGCAGCCAAATGGAAAGCTGGGAAGATTGGATTTATACCAAAAGATTCAATCGCTCGTTGCTGGCAAAAGTCAAGGCAAAAGCCGTTTATTTTCCTGAAAATATTGCCGTCGAAAATATCAAAAAAGTACAAACCTTACGAGATTTCGACAATTATTACACTTCACAACTCCACGGATTTAAAGATGCAGAAGACTATTATGCCCATAATAGTTCGCTGTTTTATTTGGAAAACATCCAAATACCTACATTAATAATCAACGCCCAAAATGACCCTTTTTTATCAAAAGAATGTTATCCTTTTGATTTAGCTCAAAAAATGCCACAGGTGTATTTGCTTGCACCCAAGCAAGGCGGGCATTGCGGCTTTTGGCAGCACGGTTACGAAGGCGTGCTGTGGTCGGAGTACCAAGCGTTGGCGTGGGTAGCCGGCTAACAAGTATCTAACCTATTAGTTCTATGAATACAATAGCAAGCTTAGTTACAGAAGTTCTACAATCAGAGCAAACAGGTATCAATTTAAGTAAAGTCATACATCTGACAACCATTGCACAACAATCGCTCAAGGAGATACAGGCACAATCGGGGTTAGATTTACGACGTTATTTAATTGCGATAGATTCTTTTAGCATTAAACATACATTGAAAGGGCATGGCAACAAAGTAAAAGAAAATTTGAGAGGTCAGGAAGGAGTTACACCAAAAGACTTTGAATATATACCTTATATCATTAATCATGCCGAAACGATTGTTTTTGAAGATAAAAACAAACAGGGTAATTATAGTTTTAGATTTGAAGCTACGCTACACAACCACTACGTTGTGATTATGGAAGTCAGAACTAAACGAAAAATATTAGCTTTAAAAACGATGCGTATTTTTAAAGCAAAAAAAGAGAATCAAAACCTAGATTTTGATTCTCTTTAAAGACAACGAGTGAATGTACTTCTTTGCAGAATCGTTCCTCCTACGTCCCAAACGTCTTTGTCTGATGCAAATGTAGTAATTTTGTATATTATTTTAAAACAAAAAATAGATATAGTCAATAGTTTTAATGCGACAATGAGCCAACTAAGCTATCGAAGTTGTCTTATTTCACAGAAATTTTACGCATAGAATATTTCTTCGTAAAATGTATTATTAACGATTACAGCATATAAATGTTAACTAACAAAGCTCAAAAAATAAACTACGTCATTGATTTTGACAGTACTTTCACAAAGGTTGAAGGTTTAGACGAACTTGCTGCTATAGCACTGACTGGTCATAAAGACCAACAAAAAATTGTAGGCGAAATCAAGGCTATTACCGACAGAGGCATGGCTGGGGAAATCGGTTTTGCCGAGTCGTTGAAGGCACGTGTAAGCCTTTTGCCTGCTACTCGTGAACACGTAGCAACGCTTATCGAATTTTTGAAAGGCAAAATTTCCGACTCCTTTGCCCGCAACGAAGCGTTTATTCACGAAAATGCCGCCAATATTTATATCGTTTCTTCTGGTTTCAAAGATTTTATCGTGCCTGTGGCTACTTCTGTAGGGGTTTTGGCCGAAAATGTGTACGCCAATACATTTACCTATGATGCCGAAGGCAATATTACGGGCTACGACGAAAGCAATTTGCTCTCGCAAGACAAAGGCAAAGTGAAGTTGTTGGAAGCCTTGCAATTTGAAGGTGAAATTTATGCCATCGGCGACGGCTACACCGACTATGAAATGCGTGAAGCAGGCTTGGCAAGCAAGTTTTTTGCTTTCACCGAAAACGTAGAACGCCCGAAAGTAACGGAAAAAGCCGATGAGGTAGTAGCGTCTTTAGATGAGTTTTTGTTTATCAATGGCATGAGCCGCTCGCAGTCATATCCAAAATCAAAAATTAAAGTTTTACTCTTAGAAAATGTCCATCCGAAAGCCGTTGCGGCCTTCAAATCGGAAGGTTTTCAGGTAGAATTATTGAAAGGAGCGTTAGACGAAGAAGAATTAATTGAGAAAATCAAGGGCGTTTCTATCTTGGGCTTGCGTTCAAAAACCAATTTAACCAAAAGAGTATTACAACACCCCAACGCCAGTCGTTTGATGACCGTTGGAGCGTTTTGTATTGGTACAAACCAAATCGACTTGGCAGAATGCGAAAAAAGAGGTATTGCAGTTTTCAACGCCCCTTATTCAAATACGCGCTCGGTAGTAGAATTGGCCATTGGTGAAATGATTATGTTGACTCGTGATATTTTCACGAAATCAAATAAAATGCACCAAGGTGTTTGGGACAAATCGGCGACTAATTCTTATGAAATTCGTGGTAAAAAATTAGGCTTGGTCGGCTACGGAAGTATCGGAACACAGCTTTCGGTCATTGCCGAAGCGATGGGTATGCAAGTGTATTTCTATGATGCGGTTGATAAATTAGCGTTAGGAAATGCTAAAAAATGCAAGACCTTAGAAGAACTTTTGGGCATTGCAGATTTCATTTCGATGCACGTGGACGGTCGCAAAACCAACACCAATATCATCGGCGAGAAAGAATTTGAAATGATGAAAGACAATGTAATTTTCATCAACCTTTCTCGTGGACACGTGGTTGACATCAAAGCCTTAGTCAATGCCTTGAAATCGGGCAAAGTATGGGGTGCAGCCGTGGACGTATTCCCTTACGAACCCAAAACCAACGACGAAGAGTTTATCAACGAATTGCGTGGTTTGCCAAGGGTCATTCTTACGCCACACGTAGGCGGCTCTACAGAAGAAGCTCAGGCAAATATCGGTGAATTTGTGCCAAGCAAATTATTGCAATTTATGAACAACGGAAGTACTTACGGTTCTGTCAACTTCCCCGAATTGCAATTGCCTGCACTCGAAGACGCACACCGTTTGCTCCACGTACACCACAATGTACCGGGCATTTTGGCGAAAATCAACAGCATTTTTGCCAAATACAATGTCAATATCAAAGGGCAGTACCTCAAAACCACCAATAATATCGGCTATGTAATTACCGATGTGGCAAAAGAATACGCCGATGAAATTGTGAAAGAGTTGAAAAACCTTGATAATACCATTAAATTCAGAATGTTGTATTAAGATTTAGAAATCTTTTATCTTTGTGCCACTTTACGTGGCACAAACTATTTATACCCATCAATAAAGCATGATTAAGAAAATAACGATTCAAAATTTCTTTAGCTTTGGCACTGAACAAACCATCGAATTGAATGCTGATACCAATGTTCTTGTAGGAATCAACGGAACAGGAAAATCAAATTTCATTAAGGCGATACGTTTGCTTTGTGAGGTTGCTCTAGGAGACTTTGAAAAACTATTTTCTGAAAAATGGGGAGGGTTTAGTAGTGTAATGAATTTTATCAATCCCGATGTAGATGAAATAGTCATAACTTATGAATTTGATAAGGAATTTCTGAAAAAGAATTTTCAAGAATATTTTATATTCCCTGCAAACCCAATTTATCAAATTAAAATTCATAAAAAGGGAGTGGCTGGCTATTCTCTTTCAGAGTGGATTTATAATGAAAGTATCCAAAATGGAGTTTCTTCATCGTTCACCTATTTAAAAGTTGAAAAAGGAAGCAATGGATTAATCTCGGAGAAAGGGGAAAAAGAATCAAAAATAGAAAGGTTTGAGTTATTGAAATTTAACGAGTCAGTTTTTAAACAGATTAATGACCCTGATAGATATTTCCCAATTTATACGTTAAAAAAAGCTATTGAGCAGATTGACATATACAATTACTTTGATACAACTTTTGAAAGCCCAATTAGAAGACTTTCGTCTTATTTTTCTGAGGATAAACTTTTTCCTGATGGGAAAAATCTTACTTCATTATTAAGTTCTTTGAATAGTACTTCGGTTAGAGCTTATGATAAGATAATGGAGGAGTTTAAAAATGTTAATCCAAATTTCAGAGAACTTGTTTTTACAACACCCGTGGCAGGGAAAAGCTTACTTTCATTAAAAGAAAAGAACTTAGATAAAACTATTTCTATTGAACACATTTCTGATGGAACATTACGATACTTATTATTGCTTTCTATTTTTTATAATCCTAAAAGAGGAAGCGTAGTTTGTCTTGATGAACCAGAAATGGGTTTGCATCCTGATATGATTTATGGCATTGCCAGAGGCATTAAGTATGCCGCTCAAAATGGTACACAAATGATTATTGCTACGCATTCGCCTTTGTTATTAAATGATTTTATTCTGGAAGATTTAATGATTTTTGAAAAAGATAAGATTAACCAAAGTATTGTTAAGACATTATCTGAAGATAATTTTCCAGCGTTAGAAGGAAACTTTTTAGTGGGACAAATGTGGTTAAGAGGTCAAATTGGTGGTAAAAGATGGTAGAAATTAGTCTTTTGGTTGAAGGTGGGCTTCATCCTAATAGTAATGATAGTGCCGATACCTATGAAAATAGTACAAAGTTACGGGAGAGTTTGCACAAACTTTTAAGTGCTGGCTTAGATGAAAAGGATAATATTAGTCTAAAAGTAGAGATGCGTGGTTCTTATAAAGCCGTTATAGATTTTAAGAAACAACCACTTTCACCGCAAACTTTAGCGTTAATTGATTTTGACGTGTTCCAAAGAGGAGATGAAAGTATTGATTCAATTAAAGAGTATCGGGAATTTATATTCTTTATGGTACAAGCAATGGAAAGTTGGATATTATCACAACCAGAGGCAATTGAAAAAGCATTTAAACAATACAGAGTAGGGAAGGAACCTGTTGCTGAGAATCGTTATATTAAAGATATTGTTCCAGATACTATTTTATTTCCTGATAAAGTTTTAGATACGTTACTAAAAGAAAACTTTCAACAAGAAAAAAAAGGGAAGCTAATTCCGTTAAAGTATAAAAAGTTAGGAAATTCCCATATACTTTTAGAACAGTTGGATATTCATCGTTTGAAAGAACAGTTTATAGATGTCAATAATTTACTGAACAAGATTAAAGATTTAACCATACATGCGTAAAACATACTTCACCCCCGGCCCAGCCGAATTATTTCCAACTGTCGAACAACATTATCGTAATGCTTTTGAGCTTCAATTAGGCTCAATTTCGCACCGCTCTGCTCAGTTTCGTAGTATTTATCAACATACAGTTGAGCAATTGCGTATTTTGATGGACATTCCCGAATCGAATGGTATTTTCTTTACGGGTTCTGCTACTGAAATTTGGGAGCGTATTATCCAAAATACGGTTGAACACGAAAGCTTTCACTTGGTCAATGGTTCTTTTTCTAAGAAGTTTTACGACTTCTCCAAAGAACTCAACAAGTATGCACATAAGTACGAAAAAACTTTTGGCGAAGGTTTTGATTATGCAGAAATTACGGTGCCAGAATACGCCGAACTGATTTGTACTACCGCCAACGAAACGTCGTCGGGTGTGCAGATGCGTCCTGCCGAAATTCATAAATTGAAGCGTGCCAATAAAGATAAATTTGTAGCGGTTGACATGGTTTCTTCTGCTCCGTATCCAGATTTAGATTTTAATACGGTTGACACTGCTTTCTTTTCTGTACAAAAATCTTTCGGAATGCCCGCAGGTTTGGGCTGTTGGATTGCCAATCCTGCCATGTTGGAAAAGGCAAACCGTATGAAAACGCACGAAAATCAAATCGGTACGTATCATAGTTTGCCATCTTTGTTCAAAAATTTCGAGAAATTTGAAACGCCCGAAACGCCCAACGTTATGGCGATTTATGTTTTAGGAAAAGTAGCCGAAGATATGAACAAAATCGGGATTGAAACGATTCGTAAAGAAACCGAACGTAAGGCAAAAGTGCTGTACGATTTTGCCGACAAATGCGATTATTTAGAGATATTTGTCAAAAATCCTGAGCATCGTTCTCAAACAGTGGTGGTAGTAAATGTATTGGGCAAAAACGCTGCCGAGATTATCGAAACGGTGAAAACCCAACACAACATGGTGATTGGCTCAGGTTATGGCGATTTCAAAGCTTCACAATTGCGTATCGCCAATTTCGCCGCCGTGAATATCGAACAGGTAGAAGCCCTGATAGAAGTTTTGAAGCGTTAGTCTATATACTTTTTTAAACCTATAACGCTCATTATCATGTAACTAAAAAACCTCCGATTTTTACGGAGGTTTTTTAGTTACAACGTTGATACAAAAGAAGTTGGCATTATTGAAGAGTATATTACAACTAATCATGTACAGCCATTCTTTGAGCGATAAGAATCTTAGCTACATACATTGTGAGTAGATTTAAGAAACCCATAAATACGGAAAACTGTATTTATGGGTTTATGAGTTTTATGTAAATACATAAATTCTAGTGTTTATTACACCTAAAAATCACTTGCAAGAAAGATATATTTGTTTATAAGTTCGCAATTTGCGAACTTTGTTTGCATTAAATCTATTATCTATGAGGATATTCTCACAAAGTACGTTAAAACAGTTTTGGGAAAAATACCCCCAAGCGGAAAATAATCTCAAAAATTGGTACAAAAAAATGAAAGAGAAAGAATATCATTCTCTTTTAGAAATCACAAGAGATTTTTCAAAATCTGACGCAGTTGGAAGTGATAGAATTGTGTTTAATATCAAAGGTAATGATTACAGATTGGTGGCGGGATTTAACTTTGATTTTCAATTTTGCTTTATAAAATTTGTCGGAACACATGAAGAATACAACAAAATAGACGTTAAAACAATAGAGTTTAATTCTTAAATATATTACAAATGGAAATTATAAGACCTATCAAAACAGAGCAAGAATATAAACTTGCACTGGCTAAAATGGAAAGCCTTTTCCATGCAAAACCCGATACAACGGAGGGGGATATGTTAGAGTTATTGGCTTTAGTTATTGAAGACTACGAGGAAAAACATTATAAGATTGAAGCTCTCACACCTTTAGAAGCCCTAAAATGTGAAATGGAAGAGCAAGGCTTGACACAATCCAATTTAGCTCAACGCTTTGGCATGAGTAAAAGCACTATTTCTGAAATTTTAAGTGGCAAAAAAGATATGAGTGTTAGATTCTTAAAATATTTGCATCATGATTTGGGGATACCTGCAAACGTCTTATTGTCTTAAATAAAAGGGGCGATTTTAAAAGTATTGTCATTTATTAGTAATCTTTAATCCCAACCCCAAATTATTAAACCACAATTTCCCAAAAACTAATTATACGGTAAATCACCTATACAATAGCGAAGAAGCCCTGATAGAAATCTTAAAACCTTTATAAAAACAAAGAGCTACAGGCATCTTACCTGTAGCTCTTTGTTTTGTACCTTGCTTTTCTTTTACACCAGTACTT
The DNA here is from genome assembly GCA_013298025.1 of Cytophagales bacterium. GTDB lineage: Bacteria > Bacteroidota > Bacteroidia > Cytophagales > Spirosomataceae > Flectobacillus. The sequence goes on along the minus strand of JAAFJE010000011.1, from coordinate 92,362 downwards.
CCTGCATAAATGAAAGGTCGAGTGTTACGTTGGCAACAAACGCCTCTTCCAACATAGTGGCCCACGTTTCTAGGTACAAAACCACATCATCTCTGCGGTTGTGCATAAGGGTATTTCGCCTTTCTAAAGGAATACGAGCCAATACTTGTTTATCGCTCAAACGCTCTAAATGTTGTAAATCAGAAGTCGTAAGCCCATAGTTGAGCATATCGGCAATGAGTAAGTCCATAGGCAAGCCACTGGTCGGACAAAACTCTTCTACTTGCTCTCGCCAATCGCCTCTGCCTTGCATGGCAAATTCGTGAATCTGTGCTTTGCTAAGTTTGGTTAATTCTTGTGCCAAGTTGCCACAATTACAACTCCCCATGTGTCCCCATTGATAAGCCACTCCTTGTGCCAATTTCTGGGCGGTACGACGTAGTGCCTGAATCAATTCTACATTTGCGTGTGCCATAGATTTGCTATTTTGAATTGTATAATAGATTACGCATCTTTCTTTGGTAAAAAACCTCATGCTTACTGCACGATTCACCGAAATTAACGCTTTGTCGATTTTTTTTGTTTAGATTTTTTACAAAAAACATACGTTTCGTTTGTATAAAAATAGTCATTTTTTCTAAAATTCGGTAGCCTGAATCCTTGTTATCAAGGCTAGATTTTTTCGATAAATTTGATAAATTGTGACAAATACCAAAGATGTGTCAAACTGGTACAATATTACCTGTTTGAAGGCTAAAATAGTATCAATTTGGCTTTTAACATAAGTAATCAGTAAAAAATAACCCTCATTGTCCAATGATTAAGTATATGAAACGACGTAATGTTTTAAAAAGTATGGCGATAGCCGTAGGAGGTGCGGTAGCCTTGCCAAGCTGGGCTTCTCACTGGTTGGCAGCACAATTGCCCACCCATTCCTTTTTGTCGAATGCCACAAGTTCCTTACTTGCAACAGTGGTAGAAACCATTATTCCTAAAACCGATACACCTGGGGCAACAGACTTGGGAATTGGGCCTTTTGTAGAAAAAATGGTTGCCGATTGCTACAGCAAAACGGTACAAGAAAATTTTGCCAAAGGCCTAACGCAAGTAGATGCCTTGACACAAACCCGCCACAACAAGGGTTTCGCCCAATGCGATACTGCCCAAAAAATTGCTGTGCTAAAAGCATTTGAAAACCATAGCGAAGCACAACTCAGAGAGTTTTATGGGTTGGTCAAGCAACTGACCATTCTAGGCTATATGAACTCGGAATATGTGATGAACAATATTACTCATTACGAAATGGTACCGGGGCGTTTTCATGGTTGTGTACCCGTGAAATAACGTTGGTAAATTTCTTTCATTTCATTCAATTTTACTCGTAGAAAAAATGTCAAATGTTAATATAGACAGCATCAAAACACGTACTTTCGATGCTATTGTGGTTGGTTCGGGCATCAGTGGTGGCTGGGCAGCCAAAGAACTTACAGGCAAGGGTTTAAAAACCCTTGTATTAGAGCGTGGTCGGGATGTACAACACGTAACCGATTACCCTACTACGATGCTTCAACCTTGGGAGTTTGAGCACCGCAATCGTCTTCCTCATGACGTAAAACAAGAAAACCCCATCGTAAGCAAATGTTATGCTTTTTATGAAGGAACAACCCAATTTTTTGTCAAAGACAAAGAACACCCTTATGTACAAGAAAAACCATTCGACTGGATTAGAGGCTATCAGGTAGGCGGAAAGTCGTTGCTTTGGGCCAGACAAACCCAACGCTGGAGTGATTTCGATTTTGAAGGTCCTGCACGAGATGGTTTTGCCGTAGATTGGCCTATTCGTTACAAAGACCTTGCCCCTTGGTACAGCTATGTAGAAAAATTTGCAGGCATCACAGGCAACAAAGATGGATTAGCAACGCTTCCCGACGGAGAGTTTTTGCCTCCGCACGAAATGACTTGCGTTGAGAAGTATTTCAAAGAACAAGTCGCCAAAAACTATCAAGACCGCCATATCATTATTGGGCGTGCCGCACACATTACCAAGCCCCAACCGATTCATTTACAACAAGGACGAGCCCAATGCCAACACCGCACTATATGCGAAAGGGGCTGTCCGTTTGGGGGGTATTTTAGCAGTAATTCGTCCACGATTCCTTGGGCGATGAAAACAGGAAAAATGACCTTACGTCCGCATTCGGTTGTACATTCGATTATTTATGACGAGAAAAAAGGCAAAGCTACGGGCGTGCGTGTGGTCGATGCCCAAACCCATGAAATGATTGAATACTATGCAAGAATCATTTTTGTGAATGCGGCAGCGTTGAATACCAACTTGATTTTACTCAACTCTACTTCTCATCGCTTCCCGAATGGCATCGGCAACGACAGTGGTGTATTGGGTAAATATGTAGCATTTCATAATTATCGGGCCCGCATCAATGGCGAATTTGAAGGAATGCTCGATTCTACTACTGATGGCCGTCGCCCCAATAGCAGTTATATTCCTCGTTTTAGAAATGTGTATAAACAAGAAACAGACTTTTTACGTGGGTACGCAGCAGGCTTTGGAGCGGATAGAATCCAATACCGAAGCCAAGACGGTATCGGAGAAGACTTAAAGGCCAATTTATCGAAAAATAAATACGGCTTGTGGCACGTCAACTCGCACATGATGGGTGAAACTATTCCGAAAGAATCGAATTTTGTGGCTTTAGATAAGCAACTCAAAGACCCATTTGGCATTCCACAATTGCGTATTGCTATTGGCTACGACGACAACGACGAAAAAATGGTGAAAGATTACCAAGAGCAACTCACCGAAATGTTTACCAAAGCAGGCTTTCAAAACATTCGTTTTTCAGATTCAAAACAAGCGGCTGGACTGGATATTCACGAAATGGGTGGTGCTAGAATGGGTCATGACCCCAAAAGCTCGATACTCAACCGTTGGAATCAGCTCCACGCTTGTAAGAACGTATTCGTTACCGATGGTGCTTGTATGACTTCTACCTCTACACAAAACCCGTCTTTGACCTACATGGCACTCACGGCTAGAGCAGCCGATTATGCTCTGAAGGAAATAAAAAAAGGGCATTTGTAGGGCTTTTTGATTGCGAAATTGAACAAAAAAAGGATACGTTTCACCTTTATTTTCGGGAATAAATGCTCAAAGAATGTTCAATTTCGCAATCACATCGTACCGTATCTTTACTAAATCACCAACATAGACCATGATTGACTACAACAATAAAATATTCAAGCCCATCAGCAACACCGAGAACGGCGAAACTTCTAACGAAACGGTATTTTGTTACAAACAAATAGGGAATATTTTAACGGCTGAGTATTTGGGCGGAAAAATTAAATCTGGCCATTTGATTGGTTTGGTTGACAACGACGGTAAAATAGAGATGCGTTATCACCAAATAAACGACAAAGGCGAACTGATGACGGGCATTTGCCAATCGACACCAGAAATGCTTGACAATGGAAAAATTCGACTTCACGAACGTTGGGAGTGGACTTCGGGCGACTATTCTAAAGGAGAATCGGTCATAGAGGAGCAGTAGCGTCTGCATCAATGTAGAAGCTATTGGTTGAGGAAGGTTTTATTTTTTAGCATTTAACTCTCTTGTTTGTGTATTGCAATCAGCACGAACTCGTAAAAATCTGTACTTTCAATTTTTACATAATAATCAAAAAGTGCTTTCCAATCAAGATTCCTTTTTTGTTTTGTGTCTAAGACACTTTGCCATTTTTCTTTTCTTGCTTCAATCAATATTGGAGCGTTCAAATTCAGCATATCAATAACATTTTGAATATTATTTTTGATAGAAGGAAATCCTGAAATATTTGCTTCTCTAGGAATAATTTTTCCAGAAACCAGACGGAGTTTACTATTGAACTCTATATCAAAAAAAGGATTGATGCTATCCCAAGAAGTTGAAATACATTTTTCAAAAAGAATAAAAGGAAAGAAATACCCATTTTGCTTACCATTTGCTCTATACTTATCACAGTGGCTTGTTGGAATTTTACCGTCATTCCCTTTGCATACAGCGAATAGGTTATGGTAATTTAGGTCTAAATTTGGGTTATGAGACTGGCATATAAGATGTTCAATAGTTGATGTTTCTAAGCTTATTTTCTGGTTGCAGTAAGCACACAATGAATGTTGTTCGTCAATGAGCGATTGCAACAATAATTTTTTATTACGGCCAAGACTGTTGTAGCCATCATGTCCAGGTGTATTGATTGTAGCTTGAACTATGCTGTTGAAAGCTTCAGGAACTATCCTATCTTTTTTTACAAATCTCATTACTAAAAACTTAGGCTATTGATTCTGTCTATGATGTCATTGATTCTGATAAGTTCTCTGTCTGTACCGGGCAATATTGTTCTTAGTTTTTCTGCAATCTGAATAGCTTCATTGTAATCTTCTTCGGTGGATTCAGCGTTGGCAACAAGCGTATTGAATTTATTAAAGTAATTCAAAATCTCCGCTGCTCTACTATTGGCATCCATTGGATTCCCAAGTACCGTATTAATGTCGCTTCCATAAAAAGAGGTTTCTATTTTATGAAACTGATTATTTTCTAAAATAAAGATTATATCTATATTTTCATCATGTTCCGTTCTTCGTTCTTTAAAATTGGCTACTACCGTCGGGCTATGTGTTGTTATAAAGAATTGAACATTAGGAAGTAAGTCTTGTAAAATACCTATCGCTTTAGATTGCCATCTTGGATGTAAATGTAAATCAATCTCATCTATTGTTACACAGCCAGTTTGCTTACTTGATATTTCATCTAAAGTAAGCCAAGGGTTTAATTGAGAGGCTCTCCAAATCAAATCAACAATGAGGTATATTAAACTTCTAAAACCATCAGAGTAGAGATTGATGGGTAAACTGTAATGCTCATTTAGTTGGATAAAAAGGTCGAATCCAAAGTCTGGTTCTTGATAAATTTTTAGTTGATTTTTATCAAAATCGTCTAAGAAATACAAAAAGGTCTTTTTTATAGCATTTTCAACATTTTCTAAGATTAAATCTCTAGCATTAATTTCTTGAATTTGTTTGGTTGCTCTTCTTGTGACTGCATTTCCCAACCACTCAGTTAAAGTACCTTTGATTGAATTATCTTTTAGGCATTGTAAATATCCATTTCTTCTTCCCAAAGCAGCATCATATTTCTGTTTTGCCGATTGAGAGGCATCTTTAAAAAGTCGTTGTGTTGAGTAATAGACAATCAAGGGAGCTATATCTTGATTATTGGCTTTAGCAAGTTTTTTGAATATGTTATTTCCATAAGCACTTGCCAATTTTATATTTTTTGTGTCATTATTCTTTGTATTACCATTGAATGTTCTTTTCCAGTTACCTCCAATAATACTCGAATAGGCATCTATAGAAGTTTTTTCAGCCCTCGTGGGCTTGTTGTTAGAAATATAAAGTCTAGCCTCTGTTAAATCAATCGTTCTTTGCATTTTAGGTTCTTGTTCACCAAAGAAACCGCCCAGTGCCACATTTATAGCTTCAAGAATACTCGTTTTGCCGCTTCCATTATTACCCACAAATAGATTTATACCAGAAACGAATGAAACATTTGCAGATTCATAATTTTTAAAATTTTCTATTTCAAGTTTGTCTATCCTCATTTTAGTTCATTTATTATCGCTGTCATATTAGATACTTAAAACGAAAAATTAGCATAAACTTTTTAATCGTATAGTTGAGATATTGTTCTTAACTTTCCATCAAAAATAATTAAAAGTGATGATAAAGTGATATTCTTGTTTTAATATTCTAATTGTAGTAGGTTGGATTCAAACCACCAGCAAAGGAAAAACACTTTCGTATAACCCTACATTTATCCTCTTGCTTAGGGCTGTGGCATGGTTGCTGTTAGTTTGAATAAAACATTGGGTAAAAACCTTTTCAAATAAATACCTGCCATTTCGTACCATCCAGCAATATATACTTCTTTTTTGGCTTGTCGAGCAGCTTTTACAATACGTGTGGCACAAATACTGGCGGCTAACCCTTTGGCTTGGTTGGTATCCATTTTAGCATATTTGTTGCCTTGGGCATCAAGGGCATTGAGCGAAATGTTGGTTTTGATGTAGCCTGGATATACCACCAACACGCCAATACCTTGTGGGGCAACTTCGGCACGGAGGGCATCGCAAAAGCCCACAAGTGCGTGTTTACTGGCACAATAACCGCTACGCCAAGGTGTGCCTATTTTACCAGCTATGCTACTAATGGCTATGAATTGACCTGTTTTTCTCGATAAAAAATGAGGTAAAACAGCCTTGGTAAGTGCTACTACACCCAAAAAATTGACTTCCATCAAGGTTCTATAAACAGGCATGGTGCAATCAATAATGCTTGCTCGTTGCGAAATACCAGCATTATGAATCAAGATGTCGAGTTGCCCAAAATGCGACAATACCATCTCGACCCAATAGGGCATTTGGTCGGTCTGGGTCATGTCTATAGGCAAAATCAATACCCGACAATCGGGTAGGTTGGTTTGTTTTGCCACTTGTGCCAGTACCTCTTTTCTGCGTGCCGACAACACCAATTTCGCTCCTTGTTGAGCAAAGGCATAGGCCAAAGCTTCCCCAATACCCGACGATGCTCCTGTAATCCACACTACTTTATCTTGAAACGCAGCCATTTTATTGAATGAGATATTTCTTACTCGTAAAATTAAACTTTTGTAGCCTAATTCCCTCATACTATCTTAGCCTGATATTTTATCATCACACTTTTGGGTTAAAGCATACATTTGTTTATTTGCATCCTTATTGTCTTTTGTGTATTAAAACAGATAGCATCATGCAAATCAAAGAAATCAATCATATAGCTTTATTTGTTCAAGATTTAGCAAAAAGCATTCATTTCTACCAAGAAATCTTAGCTTTACCCCTCATGCCACGCCCTGCTTTCGATTTTGATGGTGCTTGGTTTGCCTTGGGTAAACATACGCTACACCTCATTGCTGGACGCAACGACGAGTCGATTGTGGGTGGTGCTCGCAGCTATCATTTTGCCGTAGAGGTACATGATATACACGCCTGCGAAGCTTTTCTTAGAAGTAAAAATATTACATTACTAGGGCCAAAGAAAAGACCCGATGGTGCACCGCAAATATTTATTCAAGACCCCGACGGCTATTGGATTGAGTTTACTTCTATGGATTTTTAGGTTAAAATACCAAAAAAGATTCATTCGTTTGCTAATACCACGACTAACGAATGAATCTTTCTTGCAATATTTTATCTAAAATCGAAAACCCGCACTCACATAGAATGTTCGCCCATCGGCAGGCAACAAGCCTGGCCCTGGGTATCCGCCTGCTCTGCGGGTAAAGTAACGGGCATCGCTGAGGTTATTCACGCCTGCTTTTAGGTTATAATATTTCAAAAATTTAAAACTTGCCGATAGGTCTTGCACCTGATAGGCTGGTATTAAACCTGTGGTAGCCGTCGAATTAGGTGAAGTGGTGTTACTGGCATCGGCATAAGCTTGCCCGATGTCGCTCAATTGCCAAGTGATAGAAAAGCCTTTTTTAGCATACGTAATTCCCCAACGGTTGATATGCCTTGGCGCATTTTCTACTTGTTTGCCAGCCAAATTCCCTTCTACGATTTGTCCATTTATTACCGATGTTGTCTTAAAATCTTGATAGGTAGCGTCTATGTAAGCAATAGAAGCAAAAAAGGATAATCTGCCAAAGGGCGATTGTTTGAAAATAGCCGTGATTGGGTCAAATTCGACATAGCCTTCAAAGCCTTGGCTTACGGAGCGTCCTAAATTACTGCGAAACTGATAAGTGCCACCCGTAGCGTTAGTTCTGCTAATTGTACCGATGCGGTTGTTATAACTGAGGTAGAAATAATCAAGGTCGAATCGTAAGAAATTTTTTACCTTACCTCGGTAGCCCAAGTCGAAATTATAGCCTCGTGCATCTTGTAGATTTTCGTCGATTACGTCTGTGGTGGCTGGTGGCGTTAGGTCTGAAATAAGTACAGGGCGATAGGCTTGCGAAATATTGGTATAAAATTCTGTTTGTGGACTCACATGGTATTCTGCTCCTGCTCCCAACAAAAAGAAAGTGCGGGTACGAGTCAAAGGCGTTAAGTTTGTCGGAACGCCATTGCTACTATTGAGTTGTCCTTCCATTTTCGACTCAATGTGTTCGATTCTTGCACCAGCCGTTAGCAAAAATTTTGGACTAAACCGCAGGATATTTTCAACAAAAGCTGCCTGATTGGTATTCGTAAAATCAAGATTTCGAGCAAAATCACCTTCTGCCAAATTAAAATCCATCTGGCTATTAGCCGTGCCTTTACCAAGTTGCTTACGGTCTATATGTCCTCTAAAATACCTTAATCCTGTTGCCAGTGTATTGTTGAAACCCCATATTTTATAGTCGGTCAGTAAGCGTAATTCTGTGCCGAGGGTTGTATAAAAATCACGATCTACTTGTCGGTTACTGCTGAGATTATCGGCTGTAGTAATAGCGGCTACATTACCTACGCTGTTGCGTTCGGCAATGGTTGAAAAAACTTTCCAACTGAGTTTTGTTTTGTTATTAAATACATACTCGGCGTGTATCGACGGAATAAACCAAGGCGTACTAAACCAATTGCGGCTTCTGAGGCTTTGTCTTGGATTTTGGGCAAATTGTGCATCGGTTAGCCCACCTGCCTGCTGAAGGGCGGTGTTCATATACGTTGCATCAAACCCTATTTTGAGTTTATTGCTAAGAGCATAACTGAGTTCTATATGAGCGTGGTCGGTATTAAATTGGCTATTTTCTCGCCAACCATTGCCAAGGCGTTTTTGATAATAGGCAGTGTAGCTCAATCGACCTTCTGTGCCACCTACGTAATTGAAGCTACTAAATAAACCATTACTTCCTACTGTATTTTGCGACTCTACGGTGATTCGAGTTGAAATATCTGGTTTGCGAAGAACAAAATTGAGTAATCCTCCAAATTGTGAGCCATATTGTAGCGAAGAAGCCCCTCGTACAAGTTCTATTTTCTCGACAACCTCCATTGGTGGTGTATAATATGCCTCTGGATAGCCCATAGGGTCAGGTGTAATATCGTAGCCATTCATGCGAATATTAAACTCCCATGACCTATTAGGGCTAAGTCCTCTTGATGCCACGCCCAGTTGTACGCCAGAACCATCGTTTTCCCAAATCGAAATCCCTGGCGTGCGACTAAATATTTGTCGGCTGTTGTTCATCGCTAAATTGGCATTCAAGTGAGCCAACTGTATCACTTCATTTTTTTTAGCTGCATTAATACTAAAGCCCTCTACCTCAGCTAAATGCTCGTTGCCTTTGAGCATTCCATTGGCGGTTACAGCTATATCTTGCAAGGTTTCACTGTACTCGTTTAATACAAAACTTGCCTCTTGTTCAGTTGCTGTATTCACAGTTTTCTCTTGGGTTTTATAGCCCACACTCGAAACCACAACAGTATAAACGCCAGTTTTTAAAGAATTGATGGCATACACGCCATTGGTATTCGATTGCACACCACGGACAGTTCCTTTCAATACTACACTTACACCAGCCAAAGGATTGTGATGCTCATCTGTAATTTTTCCAGTAATACTCGTAATTTTTTGACCAAATAAAGAAGCTTGAATAATCAATAATACCGTAATCGTATTAAGAAGTTTCATATTTTAAAGAATTATTTAAAAGTAAAAAGAAGTCTTTTGTTTTTTAAAATATTGATAATCAATGAATACGCTCTTTCAATCGTATCTTTTTGTTTTGTGTTACTTGTCGATGCAAAATTAGGAAGGGATTTAGAATATTGTTATTTTTATTTAAAATTATTCTAAATAAAAATAATTTAAAAATTTTATGATTATCATAAAATTTTTAGTTGATGAAGATTGCAAACATACGTGGACAAAAACCTACAATGGCATATTCCAAAACATCTTTTGATACGTTTGGTTTTGCTTAATAAATACATAATAAATGCTTGTAAAAGTAGTGTTTATTTTCATGTAGGTTTTATCATTCTATAATCTACACCTCATACAGCCAGTGTATCTTAGCGAAAATTTAACCGAAAAAACGCATGGCACTCAAGCGCATTATTTATTTGTATTCTGATTCAACTTTCACTCCTTGGAAAGAAAATATATTTGCTCGTACCATTGTTCATTTACTTCAATCTACCCCCGACGATTATTATCCTTATGTGACGCACTTTGTGGGTTTTACGCCTGAGTTTGCCCAGTTTTTAAAGCAGTTCGATGTAGTATTTAATGTTTGTTATGGCTACGGCGACGAAGGGCAACACGATATTGTACGCTGGCTCGATGCCAATGACATAAAGCATACCGCTAGTAATTACCCAGCCCAAAGTATTGCTAAAGACAAAGTACAATTACCAACTTTTTGTGCTACCATCGGCATAGATACACCTGAAATTATTGCCCTCAGCGATATTCAAACAAGTAGCTACAATCGTTTTATCGCTAAACCTCGGATGGGAAGTTTACACCAAAATATGGTGGTATTCGACAAGGCAAACGTCCCTTACGAAACCTTACTGGCAAAAGAAGAATTGATTATTCAGCCTTATTTGGCAGGAAGGGAGTTTACTGTTGGGGTAATTCCAACCGAAGATGCCAATGATTATATGTGCTTGCCTCCCCTAGAAATTCGTCCCGACGACAACCGAGAGGTATATATTGCTGGACAAAACTATGGGCGAACTGAAAAAGTAATGAATCATCATTTACCTGCCGACGTGTGCCATGCTATGCAAGCGGCTGTTTTAAAAGCTCACAGGGCTTTAGGACTAAGAGGAATGTCACGAACAGATGTACGTTTGTCTGATGGCAAAATTTATATTTTAGACATCAATACAATGCCCAATCTTGATACCAACAGCTTTTTACCTTTCATGGTAAAACACCAGGGCATAGAACTGAAAGAACTCTTTAGAAGGATTTTATTAAGATTTGAGTTATACTATCATCAAAACGAAGTTGCTATATACTAAATATCATGGTTCAATTTATTCGATACTCAACCTTAGAGCGATGGCTGGGACATACTGGCATTTGCTTTAAAACTGTAATTGATAAATAGATTGACGTATTTAGTTTTTATAGTTTGTGGCTGATAATGAAGTGTTTACAAGAAAAATTGTGAATTTTTATCATGAAAAAAGCCACAACTTTATGGGTTGTGGCAAAATCATGAAGAGCATGATGTCATAAAGTTATTGGTAGGGTAGAAGAATTTAAGGATAGGTGCGTCACTATTTTACTAGGATTTAAAGACCTTTTCGTATGATTTTACCTTTTGACGAGCAACGACCTAAAAAGTCACTGCTTGGGAGCAATTTTTTACAAATTCTCAAATTCTTCTACCTATTATTTGCTATTTCAAGCCAACTTTTCTCGCTATTTTGAGTTTTACAGCTACACAACTATTTGCTATCGCTCACTATGCACACAATTGTTTGGTTTACCAACGACCTCCGTGTTCACGACCATGAACCATTATATAGGGCAACATTGACAAAAATGCCCCTTATTCCTGTATATATTTTTGACCCTCGCCAGTTTGAAACGCAGGTATTGGGTTTTCCTAAAACGGGGGTTTTACGTACACAATTTTTACTTGAAGCCGTAGCCGATTTACGAAAACAATTGCAAAACAGCGGGAGTAATTTGCTTATACGAGTGGGAAAACCAGAAGAAATTTTACCCCAATTGGTTAAAGAGTTATCTGTAAAAGGCGTATTTACAAGCGAGGTTTATGCCAGCGAAGAAGCCAATATTGCCCAAAAACTAAGCAATGCCTTGGCACAAGAGAAAGTTGCTTGTAAATTTTTTCATACGGCTACCTTGTTTCATCCCGATGATTTACCCTTCAACATAGCCCAAACGCCCGATGTATTCACTACTTTTCGGCACCAAGTAGAAAAAGCTTCTAAGGTAAGAAAAACCTACGTTGTACCTCCTACTTTTCGGAGTCCCGAAGGAGTGATTTGGGGTGAGTTACCAACTATTGCCGAACTTTTGCCTAACGAAAAATCCTCTCCAACGCTCCTGTACAAAGGGGGCGAAAGTGCGGCATTAGAACGCCTTCAAGTGTATTTTTGGGAAAAAGATTTACTAAAAGTTTACAAAGAAACCCGCAACGAAATGCTTGGGCTAGATTACTCGTCGAAGTTTTCGGTATGGTTGGCATTGGGCTGTATTTCACCAAGATACATTTATGAGCAAGTATTGGCGTATGAATTTCGACGGACCAAAAATGAATCTACCTACTGGTTGATTTTCGAGTTACTTTGGCGTGACTATTTCAAGTGGGTGTCGCTGAAATATGGTAATCGTATTTTTCAAGAAAAAGGCATCAAGCAGCTTCCACAAATCCCTTGGAAAAAGAACCATGCTTTTTTTGAAAAATGGAAAAACGGCGAAACGGGCATTCCGTTGATTGATGCCAATATGCAAGAATTATGGCAAACGGGCTTTATGTCGAACCGAGGCCGACAAAACGTGGCTAGTTTCTTGGTCAAAGATTTGCTCGTCAATTGGACTTGGGGAGCCGCTTGGTTTGAAAGTCAATTGCTCGACTATGACGTTTGCTCAAATTGGGGCAATTGGAACTACGTAGCTGGCGTAGGCAACGACCCACGTGAAAATCGCTATTTTAATATTTATACACAAGCCAAACGCTATGATAGTCAGGGTATTTACGTGAAAAATTGGCTTCCTGACTTGGCTCATTTACCTGCCGACAAAGTACACGATGTACCGATATTATCGGATGCCGAATGGCATCGACTCGGTATTCATTATCCTAAACCCTTGATAAATGCCCGCAAATGGCTATCTAAAGAACCTTTCAAAACTCATAAAGCTAGTAAGCCGTTCAAATAGGCTATTAGCATTATGCCCTAATCTTTGTAGCGAGATTTACAAGAATCTTATACCTTTGAAGTAAATTTCAAGGTTTAACCAACGTATAACTAAAATACCAAAACTATGTCAAAAGGAACAATTATCGCTCTTGTAGTAGGAGCATTAGTAATTTTATGGGGAATCAGTGCAAGAAATGGCATGGCAACAAGTGAACAAGAAGTAGATGCCGCTTGGGGTAGCGTACAAACGGCTTACCAACGCCGAGCCGACTTGATTCCGAACTTGGTAAAAACCGTACAAGGAGCAGCAAATTTTGAAAAAAGTACGCTCACCGACGTAATCAATGCACGTGCAGGAGCTACCCAAATAAAGCTCGATGCCAAAGATTTGACTCCTGAAAATATGGCAAAATATGAAGCCGCTCAAGAACAACTCAAAGGCTCGCTTTCTCGCTTGATGATGGTAGCCGAAAACTACCCACAACTCAAAGCATCTGAGCAGTTTTCAGAGTTGCAAGCACAGTTGGAAGGCACAGAAAACCGTATCAAGGGCGAGCGTGATAACTTTAACCAAGCTGTGAAAGCCTACAACAATACCATTGTGACTTTCCCAGGCAGTTTGATTGCTGGTTTTTCAGGATTTACGAAAAAAGCCTATTTCCAAGCAACGGCGGCGGCTCAAGAAGCTCCTGTGGTAGATTTTTCTAAATAATCTTCTTTTCATCAAAGGCTTTAGGCAATCTGTTGCCTAAAGCCTTTCGTTTTTCTTGTCTTATGTTTTTATCAGAAGAACAAAAAAGCCAAATTGTGGAAGCCATCAAGGCAGCCGAAAAGCAAACTTCGGGCGAAATCAAAGTTCATATCGAAGCTTTTTGCGTAGGCGATGTACTGACAAGGGCTCAAGAGGTGTTTGCTCAACTACAATTGCACCAAACCCAACAACGCAACGGGGTGCTTTTCTATCTGGCTTATGCCGATAGAAAATTTGCTATTCTTGGCGATAAAGGGATTCATCAATGCGTTCCCGAAAACTTTTGGGATGAAATTCGTAAAGCAATGCAATCTCAGTTTGTGATGAATCAGTTTGCGGCTGGCTTCGTCGTAGGAATTACGCAGGCTGGCGAAGCATTGAAGCAATATTTCCCTTATCAATCAGACGATATAAACGAGATTTCCGACGAAATTTCTTTTGGATAAATGATACAATTCAAACAACTCAAAACGCTTGTCGCAGTCGTAGCATTGCTATGGATAAGCCTCATAGGCTTGGCACAGGACATTCCGACGCAACCCAATCCGCCGAGAATGGTCAACGACTTTGCTCACCAACTCAATCCGCAAGAAATCAATCAATTAGAGCAAAAGCTCAGAGGTTATCGAGATAGCACTTCTACCGAAATCGCCATTGTGATTGTCGCCAATACCGGCGAAAGCGACCCTTATGATTATGCCATCAAGCTCGCCAAAACTTGGGGCGTAGGTGCGAAAAAGAAAAACAATGGTGTTGTATTGCTATGGGCCACCGAAACCCGCAAAGTGCGTATCGTAACGGGTAGAGGCATAGAAGGAGTACTGCCCGATGCCATTTGTAAGCGTATCATCAACCGTAATATTATCCCCCATTTCAAGCAACAAGCATGGTTTGCTGGTCTCGACGAAGGCACGACCGAAATGATGCGGAGGGCTTCGGGCGAATTTAAAGCCGATGCCGTTGGGCGTGGCAGTGCCTTGGGTTTGGTACTGATTTTTATGGCTATTATCATTGTGATTATCGTGGTCATTTTTGTAATCATACAAAAACGCAAAGGCAATGGAGGCAACGGCTTCGGAGGCAACAACGATGGCGGATGGTTTCCCCCCGTCATTTTTATGGGAAACGATTTTGGCAACGATGTAGGAAGAAAGTCGAGTTGGGGGTCGTCTGATGACAGTGGCTTTGATTTCGATGGTTTTGGCGGTGGCGACTTCGGCGGTGGTGGTGCAGGTGGCGATTATTAAAAGCTTTTTGTACCTTTGTACCTCCATTTCGTACAATTATATATGTTTAAAACAATCATAGCTCAAGAGCTAAACGAAGCACAGCTTGTATTACAAAACTTTTTGTCGGACGAAGCCAACATCGAAAAAATCGAACAAGCTGCTCGTTTGATGGCCGATGCCATTCGAGCAAATCATAAAATCATTTCTTGTGGCAATGGTGGCTCGCATTGCGATGCCATGCACTTTGCCGAAGAGCTTTCGGGAAGGTACCGTGACGAACGCCGCTCGTTGGCAGCCATTGCTATTTCGGATGTATCGCACCTGACTTGTACCGCCAACGATTACGGTTTTGAGTTTATCTTTTCTCGGTTTGTGGAAGGGCTAGGACAAGCAGGCGACGTACTATTGGGCATTTCTACCAGTGGCAATTCAGCCAACATCATTCGAGCCGTAGAAGCAGCCAAAGCCAAAGGTATGAAAGTAGTAATTCTCTCAGGTAAAGATGGTGGCAAACTTGCCAACCAAGCCGATGTAGAAATACGAGTGCCACATTTTGGCTATGCCGACCGCATTCAGGAGGTACACATCAAAATTATTCATATCTTAATCCTTTTAATTGAAAAGATGATAATTGGATAATTTCATTACAGCCATTTCGTTAATATATTTGCAAGCATGTACAACGGTGTACATGCTTTTTTTTTAAAGGCTATGAAAAAAATATTCACATACACCCTTTCAACTGTAGGCGTTTTGGTGGTAGCGGCTTTTGCTGTACCATTTTTTTTCAAAGACACGATTCAACAACAACTCAACCAAGCTATTGCTAAACAAGTAAAAGCCAACGTGTATTATGAAGATGTAAGTTTATCTTTCTTCAAAAATTTTCCTTCTTTGACGGTATCACTCGATAACTTTGGCGTAGTGGGAAAAGCCCCTTTTGCCCAAGATACCTTGGTGCAAGCCAGTGCTTTTGACCTCGCTCTTAACTTGGGTAGTGTGTTGAAAGGCTCGCCCGAAATCGCTCATATTACCTTAAATAAGCCTAAAATTTTGGCAAAAGTCTTGAAAGATGGACAAGCCAATTACGATATTATGGTCGAAAAAGATACTACCCAAACGACCGAAACACCTACCGAAGCCGGCATGAAAATGAAAGTAGAGCATTGGCAAATCACAGATGGACAAGTGGTGTATCGTAATTTGCAAGACAACTCTTTGGTAGAATTATTGGGCATCAATCACGAAGGAAGTGGCGACATCAGCAGTGCTACCTTCGACCTCAATACCGAAACGGTTATTGAAGAAGCCAATGTGTTTTTTCAAGGACAAGATTATTTCAAAAAACGTAAATTAACCCTCAATTCTGTTATCGACGTAAACCAAATCGACAAAACCTACAGCTTTGCCAAAACCCTTGTAGGTGTAAACGATTTCACCTTGAATTTAGATGGAAAAATAGCACAAATCAAAGACGATTTTCAAATAGATTTGACCTTCAATACGCCTGAAAGTGCCTTCAAAAACCTGATTTCGTTGATTCCTAGTTTGTACCAAAACCAATTCAACGATTTAGATGCCAAAGGAGAAATCGCCTTCGATGGCAAAGTAAAAGGACTTTACAGTGCTACCACCATTCCAACGTTTAATTTCAATCTCAACGTAACGCAAGGTGCTTTTCAATACCCTAGTTTGCCTTCGGGTGTAAAAGATGTAAACATCGCCTTGAACGTGAGCAACCCAACGCAACAACTCGAAAATACCCAAATCAACCTCAAACGCTTCGATTTGATGCTGGGCAATAATCCCGTAAAAGCCGATGCCCTTATCAAAGGCTTGAAACGCTCGGAAGTATTGGCAAATCTGGTGGCGAAATTCGATTTACAAGAAATCGCTGCCTTGTTCCCGATGGACGGGCTACAGCTCAAAGGAGCTTTTGGCATTGATTTACATTCAAAAGGCATTTACGACTCGGCTACGCATCAATTCCCCGTGACCAAGGCTCAATTGCTTTTGAACAAAGGTTTTATCAAATCGAAAGAATTTCCTGCTCCCATCGAAAACATCAACGTCAATGCAACCTTACTCAATACCAATGGCTCGTTGGCGGCGACCGAACTCAAAATCAACCAAGGAAGCATGATGCTTGAACAGGAAACTTTTACCGCTCAGGGAGTTATCTCTAATTTTGAGAATTATGCTTGGGATATTGTAGCAAAGGGGAAAGTAGATTTAACAAAAATCACGAAAATTTATCCTTTAGAAAACATGACAGTGAAGGGTAAAATCAATGCCGATGTGCACGCCAAAGGAAAAATGGCGGATGTACTCGCCAAGCGTTATACAAGTTTATCGAACAATGGGACAGCCCAAATCAACGACTTTGAATTTGTGTCGAAAGAATATCCACAAGGGGTAAAAATCACCCAAGCAAATCTTACCTTCACACCCAACGAAATCAAAGTCAGCGACTCGAAAGGCTTCTTGGGCAGCAGCGATTTTCAGGCAACAGGTAGTTTTAGCAACTACATGGGCTATGCCATGAGCAACGATAAATTAAAAGGAAACATCGTTGTGTCGTCGCAAAACTTTAATGTAAACGAATGGATGACAAGCCAGCCGCAGCCAGCAGGACAAACACCTGTGATGGGTGTGGTAGAAGTACCGAAAAATTTGGCAATTACGATGCAAGCAAAAGCAGGACAAATTTTATACGATAAAATGAAAATGCAAAATGCTACTGGTACGCTCAATATTGCCGATGGCACGATGAAACTACAAAACACGGCTTTCGATGCACTAGGCGGGCATTTTTCTACCACTGGCTCTTACAACACAACCGATATTGTTCACCCAACCTTTAGCTTTGGCTTGAATCTTGAAAAAATTAACCTTGCCGATGCTTACCAAAACCTCACCGTGGTTAAAACCCTTATGCCATTGGCACAATACATGGTAGGAGAGGTGTCGTCGCAGTTTAAATTAGATGGAGAACTAGGACAAGACATGATGCCCAAGCTCCAAACCCTCAATGCCGATGGCTTGGTTAAATTGCTCAAAGCATCGCTCGAACAAAATCCCTTGGTAGGCAAATTGGTGGAAACAACCAAGCTCAGTCAGTTGAAAAACCTACAACTCAACGATTTGCTCATGCAAATGCAAATTAGCAATGGGATTGTTAGCCTCAAACCCTTCACGATTAAATGGAACGACTATAATTTGACCATTCAAGGAAAGCACGGGCTAGAAGGCAGCATGGATTATAAATTGGGCTTCGATGTGCCAAGTGGCAAAGCTGGACAAACCTTTAGCTCGGCGTTTGCTCAATGGACAGGCAAAAGCTTGCAGAATACGCCAAGGGTAAAATTTGATTTGGGCATGGGCGGTTCGCTCAAAATGCCAACTTTCAAGTTTAGTGGCAGTAGCACGGCACAATCCTTAAAAGATGCCGTAACCTCCGAGCTCAACGCACAACTAGGTGGAGCAAAAGCACAAGCCACCGAGCAACTGGGCAACTTAAAGCAAGAAGCCGAAGCCAAACTACAAGCCGAGAAAGAAAAGCTTTTACAAAACGCCCAAAAAGAGCAAGAAGCCTTGCAAGCCAAAGCCAAAGCTACAGCCGATAGTTTGAAAAAAGTAGCCGAAGATAAAGCCAAAAAACTCGTCGAAACGCAAAAAAATAACCTGTTGAATGGCCTATTTAAAAAAGCCAAACCAGCCAAAAAAGATTCGACACGGTAAGTTTTAATGCTCAATATAGCAAGCCTAGCAATTATGCTAGGCTTTTTTTTATGACTGATGTTTTGTAAAAAAAGTATTTTATTTAAAATTAGTCTAAATAAAAATTGACTTGTATTTGTTTTTATCAATATATTTGTTGTATAATTCATAATAAGTCTAAATAAAAATAACTTATGCGATTGTTTACAGCAAAATTGGTGAAGACATACCTGTTTTTGTGGAGTTTGCAGTTGGGAGCTTTTACTTTTGCACAAGAAACCAAGCTCTCTGGACGTATCACGACAGCACAAGGACAAGCGATTGTTGGGGCGAATGTTCGGTTATTATTACAAAAAACTGGTACGACAAGCGACAGTCTGGGCTATTTTAGCCTCCGCCATACACCACACACAGGCGAGCGTTTGAAGGTAACTTATACTGGCTATGAACCTTTTGAAATAGTACTGACTAATGGCAAGCAACCGCTATCAATTGTATTGCAGCCTTCGGTACAGCACCTCAATGAGGTAGTCGTAACTGGGCAATTGCAGCCCCAATCGGTACGCAATTCAGTTTTTCAGGTACGGGTAATTGACCGACAACGAATAGAACAAAGAGCCGCCACCAATTTGGTAGGTGTGTTGAACAACGAACTAGGCTTTCGTTTTAGCAACGACATGGCATTGGGTACAACCGATGTGCAATTATTGGGAATGTCGGGCAGAAATGTCAAAATCTTATTGGATGGCGTACCTATGCTCGACAGAGGCGATACCAGAGAAAGTTTGAACCAAATAGACGTACAAACCATCGAACGCATCGAAATCGTAGAAGGCCCTATGTCGGTTTCGTATGGTACAGATGCCCTTGCAGGTGTAATCAATATTATTACGAAAAAAGCAAACCATCAGCGTTGGTCGCTTTATGCCAAAATTCAAGAAGAAAGCGTTGGTAATGAATATCGTTTGCAGCCACAATCCGACTTTTGGCAAGGCGTTCATGTGCAAAGTATTGGGGGAACTTGGCAATACAAACATTGGGATATGGCAGCAGGTTTGAGCCAAAATACCTTTGGCGGTTGGCAAGGTAATTCGGAAGGCAGAAATAAAGAATGGCTGCCAAAAAATCAAATACTAGGACATTTCAAAGTAGGCATACACAAAAACTACGGCAATTGGTATTACCGAAACGATGTTTTGCAAGAAACCATTCACAGCCTGGGAAATGTGAATACCAATACCTTGCAAGCTCGTGACCAAAAGTATATCACCCATCGGATGATGCACCAATTGCAGGCAAATTTGCGCTTGGGAAGTCGGGTAAGTTTTTTGCTTGCTGCGGCTTATACCGACTACCAACGCAAAACCCAAACGACAATCATAGATTTTACGACGAACAAACGCACGCTATCGCTTGGACAAGGCGAACAAGACATCGCACGTTTCGACAATGCCATGCTCCGTACTACCTTGAACTTGCATCATTCAAAAACTGTACAGTGGCAAACAGGCATTGAAATGAACTTCGACCATGCCAGTGGCGGACGCATTGCGGGTTCGCCACGCATCAACGATTACGCCTTGTTTGTGTCGTCGGTTATCGCTTTCGATTCGGTGGTACAAATAAGGCCGGGTTTTCGACTGATTCATAACACCGTTTATCAAGCACCGCCACTCATACCAGCAATCAATGCTAAAATTCGCTTGAATGCCCAATTCGATTGGCGTGTGGCTTATGCCCGAGGTTTTCGGTCGCCAGCCCTACGAGAATTGTATTTCAACTTTTTCGATGCTAGTCATGCCATCAAAGGGAATCCCAACCTCAAGGCCGAAACCTCTGATAGCTTCAACGCTTCGCTCACATTTCATCAAACATACACCAAATGGGTTCTTACGGGCTTTTATAATGATTTCAGAAACCTGATTAGTTATGGAACAGACCCCAATGACCCCAGTGTTTCGCAAACCATTAATATCGACCGTTTTAAAACAACAGGCTCGACGCTGAGTTATGCCTTTCACCGTAAGCAATTCCAATATTCATTAGGATTTTCCTACATCGGTCGGTATAACCAATTGTTGAACGACGATACTTATCAAACCCAAGCCATGCCTACTTTTTTATGGTCGCCCGAACTGAACGCCAATGCTAGTTATACCTTGCCCAAAACCCGTACAACGCTGGGTGTATTTTACAAATTTACAGGACAACAACCGGCGTATCTCGGACAACAAAACAGCGATGGCACAGTAAGCATTACACTCAGTCAAGTAAAAAGTTATCATTGGGCAGATGTCACCTTGACGCAGTTGTTCGGAAAGCACCTACAAGTGCAAGCGGGTGTCAAAAACATCGCCAATCTTACAAGGCTTTACAATACCGCCAATACGGGTTCTGCTCATAGCAGTAGTACCATGCCCATGAGCTACGGACGCTCCTATTTTGTAGGGCTTAGTTATCAATTAGCGAAAAATCTTTGATTTCAGTGGTGTACGTTGTTGGTCACACATGAAAGCCTTTGAATCTTTCGCACAGTCCAAATTTTCTATCAAACATTACCAAATTTTTAAAAATGAAACTTTTTTTCAAAACTTTTATGCTACTCGCCTCGCTTGCCAGTAGCCTACTCTTGGCTTGTTCAACAGAAGAGGTAAGCTTACCTGATAATTTGGCCCAATTTGAGGCAAGCGAGCAAGGCATGGATGCCAGTACCAGTACGGCTACCATTAAAATAAAATTTAGTAGAGCCGTCGAAACAGCCACTACAGTAGTGGTACAGTTGACTCCTACAGGCTTGACTTATGGCAGCGAATTTACGACAAACCCTGCTGCGGTGAGTAACCAAATCAGTTTGAGCGTACCAGCAGGAAGTACCGAAACGTCTTTTGTATTAACCAAAAATGAAAGCTCGTTTTTCAGTGGAAGCGAGAAAATTGCTTTCAAAATCAACAGTGTGAGTGCCCCCGCTTTGCTCGGAACAATAGCCGAATTATCGGTAAAATTTACGGCAATTGTCTCAACAGGAAGTACGCTAAAACTCAATGGCGGTACAGGTGGGTCATCGGCAATCAACTCTGTGTTTGTCGATTTTAGCAACAATGCTCAAACGTCCATCGCCAGAGCAGCATGGGATTTGGGGTTTTATACAGGAAATGAATTTGTCGTAAAACTCAATAATACCACAGCCGCTACGGCTTTTGTCACCAATAAAACCGACATTACACAAGTGAGCTCGGCCGATACCGTAGGCAAAAATCTTACACTTGGCTATGATGCCAGTCATTTGGCACTTATCGACGACCTATCTGGCGACCTCAGCAAGACTGTCATCACGGCTGTTTCGGCAACCGATGCCGACAACAAAGTATATATCTTGAGCCGTGGTACAGGAGGAGGTACAAGCAAGAAAGATTTGATGAAATTACGGGTATTACGCAATACATCAGGAGGATATACCCTGCAATATGCTGCCTTGAACGAAACTACATTCAAAACCTTGAGCATAGCCAAAGATGCCACGTATTTGTTCAACTATATTTCATTTGATACCCAAGCGACTGTAGCCGTAGAGCCAGCCAAAGACCGATGGGACATTCAATGGACGGGGGCTATTTATAAAACCAACTTGTCGGCTACCGTCGAAATACCTTATTATTTCTCCGACCAAGTCCTAATCAACCATTTGGCAGGTGTACAAGCTGCGGAGGTACTTACCTCAACTGTGAGTTATGATAATTTTGGTGAAAGTAATTTGAGTAGCGTTACGTTTAGCTCCAATCGTAATATCATAGGCGTAAATTGGCGTGCTACCACAGGTACAGTAGGCGTAAAAACCGACCGTTTTTATGTGATAAAAGATGCTTTAGGAAATATTTATAAACTAAAATTCCTCAATTTCACCTCTGCCGATGGAGGCGAACGAGGCTATCCGAACATTCAATATACCTTAGTAAAAAAAGCATCTTAGGTTATTTTTTATGATAAAAATCTGATTATTAATTTTTTATGAAAAAGTATTTTGTCGTTTTTTTTCTATCCTTCTTGACCCATTTCATTTTTGGACAAGATAAAAACCTAAGAATCGTATCGCTCAGTGGTGCAACCACCGAGATATTGGTAGGATTGGGTTTACAGCAGCAACTTGTGGGTACCGACATCACCTCTACGTATCCGACAGCCATTGAAAAGCTTCCCAAAGTAGGGCATAATCGCAATATTGGAGCAGAAGCCACCTTGGCCTTACAACCTACGTTAATCGTAGGTACAAAAGATACCAAAGGCACAACCATCTTGAAACCCGAAGTAATAGAGCAATTCAAAGCCGCAGGGGTAAAAGTGGTGTTTTTTACGCAAGAATACACCATTGAAGGAAGCAAAAAGCTCATCAATGACATGGCTGCCTATTTTGGTAAAAAAGCAGCAGGTCAAACATTAGTGACCCAAATCGACCAAAAATTACGCCAAGTAACAAAGCTTTCGCAAACGCCCAAAGTATTGTTTATTTATGCTCGTGGCGTTGGTGCATTGTCGGTAGCAGGCAACAACACCTCTGTAGCAGAAGTAATCAGCTTGGCAGGAGGAAAAAATGCGATAAGCGATTTTGATAATTTTAAACCACTCACAACCGAAGCACTCATCCAGGCCAATCCCGATTATCTTCTTTTATTTGAATCGGGTTTGGAAAGCGTCGGAGGAATAGAAGGGCTATTGAAAGTACCAGGCATTGCTCAGACCAATGCGGGAAAAAAACGCAAGGTCATTACGATGGACGGTAGTTTGCTGACAGGCTTCTCGCCAAGAGTAGGACAAGCCGTAGCAGAACTCAACCAAAAACTCAAGCAATAAATGGTACAGCAACGTACATCTGTGCAGCTCGAATCCAGTGCTGTTTTTAGCAAGACATTTAGTAATGCTTATACCGTATTAGTATTAGGTACGCTTGCTGGTATGTTGTTGGTAGTTGGGCTTTGGGCCATAGGCATAGGAGCAGTACCTATTTCGCTGAAAGACGTAGTAAGCATTTTAGGCAATAAATTAGGACTTATCGAAAGTCATTATTCCGAACAGCAAGCAGTTATTCTCACGGTTATTCGGTTGCCACGAGTAATATTAGGAATGCTTGTAGGGGCAGTGTTGGGAATAGCTGGGGCTTCGATGCAAGGGATTTTCAGAAATCCCTTGGCCGACCCCGGGCTTATGGGCATCTCGTCGGGAGCATCGCTTTTTGCGGTGGCTTCTATTGTTTTAGAGTTGCAATTTGCTTTCCCATTCGACCCATCGTACAGTTTGTACAGGCTTTCGGCTATGGCATTTGTAGGAGCTTGCCTTAGTACATTTATCGTGTATCATCTATCCAAAATTGATGGCAAGCCACAGATTAGCACCATGTTGCTCACGGGCATTGCACTCAACGCTTTGGCAGGAGCAATCACAGGTTTACTTACCTACGCAGCAACTGATGCACAACTCCGCAGTATTCAGTTTTGGAGTTTAGGGAGTGTAGGCGGTGCAACTTGGCAAAACCTCCAACTTGCCTTTCCTTTGCTGTTATTGCCTGTGGTAGGGCTTTCGGTACAAGGTAAAGCCCTTAATGCCTTTGTATTAGGCGAAGACCAAGCCGAGCATTTGGGCATTAATACTACTGTTTTGAAAAAAAGAATTGTAGTATTGAGTACCTTGGGCGTAGGCGTTTCGGTGGCATTGTGCGGTAGCATTGGGTTTATAGGCTTATTGATTCCGCATTTGACAAGGCTTGTGGTAGGAGCTAATCACCGCTTAGTGTTGCCTGCTTCGGCCTTGGGAGGAAGCATTATTTTAACCCTAGCCGATTTGTTGGCACGCACACTGGTAGCACCCACCGAATTGCCTTTGGGTATTATCACCGCTTTACTTGGCACACCTGTTTTTATTTGGATGCTTTTACAGAACCGTACTCGTTGAACACCATACACGATGATTCAGGCACAAAATATTGCATATACGATTCGAGGTAAAAACTTATTACAACCTATCTCTTTGGAAGCTTCCTGTGGCGAGTTTATCGCTATTTTAGGGGCTAATGGTGCAGGAAAATCTACCCTTTTGAAGCTACTGAGCCAAGAACTCAAGCCCACCCAAGGGAAGATTTATTTCAATAATCGTTTGCTCTCAACTTGGAGTAGTACCACTTTAGCACAGCATCGAGCCGTGTTGGCTCAACACCATACCGTAGCGTTTAATTTTACGGTAGCCGATTTGGTGATGATGGGGCGTTACCCTCACTTCAAACACAGTCCTCGCTTGCAAGATTACGATATTGTGGCGTATTGTTTAGAAAAAACGGGTATAGCACACCTAAGCCAACGGTCGTTTCTAACGCTTTCGGGAGGAGAACAACAACGGGTCATGCTTGCCAAAGTAATGGCTCAATTGCTCGACCACACGGCTATACTACAGGAACATAAGCCGTTGAGTCATCCTAAGTTTTTATTACTCGACGAACCCACAACTGGTTTAGATATTTTTCATCAACAAAACCTCCTCTCGTTTGTGCGGCAACAAACCCAGCGAGGTTTAGGGGTCATCGCTATTTTGCACGACCTCAACTGGGCATTGCAATACGCCGATAAGGTATTGCTCTTGCAGCAAGGCGAGTCGTTGGGTTTTGGCAAAACCCTCGATATGCTTACGCCCAATTTAATAAAAAAAGCTTTTCAAATAGACGTACAACTTGTATCCCAACCAAGCTTGGGTTTTCCGATTATTGTACCATATCAATCCAATTTTTTTAACCAATCTATCAAACAATGGCAGCCTCAACACTTTCATTAAAAGACCGTTATTTATCTTTCAAAGAGGCCAATCCCAAGGTACGCATCAGAGATGCGGCACAGCACTTGGGCGTTTCGGAAGCCGAATTATTGAATACCTCTGTGGGCGATAACGTAGTTCGCTTATCGGGAGATTTCAGAGAATTACTCAAACAAATTCCTAGCCTTGGCTACGTTATGGCTCTTACACGCAACGAAAGTTGTGTACACGAACGCAAAGGCGTTTACGAAAAAGTATCTTTCAACAACCACGTTGGCTTGGTATTGGGCGAAGATATTGACCTCCGCTTGTTTATGTCGCACTGGAAATATGGCTTTGCCGTAGGCGGTGCCATGCCAAGCTTGCAATTTTTCGACCAACACGGCGAGGCTGTACATAAAATCTTTTTACAAGAAAACAGCCATATTTCAGCATACAACGCTCTTGTGGAGCAATTCGCCGCTCCAGAACAATCGGCATCAATCGACATACAACCACCCACAGCGTTGGCATCGCCCAAGCCCAACGAAACCATAGATGTAGAGGGCTTTCAAAAGGCTTGGTTGGCATTGGAAGATACACACCAATTTTTTCCTCTTTTACAAAAATTTGGCGTAGCCAGAGAACAAGCCCTTACTTTAGCTCCCGAAGGCTATGCCCAACGCTTGTCGATAGCACAGTTCAAGACGATGCTACAACAAGTAGCGGCCAGAAATATTGAAATAATGATATTTGTTCATAGCAAGGGTTGTATCCAAATCCATACAGGCTTGGTCAATAATATTGTACCGATGGGTTCTTGGCTCAATATACTAGACCCTGCGTTCAACTTACATTTGCGTGAAGACCACGTGGCTCAGGCTTGGCTTGTGAAAAAACCAACCACCGATGGTATCGTAACAAGCATAGAGCTATTCGACCAGCACCAACAGCCTATTGCTTTGTTTTTTGGTAAACGCAAACCTGCTCAACCAGAATTGACGAGTTGGAGAAACCTGTTGCAAGAGTTGTAATTATTTCATTTTCAATATGTTGGATTTCTGTTTTACGCTTTTGGTAATTCCGAAATCCAACATTTACTTTTGCTCAACCTCTATACAAAGTAAACATTAGCTGAGATGCTCATAACTTTCAAGATTGTTTTGCTATCAAATTTCTTTAGCCCTGTTATCTTTGGTGATAAGAAACAAGATAAATCAATTTATGAAACAATCGTTGATGACAACAGCAGGCTTGCAAGCACCTGTTGCAGCCCAAAAGCCTTACGCCATGACCTTGCACGGGGATACCCGTATAGATAATTACTATTGGCTAAACGAAGCCGAAAATCCCGATGTAATTGCCTACCTCGAAGCCGAAAATGCCTACCTCGATGCAGTGATGCAACCAACGCAAGCGTTACAAGAGGAACTGTACCAAGAAATGAAGGGCAGAATGAAAGAAAAAGATGAGTCTGTTCCTTACAAAGATGGGCATTACTACTACTACAGTCGCTACGAAGAAGGGGGAGAATATCCTATTTATTGTAGAAAAAAAGACCACTTAGCAGCCGAAGAGGAAATTCTTTTAGATGGCAATGCTATGGCACAAGGTTTCGACTATTTTCAGGTTGGTGGTTTTGAAATCAGTGACAATGAGCAAATTATGGCATTTAGCGTTGATACCGTCAGCCGACGCAACTATACCTTGCGATTCAAAAACCTCACGACGGGTATGCTATACCCCGACGAAATTCCGAATACCGAAGGTGGCTCGTATGCTTGGGCAGCCGACAATACCAGCATTTTTTATCTCCAACGTGACCAACAAACGTTGTTGGCATCGAAAGTATATAGGCACGTGTTGGGTACACCTGTGAGCGACGATGTGTTGATTTATACCGAAGAAGACCCTCAGTTTTATATGGGATTGGGACGTATGAAATCGAAAAAATACATTGTTTCGGTATCAGACCACAACGGTGTTTCTTCCGAATACCGCCTGCTCGATGCAACCAACCCTACAGGCAATTTTGAAGTGTTTTATCCCAGACAACACGGTTTGCAATATTACATAGAACATTTTCAAGACAAATTTTTCATCCGTACCAACGTCCATGATGCCTACAATTTTCAACTCATGCAGGTAAACGAAGGGCGTACCCAAGACCTCAACCATTGGGAGGTGTGCATTCCACACCGTGACGATACCTACATGGAAGGCATAGACGTTTTTCAACAACATTTGGTTGTCACCGAGCGTAGCGAAGGATTATTGCATATCAGAATTATCAATCAGCAAAACCAACAAGAGCATTACATCAACTTTGGCGAACCAGCATACGATGCCAGCGTTGGGCATAACCCCGATTTTGCTACCAATATCTTGCGTTTTACCTATACTTCGCTTACAACGCCAGTATCGGTATTTGATTATGATATGAATACCCAAACCAAAACTTTACGCAAAGAACAAGAAGTATTGGGAGTATTCGATAAAAACGACTACGAAACAGCCCGCTTCTTTGTCACAGCCCGTGACGGTGCTAAAGTGCCTGTGTCTATCGTTTATAGAAAAGGCTTTCAGCAAGACGGTTCACAGCCCTTGCTTCAATATGCCTACGGCTCTTATGGCTATTCGATAGACCCCTACTTCTCGGCTGCACGCCTGAGCTTGCTCAACAGAGGCTTCGCTTTTGCCATTGCACACATCAGAGGTGGACAAGAAATGGGCAGAACTTGGTACGAAAATGGCAAAATGCTTCAAAAGAAAAATACGTTTTACGATTTTATAGACGTTTCTCAGTATTTAATTGCCGAAAAATGGACCAGTGCCGATAAGCTCTTTGCCAGCGGAGGCTCGGCTGGTGGGCTGCTCATGGGAGCTGTAGCCAATATGCAACCCGATTTGTATAAAGGCATTTTGGCAGCCGTTCCGTTTGTCGATGTTGTCACGACCATGCTCGACGAAACCATTCCCCTAACCACAGGCGAATGGGAAGAATGGGGGAATCCGAAAGAGGAGGTCTATTACCATTACATGAAATCGTATTCGCCCTACGATAACGTGGTGGCGCAGGATTATCCGAATATGCTTATTACCACAGGTTTTCATGACTCACAAGTGCAATATTGGGAACCTGCCAAATGGGTAGCAAAACTGCGTACCTCGAAAACCGACAACAATTTATTGCTTTTTCATTGCGACATGGCGACAGGACATGGAGGCTCGTCGGGGCGTTTTAAACGATTCAGAGAAATTGCCAGAGAATACGCTTTTATGCTAGATTTGGTGTAGATATGTAAGTTGGTAGCCATTTTAATTTTAAACCCTACGTTCCAATCAAATCATGACAAGTAAAATGACCAAATTTATACTTTTAGT
Source organism: Cytophagales bacterium (assembly GCA_013298025.1). Lineage (GTDB taxonomy): Bacteria > Bacteroidota > Bacteroidia > Cytophagales > Spirosomataceae > Flectobacillus. Next base: position 63,598 of record JAAFJE010000011.1, on the reverse strand, counting down.
ATTGCTTTTAGTTGGAGAATTGGCTTTAGGACAAAGTGTAGATTCTATAAATAAGATAGTTATTTCTTATGGAAAAAGTCACAACTCTTGGGGCATCCCAGGCATTTACGGGAGAGGCGAAGTGGTTGAATTGTTGAAAGCTTCAAATGGCGACTTTCAAATAACACAACACTTCACAACTACTGCATCGGCTGGTAGTGACGGAAAAACCTTTAGCAAAGACACAACGCAATTAAAGATAAAGTCGCTAAAGCTTATTGATAAGGAAAAAATTCGATATTGGCTGACACAACTAAATACAAACAAAGAGAATTTTACTGTATCATTCATTAAACCCAAACTAACGAAACCTACCAAAAAAGAAATCCTTCAAGTTGCTAAAAAGTATGACAAATTATGGAAGCTAACAGGTAGTGACTTTGATAGAGAAGATAAAGCAGATGCAAGGAAAAGCATAAATGAAATGAAAAATTTTACAGGACTCGATTCATTTTTAATTTTCAAAAGACCGACTATAGAATACGATATGGTTGTAATGGACAGTTACAACGAACTAAGAATACTTACAATCAACAAAACTGACACAACCGAATATCGTTGCGAGTTTTTTCAACCACTTGGACAGCCTGTTACTTGTTATCGTCATAAAGACTATATGAAGGGTTTAAAAATTTTCAATTTAGAAGCCAACACATCTACTCAATCAATATTACCTAAGCGTTCAATGATTAGCAAAGTTCTTGACATTAATAACATAAAAGAAGAGTACATCAACTGGTATCTTGACCATAAGCTGTAGAACACAAAACGGCTACCAACCAAAGGTTTGCCGCAAGGCTGGCAGACGTAGGAACAATCGGCAATTATACGACTGCCAGCTAATATCGGGCTTGACCGAATGCTATTTGGCTTGTAGTCGTTAACTCCATTTTCAGTTTTTCAACCGGCTTCAGTTGCAGGGCTGACAGTCATAAAATACCAGCCCTGCAACCAATAACATAAAATGTGGACATCGACAAATTTCAAAACTTATGAAAAGCAGTTTGACTTTACCTCTTCAGAACAAGGTAAGCCGACTTATACTGCCTTGAAAATTGACGACACCGACTTCATAAATATGATTGAAGGACTTGACGGAGAAATCGAAGAAAACCAAATTTTTCAGACCATTTTATGTAGTTCTTGTGGCATTTATCATTGTGAGCCTGGAAACTGGGTTGCATTAAGACAATCAAACAACTTTGTTTTTTTTATTCCTGCATTTGAAGAACTGCACTGTGAACAAAACCAATCGGAATATGCACCACCAAATTGGTTAAGACAAAAAGGCTCGTTCTGGTTGACAAAGGCTGACTTTGAAAAAATCAAAAAACTAGTTCCTGAATTTGACAAACAAAAATCAATAAACAGCATCACAAAATATGAGTTGTTGGCTCTTTACAAGTCGGAGACACCACATAAAATGTTTGGGGACTTTCCTGACTTCAAACCATTAAGAAAAAATCACGTTTTAGCTGTTTCTGAACTCGACAATGAAACTGCATTTGAAATTATAGACAGTAAATTAAAAGAGCTTGAAAACTCTACCGAATTTGAGATTATACCATTGACAGAAAACGACAAAGTAATATCTGTTTTTCTTGACGATAGTTCAACAACAGAATGGAATGCTTTTTGTAAAACAGGAAACAATTACGAACTTTTACTTGGTGGAACGTTTAAGATTATTGTGAAATGACCACCGTATTGACAATAGTGGTGCGTGACCCAATTCCAAACTCCACCATCGCCAAGCTTGGAACAATACAAAAGAGGTGGCAAAAAGCATGAGCCTGTGCCACCTCTCTATGATGATAAAGTAAGGATTATAAAATATGAATAGCAAGAAAGGTATTATGCACCCAACGATTTCATGCGTTTTTCCTGATATTGTACAAAAATAATTTTCAATTGTTAATTTGTACAATATTGTTAATCAGGTGCATAAGAATAATACTAGGGTTAGCATACTTAAATTTGTTCTAAGACGGATTGCGTTGAATGAGTATCAACCAATCTATAAAAAATGGCAAGAAAGCAAGCTGACAAAGCTAATGTTGTTGAACTGAGCAATAATACGTTCATCGTATGAATAATTTTATACAAAGTAAGTAAACAACGCTACGATTGACATAAATGTTTTTCGTCAGCAAATATATCTACGTAAAACAATAAAGACTTGGATTGCAGAGAAGAAGGTTTTTTGCAAAATTGTGCTAAAAACTGGCAGCAAGTAGCAAAGATGCGTGAGGATTTGGTTCATTCGTAAAAAATTATGCCTTGCTTGATTGCTTCAAACAAGGCATAATTTCATATCAAACGTTTCTTATGCCTGTATTTCGTCGAGTTTGGTTGAAGAAAAAGCAAGGGGTTTTTCTGCAAATAGCACTTTTGTCGCCGCCCAAGTTTGTTGAAAAAGCTCCGACTGTCTGTATGCTGCCAAATGTGCCTCACTTGCCCAATGGCTGTAGGTCATGATGATGTGGGGCTGTTGGCTGTCTTGCCAAAGTTCGAGGTGCAAACAGCCCTCAAAATGCCTGATTTGTTGCTTCGATTGCTCAAAGATTGCCTTAAATGCAGTTACATTGGTAGGATGAAAGGTCATCCTCACTATTCTAATAATCATCTTGTTGGTTTTGTTTTGTATAAAAAATCATTTTGCTATCCTGATTCGCTCCATGCCTTTGCGGTCTTGCAAAGTAACATAAATATACTTTTGGTCTGGGCTAAACACCAAATTACTGGTTTGTTTGCCTTGGGTGTATAAAGTACGCTGCAATTGACCATCGGAGGCAAAAACCAAGATTTGCCCCAAGCCCCAGCGTGTCACATATAAATGGCCTTGGGCATCGCATTTCATGCCGTCGAGTCCGCCGTCGGTAAAAGAAGTAAAAAGTTTTTTGTTGCTGATATTCCCTGTGGCATCTACATCGAAAACCCATATTTTACGTTGAATGCTTTCATTTACATACAATTTCCGTTCGTCTGGACTCAGACAAATCCCGTTGGTTGTACCCATCGACGAGGCAAGTAGCACGGCTTTACCACCTACATCAATCCGCCAGAGTTGTCCTGTGCTGGCTTTCCAGTTGGGGTCGCTGGCAAACAACACGCCTTGTTTCGTGATACAAATATCGTTGGGTTGGTTAAATTGCTCGTGGTGAGCATATACCCTTACTTGTTTGGTTTGAGGCCGCACTTGTAGTACGTTATGTCCCGAAAAATCAGCCAGATACATCATGCCTTGTTGGTCGAACTGAATGGCATTGGCGGTGCTACCAGTCGGAAGCGTCAGGTATAATTCGCAAGAGCCATCTGCTTTGACGTGTGCAATCGTGCCATCTTGTTGATAATTCACCACAAAGAGTTGTCCTGATTGGTCGAAATTGGGGCCTTCGATATTGTTTGTAAAAACATTGGTTGGGGTGAAATCTTGGGTTTTATACAAATTTTTAGGGCTACATCCTGTAAGTATAAAAGCCATCATAACAGAAAAAATAACAGTTTTTTGCATAGTTTTAGTAAGAAAATTGAGCTAAACATACAGCACCAAACAGTGCTACAACTACCAAAACTACAAAACATTTAGCGAAAAAATGCTATTTGTAAAAACGAGTAAAATAGTAGAAATACCAAAACTTATTTTAAAGTTGATTCATCGTTCAAAATACTATAGAATAAATCTAAATAATTAGCAAACTTTCTTTTGTTTGATACTTACGATTCCAAATAAATCTAAATAAGATACAATTTTTAAGAATAAAGCAAAAACTTCACAATAAATACATACAATATCATTCAATTTTCGAGGCATAAATCGTAAATTGCATACGTGTTTAATCATTTGTATGATTAAATGGGTCGAAAAATAACGATTTTTCACCTATCTTTTCAATTGCAAATCCAAATTCCCTAAAACTGTAACCGAAAGATGTCTTATCAAAGAAAGACCAAAATTGTTGCTACGATTGGTCCAGCGTCCGAATCACCGGAAATGTTGACCAAGCTTGCCCAAGCTGGTGCAAACATATTTAGACTTAATTTTTCTCATGGCACTCATGAGGACCATTTGCAAAGAATCAAAAATATCAGAGCGGTATCTGAGGAATTAGGTGCGAATATCACGATTCTTCAAGATTTGCAAGGCCCTAAAATTAGAACACAATTGGTGGAAAATAATGGGGTTACGCTCGTGCCAGGTAAAATATTGACCTTTGTAATGGATGAGAATATCCTAGGTACAGCCGAGCGTGTAGGTACAACTTATACGTCTATGTATTTAGATGTAAACCCAGGTGAGCGTATTTTGATGGACGACGGAAACCTCGAAGTGAAGGTTTTGTCTGTTGACAAAGAAAGCAAAGAAGTAGTAACGGAAGTAGTATATGGCGGTATTTTGAAATCGAAAAAAGGCATCAATCTACCCGGCACAAAGGTTTCTTTGCCTTGCCTTACGCCCAAAGATGAGGCCGATTTGTATTTTGGCTTAGACCACGGCGTTGACTGGGTGGCCTTGTCTTTTGTAAGAAAAGCAGAAGATATTTACGACATCAAGCAAAAAATTGCAGCGTATGGCAAAGATGCCAAGGTTGTTGCTAAAATAGAAAAGCCAGAGGCTATCGACAACCTCGATGCGATTATTGAGGCTACCGACGGTATCATGGTTGCTCGTGGCGACTTGGGTGTTGAAATGGACGGTGCAGAAGTGCCTCATTTACAGAAAGTAATGGTTGAGAAATGTACGTTGGCTGGCAAGCCTGTTATTGTGGCTACGCAGATGCTAGAGTCGATGATTTCAAATCCTGTGCCTACCCGTGCCGAAACTTCAGACGTTGCCAATGCTGTATTGCAAGGAGCTTCGGCTACCATGCTTAGTGCCGAGTCGGCTTCGGGGGTTTACCCAATAAAAGCTGTTGAAACAATGGCTCACATCCAAGAAGTAGTAGAAGAGCAACAAAACAAGATTAAAATTGTAAAAGGCGACGAAGCTTCTATTTATTTCAAAAACCACTCGCTAGGTAGCAACTCCAACTCTAAGTTCCCTATCAACGACCGTATGATTGCAGGGGCTTGTCGTTTGGCCCGTGATACCGAAGCTAAAGCTATTTTGTGTATCACCAACAGTGGTTACACCGCTTTCCGCTTGTCGGCACACCGCCCTAAAGCGAATTTGTACGTGTTTACGTCCAACAAAAAAATCATGACCTTACTCAACTTGTTGTGGGGTGTAAAAGTATTTTATTACGAAGCCGATAGCCACGACATTGAATTAACGGTGAAAGGCATGACCGATATTTTGGTTGAAAAAGGCCTACTCAACAAAGGCGATACTTACGTAACAACTTTGAGCATTCCTTCTTCTAAAAACCTCAAAACCAATACCGTTCAATTAGGTGTAGTTGAATAGATTGGCGCTTAGGTTATAAAAAAGACGTGTTGCCTTGGCAATGCGTCTTTTTTTTCATCTCTTGTTCTATTGTGTTTTTTTACAGATAAAATATTACTAAATTTATTTACCTGATAAGGACAAAAGAAAAATAAATTGAGGTTCGCCAACGATTTTGGCACATAAATTGTGTTTTTTTGTTGATAATCGAGCGATAGTTGTAGCAGTAACTACCTTATACTAACTTTCTTGAAAATAAATTTGGTTATTAATGGCGAATAAAAGGGATTTTAGATATATTTAAGAAAAAAATATTGGCAACACAACTTGCTATCGTATTTGATAAAAAAATGCTTTTTTAAACATAAAGATTCGTGAAATGAAAGGGCTGTAAAGCTGTAGAAAGCAAAGGCTATTTAATGGTACTTGGGGTATTTTATGAGAAGGGCTATGCCTTCATAAAAACCAACCGTATGATAAGTTCTGTGGGTAATGTCACTCATTTTCTGGCAGAATTTGTTATATTAGCAGTTAAAACAAGATGTTGTAAACCCTTGTATTTGCCCTGATAGGTTCACAGGAGTTGAACCCATGTTATTAATTAATTGAAAATCAGTTACTCAGGTATGGCTAACAGAATGCCTTATTCTCCAAGAGCTGGTAACCGCCATTATCACGACTTGTTAATTTCACAACCGATGAGTAAGAAAATCAAAACCATCTTGGTCGATGACGAGAGATTAGCTCGCCAAGAATTGAAGTATTTATTGCAAGAATTTACAGACATTCAGGTGATTGATGAAGCCGAAAATGTTGATGAAGCGTTGGAAAAAATCCACCGTTTGCAACCAGATTTAATTTTTCTCGACATCGAAATGCCCGAAAAGAATGGCTTCGATTTGTTGGAAGAATTAGAATTTATGCCCAAGGTTGTGTTTGTAACGGCCTACAACCAGTACGCTATTCAAGCGTTCGAGTCGGAGGCAATGGATTATATCCTCAAGCCAACCAAAGCCGAGCGTTTGGCCAAAACCATCGACAAAGTTCGCTCTGAAATTCAACAAGAAAGAGCCACTGCCGCCGTTTCGGAAGGTCGCCTATCGCCAGACAAACGTATTTTCTTGAAAGATGGTGAGAAGTGCTACTTCGTTCGTTTGTCAGAAGTATTTATGATTGAATCGGTTGGAAACTATTGCCGCTTCCATTTTGGTAACAACCGCCCCATGATTCACCGTTCTTTGAACAAAATTCAAGAACGCCTCGACCCTACAATTTTCTTTAGAGCTAATCGCCAACAAATTATCAACACAGAGTACATTCATGATATTGATTCCTACTATAAAGGAGGCATGAAGGTTGTGTTGGTAAATGGTATCGAATTAGAAATCTCTACCCGCAACTCGGTTGCTTTCAAAGAGATGATGGGCATTTAACAATTGATAATGGTTATAAATAAACTTATTTATCCTAACTAATTGTAAAAACATGAAAGCTTGGTGGAACGTTCTACCAAGCTTTTTGTTTAAGTATATTGGTAGATTTCCTGACAATTTCTGTACCCAAACTACGTTCTTTTGGCTACCTTTGCAATTATGCGTATTTTCAAGACTTTATACTCTCTCTGGGCAGCTTTTTGGCTGATTGGTATTTTTGTACTGTTGTTTCCCTTTTTTTGGTTGTTTTTACAAAAAGAAACCTGGAAACCTTATGCTCATTATTTAAACCGCCTTTGGGGAAAACTCTTCTTTCCATTGGTGGGTATTCCTATCAAGGTGCAATACGATTTTGTGCCAGATACCCAACAAGCCTACGTTTTTTGTGCTAACCATTTTTCATACCTCGACATCGCCGCTATGGGCGTGGTCTTGAAAAACTATTATGCTTTTGTAGGAAAAAGTGTCATCAAAAAAGTACCCTTGTTTGGCTATATGTTTGCCAAATTACATATCCAAGTAGATAGAGAAGACAAAAGTAGCCGTGCCAAATCAATGACTCGCTCTATCAAAGCATTGCAAAGTGGGCGTAGTATTGTGATTTTTCCCGAAGGAGGGATTAAGTCAAAAAAACCACCTATGCTGCATCAACCTTTCAAAGATGGGGCTTTTGTGATGGCCGTACAACAGCAAGTACCGCTTGTGCCTATTACGTTTTTGAATAACTACAAAATTATGTACGATAGCAAACCCCAACTCAACCGACAGGCTTTACGGGTGATTGTACACGAACCCATTCCAACCACGGGCCTTACGCAAGAAGATGTGCCAGCCTTGAAAGAACAAGTGTATCAGGTGATTCAAACAGCATTGAATAAAGGATAGTCACGTGTTTCGACCGATTAGGCGAGATTCTCACCAGTAGTACTTATTTGAGTTGAACAAGTAAAAGTGATGTTTTTTCTTTGTTGTATCAATACAAATCCAACACATTCGTTTTATTTCAAAATAAACCATTACTATGTACTCACACGAAATCGACTACAAAATTTTAGGAGAAGATATTCAGATTGTTGAAATCGAATTAGACCCCAACGAAACCGTTATTGCCGAAGCCGGTGCAATGGTGTATATGGAAGACGGCATTACCTTTGAAACCCGCATGGGTGATGGGTCGAATGCCGACAACTCGATTTTAGGCAAATTGTTTCAAGCTGGTAGCCGCTTGCTCACGGGCGAATCGTTGTTTATGACGCATTTTACCAACCGTGGTTATGGCAAACGCAAAGTAGCTTTTGCGGCACCGCATCCGGGTACAATTATCCCTATCAATTTGGCAACATTGCCTGGCAATACCCTCATTGCTCAAAAAGATAGCTTCTTGTGTGCTGCCTTGGGAACAAAAGTTTCTATTACTTTCAACCAACGTTTGGGTTCTGGGCTTTTTGGTGGCGAAGGATTTATTTTAGAAAAACTCCAAGGCGACGGACTAGCATTTGTACACGCAGGCGGCACAATTGTAGAAAAATACCTCAACAACGAAACTTTGCGTATCGACACAGGTTGTATTGTAGCATTTGAACCAACCCTAAGCTACGATATTCAGAAAGCGGGCAACCTGAAATCCATGTTTTTTGGGGGCGAAGGTTTGTTTTTAGCTACGATGCGAGGCACTGGTCGTGTCTGGATTCAGTCGATGCCTTTGTCGAAACTCATTCGTACTTTATCGCCTTATGGCAACAATACCAACAAAGAAAGCGGCTCTGTATTGGGCGGCTTAGGTAATTTATTTGAAGATTAGTTTATGAAAATCATAGCATATACGCTGATAGTCTTGAGCCTCTTGGGGGCTTGTCGCCAAAAGCAAGATTCAAACGATTTTGTCCCCAAACCCAAAGGGTATAACCGTATTGATTTGCCCGTGGCAAAATATCAATTGCTAGACGACAGTCATCCTTTTCGTTTCGAGTATTCCAAAGAAGCCATCATCAAGCCTGATACTGTACCTTGGGCAGAGCCACATTGGATATATGTATATTACCCAGCCTACAAGGCCTTGATTCAGTTGACTTATAAGCCTTTGCAGGGCGACAAACAAAAACTGGCGAAGCTCATCAACGATGCCCATAGGCTCACGGCAAAGCACCATATCAAGGCGTATGCTATCAACGATTGGATAATGAAAACCAACACGGGAAAAGTGGCAAGTGTAGTTGAACTCGATGGCGAAGTACCAACTTATATGCAATTTTATACAACCGATTCTAGCACACATTATTTGCGTGGAGCATTGTATTTTAACACCGCCACCCACAGCGATTCGCTACATCCTGTGATTGAGTACTTGAAAAAAGATGTGATTCAAATGCTTAATACCCTCACGTGGAAAAAGTGAGCATAGTTACGATTCAATGACTTTCCCCATGCTTTTTAAGGCTTATCTTTGAAAAGCGTGGGGATTTTTTTTTACTTTTGATTAAAGAAAAATGCTAAAGAAATGTTGATAAAATCGCTTTCACTGAAAGAGTTCAAATGCTTTGAGCAAGTAGATATAAACTTTGGGAAAATTACCTTACTCACTGGTGCAAACAGCAGTGGTAAAAGCTCATTGATTAATGCTTTGTTGGGGATTATGCAAAGTAAATATTTTCCCCAATACTTTGCTTTAAATGGCGAATTGGTGAATATGGGAGGCTTTGATGATGTGTTGAGGAAAAAGGCTAAGGGGAAGGAATTTGAAATATATGTTGATCTACAGCACTCGGATTATTTTGCTAAATGGGCAAAAGATTCTCAAACAGAACAACCTTTTCTTGTAGAGGTTAAAAGTAAGTCAAAACAATATAGTAAACATATTTTAAGAGAAAGTGATGGCAAAAATGCTAAGGTTGAGTTCTCTTTAGAGAAAAATGTATTAAAAAATTTAACTAAAGATTATCACGATAAAGCTAATAGCGAAGAATACCTCATTCAACAAAAACAGTATAAAATCAAAGAGGAAGATTTAGAATCTATAACTATCACTTACATTTGCCCTTTTGAAAAAGTAGTTATAGAATATTATGATAATTATGATTACTTCGTACCTAAGTATTATGGCATTACAATGCTTTTCAGCTACTTAGGTTCTTTCCGCCTACCTCCCGAAAGAACTTATTATCGTAAACCAAATGCAAGCAAAGTTGGTGTAAATGGCGAAGGTTATATTGACCAAATTATTGAGTGGGAAGAATCAGATTCAGAAAGATTTCAAAAATTACTTGAAGCGGTCAGCGATTTAGGGCTTTTCCATTCCATCGAATCAAACAAAATGAAAGGTGGCAGATTTGAACTAAATGTAAAAGTAAATGAAAATAGTACTTTGGCTTCTTTGACAGATGTAGGTTTTGGAATTAGTCAGTTTTTGCCCATTATAGTAGCTGATTTACAACTAAATAGTCAATCTTGTTTAGCCGTTTCACAGCCAGAAATACATTTGCATCCTAAAATTCAGGCTACTTTGGGAGATTACTTTGCCAAGCAAGTAAAAAAGACCGAAAAACAATATATTGTAGAAACGCATTCAGAATATTTAATCAATCGCCTGCGTCTTTTGATTGTGAAAGGAGAGCTACAACCCGAAGATGTGAAATTATATTACATGGAAAACGATGGCGATAAAACTACGACTTATCCGATTGAACTAACAACGGACGGACAAATCAAAAATGCTCCGCAAGGATTTTTTGATACGTATGAAATGGATGTAATGGACATAGCTTTATTTGCCTCTGCACAATGAAAAAAGATATTTTTATTGATAACAATATTGCCAGTCGTTTTAAAAACCCTGCCGACCCAGCCTATATAAAATTAAGAGATTGGCTTATCAAATACACCGAAATCAAAGCAGGAGCAATAGACACGAATGCCCATTTGGTCGTTTCACAAAAGCTATTGAACGAGTACAATCGCTCTAACCAAAATGTGAAAGAAGGGCAGAATATCATTGCTATTATTGGGCGACTTCAAAAACAAGGACGTTTGGTTTTTATCAAGAATCAAGCCATTAAGGACTTTCAGCAAATTCATTTTACCAAAAAAATAGAAAAGAAGCTTACTTGTAATCAGGAAGATAGAGAACATATTCCTACCGTTTTACTGTCGCATCGGAAATATGCTTTGAGTATTGATGATGCTTTCGTTGCCGACTTACTCAATTTTCCCGGTTTTGTCGTAACAGCCTGCAAACGTCCCGAAGACTTACCTTATCATGAATAATTCGATAAAAGCCGACACGCCCAATTTTTCCTACAAAGACCCTCGTAAGTTCAAATAAAAAGGGTTTTCGATATGCTCTTTACTATGGTTTAAAATCAATTGAGCGGCACTTCTGCCCATTGCTTCAAAGTCGGTAGAAATGGTAGTTAAACCCTTGGTAATAAATTTTTTAAGTGGTGTTTCGTTGTACGAAATAATGCCCACATCTTCGCCTACTTCCAAGCCCAACGTGATGATGTTTTCTAGTAATTTTACCAAATCATCGTCCATCAAATTGATATACACTTCTCCTTTTTCAACGGTTTCGTTATGAAAGCTGTGTAGTATTTTATGATTGAAAGCATAGTTACTACAAAAAGTAAGGAAACCTTGGGCTATCTCTTGTGGAAAATAGCTGTTTTCTGGAAAAATCAACTTAATTGTATGGTATTTGCTCAAAGGCTCAAGGGCTTGTGTGAGGGCATTGAAAATGTCTTTTTCAAAATTTTCATACACCGCACCATATTTTCCTTGCATACTCTTCACCTTTTTATCAATGATAATCAACTTATCTTTGGGCAATTGGTCGAGTAGTTCATACGCCTTTTCTTCGTTGTCGATAAAATGTGGAATAATCACATAGTGCGTATGGCTGTTGTTTTCTTGCTCTAATAGCTTGCTAAACAATACATAATCGTTGTTATACACATAAAAATCAATCGCTGCTTTGTCGCCCAATGTTTTGACAAAAGCATCGTAAATGATTTTTTTATGGGTACTAAGTTTATTAAACAACAAAAAGATTTTGAGTTCTTGCGAAAGACTGGTGCTGGCAATAAAATAACCCTTGCCGGGCGTTGAAGTGACCACGCCGAGTTTGCGGAGTTCGTTGTAGCCCTTCTCGACGGTGATGCGAGAAATGTCGAACTCAATACTGATTTCGTTGATAGAAGGCAGTAAATCGCCTACGCTGAGGTATCCTTGGCGAATGCCATTGAGTACAGAATTGACCAACTGTTGATACTTGGGCGTAGCCGAATATTCATTGATTTGAAAATACCCTAAAAAGCGTTCTTTTTTCATATAAACAAACAAAAGGCATTCCAACTCCGTTGTTAGAATGCCCAAAGATATTACAACGAATTACCAATACCAACGATAATCACCGAAAGCAAAATAATACCAATACCCGTAAGAATAGTACGGAACGTAGGTTTTGAAACGCCACCCCATTCGCCAAAGAAAATCCCCCAGCAATTAGACGTAAGAATGATGGTTGCCATGTGCAAAATCCACGAACTAGCCCCGTTGCCTAATTTACTTTCGCCCATGCCGTAGAAGAAAAACTGCATAAACCAAGTTGTGCCAGCTACGGCAGCAAACGAATAGTTTTTAGCCAAAGGTGCGGCGGCATTGAGGTAATCGCCAAACGATTTATTACGAGTGTTCAAATACATACACCAGATAAAGTTGGTGGCAAATCCACCCCAAAGTACCACAATAAAAATAACATTGTTTTGGAAAAGTGGATTGCAACCCTTTGCTACGGCAACATCGGCCATTGATTTGCCAGCCTCAATACCAAAGTTGAAACAAGCACTCATCGTTCCTGAAATAGTGGCAACGATAAGCCCTTTGGTAAGGTTAAATTCTTTGATGGTAGCTTTTTTCTGTTCTTCACTGAGTTCATTTTCTTTCATCATCCCAGCTTTACCACAAACCACAATCCCCAAAATACAAACCAATACACCAAGCAAAACCACTTGTCCGCCTGCATGAGAAATCATATACGAAAACGTTCCCTCAACATCGGCGGTGAATACATCTCTGTAAATTGCAGGCACCAACGAGCCAAATACCGAACACAAACTCAGTGCAATCGACATTCCTAGCGACATTCCTAAATAACGCATAGCAAGCCCAAAGGTGAGTCCTCCGATACCCCACAACAAGCCCATCAAGAAAGTCCAGAAAAGCACAGTGTTATCGGTTTGTTGAATAATGCCCATAAAATCGGGAATCGTCAGGTAAGCCGCTACGTAGGGAACGATGAGCCAAGAAAAAATTCCTCCGACAATCCAAGCACTTTCCCAAGCCCAAGATTTAACACGGTTATAAGGAATGTAAAAACTACCAGAAGCAAAACCTCCTATGGAGTGAAAGATTACACCGAAAATAGATTCCATACAGTTGATTTATTCAAAAATTACAATTTTTATATGAGATTCTCCAAAATTATATATTTTCTAAAGCACAACTGTCTTATACTCTCCTTGTCGAACAGCCTTTTTTTTTGAAAAATTGTAATTTTTTTTAGAGAAATATTATTTCTTACTGAACCTATTTGACAAGGCTCTGAAATTCTATTTTTTAGTATTAGAATAAATTGCTAATTTTCAATAACACGATTCAAGACTTATTCATCAACCAATCATGAAAAAACTCTTACTTTATTGCTTACTTTTCCCTATCTCAGGACTGGCACAACAGTTTTCGCCCAAAGAAATTGCCCGATGGGAACGACAAGCCCAGCAAGTTGAAATTATCCGAGACCATTGGGGTATTCCGCATATTTATGGCAAAACCGATGCCGATGCCGTTTTTGGCTTGCTTTATGCCCAATGCGAAGACGATTTTAAACGGGTAGAAATGAATTACCTCGAAAAATTAGGGCGACTGTCGGAAGTAAAAGGCGAAACGGAACTTTACGAAGATTTGCTCATTCGGATGGTGATAGATTCGAGCGAAGCCATTGCCGACTACAAAAAAGCACCCTTGTGGCTCAAACAACTCCTCAATGCCCATGCCGATGGCATCAATTATTATTTATACAAACATCCATCGGTAAAACCTGCCGTGTTGAAGCGTTTCGAGCCTTGGTATTCGTTGCTTTGGACAGACGGCAGTATTGGGGCTATCAGCACTGCCGATATTCAACTCAACGAAATCAAAGCTCTTTACAGCATGGGTGAAGCCTTGGGTACTTGGCATCCCAAAGTAGCCGAAGAGGAAATTCTTACTGGTTCGAATGGCTTTGCTTTTTCGCCAAGTATTACGCAATCGGGTAAGGCCATTTTGTATATCAATCCGCACGTAACCTTCTATTTTCGTCCTGAAGTACACGTTGTCAGTCAGCAAGGACTGAACGCTTATGGTGCGGTAACGTGGGGACAATTATTTGTTTATCAGGGATTTAACGAGCATTGCGGTTGGATGCACACTTCCAGTTATACCGATATTTCGGATTCGTACATAGAAAAACTCGTCAAGCAAAATAACCGTTGGTTTTATCGTTATGAAAACACCCTTCGGCCTGTAAAAACCAAAAATATCCGTATTCGGTACAAAGTTGGAACGTCTTTTCAGACCAAAACTTTTGCCGTCATGTTTACGCATCATGGGCCAATTATGGCCAAACGCAACGGCGAATGGCTCAGTATGAAAGCCAATAACCGTTCTATGAAAGGACTCATGCAAAGCTGGCTTCGCACCAAAGCCGATAGTTTCAAGGCTTATCAGAAAGTCATGGATTTGCAAGCCAACACCTCCAACAACACGGTTTATGCCGATGCCGAAGGAAACATTGCTTATTGGCATGGGAATTTTTTACCCAAACGCAACCCTGCCTTCGATTGGTCGAAGCCCGTTGACGGCTCTATTGCCGCAACCGAATGGCAAGGCTTGCATCCTGTGGCGGAGGCTATACACGTGTATAATCCAACCAATGGCTGGCTGCAAAACTGCAACGCTACGCCCTTTACCGTGGCAGGCGAAGCAAGTCCCAAACGCAAAGACTTTCCGAGCTATATGGCACCCGATGGCGAAAATTTTAGGGGTATCAATGCCGTAAGGGTATTATCGAAAGAAAAAGCCTACACCCTCGACAAAGTGATTCAGGCAGGATACGACAACTATCTGGCGGCTTTTGAAGTATTGGTGCCAGCCTTGCTCAAAGCGTATCAAACCCTTGCTGCCGATGACCCACGTAAAAAATCGCTTGCCGAGCCTATCGCTCAACTCCAAGCATGGGACTACCGCACCAGTAGCCAATCGGTTGCCACAACCCTTGCGATAGAATGGGCACAACGCTTGCAGCCGAGTATTCAAAAAATACAATTAGCCAATCCAGAAAAAAACGACCAAGTAGGTCGCACACAAGCGTTTGCGAGTACAGCCGAAGCTTCGTTTTTGGTACAAAATTTTCAAGAAACGATACAAGATTTACAAAGCAGGTTTGGTACGTGGCAAGTGGCTTGGGGCGAAATCAATCGTTTTCAACGCATTTCGAGCGACATAGACCAAGCCTATAACGACGAAAAGCCCAGTTTGCCTGTACCTTTTGCCTCCTCGGCTTGGGGAATGTTGCCTTCTTACACGGGGCGTTATTTTGCAGGAACAAAGAAACGCTATGGCGTAAACGGGAATAGCTTTATTTGTGCGGTAGAATTTGGTGAAAAAATCAAGGCAAAATCCCTATTGGCTGGCGGTCAGAGTGGCGATGTTACGTCTAAGCACTTTAGCGACCAAGCCGAAATGTACACCAAAGGACAATTCAAAGACGTTTTATTTTACAAAGAAGATATACTTCAACACGCCGAAAAAACGTATCATCCGGGTGGGGAAAAATAAAAAGCGTATCTTGAGGCGGAAAGCGAATAAACCTATCGCAATAAAGGACTATATATTAAAAATTGATTAGTAAATTTGCAGTTCAATTCAACTCAATGTATTCATTTGTAGGGATTTCCCAAAATAATATTATACAGCATATCGCATGAATATTGATACATATAAAAAAATATTGAATGAATTGCCAGATAGCGACAAGAAAATACTCATGTATTACTCTATGCTATACGAGCATTTGAATGTACAAGAATTTACTTCGTTTCTGGCAAAACTGTCTTTGAAAGATGAAAATGATAAAGCCTTTAACCCAAAAACTGCTTCTACAAAAATCTCTTTCTTTATTAAAAAAGAGATTTTTATTCAGACATCTAACCCTTCTTCCATTCAGTTTAAGTCACAAGAGTTTCAGAACTATTTGATTAAAATCGCATCAGAAGAAGCGTGGTTCGATGATGTATGCCAACGTATTAAGTCTATATACCCAACTGGTACAAGTGGTTGGAGCTTTGCCAATATAACGCAAGTACGTTCCATTCGTAACTATCGTCTGGCTATATTTGGTTTAGATAATGCTTATTTGAACAGTCGATTAGACCCCGAAAAAGAAACCTATTACACTGCTCAAAGTCATCTTATTTTACATATTTTTACGAAAACCCTTTCTTTAGGCGACCTACGTTTATTTGGAAAACCTTTCCAAGAACGTGTTATAGAGCTTTTAATAAATTATGAGTTGACCTCTGGACATTCCATCAGTGAACATTTAGCGTTAATTAATGAAAATCAATTATTTGAACAAGTATCTATAACAACGTATTGGAAATGTACAGAGCTATTTTTCAAAGGTGAATTTAGTGAAGCCAAAAAACTTATCACCGATGTTCCAAACTACCAATTACAGAGTTTGTATGGCTTGATTTTAACCATTGAGGGAGCATACCCAGAAGCTATTCAATCCTATGAAAATGCCCTAAAAACTTGGAAAAAATTAACCAATAAAAAGAAAGGTTATTTTATGGAATGGTCTTTGTTGGGCTATGGATTGGCACTGTTCAAAGTAGATGAAATGGCCTTCCATATCTTTTATAGAGAATATGAAACGTATGCAGCGAAAAACTTCCCTACACAGGATTATGTACATTTATTAGGTGGACTTTATCACTTTAGTGTCAATGAAGTAACAAGTTCAGTCTATTCTTTAAGCCAATTCAATTCAAAATCTCTTTTTCAACAGTTTTGGTATTTGCTTATTGCTCCAATCGTTCCGAAAATATCTCTTAAAGATTTTGCTTTTCAGGTACTTGACCAAACCAAGACCAACCACTACCGCTTGATAGAACGAGAAGCTCTTTATTATTTGTCGGTAAAAAATGCCAATAAGTTTGATGCCGCCTCAAAAGAACGTTTAGAGGATTTAAACAAAGCCTTGGGTACAAGACCTTTCGGGGATTTAATTCCTGTGGTTGATGACTGGGAGCGAAGCCTCAAGCAGTTAATAAATTTGAGTAAAGAGTTAGAAAATAAATCGGCTAAAGGGGAAAGCTCAAACGAAGCAAGTGTTCGATTGGCTTGGTTATTAGATTTTTCGGCAGCAGTAATTCAACCCGTTGAGCAAAAAAGAACAAAAACGGGTTGGTCTGCTGGTCGAAATATTGCCTTGAAACGTTTGGCAACGAGAGAATACGAGCATTTGTCTGCTCAAGATGCCAAAGCCATCAGTATTGGACTTGTCGAAGAAGTGTATTCTTCTGGATGGTATAGCAATACGCTTGAATACCATTTTGATTGGAAAAAAACAATACCTGCTTTAGTAGAACATCCCTACTTGTTTTCGGCCAGTAATGCTACTTTGCCCATCACTTTGACTAAAGGAGAAGTGGCTCTTCAAGTAAGTCAGAAAAAAGACAGCGTTGCAATCAGCTTTGATTTTGACTTTAACGGTGCAGGGGTGTACATTGTAAAAGAAACGGCTACTCGGTATAAAATCATCGAAATCACGCCTTTACACGTGAGCGTTTTAAAAAGCTTTAATGGGAAATCCTTAAAAATACCTGCATCGAAAAAGGATGAACTTTTGAAAGCACTGAATCCCTTGGCAAAAAACATCGCCGTTTTGAGCGATTTAGAAGAAGCTATTGAAAATTTACCCACTGTTGAGGCCGACACACGTATATATGCACTCTTAAACCCTTTGAACGATGGTTTTCATTTAGAGTTTTTTGTCAAACCTTTTACCGATATTCCACCGTATATCAAACCTGGCAAAGGAGCAGAAAAATTATTGGGTACAAAGGACGACAAGCGTATGCAAACCAAGCGTAATCTTAAAAAAGAACGTGCTTTACTCAATGAAATAGAAGAGGCTTGCCCAACCTTGGCCGCAACCGAATCGGCTAATTATGAGTGGGTACTCGATACGCCTGAACAGTGTTTGCAAGCTTTGCTTGAAATAGAAAAACCCAAACAAGAGGGCAAAGTGGTGATAGAATGGCCCAAAGGACAAAAATTAAAGTTGCTTGGAACGATTAATCCTGATAATTTTAGCTTAAAGGTAAACAGCGAAAACAACTGGTTTGAAGTTTCGGGAGAAGCACAAATTGATGAAGATTTAGTGATGTCGTTGAAAGATATTCTTCAAAAAATGAACTCAACGAGCAATTTCATCCAACTTTCCGACGGACAATTTGTAGCTATTACCGAAAAACTTCGTAAACATCTTAATGCCCTCAATGCCGTATTAGATACCAAAATGAAAGGTAATATCTTGGCATCGGGCGTGTTGGAAGACCTTTCTGAAGATGTAAAACAGTTTAAAGCCAATAAAGCTTGGAAAGACCGTATCAAAAAACTCAAAGAGGTACGTTCGACGAAAGCCGAACTTCCTTCTACTTTTGAAGCCGAACTCAGACCTTACCAAGAAGACGGCTATCAGTGGCTTTCTCAATTGGCGAGTTGGGGTGTTGGGGCTTGTTTGGCCGATGACATGGGGCTTGGAAAAACCATTCAGGCACTGGCTTTGTTGCTCCAAAGAGCTTCTCTCGGCCCTGCACTCGTTGTTGCTCCTGTCAGTGTTTGTCGCAATTGGGAAAAAGAAGCTCGCCGATTTGCTCCTACGCTCAACCTGATTATGTTTGGTGGAACAGGTAGAAAAGATGTACTTCAATATGCCGGCCCTTTCGATGTAATTGTGGTAAGTTATGGGCTTTTACAAAACGAAGAAGCACTTTTTACGGATAAAAAATTTGCAACGATTCTCTTAGACGAAGCACAAGCCATTAAAAACCGAACGACCAAACGCTCGAAAACGGTAATGGCTTTAGATGGCGACTTTAAGATTATTACCACAGGTACACCTGTCGAAAACCATTTGGGCGAACTATGGAACTTGTTTAATTTTATCAATCCAGGGTTCTTGGGTAGCTATGAGCATTTTCAAGAACGTTTTGCCATTCCTATTGAGAAAAATCAAGATGTAGAAACACGAAAAATCTTACAAAAACTCATCAAGCCTTTTATCCTGCGTCGCCGAAAAAATCAGGTATTAGACGAACTACCAGCCAAAACAGAAATCGTACTCAACGTAGAGATGTCGGTGGAAGAACGCTCGTTTTATGAATCGGTACGCATGGATGCCCTCGAACGCATCGAAAGCGAAAACGAAAATACACCTGACAAACGCTTCCGTATTTTGGCAGAATTAACCCGCTTGCGTCTGGCGTGTTGCCATCCAAAATTGGTCAATCCCGAATTACCCTTGAGTAGCTCTAAGTTGGAACTCTTCGGAGAAATCATCGAAGAACTCATTGATAACAAACATAAAGCGCTGGTATTTAGTCAGTTTACTAAGCATTTGGCCATTGTAGAAGATTACTTGATTGCCCAAAATATTCGCTACCAATACTTAGATGGCAGCACTCCACCCAACAAACGCCAAGAACGCATCGACGCATTTCAGCGAGGCGAAGGGGATGTGTTTTTGATAAGCTTAAAAGCAGGAGGCACAGGACTAAACCTTACGGCAGCCGATTACGTAATTCACTTAGACCCGTGGTGGAATCCAGCCGTAGAAGACCAAGCCACCGACAGAGCACACCGCATGGGCCAACAACGCCCCGTAACGGTGTATAGATTGGTGGCAGAAAACACCGTTGAATCTAAAATTTTGAAACTCCATGAAACCAAAAGAGATTTAGCCGACGGTCTCTTAGAAGGCTCGGAAGGTAGCGGAAAAATGTCTGCCGAAGAACTCATGGCCTTGATTAGAGAAAGTTAAGCTGGTTGTTCTTTTCAATCAACTACTCAATAAAAAAATCCACCCAAGATAGAGGTGGATTTTTTATTGAGTCCTGTTTTTCCATAGCATGATGCCAAGGTTTTACTGCCCCAAGTGCTTTATGCTTTCTCTTCTTGGAATACTAAGAAGCTGTTTTTGACGGCCATCAATATAATGCACTTTTCCTTTGGTAAATAAGCCTTGTTCTTCGAGCATAATCCTTACTTCTTGGTTTTGCCATTCGGGCAACTTCACTTTGGCGTTGAGTTCTATGGCATACGCTGTGTTTTCATTGAGTTGGTAGTCGCCTGTGCCAGCTACGCCTCCTTGCATGTCCCACATTCCGATAGCCGGCCCTGCGGCATGGCCATGATTGCCCACTGGATGCGAATATATTTGTGCGGTTACGCCATCTTGCTCGGCTTTACGTAGCGACAAAGCCAAAATCTGATTGCCCGTCATGCCCACTTTGAAAAAGCCCGTCAGAATGTCTTGTAGATGATTTCCTGCCTGAAATGCCTTTTGCAAATAGGCTGGCACTTGCGTTTCTTCGGGTTGTAAAACGTATGCCATTTCTTGTACGTCGGTGTTGAGTCGCAGATAGGTAATGCCAAAATCGCAATGCAGGAGGTCGCCAGTCATGATGACCGAGCTTTTAGGGGCGTTGGCTGGTCGTTGAATATCTACTGTGGGCTGAAACCACGTGTCGAGGTGCAAAGACGCTACTTTTTCTCTCATAAACCATACTACGTCGTCGGTGGTGGTTACGCCGGGTATAATTACTTTTTCAGAAAAAGCTTCTGTAATAATTTCGTGTGTAATTCTATCGAGGGTTTCATAAACGGCCATTTCTTGTGGCGTGCGTGTTTCGAGCCAAGCTACGCACAGCTTTTCGGCTTCTGTTACTTTATCTTTGAAAGCAACAGGCAAATAGCTCATAAATTGTTCGTACTCGGTATGCGTTAGTCCATCGGCGTGGGCATATTGGGGAGAAAGATTGATGCCTATTTTTTTCGGATTTCTTTCGGTAATTACTTGCATCAGGCGTTTCCATTGGTTGGGTTCTTCTTCGGGTTTCCAAGCCGATTGAAACAAATTGCCTACATTGTACCGAGCAATCGCCAAGGCTTCTAAGCCTTGTTTTTCGCCTTTGTCATAAATCACTAAAATGGTTCGCCGTCTGGCACTCAGCCAAGTAGAAGGCAAAAAGGTCTTTAACACAGGGTCTTCGTTGTATTCTCTGCCGATAATGACCCACATATCTATGCCATTTTTACGCATCATATTGGGTAAAAGACTGTTAAATCTTTCTTCCAAAATCATGTCTTGCCAACTAGCTCGCTCTTTGAGCGAAAGGATACGTGGCATTTCTTGGGCTTTACTCCCCAATGCAATCATGCCCAAAAGGCAACAAAAAAGGATTTTTTTCATGGTTTGTTTGATGAATTATAAATCTTGAACTTGTAATACGAAGAATTGTGCTGATTTCGGAAATTAAAAAAACATTTCGTAAATCCGAAATCTAATACCTGAAATCCGATATAACAACTGAATCTTTCGTAAGTGCTAACAAGTAATGAATTATCTTGTTACCTTTGAGTCAAAATTTAATCCTTCCACTCATGGCCCAAGTCTATAAATATAACAAAGAAAATGCACGTCGTAAAACCACGACTGCACCTTTAAAGGAGGTAATAGATGAAATGCTTGATTACTATAAATTGCGTGTAAAGTTTGACGAATCGTATATTGCAGCCCATTGGGAGCGTATCATGGGAGCACCTATTGCCAGTCGTACTACGCAAATTTATGTGAAAGAAGGAAAATTATTCATTCAACTCGACTCCGCTCCTTTGCGAAGCGAATTGCTGATTGCTAAAAATAAAATTCTGACGATGATTAACAAAGCAATAGGAAGTGACTTATTAAACGAAGTTGTGTTTTTATAAGATTGCAGCAATGTGAAATTGTGAGTTAGCGAGTTAGTGAATTATTTCTCAGTAACTCGCTCATTCACAATTTATTAACTTACTTAACCCAAGCTTTTGATACTACAGACTTGTCCACGAAAATTAAAACTTTCTCCTACTTTTTTGCCCATCAACAATTGTCCAATAGGCGACTGAGGCGACACAACCATGATTTTTTTCCCTTCAATGGTCAGCGAACCAAGGCTTACGGCTATAAAAAATAGGCCCATTGTGGTATCAACCACACTTCCTACAATCACCACCGTGGCTTCAACGCCCATTTGAATGCGTTGAAGGCTCAACATTTCATGGCGGGCTTGTTCAAACTGGCGTGCAAACATATCTCTGTCGAGTTGCCCCATAGCTCTGGCGGTTTCGTATTTGTCACCTGCCGAGCTTTTGCTTTCTTCATTGGCAGAGGCTTGTGCGGCTTGCATGGCGTTCCAAGCGGTTTCCATGCGTTCATTTAACTGGTTTTTTATTACTTCAATGAGTTGTTCTTTCATGCGTACTGAGCTTTTGTCCAAAGTAGGGTCGAAGCCATTTTTTATCGATAAAAAACAAAACTAATAAAGTATTCAGCAACAATAAGCTATCGGCAACAGTTTTGTTCTGGAAAATATCGGTATTAAGTGCAGGCATATTTACTTTGATGACAGCCGTGCCGCTGCTGGACGTAATGCCCATACAAGCCAGACAAAGCACCAATAACACCAACATACTCCACAAAAAGTAGATATGCAAACGTTGCGACAACGTGGGCTTGAGCTGGGTAGCTGGCTGTTGTGCCAATTCCCATTTATCGAGTAGTTTGTCGGTAAAATTGACCGCCGTTTTTTCCAGTATCGTGCTTTCTTCAAGCAAATCGTGGGTAAACGACAATTCTTGAAAAAGCAAACGATACGCTTCGTCGTTTGCGAGGTATTGCTCGTGCAATCGGATAGCCTCCTCCGATGCTATGCCGTCTAGTATGTCGAAAATTAGTTCTTCTTTCATGGTTTTGTTTTGCCTACAAGGTTTTAGTTCAACAAAGTGTGTAGCTCTTTTCCTAGCATTGTTTTCATTTCTTCGGCAAGGCGTTTACGTGCACGGCATAGTTTTACTTTGGCAGTTTCGGCACTGATGCCCACCACTTGTCCGATTTCTTCGAGGCTTTGCTCTTTGAGATAAAACAGCGTAATCATGGTTACATCGTCGGGCGAAAGCCTGCCAAGAGCCTGTTGGATATATTTTTGCTGTTCGGCTCTTTTCAGGCTGTTTTCGGTGTCGGCAGGAATCGCCTGTGCTACGGGCGAAACGCTGATGTCGTCGGTCAATAGTTGGTGCTTGCGTTTAAACATCAACGCTGCATTGAACACAATACGATAAAACCAAGTCGTGAATTTAGCTTCTTTATTAAAATTAGACAAGGCTTGAAATGCCTGAATAAAGGCATCTTGGGCAATTTCTTCGGCATCTTCCCGATTGCCCACAATTTTATAGGCAATGGTAAGTGCATAAGACTTATGACGCTCCGCCAAGGCTTTATACCCCGACTTATCGCCAGCCAAAATACGCTCGATAATCGCTATGTCTGTTTCAAGATTTTTCACAATGACTTAGATGTACAAATGAGCGATGAGGTTACAGGTTTTGATTTTTTTATGGAAAAATTAAAAAAATGAATAAGCTATTTAATTTTTCTATGGATGCTTTTAGCTTATGTTTATGAAAATAATTTTTTATTTTATCAAAAACAAAATTTATTTCAAAATTCTGATTATAAGATAATTAAAAATAATTTTACACTAAAAATAAAAACAAATAAAGCTATGAAAAGGATTATTAGCTTGATGTTTTAGGGATAATTATAAATTTAAAATTTATTTATTTTTAATTATTTTTTAATTATTAATACTAAAGTTTTAACAATTGCCGTTATCCTATCAAACTGATAAAACCTTGTACGCTCATGAAAGCTACCAACCTACTACCGCTTGCAGCCATGCTCTGCATAAGTTTGTTAAGCAACTGTTCTAAAACAGGTGGAGAAAATGTTTCTATTGAAAGTGCCGCAGCCGATACGGTTGCCTCTATCCCAGACGTTGCTACCGACAGCACCTACATCACCGACACTAGCAAGCGGGCTTTTGTCAAAACGGCATCGTTTAGCGGACAAGTCAAAGATGTAAAGCTCGTGAGCAACCAACTGACTACTTGGGTAAAACGGATGTCGGGCTTTGTGGCACAAAACGAACTGCGGTCGGAGGTTATCCGCATGGAAGAAACGCCTATCAGCAACGATTCGCTTGAGCAAAACAAGATTTACGTAGTCACCAACGATTTAGAACTGCACGTGCCAACGCTCTACCTCGACTCGTTGTTGCAATTGGTACAAGAACAAATGATGTATATCGACGAGCAAAGTACAGAGGCTTCGGATGTAAGTTTGGCCTTGTTGTCGAGCCAACTCAAAAAAGCCCGATTTAGTCGTTTCGAGCATCGTTATCAAAAGAACCTCAATCAAACGCCGTCGAAAATCAAAGAAAAGCTTTCGGGAGAAGAAAATTTATACGAAATGCAAAACCAAGCCGATGCCAATGCCATTGCTACATGGCAACTCAAAGAACAAGTAGCGTTTAGCACGGTGCGTGTGCATTTGTACCAACATCCACTGTTGGCACGTACCAATATCCCCGATACCAAAAATAACTTTGCCTTTCGACCAAGTTTTTGGATAAAATTAACCTTGAGTCTTCAAACAGGCTGGTATGTTTTTATTGATGTATTGCTGGGTTTGTTACAACTATGGGTATTGTTTGTGCTAGGAGGCATTGCTTTTTGGCTATACAAAAAGAAGAAAATTAGTGTTTAATATCGAAGCGACCGTCAGACAAAGTGAGTATGTCGGTAGGATTGTCTTTGCGTTGGAAAGACACCCGAAATGTGCCTGAAACAACGTGCTGAGTAGTATCTATATGGGTAATACTCACTTGGTTATCACAGTTTTGGCAAATCACATATTGCTGGCAGTTGCCTTCTTTACAGCGTTGAAACAAGCTGGCATACGGCGAAAATTCTACCGCATTTTTAGGAAAATACATCATGAATTTATATTGTCCTACACCTTTTACCCCATTGACCATCAAGCTAATCGACTCTAGGGTTTCTTGGTTGGTAACGGCGATTCTCAACGTTTGTTGCTGCAAGCGACCCCACACCACTGGTGCCGGTTTGAAATTGGGATTGGTTTTATATTTTTGGAAAGGAGTCCAGAGCGTATTATTAATTTTTACACCGAACGTCTGGCGACCCTCATGCGTAAAATCGGGTAATTCTTTGGGTTCTACATAGTCGTTTATCTCGCATCCCGAAGCCAAGACGACGCATAAAAAAAGGGCTATGTAAGTAAAAAACTTCATAGCCCTAAAATTATATTATTTTTTGATTTTTATAAACAAAACAAAGAAAAACTTTTTGTAAAACTTAAAAACCATCTTTTTCTTTTTCCACCTCTTTCTTTTTTTCTTGCGGTTTTTCTTCGATACTTACACGTTTTTTACGTTCGGCTCTATTGCGATAATTATCGGTAAAACGCTCGATGAAAGAGATTTTCTCTTCGGCTTCTATGGGCAAGAAGGTGTAGGCATTTTTGCCGTTGCCTTTTTTATTGGATTTGGTTTTAGATGTTACTACAGCGTTGAAATCGGCATCGGACGATACAATGCCTAGTTCGTTTTTAGCGAATCCTACATAAAACCATAAATCATCGCTTGGCTCTAGGTATAGGTAAAACTCGTCGCCTTCGTTGGCTTTTCTCACCTCCAAATAGCCCTTCATTTGGGCATTGATGTCGGCTGCTCCAACACTCGACACACCCAATGTACCTACCGAATAAAATGCCGAATTGGCTTCTGAATACCTCAAATTAACCTTTGATAGCACAAAAGTGGTGTTGAGTTTCGACGAAAGTGTGTGCAGTGCCACGTGTTCGTTTTTCAATTTTCGTTCTTGCGAAGCCACGGTTTTGCCACCTATTACATTGGCAATTTTCGAGAGCAAACGTTCTTTTTCGTCGGGGTCGTCGGCACTTTCGAGGTCGGTACGTTCTACGTTTTGCTTGATAATTTTATCAGCCATAATTTTTAGCACATCGCTTGGCACAGGGAAATTGACCACAAACATTTGGTCGAATTTGTAGCTATTGCTATCAAGGCGAATTTCGGCAAAACCCGTGGTTTGGATATAATTGTTGGGCTGAAACAAATTAAATCCACCTTCGAGCGTAACCGTTTTATTAGCATCGTCATACGTATAGCGTGTGGCTTCATACGACTTTTCGGTTTCTGATAACCCGATTTCAAAGCGTTTTGAGTTAGGCACATCTCTGAATGGTCCTTTTGCCAAAAATATATCTTCGTCTTTGGTGTCTTGTTTATTGGTAAAGAAAGTCGTGTAAATGCCCGCTGCTGCTGTTTTATGATGCAAGCCTGCCACCAAAGTCGTGTTGAGGTCGTCTTTGAGCGTAGGCGAAACGTCAATTTGAGCATCGTCGGTACTTTTACCACGGTATGGAATCCAGCTTATTACGTCTTTGCGGTTGGGCGTTTCGGGTTTGACCCAACCTTCCATTTTTAGACTTGGTTCGTTGGCAATCATCACAATATCACCTTTGTACAATACTTTGGGCGAAATATGAAACTTGTCTTTTTCAATAACTGTTGCTCTTGCTGTTGTAATAAAGCTTTTGGCTTTTTTGTTGCGTCTATCTTCTGAAGCCACCTCTTTCAACTCAAAATTACCCATTTTAATATTGATGGTATCTCGGTTGATATTGACAAATTGGTAAGTAGCATCGCCTTCAAATTTGTTTTTACTCGTAATTTTAATCGTGCCATCAATCATTTTATGATAGCCCGTAAGCGTATCGACTATCAATTTGGCTTGTACCAAAGGTAGCATTTCGGCATCACGCTTGATGGTCACTTGCCCTCTATCGGGGAATATTTTGGCATCTGCTGAAAAAATATGTGGCACACCATTGACAAAAAGCGATTGTTGTTCCATGTTATAAACGGCATCACTGGCGTTGAAATACAAACCATTTTGCGAAGGCTCGACCGAAGTAAATACCGAGTTTTGCACATCGCCCCGCATCGAAATGGTCTTTTTGTTCATGTCCCATTCGGCTATATTGATAGAGGTTTTGTAAGCGGTATAAGGTAAAAATAAATTGGTCGAATCGCCCTTAGCAAGGTATTGGGCCGTTTCGATGGTCACTTTCCCTTGAGCCAAGTTGAATTTTACCTGTAAATACTTTCCATACAAGGCTGGTTTTGCCGAGCGAAGGTTATCGCCTACCATCAGTTTTGCCATTTCGGCGGTAAACAATTCCTTGCCAAATTTGAAGAAATCCGACTGCGTTTGAGAGTCGTTACGCAATACTTTGCCCAAGCCAAACAAGCCACTTTGGCGTACCAACAATTTACCTTCGAGCCTTGTGCTACCGCTATACAAATCGAATTGTCCTCCCTTCGACTCTACCATCATACTATCAACTTTGGGTTTCCAGAGTAAGCTGTAGTTATTGATGGCAACTTTGGTGAAAAATGCTTGTCCAATCGTACCTTCATTAACAAGCCCCGTTGAGCCATAAGCTCGTGCCGAGTCTTGGGCAAAATACATTTCTTTGGCTTGGATTTGGGCGGTTAGGTGGTTGAGTTCGCCATCGGAATGTAAACCTTTTTTGTCCATCACAATCGGCGAATTAAACTTCATAAAACTGCGACTGTTGTATAAAGCGTATTTGCCTTCTGGTGCTTTATGCACAAATCCCAAGGAGTTGTCGGGCATAGAAACAAGGGTTTCTTTGAACGATGGGAAAATGCCATCGGAATGAAACATTCCTACGAAATCAATATCTTTTACATTCAAACTATCAAAGTCGATGCTTGGCACTTTGAAATACACCTTGCGGTCATATACCCGTTCTTTGCGGTAGGGTTGGTCGAAATAGGCGGTTACGCCCGTAGGAATCACCAAGCGAGGAAACTCAGGGCGACGTTGGCGACCCGATTTGTTTTCAGGCATATTGATATACAACGTTCCCGATTCATATTTCAAATCTCCTCCGATTTCGGTTCGGCCTTTTTTGGCTAATTCTTTTTGCGGAATGAAAGTAATAGAATCTATTTTGTTGATTTTTACACTAAAATCTGCATAATTAAACGACAAATCTTTGCCTCTAAAACGGAAGTTACCTGTCTTCAATTCGCCACTGATACCAAAGTTTCGGTCTTTGTTTACTTTTATCAGATTGTCGTAAGGTGCCATATACACATTCAGCGAATCGGACAGGTAAAACTGCTTTACTCCTCTGATTAACAGTATATTATCTATGAGTCGCAAAGAAGCATTTGCCGACGAGTCTTTGGTATTCGAGGCATAATAAGAAGGAATGAGGAAGTTGTCATAATCTTTTTTATTATTTAAAACAGCCAAATAATGGCTTCCTTTCCTACTCAGTTTGATTCGTTCTACTTCGGGGTCGTATTCAAAATACCCTTTTTGCATCATTGATAAAAATATAGGCTTGATGCTGTTTAAATCTTTTTGGTACGCCTTTGCCATTTCCGACAAACGCACTTCGGAAAGATTATTCTTTTTAGCATAATTACTCACCACAATCAGTGGATTGAAGTTATAGGCTTCGGCGATGCTGTTGAAGCGTTGCGGATTGTAGTAATCATACGACTCGAACAAGGCTGGAATGATATTTTTTGCCACCAAAATAGAAAAATCTATTTTCTGCTCTTTTACTTGCCAATTGACAGCATCGGCAAAAATTTCTAATTTATGATAGCTATCTAAATAATTACTTTCTCGAAAGCCCCCAGCCTCTACTTTACTCAAACGCAAGGCTTGCTTGAGCCGATGATATGTAACTTTCACCAAAGGATGATACAGCGAATCGTTATCAGCAAAATAGCCCGTAAAAGTAGCCGAAGGCGATACTATCAGTGAATCATTGATTTCAAATTGGCGGGCATTAAAACGAAACAAGGGCTTGCCTGCTTGGCTGATGGTGATGCTACTGTATTTTTCTCGCAACGACATACTTGATAGCTTGTTGCCCATCAAACTGATGCCCCCTTTGTATTCAAAATCGCCGATGCCTTTTAGTACTACGTCGTTTTTATACGACATAAAGCGAGGATACGACGCAGGGATATTGGCGGCTCTTTTCTTGCTTTGAAACTCAAAAATCCCTTTGACAGGCTGTTGCAGTTTATCGCTGTAGGTCAACGTTGCCGACTCCGAACGCACACGGGCATTTTTGATTTCCATGCTGTAGCTATCGAGTTTGACAAAAATTTCGGGATGCCCTACATTTTCCCAAGTGAATTGACCGCCTTTGCCTACCAATACCCCTTCTTTTACGCCCAAGGTAGCATTTGTCCCCAGCATTGTCACCGAATCGCTCGACGTGGCAATGGTCAAGTTCGCACCTGTAAAAACGAGTGTTGGCCCGGCATTGATAAACATCGGAGGAGGCAAGTCGGCCACGGGTGCGGCTGCACCGTTTTGAGGCGTAGGCAAGGGGGTATCGTCCCAAGGGTCGTTTCTTGGGCTTGCTGCCTTAGCAGGGGCATCGTCCCAGCCATCGCTATTGGTTTGGGTAGCAGGCTGTGTTGCCGCAGGAGTTGGCGTAGCCGTTGGTTTGGGAGGAGCATCGGCATTGAGGTCGATTTTTTGCTCGTTGTATTGAAAACTCAAGCTTCCAGCCAACACATACAAACGATTGTAATTACTGGCATAAATCGACTTATTGGTATAAAAACTTTTAGTAATAGCCAACAAGCTCATGGTTGTTTTCATGTCGGTTAGCTCTACCGTTTTTTTGAATGTTTCGATAAAGCCATCGAGCGTCGAGCCATTTAAGCCAGCCCCAACAGCTTGGTTGAAGGTTTCGGCAAGTGGCACAAATTGGGGCGACTTATAGCCTTTTTTCAGCATCAGGCTCGCCGCTGCTGCCAAGCCACTTTGTTGGGTACGGCTGAGGGTATTCCAATTTTTTTCAAAATTTTGTTGTAAAACCGCCGCTTGAGGATTGGCAGAAGCCGTTAAAACCGCCCCAAACTCGGTTAAAAAGGTGTCGGGGTTATCGGATAGTTTGAGTCCTTGTCCATACGCCGACATACGCAACAAGACCACTAAGATTACCCATACCGTTTGTTTTAGTTTCATAGGAATTGAAGTATTTGAAAGAAAGATTACCTACATGGACGAATTTAGTTTGCTAAAAATAACGAGTTTTTTCCAAAGGTATTGCCATACTTGTCTTTCGTAGAAAATTTAATCCAGATTTAGGTAAAAGTAGTGAAAGATAAGTGCTAAAAACTATATGGCTCTAATGTATTTTTTCGTAAAACCTCCATTTTACCTACAGCCATTTTTTACATCATGATGATTTTATAGAAAGTTTTTTTGTATGCTTCGGTGAACCTCGTTTTTTACCCTAATTTTACAGACGTTTCAACCAACAACTGCTTTTGTCGGCACAAGACAAACAGCCAAACAAATACGCACTTCATGAAAAAAACACTACTGCTTTGTTGTGGGCTATTGATAAGCCTCGTATCGGTTGCACAAACAACCAAACCTTACGTTGTGATGGTTTCATTTGATGGTTTTCGCTACGATTATGCCCAAAAATACCCCGTGAAGCACATCAAGGATTTTATCAAAAAAGGGGTTGCTGCCGAAAAAATGTATCCTGCTTATCCGAGTAAAACCTTTCCTAATCATTATACACTCGTGACGGGGCTTTATCCCGACCATCATGGTTTAATCGACAACACCTTTTACGATGCAGGCAGAGATACCTTCTATTCGATTCGGCAAAGAGATAAAGTAGAAGATGCCTATTATTATGGAGGCTTGCCCTTGTGGCAATTGGTACAACAAAACGGCATGAAATCGGCTTCCTTTTTTTGGGTTGGTTCAGAGGCGAAAATCGCAGGTGAATTTCCAACGTATTACCACCGTTTCGACGATACTGTACCGCCCAGCAACCGAGTACAAGCCGTGTTCGACTGGCTCAAACTACCCGAAGCCGACCGACCGCATTTGATTACCATTTACTTTTCGATGGTCGATACCAAAGGACATGATTTTGGCCCAAATGCTCCCGAAACCCAAGCTGCCGTCATGCAAGCCGATAGCTTGGTGGGTATGTTGATGAACGGACTCAAAAGCATTAAACTGCCTGTCAATGTAATTCTTACCTCCGACCACGGGATGTACGAAATGCAAAACAAACCTGAAACGTTTATCATTACCGATAAATTTTTGGAAGGATTCACCGACGATGACTTTCGGTTTGTCAACAACAGCACCCATGCCAATATTTTTATCAAAAATAAGGCACAAGCCGACAAAATTTACGAGCAAATAGCCGCTAAAGCTACGTACTTCAAGATTTATAAAAGAGCCGATATTCCTGCGAGTTTACATTTCAACTCACATCCACGCATTGGCGATATGCTTTTGGTAGCTGACCCCGGTTTTAGCTTTTATAGCAAGGAGTCACTTATCAAAAAACCTGAAAAGCGTAAAGTTTGGGGCGTACACGGTTTCGACCCTTATGTTACGCCAGAAATGGGGGCTATTTTTTATGCCAACGGGCCCAATATCAAAAAAGGAGTGAAGATTCCTGCTTTCCAGAATATTCATGTATATCCGTTTGTAGCACAACTTTTGGGTATCACACCACCAGCCATCGACGGCGATGCCAAGGTGTTGGGGGGTATTATCAAGAAATAGGCTTAGTGCTAATACTAAATGGTGAATTGTCAATTAAATCACTCATTGGCAATTCACCATTCTTTCTATACTCAGTGCCATTGTTGCGGAATTTTTCCTACATACACGCCACTTTTATTTTGAAACAAGAGGTCTTGTAACATTACGCCCACATTGGGGTACATTTCTAGCTTGTGCAAATCGGTAATAGGAATCCACTCAACCGCCAAGGCACTTGTTTCAGCAGGATTTAGCACTGGAATACCGCCAATGATTGTAGCCGCAAAAACACAATGCAAGACATCGTGTTTTTGTTGAGGCAATATCACCTCGCCACTCAAAAGCAACGGCTGTACTTCAATTTCGATGCCCAACTCTTCTCGCAACTCTCTTTCTAGGGTTTGTACAAGCGTTTCACCGGGGTCCACATTGCCCCCAGGTAAATTAAACACGGTTTTTGAACCGTATTCATAACGCATCAATAAAATATGATTTCTTTCAATCAGAGCAACACTTGGTCTTACTTTCATCATAGCTTAACATCACTTGTGCAGTGTTTTCACCCTTACACAACATATTTGATAGGAAACATCACTAATATACAAGACTTCATCAATTATTCAAATAGCCCATACAACCCTTGCCCAAGTTTGGGAAAATAAGCCAAACGGTATCTCACTGAGAAACAAACCTATACACTTACATGAAGGCATAAAACAAAGAACTTCAATTTTCTGAATAGGGGAAACCACGCAGTCGCTTGTCTTACAGACATAACAGTTTCGATGAAACTTCTCAATCACCCCTTTTATTTGACAGTATAAATTTGTGACGATTGAAAAGCGGTAGGATTTTCCCATCGCTTTTTTTATTGTATCTTGCAGTAATTTCAGTTTACAAAATGCCATGCTTCAAATCAAAGATATAACCCAATATTTAGAACAACTTGCTCCGCTTGCCCTGCAAGAAAGCTATGACAACGCTGGGCTGCTGGTGGGTAATCCGCAGGCAACCGTCACAGGAATCCTCGTTACGCTCGACTGCACCGAAGAAGTCGTACAAGAAGCCATCCAACAAGGTTGCAACCTGATTGTAGCCCATCATCCGATTGTTTTTAAAGGACTCAAAAAAATCAATGGCAAAAACTACGTTGAACGTACCATTATTGCTGCCATCAAAAATGACATAGCCATTTATGCGTCGCACACCAACCTCGACCACGTAACTGGCGGTGTAAATTTTAATATCGCCCAACAATTGCAACTGACGCAGGCACGTATTTTAGACCCTAAAAAGCAGGAGCTTAAAAAACTGGTTTCGTTTGTACCCATAGCTCATACGCAACAAGTACTCGATGCTTTGTATGTGGCAGGTGCAGGGCAAATCGGAGCGTACAAAAATTGCAGTTTCCGCACCGAAGGCACGGGTACATTCAAGCCCACAGGCAATGCACAACCTTTTATTGGTACATTAGCACAAGACGAAGCCGTACAAGAAAACCGCATCGAGGTGATTTTGCCCGCTTACCTCGAACACAGCGTATTGGCGGCACTCCGAAAGGCTCATCCTTACGAAGAAGTAGCCTATTATCTGAGCGTTTTAGAAAATGAGTTTACCGAAATAGGAGCGGGCGTAATAGCCGAATTACCTCATGCCCTCACCCCTGTCGATTTTTTAATGCACCTTAAAACAAGTATGCAACTACCACTCATTAAGCACACGGCTCTAGGAAATAAGCCCATCAAAAAAGTTGCCGTATGTGGCGGTGCTGGAAGTTTTCTGTTGCCCAATGCCATCAGGGCTGGAGCCGATGCTTTTATTACTGCCGATTACAAATACCATGAGTTTTTTGATGCCGAAAATAAGCTCATGATTTGCGATATTGGGCATTATGAGTCAGAAGTTTATACAAAGGATTTAATTATTAGTTATTTATCTGAAAAATTTAGTAATTTTGCGATTCTCAAAAGTCAGGTAAATACAAACCCTGTATTCTATTTTTGAACTGACACATAGAAGCAATAGCCTTAGCAAGGATAAACTTCTTAACAAACCGATATATTAATCACGTTTAACGAAACGAATAACGTACAACCAAAATGGCAGCAGTAGCAAACGAATCAACCATTGCTCAGAAATTAGAAGGACTTCTGAAACTTCAAACCATAGATTCAGCCTTAGATACAATCAAGAAAATGCGTGGCGATTTGCCAGAAGAAGTTCGTGATTTGGAAGATGAAATCGCTGGCATCGAAACTCGTATTGGTAAATTCAATCGTGAAATTGCTTCTTTGGAAGAAGAAATTTCTAAAAACCGTAATACAAAAAGAGAATCAGAGAAGTTGGTAAATAAATACAAAGACCAACAAATGAACGTGCGTAACAACCGTGAGTACGATGCTATCTCGAAAGAAATTGAATTACAACAACTTGAAATTGAGTTGGCAGAAAAACGTATCCGTGAGTTTGAATTTAAAATCTTAAACAAACGTGACGAGGTTTCTGAAACAGAAACACGCTTGTTTCACCGTCAAAAAGATTTAGATGCCAAACGCAAAGAATTAGACGTGTTGATTTCTGAAAGCGAAGAAGACGAACAAAAATTATTGAAAGACCGTGACAAAGCCGTGAAATTTGTAGAAGAGCGTTTGTTGCGTCCTTATGATAAATTGAGAGGTAACTACGCCAACGGTCTTGCCGTTGTGTTGGTTAAACGTGGGGCTTGCGGTGGTTGTTTCAACGTAGTACCTCCTCAACGCCAAGCAGATATTAAAGACCACAAACGCATCATCGTGTGCGAACACTGCGGTCGTATTTTGGCTGGTGTAGAAGATGCGTTGACGGCAGCGAAGCGATAAAATTGCTGATATATAGGCAAGTTCACAAAAAAGCCCAATCCGCTAAAGATTGGGCTTTTTTGTGAACTTATTTTTGTTGTATTTCGAGCCTGAGTTTTTCTATCTCTTTGTCTTGGGCATCGGCTTTGAAGTAAAAATACAACGCCAATATCAAGAAAATTTTAGATAAAATAAAAACAGCGATAAAGGCTGGTCGCCAGTACTTATGCACTTTGATATGCGTATTGTCATATTCTACCGCTATAGGCTGTGCCTGCGTTGTGGTAGCGTAAGGGGTATCATCAAACTGCCATTTTTTGACACTTCCGTTGTATTGCTTTTCTTCTACTATTGTTTTGATAAAAGGAGGTGGTGGCACAGCCTTCGCTTCAAAATAAGAAGTCAACAATGCTTCTGTTTCGGTAAAAGCCACCGCAATATCGGCGTGCGAAGCCCTGTATTGCAACAGTTCTTGTTGTTCTGCTTCCGTAGCCCAACCCAATATATTGGCTTCAAGCAGACCGCTTTCTATGTACGATTTAGTATTCATTATACAAGGTTAGGATTTACGAAAGTTTTTAAAATGTTCGTTGATTGCTTTGAGGACGGCTTCTCTCGGAATAGCCAAGGTTTCTGCGATGGCATCGGGCGAAAGTCCTTGGTGAAAAGCTAAATTAAATACCTGCTCTGGCAACGACTTCCCTTTGATTTCGATGACTTGGTTTGGCATATTCCGTTGCTTATACGCAATCGCCTTTGCTCTTGCCGTTCGTACTACACACAGAGTTTTGTCATGCTCATTGTCGTTGCAAGCCAATACTTGTGCCGATGTAAAGACTTCAACCAGCACTTCTTGTGCAGCCGACGTTTCGGGTATCAATTGGAGAATCACACCATACGCCAAAGCCCCATAGCGTTCGTACAAAGCCAGTTGCTCTGTATGTAAGGGTACTTTATGTGAAGAGTTCAAAAATTTAGAAGCGTCCGATTTGTGCATTGGAATACATTTGTTGATACAGTAAAACTAAGCACAGAACTGTTTTGTTCCAAATTTCTGTCAAAGCTAGTTGGATTATTTACATGTTGAACGAAAGTTTTTCAACGGTTATATCACATAATTTAGGCTGTAGTTATACAATATACGGCGATTAGTCGTAGATTAATACTTTTTAACAAAAAATATAAGTTTTTTTTTCCAACTTTGTATAATGTTTGTGGGTCTTTCCGTTGGGTTGATACAACCCTCTATTGGCTGAATATCAAACCTTCAACAGTATATGGGGTTATTACTGCCGAAAAGTACTTTTTAGCCCCAAGTTATTATCAAATAGAATTAATTTTATTGTGTTGTGGACATGAAAAAGGCTATACTCATTTGTATGCTAACCGCCAGTACGCAAGCTTTATTTGCCCAAAACGAAAGCAGTGGCAAAGAGAAAGCCTTGCAAATACAGCCGTATATCTCGCTTAAAAATAGCAGTTGGTTTGAAAATAACTTGGTCGGAAGCCTGGGCATACACCTAGGAATCAAGCCTAGTACCAAACTCAACATCAACCTCGATTTGGGAGGCTTTAGAAATATTACACGTAATTTCGCCAAACCAGAAAATGGGGTAGCCTATAGCCTCAATTTTAGCGATGCTAAAACTACGCCTCCTATCAGTGCAAGCATGGCAGCCGAAACGCCACAAGCAACATTTCAAGGGGCTTTTGCCAATATTGATGCTGGTATTCCTTTCAAATTAAAAGATAGTTCAAGCATACAACTAGAACCGTTCTTAGGAATTGAAGGTAAACTCTGGAACCGCTCTTTGGTGTTTGGAGAAGGAAGTGCCCAAACGACTTTCGACGAAAAATACTATTTTCTTGCACCCTCATTTGGAGCAAAATTGCATTATGCACCCAAACCGAAAGTAAAACTTACCTTGCGTGTAGCTGTTAATCACCCTGTTGTGGCCAAGGTAAGAACCGACGAAAAAAATCTCACCGCTCCCAATACAAGCATAGATTTGGGCAAACAACTATCGCCTAACATAGAGATTGGGGCAAAAATCAAAAGACTTACCATCAAAGTACGGTATGAAAGGCTCAATATCGGTGCCGCCGATTCCCTGAAAGGCTTGTATCAACCTGCTTCAAAAGCTAATCTTTCAGGTATTTCTGTTGGCTACGAGTTTTAGTATTGGTGTTTATCCGTTTGTTGTAGGCAACCATAACAGATACTTTAGCAATGATGGACAGACAAATGCAAGATATATGGACAGACTTACATCAAGAATTGAAAAAATTCATTTTCAGTAAGGTAAAAGACATTGAAACAAGCAATGATATACTGCAAGATGTTTTCTTGAAAATCCAACTTAACATTCACACACTTTCTGACTATTCCAAACTGACTTCTTGGGTGTATCAAATAACGAGAAATATCGTTGCTGACTATTACCGCAAATATGATCCAGCAATTCAAATGGATAGTTTCGACTTTGCCGAACAAGAAAATGAAGAACCGCTCTACCTTTCGCTAAGTAATTGCATAAATCAAAAAATTAGCAACCTGCCTGAAAAATACAAACAAGCCATTTTACTTACTTATTTCGACAACTACTCTCAAATTAAATTAGCCGAAGCATTAGATATTTCCTACTCAGGAGCAAAAACAAGAGTGCAAAGAGGCAGAGAAAAATTGAAAGACCTCATTGTTGATTGTAAAAATGTGGTAACAGACAATAACGGCAACCTCATTGCTTATCAAAATAATCAAAAATAAATTTGCGTCTTTTTTTCGTGTATTGCGTCCATTGATTGTAAGTTTTTAACAATCTAAATTATATTTTCAAATGGACAATTTTCAAAAAGTAGAAGTACAAATCATAAACGCCTTTGTGGACAATGGAAAAGGTGGAAACCCGGCAGGTGTAGTATTAAATGCTGACAATTTAACAAATGAACAAAAATTGAAGGTTGCTGCAAAAGTTGGGCTTTCTGAGACAGCCTTTGTTTCAAAATCTAAAATTGCGGATTTTAAACTTGATTTTTTTACCCCAACCAGACAAATTGCACATTGCGGACACGCCACCATAGCAACCTTTTCTCATTTGTCGCAAATAGGTCTAATCGAAAGCAAACATACATCTAAAGAAACAATTGATGGAAAAAGAGAGATTCTAATACAAGGTGATTTAGCATTTATGGAGCAAAAACCTCCTCAGTATTTTGATGTTGAAGAACAAAAAGAAAATATTTTAAATTCATTAGGTCTAACGGAAGATGAAATATTAACCAACGCTACTATTTCAATTGTTAATACAGGAAATTCATTTGCTATAATTCCAGTTAAAAATGAAAATATCCTAAAAAATA
Source organism: Cytophagales bacterium (assembly GCA_013298025.1). GTDB lineage: Bacteria > Bacteroidota > Bacteroidia > Cytophagales > Spirosomataceae > Flectobacillus. Next base: position 25,649 of record JAAFJE010000011.1, on the reverse strand, counting down.
TAACGCCAAACTTTGATTCAATAAACCAAATAAGTGAAAAACTTAATTTAATTGGATTTTATGTTTTTTGTAAACAAACAAATGACACCACAAGAGATGCAAATACCAGAATGTTTGCACCAAGATATGGAATTGAAGAGGAAGCAGGAACAGGTATGGCGGCAGGCCCTCTTGCTTGTTATTTGTACGATAAACTTGGAATAAAAAAAGACCGATTTTTCATTCAGCAAGGTTGGTTTATGAATCCATCGTCACAAAGTCTAATCATTGTGGATTTATCATTGGATAAAGGGAATATTTCAAAAATTATGGCAGGTGGAAAAGGAATACCAATGACTTCAATGATAATTGAAATCTAAAAAATGGCTTCCAACAACATCGTATGGGCAATAGTGGGGCTTACCGTTGTAAAACGCAACATTTTTAATTCTATGAAGCATTTTTACAAATGTTGGGCTGACGCTTTTCAAATGCCCCACCATTACCAATACGTAAAACGCTGTGTACCTTATCTGTTGTCCATTTTTCCTTAATTCTTTTATTTCCTAGCTAGGTAAAAAACAAATCTACAGCCAACAAATAGCAATTGACAGCTCAATAACAATGAATAATTAACAGACAATAGATAACAACCGCCTGTAGCTACATATTATACTTCAATATCAACTCGTTGAGTTCTTTTAAAAGCCTCTCATACTCGCCATTAGGATTTATCACATCAAACGCTTTCAGTATTTCTATGAGCTTATGGTAATGCTCTGTAGAAGCTACTCTCAGAGTACTAAAACTTTGCTCGGGCTGTTCGGCTAATTCTTGGTTACGTTGTAAAAATACTTGGTTAAACTCCTCATTTGCTTGTTTTAACTCCTGCACCCAATCGCTCAGATGCAATTTGCTCAAAGCAGCCATTACCAGTGTACTATTCTCAAAATCATGCAACAAACTTTGCGTAGTAGAGGTTTGTTCTCGATACGTTTGTTTATCAATGCGTTTGCCATATTTGGCAAAAATACCCACAATAGTTTTAGCCGCTTCTTGATAGTCTTTGTCGAAATGTTTGGTATAAACTTCGGCAATACTTTGTACCGAGAAAGTAGCTATATCTCGGCGAGCGTCTAATGCGGTAAGGGTTTGGGTGTTGTTGCTTTTGCGAGAAGCCGAGAAAACAAGCTCTAACGAATGTACACCCGTAGCAAGGGTGGTAACAACTGGTTTGATTTTTAAAGCTTCGGTGTCAAATTTGTTGCAAATAGAAACAACATTGCTGAGAAAGCTCAGAAAAGAAGCATTGCGATAATGCTGGATTTTTGCGGAAGTAATCATAGGTATAATTGTTTAAAATGAATAGTGTAAATACAGATAATAAAAAACATACACCTCACGAAGGCACAACCCAAACTTATCACAATACTTTTAAGGTGTTTTCCCGATGCTGTGCAATAGCTCAGGTTAAGCTATTGTTATGGAAATATACAAAAGATATGAATTGTAAACAACTGATTATTAGAAAATTATTTTAGTGTAGAGCGTAGTGTATAGTCACAAGTCTATATGAAAAATGCTAAAACTAGACCCGTTAATTAACACTCTCATGGTGGTTTGTACAACAACTTATCAAAACGCTTTGGTTTTAACCAATTAGTAAAGTGAAGTGTCTGGCATTTTACATAACATATTAAAGCAAAGCAAAAAAACTGCTGTCGGAAAACTGTTTCAAATTGGAGGATGGTTTCGACGGCTATCTTTTTTCTGTTCTTATTTGAAACAGCAAAAAAACGGCTGTCGGAAAGCTGTTTCAGATGGAAGGAGGCTTTTGACGGCTATCTTTTTTCTATTTTTATTTGAAACAGCAAAAAAACGGCTGTCGGAAGGCTGTTTCAGGTTGGAGGAGGCTTTTGACAGCTATCTTTTTTCTGTTCTTATTTGAAACAGCAAAAAAACGGCTGTCGGAAAGCTGTTTCAAGTTGGAGGAGGCTTTCGACAGCTATCTTTTTTCTGTTTATAATATTATGTGTAAATAGAAATAACAGGTATTTATACGCTAAACTTTATGAATTAATAAATATATTTTTGTAAATAGTTGATTCATTTAAACTTAATAAAACATGAGAATAATTTTATCAATATTGATAAGTACTGTTTTTATTACTCAAGGATTTTCAAACGTAGATTCATTGGATTACCGAAAGCTAAAACTAAATATAGAAGAACTAAACGAGCATACAATTAAACATCTTAAAGAAGATGTCAATCGTTTACAACATGATTTAAAAAAGGCAGAAGAAACTATTGAAAAACATGATGATTTATATCAAAAATGGGTATATTTTCTCTCATTTATAGCTGTTTTGGGGTATGGAGGTTGGGTTTGGATAAAAGATAAAGCTAAAGAAAGAGTTGAAGAAGTTATTAAAGATGAAAGTAGTACATTATCTCAACTATTTTCTGATGTAAAAACAGATAGAGATATAAGATTAAAAACTAAAATCTTGATTTTGACACAAGATGGATTAGAGGATAGTAACCTTAAAAATTTATTGAAAAGTAATAAATTTTATGATTTAACTTTTAAAAAATTTGATTTAGGTCTTAACCTTGAAGAATATAATTGTAATATGGTAATTTTCACGGATATATTCGATAGTAAATCCGAAAAGGAATTATTGCGAAATTATGCAAAAAATGACATAAAAATTTTGGTTCAAAAAAGTCCACAGAGTATAAAATACTTTTATTTTGGATCAGAATTTCTTGATGAAGATTTAGCTAAAAGCTATACTTACAGAATTAGTAGTTCAAAATTCCCATCTCAAGTTATCGGCAACATTATGAACCTATTAAAATATAACTAATCTATGTCCAATTATCCTACTGAATTTTTACAAAATAAGTTACTTGTCAAAGGAGATTTTTCTGGAATACAAGAGTTTATCTTCAATACAAAATCAAAAGGAGCGGCAAAAACCTTAAAGGGAAAGTCGTTTTATATTCAAATTCTTGCCGAATTAGCTATTGAGTGTATTTTTACCAATACTGGTATTACTTCTGATGAAGAATTACACACTGTTTATAATGGTGGTGGCAATTTTTATTTACTCATTCCTCAAGATAAAAAAAAACAACTTCTCAATGCTGAAAAGCGTATTCATCAAGATTTGAGAGACGAAGGAATAATGCTTATCATTAGCAGTATTGTGTATGACCCTTTAATGTCTTATGGGGAAAATTTACAATTATTAAATGCTTATGCTCAGGAAAAAGCATTGAATAGGTTTCAAAATTTAGATGAAAATACATTTGTAAAATTATTTGGTGCTAAACAGATCAACCTAAGTACTGAAGATTCTTGGAAAAAATCTGCAGATAGTCTTTTGAACAAAACTAATAACACCTATCAAAAAGAAAAATTTGGTGAAAAGTTCCAAATCAGTGAACATTTAGAGATGAAGGAAAATGTCAATTTTCAAGTTCCTCGTTGGAATGATGAATTAATAAAAAAATACAAAAATTCTGATAATAGGTATTACAATTTTTTGCCAAGTGAAGAACAAAATGATGTTACAAAAGACAAAATTATTACCTACTCATGGCTTGGAGAATTTGCTAATGAGAGAACGGGAACAGCAAGTTTAGGAATATTGAAAATAGACCTTGATAATTTAGGACAGATAGTAAGGAATAAAATCAAAAAAATAGATGACAGTAAGAAGTTATCTATTTTTTTAAATGACTTTTTTGATAAAAAAATAAAGGAATTAATAGAAACAGAGTCATTTACTATAAATGGATATACTGAACAATATAAAAATTGTTTAGGTATAATTTTTTCAGGTGGAGATGACTCTTTTCTCATAGGTTCTTGGGATGCGGTGTTTTTCTTTTCAATCCTTCTCAAAAATAAATTTGATGAATATTTTAAGAATATTACCAAGCTATTTCCACAGATTATAGAACCATTAACATACTCTGCTGGATTAGTCTTTGTTCCTACGACTTTCCCTGTAAGTAGCTTTTCAAATTTAGCAGAAGAAGCATTGGAGAAAGCAAAAGGATTTCCAAACAAAAATGCTTTATATGTTTTAGATAATGTAATTGATTGGCAACAATGGCAGGATATTGAAGAAAATACTAAAAAAATCATCTATAACATTCAATATAATCATGTGCCTAAAAGTATTCTTTCAAGACTAAAAAGAACGCTTGATGTTTATGATACAGTTAATTCACAGAAGTTTCAAATGACAACTCTTACTCGTCTGATTTATGAATTAAAAGCTGAAACAGGAAATCAAGAATTTACCAATTTACTTAAAGAAACTTATCAGAAGTATCTAAAGTGCGCTCTATTGAATAGTAATAAAAAAAATGCTCTTTTAATACTCCCAATATCGGCGAGAATAGCAGAATTTGCAACCCGAAAAAAAATTAATGATTATGGCAAAAGAAACGAAACTCAACAGTCTTCAAGATTTAAAAACTATTCCGATGACAAAAAAATTAGATGATTTCTTTACAGAAAATGAAAATCATATTTTAAATTTCAATAATATCAAAGGACAGGAATTAAGTGCTTTTTTAGATGATATGGAATCATATATAGAGAAAATAACCTTCAAGGATGGAAAAAAGATTGAAAGTATTACAAATGGGCAAGTCAGAGTGCTATACAATCTTATCAACCAAACAGAATCACTCCAAGAACTTCAATTAGTTCGTCCTAAGATAGCATTTGTAGCAGCAAAACAAAATTCTGAGACCTCAAAGAAGATAATCAAAAGCTTATTGAACATAATTAGTAAAACTGAGTTTGAAGAACAGCACCAAAGCATAAAGAACTTTATGGCATCATTTCTTCATTATCATAAATTCTATAACCCTTCAAATAATTAATATGACAACTAAATTAACAGGTAAAATAGTAATCTCTGGAAAAATTACTGTTGTAACAGGATTACGAATTGGTGTAGGTAACAATGATTTTGAACTTGGTAGTCCACAATTAAGTATCGTTCGGAGCAGAGGAGTCCCTTTTATTCCAGGCAGTTCTTTAAAAGGAAAATTACGTTCGTTATTAGGAAAGTATGAAGGCTCATCTGAAATTCAGGAAGATTCTAATACTTTAAAAGAAATTTTTGGATGCATTGCTGGAAAAAAAGCTAACGGAAGTATTAAAACCGAAGCTTACAAAACAAGATTATTGGTGAGAGATTGTGTATTGGTAAAGGGATTTGACAATACAAAAGAAGTTACTGGTAATATTAAGGAATATACAAATAGAACCTTTACAGAATCGAAATGGGAAAATATCATCAAAAGAGTTTCTGGCGGTGCAGATAAACCACGTGAGGTAGAAAGAGTGCCAGAAGGTTCTGAGTTTGAATTTGAATTAGTGTATGATACTTATGATGATAAGAAGATAGAAAAGCACTTGAAATTATTAAAATTAGCTATGCAACTTTTGGAGGATGACTATTTAGGAGGTTATGGTTCAAGAGGATATGGTAAAGTAAAATTTGATGATGTTAAAGTAAAAGAGTTTGAGATACAATCTGATGTGTACACACTAAAAGAACAAACTGATAAACAATTATTTACATGGGAAGCATAACCTCAATCATTCTTGAGTGTAAACCTACTGCTCAATATCATTTTGGTGAGTATAGTATAGATGATACAAGACTTAGTCATACCTCTGTTTACCCATTTTCGGATACAATCTTTTCTGCTATTGTTAATATTTACAATGACCATTTTCAGAATACCAATCAATTTGTCAAGCTATTCCATGAAAATAAAATTCAAATTTCATCTGGTAGCTACTTATTAAAAGGTAAAAGAGATACTTCTAATCTTTATTTTTTGCACAAGCCAATTATTCAAAATGTTCAGGGAAATGATAGGCTGAATTTCAAAAAACAAAAAAAAATATCATTTGTATCCAAAAGAATTTGGGAAGAAGGTTTTAACTCGGATGATTTTCTATCGGATAAAGTTGTCATAATTGATAACAAGTTTATCTGCTATAAAAATGAATTATCAGCCATAGGTTTAATAGAAAAAAGTAACCTTGATTCTTTACAATTATCAAGTGTTGGTATTACTCAAAGAAATCATGTAAGTAAAGCCGTGCAGGAAGGTACTCTTTATTCGCTTGCAAACCTCCAAATCCAAGATTTAGAACAATTTGGACTTTCTGTTCACTTTTATTTTTTATTAAAACACGACCTCCCAGAAGAATGGAAAACTAAATTAGATTTAGTACTTAGTTTATTACCTGAGTTTGGTTTAGGGGGTGAACGTTCGACTGGTTGTGGTAAATTTTGGGGTGTAAGCACTGAAGAATTTAAGCTCAATCCATTGAAACCCTCAGCAACCTTTATGTGTTCAGCGTCCTTAATTTCTCCTTACAATTTGGAAGAACTCAACAGAGTAAATTATTATTCTACCCTAATTCGAGGAGGAAGAAGACTTGGCTCTGATGAAAATGCTGGATATAAATTACAGCAAATCAGAATGATTAAAGAAGGAGCTTTAGTAAAAAATGATTTACCTATAGGGCATAATCCAAGTATTAAACCACAGGGAAGTCTGGAAGAATATTTGCGTTATGGCAAAGGATTTTTATTACCTATTCACGAAAACTGGACAAAACAATGGCAGGGTTAAATCATACTTATCATTTCAAAATCAAAACCTTATCGCCCATCTCAATTGGCAATGAACAAGAAGCGGTAACTTCTTTTTCAGAATATATTTATGATAATGAATATCTCTATTATCTTGATTTGAACAGATTGAAAGGGATCGACAATGCTAAAATTGATGCGTTCATTCAGGGTATGGATAAAGGAATGCAAAATAATAGTTATCGTGATAATTTTTCTAAATTAGTAAAAGATACATTAGATGTAGATATAGAAACTTTACTGACTGGTGAAAAGTATAGAATCCGTGGCTTAGAGTTAGGGCATTCATTAACTTTAAGAGGGCTGTTAAAAACCAGAAATCGCCCTTATATTTCTGGTAGTACCATGAAAGGAGCAATTAAGTCCGCTATTTTGTATAATTGGTTGATGAGCGATGGCAAGACTCATTTGAAGGAGTTTGTAAAGTATATCGACCAAGTATATAACGACTTAGAAAAAAAGATACAAAAATGTACTCAAATTATTATTGCCAGTAACCTTTTTAGTTACGAACAGAAGAATTTACTCAGAAACCAGAATAATTCTCCATTTATAAATTTCATTAGATTTCTTGATTTTCAAAAGTTAAGTAAAGAACAAAAGGAAATAGTAAATGTCTCCCAAAGAGAGATTAATGAAGCAAAAAATAGGATTGAAGAAGAATTTACCAAAGCTTTAGAAGCTAAATTATTTCCTAATCAAAAACCCCAAAAGCTTCCCAACGGAAAGCCAGATTTAGACGAAAATCAAAAACCTAAGTATAAAGACATCCCTTATGATGCTTCATTTTTACGAGTAATAGATTCTCCTTCAATTGATAATCAAAGCATTGTGATTGAATCTATGAAAAGAGTAAATATTTACAATGAAAAATCTAAAGAAGAAGCTATTCCTTTTTTGGTTGAAACCATTGAAGCTGACACACTTTTTGATTTTCAAATTCAAATTCCGTCTAACACTTTTAGCTTGAATCAAATCTATCATCCTTCCTTAAAGTTTCTTCAAAGCAAAGAAATGTATAAAACGTTGTTTAAAATTATCAACAAATTTTCGGAAGATTTTATCAAAGAAGAATTGAGTACGGCTTCAAATGTTAGTTTAAAGACATTTTACGAAGGATTGGAGTCTGAAATAGTCAATACTAATGAGGCGATTATGCGAATAGGTTTTGGTAAACATTTTCTGAATAACTCAATGGCTTTAGCAGTAAAGCAAGAAGACCATAATGTTTATGTGAAACTAATGGAATTGATGATGAAAAGCGAAAAACCAGACGATTTTCCTACAACCAGAACATTGACTTCTGATAATCAACCTTTAGGATGGATAAAACTTAGTTTTACCTCTGAAAAACAAGCAATTATATGGCAAAAAATATAAAAACATTGCAGTTGATTTTTCCAAATATGCCTTTGAAAAGCGGTGAAATTATTTTTTTTAGAAGTTTTATTAATGATTTAATGGAATGGCAAAATGCTCTTTTTCATAATCATACGCCCGATGGTGGAAACATGATGAGATACCCTTTAATTCAATTTCGTTCTTACAAAGGCAAAGCATCTTTGTTTGGGATAGAAGAGGGTTGCGAAGCTATCAGCGAGCTTATTGGGAAATATCTATGCGAATTGCCGCCAGAAATGGCTTCTTTTCAATTAGAAAGTTGGAATACAGAAATAATCATGTTGGATGAGCCATCGCTCTATTATATCCATTACTTTTTACCTTTTAATTCGAGTAATCTGGAGGCATGGATTACCCAAAAAGGTTTAGTTAATAGAGTAACAGAGTTAGAAAAAATGATTGTTAATAATATTTTAGATTTCTGTCAAAATATTGGCTTTGAAATGCTCAATCAAGATTTGGTAGTTCAAATTGAAACTGTAGAAGATATTGGCTTCACTTCTGTTTATACTCATACTGATGAAATAAAAATGAAAGCATTTAATATTTCGTACTATTCCAATATCAATCTTCCCAACCATATAGGTTTGGGTAAAAGAAAAAGTATTGGATTTGGTACACAAAGACAATTAAAACAAGTAAGAATATCTTAGCAAGCATTCGATAAAATTCATGATTAATCATTTCAATATGATTGCCACTTAGATTATATCCTGTGGCAAAAATGGTTGACAGAACTGTTCAGGAAAAATAGGGTAAACGCATGATATTACTTCTATTTGGGTTAAGAAAAAAGAGCCAAGTAAAAAGTCTTAAAAAAGCAAAAGTTGCTATATTTTTTTAGTTTTACCCCCAAAAAACTACTTAGCCCGTTTATTCAAAAATAGATAATGAAATGCCCCTAACAAATAATAATATCTATGGCACCAAGAGAATGTATAGTACCAATATTTAAAAATAAAAACTCAACTTCATTCCATCTGCCTTGCTTGTCATTAACTCTTATGTGGAACAGTATTTTTTCACAGTTTGCTTATTTCTGTTTCTGAAAGCCCTGTCAAATCGGAAATATCCAAAGGTGAAAGCCCTCTGAGTTTCATCTTTCTTGCAACTTTTAAAATTCCTTCATTTATCCCTTCGTCAAAAGCTGTGTCAATAACTCCCTTCAAGTCTCTATAGGTTTTCAAGCTGCTTTCATAATTTGCTAATTCTTCTTGTCCAAGTTTTGCAAGTTCAGCTTTCTCAAAGGCTTGACTAAACACTTCGTCGATAAATATCGATGGAATGGTCTGGAAATCTTCTAAATATTTGATAAAATAAAGCCATTTATCCAAACGGGTTTCAAGTTCGTTTTCCTTTCGTTTGAAGTTGGGCATTTCAAGATAGATAAAAGTCAGTTTTTCATAAAATGTTTTGCCATGTTGATTTTTTAATTTGATGGTATGAACAACCTCTTTTTTTTCAGGTTCAGATTCATAATCATCAAATGTAAAGTCTAAAATGCCAACACAATAAACTGCTTTCAGATTATAATTCCATTCTCCCCTTTCAGCTTGTTCTCTAATTGGGAAAGTTGAGTAGTAAATCGTTCTTTCTTTGAAATAGTTCTGTTTGGCTTTTTGTAGTTCTACTATAAACTTTTCACCTTTTTCATTTTCACAGTAGATATCATAAATGGCTTTTCGATCAGCGTCTGTCTGTCCAAGTTGCTCGTTATTTTTAAAAATCAAATCAACGATTTTACCTTTGTTTGGTAATAACGCATTTAGGAAGTCGATAAGTGATGGTTTACTAGCTTCTTCTCCGAAGATTTTCTTAAAACCAAAGTCCGTAAATGGGTTTACATATTTAGCCTTCATCTTTTATCTAATTGTTAGTCAGTAAATTTACAAATTATTGATAGATGTTTGTTTATTTTCTCTGTTTTTGTCTGTCCTTTAATCCATATTGCTTTCAACATAAGTACAACTGTCAGTTTTCTCGTATTCTACCTGTTGTAGCGTATCGTTTGGTATGGCTACAACACTTGCCCTTTGCTGGGTAGTGTGTTATGATACTTTAGAAGCGATGGATGGGTATGGTTGCCTATTTTTAAAGCAATACGCCCCATTTTATGCTGATGGAAGCGATAAAATGGGGCGTGACGTAGGTTGATACGTTTATTTTTTACGGAAAAATAATTGAATCGGAACACCTGAGAAATCAAAATGTTCTCTAAACTTATTTTCCAAATAGCGTTCGTAACTTTCTCTGATGTATTGAGGTAAATTACAGAATAACACAAACGACGGCGATTTGGTAGGCAATTGCGTAATGTACTTGATTTTGATGTATTTTCCTTTCCAAGCTGGAGGAGGATAATTTTCGATTACCTTCAACATCACATCGTTGAGCACAGAAGTAGCAATACGTTTGGTTTTGTTTTCATATACCTCCAATACTTTTTCTACCGCCTGAAAAATACGCACTTTGTCTTTTACCGAAGTAAAAATGATAGGCATATAATTAATCGGTGCTAGACGTTGGCGAATGGCATCTTCCAAACGTTTAGAAGTCATCGAATCTTTTTCTACCAAATCCCATTTATTAATCATCAATACAATGCCTTTTTTAGCTTTATCGGCCATCGAAATGATGTTCATATCTTGGGCTTGCAAGCCTGTGAGTGGGTCGATGGTAGTGGCATCTACGACTACCACCGCTACGTCGCATTCTTCCATTGCTTTGAGCGAGCGTAAGATAGAGTAGTATTCGAGGTTATCGTCGATTTTCGCTTTGCGACGAATCCCAGCGGTATCTGTAATGATAAAATCTTTGCCATAAAGCGTATAATGATTGTCGATGGCATCACGGGTTGTACCAGCAATATCGGTCACGATGCTACGCTCTTTACCTAACAGGGCATTTAGGAAGGAAGATTTACCTACGTTGGGTTTGCCCAAAATAGCAATTTTCGGAATCCCTGCATAAGGGTTTTCTGTGCCTTCTTCGGGGAAATGACTCACTACTTGGTCGAGTAAATCGCCTGTACCAGAGCCACTTTCTGCCGCAATCGTATAAGGGTCGCCTATACCTAATTCATAAAATTCGGCTGCATTGAGTCCTTTTTCATACGTATCGGCTTTGTTGGCAACCACATACACAGGCTTTTTAGAACGACGCAAAACGCTTGCAAAATCTTTATCTAAATCGGTTAAGCCCGTTTGGCAGTCAACCACAAACAACAACACACTGGCTTCTTCAATTGCCAATTCTACTTGCTCACGAATGGCCTCTTCAAAGGTATCTTCTGAGCCATGCACATAGCCACCTGTATCAATGACAGTAAAGTATTTGCCCGTCCATTCGGCAAAACCATAGTGGCGGTCACGGGTTACACCCGAAACGTTGTCCATAATCGCCTTTTTTTGTTCGATAAGGCGGTTGAAAAGCGTAGATTTGCCCACGTTTGGGCGACCTACAATAGCTACAATATTTGACATTTTATGATATGTTTTGAGCTGTTTCCTAGATACATAAGCGATTGCTTGCATTATCTCCACGACAATTGTTGTATCTAAGCACCTCGGTTGAAAAAATGATGTTTATGCTAGGGGTAGAAGAATGTATGAGATAAGTATTAATGCAAAATTGTGAATGAGCCAATTGTGAATTGGTGATTTTATTTTTAGAATATGACGCTTTTGTTTTGATTAAATAAATGAAAATCAATTTATTAACTCGTAATTTACTCAATCACTCAATCACAAATCACTCAATAACTTAATCCTGACTATACCCAAACTGTTTGAGTTTTTGGGCTTTTTGTCGCCAGTCGGGTTCAACTTTGATAAATTGTTCGAGAAAGACCTTTTTCCCGAAAAACTGTTCCATTTCTTCTCTGGCTTGCGTACCTACTTTTTTGATAGATTCGCCTTTATGCCCGATAAGGATAGCCCTTTGCGTAATGCGTTCGACATAAATTTCGGCAGAAATCCGAATGATGCGTTCTTCTTCTTTAAAGCTCACAATGGCTACTTCGCAAGAGTAAGGCACTTCTTTTTTATAATTCTTAAAGATTTTCTCTCGGATAATCTCTGCTGCAAAAAAGCGTTCGGGCTTGTCGGTTAGTTCATCTTTGTCGAAATAAGGCGGATGAACAGGCAATCTTTCTACGACTTTATCGAAAATCAGTCCAATATTTTGTTGGGCTAAAGCCGAAATCGGAATAATTTCTTGGGTTGGAAAACGCTCACGCCAATGGGCAATTTTCTCTTGTACTTGTTCTTCTGTTGCCAAATCAATTTTATTGATAAGCAGAAAAACAGGCACGTGGTCGATGCGGCGAAGCTTGTCGATTACGTTGTCTTCGTCGTATTTTTCAAAAATATCTGTGACAAACAAAATAATATCGGCATCCTCTAGCGAGCTATGCACAAAAGTCATCATCGACTTATGAAGCTCATATTTAGGTAAAATAATACCGGGCGTATCGGAGTAAACCAATTGAAAATCGGTATCTTGGTGTTTTCCATTCAAAATACCCATGATACGATGCCGAGTCGTTTGGGCTTTTGAAGTAATGATAGAGAGGCGTTCGCCTACCAAGACATTCATTAAGGTAGATTTACCAACATTGGGTTTGCCAATGATACTGACAAAGCCAGCTTTATGATTGAGTTGTTCCATTAAAAGCCTTTTTAAGTAGTTGGAGACAAAGAAGATTTCTGAAGAAGATGCCACGCTTCTCTAAACTCGAATGATTTGGCTCTTCGTTGTCGATTTTGCATTTCAACTAAATGAATTTCAGAACTGTAGCTAATAAAAGTAAGCACAGGGATGATATAGAATACTTCTAATTGCTCAATATAAACGATAGCAAAATCAAAATCACTTGCATGGTAGTATGTTCTAACCATTCTACGTCGATTAGTCTTGGTTCGCCTGTTATCTACGACAAAATTTTGTCTTTTTTCATCAAACCAAGCACTTTTTACTTGTATTTTAAATGAGCGAACCATCTATATCTAAAACTAAATCGTATGGAAGTCTATCACCTATAGGTTTTAGTACACCCCAGCCTTTTTTAAGTGCATTATATATTACTGCTTGTTCTGCAATATCACCTTTGAGCTTAGTATCAGTATTCATAAAAGTATAGACAAAATAAAAAGCCAACTACTTGAATTTCAAATAATTGGCTTTTAAAATTAGTAGCAGGAGCAGGACTCGAACCTGCGGCCTTTGGGTTATGCTTACCACTATAGCTTTCGCTACCATTTCTGTTTGTGGTCTGGACTGTCTCTTTACCTTCGATTGCTCGGTCAGGTATTTGCCATTCAGTCTCTACACCTTCTTTGATTTCTCAAAGCTTGGCTCGGGATTACCATACTCTAAGGCTTCCCCGAATTTGACAAAAAATCACGTAAAAATTTCTTTCTACGCAGCCCCTTTGCAAATTGATGTAAAAAACTCTAAACGAGTGAATCTAAAGTTTTCAATTTTGCAACAACTTGAGCCCAACGAGCTACCTACTGCTCCATCCTGCGGTGTTGTATTGGACTGCAAAATTAGTAGGTTGGAATATATAATGCAAATTTTTGGGTAAATATTTTTTAAAAAATTTATAAATGCTTGATTTGTAGTTTTTTATAAAGTCTTTGCTTTGCGTACATTGGTGTTGATTTTATCGCTTTCTACCAATCCATCTCTCAATCGTAAGATGCGATGGGCGTATTGGGCTATATCATCTTCGTGTGTTACCATCACAATCGTATTGCCTTTTGAATGTAATTGGTCGAACAAATCCATGATTTCGTAAGAGGTTTTGGTATCAAGGTTTCCTGTGGGTTCATCGGCGAGTAGGATAGAAGGGTCATTAACCAAAGCCCTTGCCACTGCTACACGCTGGCGTTGCCCTCCCGAAAGTTCATTGGGCTTGTGTCCAGCCCGGTTTTCAAGACCCACACCTTTGAGGGCAAGCATAGCCTTTTCGATGCGGTCGGCCTTAGAGTAACCAGCGTAAATGAGTGGTAAAGCTACGTTGTCGAGGGCTGTTTGTCGGGGCAATAAGTTGAAGGTTTGAAATACAAAGCCAATTTCTTTGTTGCGTACCGTTGCCAAGGCGTTATCGCTCATTTGGCTTACATCTTGTCCATTCAAAATGTAAGTGCCAGTCGTAGGCGTATCTAGGCATCCTACAATATTCATCAATGTAGATTTGCCCGAACCCGACGGCCCCATAAACGCAACATATTCTCCTTTTTCTACTTCAATAGTAACTGATTTGAGTGCGTCGATAATCTCTTCGCCCATGATGTAGCGTTTAGAAATCTGGTTAGTTTGGATGATTTTCATTACGACAAATGCTAAATGTGAATACAGGTTGTTGGATAAGCAACATTTCCGACAAACTTAGTGATTTATTGAAAACCCTCGTTTTGTTTTTCGATAAGAGCGATTTTAGCTTGATATTGAGGTAGAAAACGCTGATAATCGGTTGGAAAACTTTTTTGGAGCTTTGCCAAGGCTTCGTCTGCATAGCTTTTCATGCCTATGCTCAGGGCTTGTAGAATGTACAACTGCCAGATTTTGGCGTTGTCTTGTCGCCATTTGAGGGCATTGTTGAGTAACTGATAGCCCGTTTCTGGATGCTTCTGTCGATTGTGATAAGCCACCAAAGCGTCAAGTACATCGGCATTGAGTGGATGTTGCCAAGCCATGACCTGAGCCGTTGTGGCGTTGTTGATGGCTTGTATTTTCACAGGGCTTTGGGCTTCTTTTTTGATAAAAGTATTCAGTAAAACACGATAATATTTGCTTTTGGCTGCTGTGCTGTCGTTGGTTGCCCAAGCCCAAAGCTGTTCAAAAACCAATTGTTTATCGCCTTTATAATATTGCTGAATGGCATGAGCAAAAAGTAAATCTTCTGAAAACTGGTCGTTCGATGCTTTCATGGCGTAGCTTTCCAAAGGCAAATAATCGCCTTTGTCTTTTTGCCATAAAGCTTGGTTATAAAGTAAGGCAAAGGTCGAAACATTGAGTGCGGTGTCGAGCGTAGGTTTGGCAATATGGTCGGGCTTCTGTGCAGTACTCAGGGAAAGGGCGTAAGTATTGGCCAGATAGCTTGGGGTTTTATATGTATCGTTGCTTTGGAGGGCTTCTGCTTGCTGGGCAGGGCTACCAAATTTTGTCCAAAATGCCCGCAAGTTGGCTGCCACAACGGCAGGTTGCTGGCTGTTTGACAAGGCTTTTTGGTAATAAAACAAGGCCGAGTCGGGGGCTTGGGTACGGACAAAAAAATACGCCAGGTTGTTTTGTAATTCGCCATTTGCTGGAAAATGTGTCAGTCCTTCTTTCAAGACAAATAGGGCATCAAATACCTTTTCTCTGTCGGCAAACGAGCGGGCTAATCCTTCGTAGGCAAAAGGTGAAGGATTTTTTTCTAAAGCTCTTTTGAAATAAAAAGCGGCTGTTTCGTTGTCGTTTTGCCACAAGGCCAAACTCGCAAGGGCGTAATTGGTTTTGTGGTTGCGGTATTCTTTACTGAGGGCTTGTTTGTAGGTGATTTCGGCAAATGTATAATCTTGGTTGGCTACGGCGTTATCGCCCAGTGCATTGTAAAATCCTGCCCATGTTTGGTAGATGATAAAAAAAGATTTCATGGAAAAAAGCCCCATCAAAACAATCAATGCCACAATCCGAAAAACATAAATGGGCAAATTGATAGGCTTGAAAACCACTTTATGCACCGCCATTTGTTTGGTAAACAAAGGGTAAAAGTTTACCAACACATACAAGTAAAACAACGTACCCATCACCAAATGGCTATAAACAATGAGGTCTTCTAGCACTTCAATCAAAGGGTCGTTGGCGGTAGCAAACGCATACATACAAGTGGCTATGGCCCATATTCCTAAGCCAAGCAAGAGCAGTACGGCGGCAAATTCTCGCTGAATGATGGCTGCCAGTACAGTCATGCGGGCTTTGAGTTGCCATAGTCCAAGGATACACGAAGTCACCAACAACAAAAACGGACTCAAGTAAAGCATTTGCCAGTCGATGCTGTGGTTGTTGTGCAGAAACACCAGCAATACATTGGCAAGGTAAGTGAAAGTCAGTACGGTAAAGTTGAGTAAACTTTGTCCGTTGGGTTGGCTCGTAGTAACTGTCAGAAAAGTATATGGTATGGCATACGACAACCCAAAGGCGATAATCCCCGTGCCAACAATTCCTGCTAAAGTCTGATAGCTCGCTAAATGAGCGATGCCATTCGGCATGGGCGAAAGGGCTACACAGATGCCTCCTGCAAGAGCAAAAAATAGGAAAAATCCAATAAAGCGTCCGAGGGCATGGAGTTGGGTGTATAAGGCATGAAAGGTATAACTCAGTACTATACAGCCCAAAATAATACCCAACCCAACCCAGTTTTCAGCCTTATTGAGCAATAAATCCCAACGATAAGCCATGAGTAAAAATACATTTAAGCCCATCAAAGCCAAGTACCAAATACGGCTACAAAAGGTGAGTCCGGTATGGATGAGTGCCAACGCTATACAAGCCAAACACAGGTATAGCCCATTGGCGGTGGTGTTGATGGCCATAGTTGAGGCAAGAAATTGCTCGCTCACAAAAAATGCTTTGGCAGGAATGGAGAGGGTTTCTTGCCCGATTTTATGCTGTTCAACCGTGATAGACGTTTCGCCCAGTTCGCTGAGTACATCCCAATGAATCACGTTTTGTAAGTAATTGATGTGAAAAAAACTAAGGAGAGCAATACTAATCAAGAACGATAGAAAGGCGAAGAAGAACAGGTATTGTGTATTTTTTTGCCAATTTTTCCAAAAAAAAAGCTGTGTCATAACGATGTTTTTGCGGATAAAAAGAGTTCAATTGCTTGTAAAGATACAGATTTTCTCTGCAAACATACCAGATGCCCCTACTAACGAACAACCGTTTAATAAATTATTGCATTTTTTTTGGATAATCCTTACAGACAAAAAATGAGTATTTTTTCAGTAAAAACCACTCTTTTATTTGTAAAAAGTCTTTTATGAATCGAACGAAAAGAATGCTTTTTGGTAGATAAACAAGAGCAAAGCATAATAAAACCAAGAAATAGGGCTTGTAAGGATGGTGTATGACAGTAGCCTTACCTAAATAACATTCAATAAAATATATACCTTTTCAGCAAAAAAACTGGTAAAAATCCAAAAATAACGATTGATTATCTGAGAATAACCAGCTAATTTTGCACACTGAAACGGTATAGCAAATAACAATTTGCTTAATCACTTGATAATCAGATAACAAAATCACAATACAAAATGGCAAATGCAGTCAATAAAGGAAAGGTTACGCAAGTAATCGGTCCGGTTGTGGATGTGAGCTTCGAGGGCGAAGGCTCTAAACTCCCTACAATTTTGAATGCCTTGGAAGTAAAAAAAGCCAACGGCACAAAAGTTATCCTTGAAGTACAACAACACTTAGGTGAAGACCGTGTACGTACTATCGCAATGGAAGGTACAGAAGGTCTTCAAAGAGGTCAAGAAGTAATCGACTTAGGTCAGGCTATTGCCATGCCTACAGGCGATGGCATCAAAGGTCGCTTGTTCAATGTAGTAGGAGAGGCTATCGATGGTATTCCACAGCCAGTTTCTGCAAAAGGTATGCCTATCCACCGTCTTGCTCCTAAGTTTGAAGAACTAGCTACTTCTACAGAAGTACTTTTCACGGGTATCAAAGTAATTGACTTGCTTGCTCCTTATGTAAAAGGTGGTAAAATCGGTTTGTTTGGTGGTGCTGGTGTAGGTAAAACTGTATTGATTCAAGAACTTATCAACAACATCGCTAAAGCTTACGAAGGTCTTTCTGTATTTGCTGGTGTGGGTGAGCGTACTCGTGAAGGAAACGACTTGTTGCGTGAGATGATTGAATCGGGTATCGTAAAATACGGTGAAGCCTTCAAACACTCGATGGAAGAAGGTGGCTGGGATTTGAGCAAAGTTGACGAAGACGCTTTGAAAGAATCACAAGCTACGTTTATCTTCGGTCAAATGAACGAGCCTCCAGGTGCTCGTGCACGTGTGGCTTTGTCGGGTTTGACAATCGCCGAGTACTTCCGTGATGGCGAAGGCGAAGGTAAAGGTCGTGATATTCTTTTCTTTATCGACAACATCTTCCGCTTTACACAAGCAGGTTCTGAGGTATCGGCTCTTTTAGGTCGTATGCCTTCTGCGGTAGGTTATCAGCCAACATTGGCAACTGAAATGGGTGCGATGCAAGAGCGTATTGCTTCTACAAAACGTGGTTCAATCACTTCTGTACAAGCGGTTTATGTACCTGCCGATGACTTAACTGACCCTGCTCCTGCTACTACATTTACCCACTTAGATGCTACTACGGTATTGTCTCGTAAAATCGCCGAATTAGGTATTTATCCTGCGGTGGACCCATTAGACTCTACTTCTCGTATTCTTTCTGCCGACGTATTGGGCGATAAGCACTACAATACGGCTCAACGTGTGAAAGAAATCTTACAACGTTACAAAGAATTACAAGATATTATCGCTATCCTTGGTTTGGACGAATTGTCGGAAGAAGACAAATTGGTGGTAGCTCGTGCTCGTCGTGTGCAACGTTTCTTGTCGCAACCTTTCTTCGTAGCCGAACAATTTACAGGCTTGAAAGGTGCTTTGGTTGACATCAACGATACTATCAAAGGTTTCAACGAAATCATTGATGGTAAATACGATTACTTGCCAGAAGCAGCCTTCAACTTGGTAGGTACTATCGAAGATGCTGTTGCTAAAGGAGAAAAATTATTGGCAGACGCAGCGAAATAATTTGAAAATTTGAAAGTGTGTTAATTTGAAAATAATGAACACACTTTTGATTTGAATGCTTTTCAAATTTTCAGATGTTCAAATTTTCAAATTCTTATAGAAATGAATTTACAAATCATTACTCCCGATAAAACGGTATTCTCTGGCGAAGTTTCAGTTGTAACGCTACCAGGTATCAATGGTTCGTTCCAAATTTTGAAAGACCACGCCCCCATCGTTTCTACCTTGGGTAAGGGTACTTTAGCCGCAGATAAGCAAGAGTTCACGATTGACGGTGGCGTTGTGGAAGTACTCAACAACAAAGTGTTGGTATTGGCCGAAGCGGTTATCTAATAGATTTTTACCTTTTTGAAAAAAGCGGTGCAGCAATCCTGTACCGCTTTTTTCGTATCAATGCCTTGGCTATGAACAACATCGCTGCGATTATATTACTGATTTTGGCTTGTGTATGGACGGGCTGCGAAGGTGAAAAACCTCCCAAAGCTATCACGCCAGCCGTGTATCATTGGAAAACGGCATTCGACCCGACTGCCGAGGAAAAAAGCTTTTTGAAAAACAATGCCATTCGGCAGGTGTATGTCAAATATTTCGACATAGACCTTGATAACCAACGGGGAAAACCTACCTTTAAAGCGATTGTACAACCCAAACAAACGCCTTCGCAAGGACTTGCCGTAGTGCCAGTGGTGTATATTACCAACCGTACTTTGACACACCTCGAAGGGCGTTATGTGAAAGCTTTGGCCGATAAAATTTACCAAAAAATAACAGCTATCAACCAAGCTTGGTTACAAAAAAAGCCAGCGACTATCCAAATTGATTGCGATTGGACTTTACAAACGAAGAAAAAATATTTTGCACTTTTACAAGTTTTACGTAGAAAATGCCCTCAGTTGTCGGCAACGATTCGTTTGCATCAAATCAAATTTAGTGAGCGAACGGGCGTGCCTCCTGTAGCGAGAGGTATGCTTATGTGCTATAATATGGGCGATTGGCAATTGGAAAAAACGCCCAATTCTATTTTCGACCCTGCTATTTTCCAACAATACGCCAGTCGATTAGATACTTATCCTTTGCCTTTAGATGTGGTAATGCCCGCTTTTTATTGGACAATCGTGTATCGTAACCATCGCTTTATGTATTTTATCAATACCCTAGGTAGCAGTGACTTACGGCATTTGCACGCTTTTCGAGCAGAAGCCAATCGGTACATTGCCCAAAAAGATACCTCGGCTTGGCATTTGGCTATTCGCAAGGGCGATGTGTTTCGGGTAGAAGAACCAAGTTTTGAAGATATTTTTCACACTTCTTCTTATGTAAAAAGAAAAATATCCAATCAAAATCTTACATTTGCTTTGTATCATTTAGATGGCAAAAGCTTAACAATTTATACCCATGCCCAAATTCAGCAATTATATCAGCCTCTCTAAAAAGTCTATCAAAGCACTCGCTATTTTTACCCTCTTGGCTTGCGGCCCGGGACTTGTCGATTACGACGAATTTATCAGTTATTTCATGCCCGAAAGCACCAACGCCCGTCGAAGTGATTTGAAATATAGCTATTCGTCGCAGTTTTTTTATGACGAATATACCGACGTTGACGCTTACGAACGCCAAGGCGATACCGTGGACCACGACGAGGCATTGCACCTTGAAGCGTGGAGCAAGTATGTCAAAGGAAAAGTATCGAAAAAAGCCATCAGTGCCTCGCTTTATGAAAAAGGCTTGGGTTTGCAGCAGTATTTGCAAAGCAAACAAAACACTGAAGCTTTTGCATACCTCGAAAAAATCAAGGCTATCAACGAAGCGTACAAAGACGTAACCGTCGATTATTTTACCGAAACCAAAGTAGATACTGTAGCCTTAGCCAACTTGTTTCAAGAGATTAAACAGGTGATTCCGACGGTTAAAGATGAGTTTATCAAGGAACGCTACGGCTTTCAGTTGGTCAAATTGGCAATGCTCAACCATGCCCCCGACGAGGCCATTCAGGGGTATGACCAATACATTGAGCCACTTAAAAAGAAATCGTATTTGTCCTATTGGGCATTGTCACGCAAGGCTGGGGCTTTATTGGCAAAAGGCGATTCGGTACAAGCATTTTATCATTTTGCCCAAGTTTTCGACCAATGTCCAAGCCGTCGCAATCAGGCAGATTTAAGTGTCAGAATTTATGGTTTGGGTTTTCAAGAGGAAGCCTTGACTTACGCCAAAACCAATCATGAAAAGGCTGCTGTATATGCTTTTGCCGCCATTCGAGAACACAATGAAGGATTAAAATTTTTAGAAAAAATGGTCGAGCTCGACCCTAAAAATCCTTTGATTGAGTTGGTTATGTCCCGTGAAATCAACAAAAATGAGTTTAGTTTTTATACCCAAAATAGCTATTGGGGCGAAGCACCCGATGCCAATGCCGCCAAGGAAGCCCAAGAAAAAGCTGGTTCCTATTGGGAAAAACTTCGCTCTTTTGCGTTGTCGTGTTCGCAAAATCCTCAATTATCGGATAAAGGTTTTTGGTTGGCAGCCCTTTCGTATTTGTCTTATGTAGAAAAAGATTTTCCTGAGTCTGCCGCTTATCTTGCAGAAGCCAAGCTTGTAGCCAAGCCAAGCACAAGCTTACAACAACAATTGAAAATCCAAGAATTATTATTACTGACCAACCAAGCCGAAACGGTTGATTCGACCTTAGAGCAAAACTTGGTACCTGTGCTACAAGCCTTTGCCAAGCCGCATAATTTCAGGATGAGCAACGCCCTCAACGAAGCAACTAAGCAATTGATAGCGAGGTATTATGGTAGAAAAATAGTAGAAGAAAAAGCTAAAACGGGTTGGTTTGCGAGTTGTTCGGGCGAAAAAAATAAAGTGCGTAAAGTACAAGTACCTTTTGCCAAAGCCAAAGCGTATTTGATGGCTACCTTGGCGAGCTATCAAGTGAATAGTGGTTTCGAGTATGCAGGTTTTAGTTCGCAGGTAGATATGTATGCCATCGAAGACACTACCGCCGCCGAAACCATCGAAGAGGTGATTAGCTATTTTCACCAAACCAACAAATCGCCTTTCGATACCCTTTTGCAGGGCATGACGGGCTTTAGCGACGAGCATTTGTATGTCTTGTTGGGCAGAAGAGCATTGACAGCCCATCAATACGCCAAAGCGGCCGATGCGTTTGCGAAAGTACCAACTACAACATGGACGAAAGACCCTTGGCAAGGCAATTTTAGGTATAATCCTTTTGTGTTGACGACCAACAATAAAAATGTACGCTACACGGGTACTCCGCTCGATTTTGCCCAAACCATGACAGCTATGGCCAAACGCCTTGCCGACAATCCAAGCGATTTTGAAGCTGCCTATACCCTCGGTTGTGGGGCTTACAATATGAGCTATCAGGGCAATGCGTGGATACTCTGCAAGCGAGCGAGGAGTTCGGCTGAGGTAAATACTTACGAAGAAAAAAACTTTGAAATAGATTATTACCAAGCCAACAAAGCCAAAGGCTATTTTGAAATAGCCCTCAAATCGCCTGACAAAGAATTGGCTGCCAAGGCTTGCTTTGGGGCTGCCGCTTGCGAAGAAGCCCAGTTTTTTGTATATGCTTCTACGCAAGGAGGTGAAGAAGATTACGAAGCGATGGAACGCCGTATTAAGCAAGAAAAAATACGCAATTATTCGCACTATTTTACCTTGCTCCGCAGCGAATTTGCCAAAACACAGTACCAAAAACAAGCCCTACGAGAATGTGCCGATTACCACTTGTTTGCTAGTCGTAAATAGGAATCATACAGCGGTATGGTACAAATTTTAAGCTATTTTTAACATAAATCTGCTTGTATTTCCTGTTTTTTTTAGAGAATATTGGCAGATTTATGTATTTTTACACTAAAAGCATCGTTGCATAAACCATGAAAAAACGAATCCTCATATTATTTCTATCCACCCTAGGGCTTGCGAGCTGTCAAAAAAATGTGTATCTGACAGGAACAATGATGCACGCTTTAGAAGAAAATGAACTTGACGTAACGAAAGTTCAGTTTTATAACGACAATCCTTTGACGCTCGAAAGGGAAGTACCTTCTTCCAATGCAAAAATCAAATCGGGGAAAGTGGTATTCAAAAATGGTCGGTTTATCAACCGCATCACTTTAGATAAAAATACCCCAGGTATGGTGCAAAAAACAGAAGATGGTGTATTGTCGGTGGCATTTGAAAGAGGCGAAGGAGAAGCCTACCTACGATTTTCGCCTATTCCTGGAGAAAAAGGCGAGTACTTTTACCAACTAACCGATGCCAATGGTAGTCCCAATTTTTCGAGGCTCGACTACGATGGCAATACCTATCTGGTTGTCATGAACGGAAGTTCCCGTATCAGACTGATGCTGGCAAAAAGTACTTTGAGCAACACAAGTACCAAAGTTCGGAGAATGAAAGGGGTAAAAATAAAATAAAAGGGAAGTTTTTCTTCCCTTTTTTTATGGAACTTTTTTGATGATTCCTTGGATTTAAGCTAGTGCTACACGAAAGAGGTGTTGTGTCGAGTTCGTGATTTTTCCGTACCTCAAGCAATGAATAGCCAAAATAAATCTATTGGTATGCTTGCATAATATTTTAAACTTAAACAAATTTACACAAATGAAAGCCGTCAAAACCCAGATGGCTTGGCATATTCGTCTAGGGTAGGAACAATTCAATATTGAAAATCTAATTTGATTCGTATGAAAGCAGACAAAACTGTTGACCACCACATAAAATCGGGTTGGCACGCCATTAGTAGGATGTACAACCTCTATGCTGCCCAGTTTGATATGACTATGGCTATCGGGTACGTACTTCTCAATATAGATAAAAATGGTACACCTGCTACCAAAATTGCTCCTGCCCTAGGGCTAGAAGCCCGCAGCCTTACCCGCATGCTCAAAACGTTGGAAGATAAAAAATGGATTCGCCGAGAAACCGACGAAGACGACCGTCGTGTGGTAAAGGTGTTTTTGACCGAGGAAGGCAAACGCAAGCGTGACAAAGCAAAAAGTGGCGTGTTGTTGTTTAATAATTTAATTTATGACAAAATAGGAGAGGAGAAAATCCAAGTTTTTTTTGAGGTCATGAAACAAATCAGCGAAATTGTCGATGCCGAAACTGCTACCTACAAAAGCGAGAATATTGCCGAATTGCTAGATGAGTAAATGATTATCAGTTGTTTATTTTAGGACAAGACAGTTCCAAGTTGTTAAACTTGAAACAGCGGGGGGCTCGTTTCGTTGGAGATAACTCCAACGAAGGCGGAAACAGCGAGTGCAAAACATCTCACGACTCATGCCATGACTTATCATCAGCCTTATGGGATAAGTCATGGCATGAGTTGAGCGTTGAAACCATACCTAATTTGCTTCGTTTTTTTTAATCCAACCCTCTACTTTCTTTTTGCCAAAGTAACGTATTTTTATCCGATCATTTTTTTCCTCTAACACCACAAATACATCCCCTTCTATCAAATACATTTTTGTTGGCTCGGGGCTATCTACATCGGAGTAAATACTTGATTTTTTGACAATAACCTTTTTTTCTTTTAACCCTTCAAAAGCCAAATATTGTTTCCACAATACTTTATTATACTTATGCAATTGTAAAAGAAAAGCATCGGCTACTTTTGTCACATTTACATAGTCTTCATAGTCATCAGGACTAGTCCCATACAAACGTAAATAATTAGATGTATCGCCAGGCTCACGGTCTTCAATATCTTCATTATAGGTTATAAAATTACTCATTTCGGTGGCACTAGGTAAAATATTACCTCGATTGTCATAGTCCTTACCTTGTACATGATAAAAACATAAAATAGACCCTTTATCTGATAAATCAGAGATTTTTTTTGGTTGTGGTTTTTGGGGATTATCAAACCCAATATAAGAAAAAGGATCTGAAAATATCAGAAACGACGAAGGCTTCTTATAATCTTGATAGATTTGTAGTGCTTTATTTCCTTTGACAATCAGGTAGATGTTATGATATATTATGAGATCTTTTTCCCCTATTTCTACAGAGCTTCCTTTCCATATTCCTTGTATTTGTTTCATTGAAACTAAAGGCGCTTGTCCTTGCCCCAAGCTCGTGTTTAGGATAAGTAACAATAACAGAATAGTGCTTGTTGTTTTCATTTTGATGGTTTTTTATATGATTTTTTGGTTTATGAACTGGATGTATGGAGGTTTGTTCACCCTTGTTGGAGTTATCTCCAACAAGCTGTGCGTAATCCACTCGCTGTTTCAAGTGTAAGAACTTGGAACGCCGAATACAAAGCAGTCTTCGACTGCGACCTTGCTCAAATTGAACCTACTAAAGTATTCAATCTTTGCTATTGGTTGTACTGGTGGTGCAGTCGGAGACTGCACTTGATTTGTTGTTCCAAGTTGTTAAACTTGAAACAGCTAGGCTTTTACTCATGCCATGACTGACAATCATTTGTGTATCTTAGCATCATGTGATAAGTCATGCCATGAGTAAAAACCATACCTAATTGGCTTCGTTTTTTTTAATCCAACCCTCTACTTTCTTTTTGCCAAAGTAACGTATTTTTATCCGATCATTTTTTTCCTCTAACACCACAAATACATCCCCTTCTATCAAATACATTTTTGTTGGCTCGGGGCTATCGGCATCGGGGTAAATACTTGATTTTTTGACTATAACCTTTTTTTCTTTTAACCCCTCAAAAGCCAAATATTGTTTCCACAATACTTTA
>JAAFJE010000010.1 GCA_013298025.1 Cytophagales bacterium | reverse complement strand
TTCTCAAGAAAGACTCCCATATTATTTGGGTTTCTTTGAGTATTTACACAATATTAGAAAACGTGGTCAGGTCGCTCTATCTGCTTTAGTTGGGCTTTTGATAGCAACTTGAAATCATAATTGAGCCTCATTTAATTATTTATCAGAATGTTACACGTATTATGGAGTTTATTAAACCTCGGTTTGTTGCTATGCTTTTTATATGTAAGCTATAAAGCCACTCGTTTACTTCGGCAACAGTTTGGTTTGCCTGCCTCGCTTATTTTTTTGGTTGGATTGATTTGTTTTACGATACATCCCCCTATCGAATCTCTGACCAACCCTAGTCCTCAAGTTTCCCCCAAAGTATGGGATTTTACCAGCAAAGAAGAACGCATCAGCGACCTGACTTACCTCAAAGAAATCAATTTGGCGAGCGAAGGATGGGGCATGGCAACCCATGGCATCAGTATTTTATTGGGTGAAAATAGCCAGCATCTTACCGTGCCTATTAGGGCCAATCACTGGAGCAAAGGCTTTTTTTATGGCATTCGTTGGACTCCCCTATATTTAAACATCACGCCAACAAAAGCCCACCAGTTTACTTATACGGTAAGAGCCACCGTTGATTGGCAGTTATTAGGACTTACCCTTTATTCCGAAAAAAAAGAATACCAAGGCATCTTAGCAGCTTCAGCTTTTAAACAGCAGGTGGGTACTTTTTATACAAACCATGAATAAATTTGAGGAGTTACTAGAAGCACTTGCTAATCAAGCACAGTAGGGATTAAAAGTGTATTTTTATAAAGAAAAAAGGAGAAAAATAAAAAAAGCTTGTCGCACGACAAGCTTTTTGTTTGGTAGAGAGTGAGGGATTCGAACCCCCGGACCTGTGACAGTCAACGGTTTTCAAGACCGCCGCATTCGACCACTCTGCCAACTCTCTTTGTTTTTGATGGTGCAAAATTAGTGTTTTGTATAATACAAAGCAAATTTTTCTTTGAAATGCTAGATAAAAAAAATCTTTAAATACAATAATGCTTTTGTTATCAAGGATTTACTAAGAAAAATTTTTTGTAAAAAATAAATGTAGTAGTAAAAAATCCTTTGCTATAAGGCAGATGATTGAAATAAGGGAGTTAAGATGGGGGGAGATTTGACCGGTCTGCTTTCGGATATAAAGAGTGAATAGGTTGGTAATCCAAAAGCAATTGCCCGAAAATACAAAAAGCTTGTCGTATGACAAGCTTTTTGTTTGGTAGAGAGTGAGGGATTCGAACCCCCGGACCTGTGACAGTCAACGGTTTTCAAGACCGCCGCATTCGACCACTCTGCCAACTCTCTTTGTGTTTGATGATGCAAAATTAGTGCTTTTTTTCCTGTGGTGCAAATGCCTTTTTGAAAAAAAATGCCTCTTTAAAGCTACTGTTGTTGCCATTCCTTGATTTTCAAAGAGATATAAAAGGTAAAAAAATAAAAAAAAATTTACCTAGCCTTCATCCATGCTACTTGAACGAGGCTTGTTGGAAGCTTCGTAAAATCTACTTGGCTCAAACTTTGGAAGTAAACCCAATTTTATTGTAACTTGTCGTTCGTTTCCCTGACAAATAAGTGTATGATTAATAAAATTATTCAATTCTTCAAAAAATTGGGCATTGTTGTACTACTTGCCATCTGGCATTTATGCAGCAAACTATTAGCTAAAATAATCGGTAAGCAACGTATGGCTGCCTTCGACGCTTGGCTTGATGCACTTCCTTCGACTTGGGCTGCTTTTACCCAGCAAATTCTTGGTAGCTTGGGCATTGACACCGATTCGGCGTATTTTCAACCGGTAAAAAAACTCTGGAGAGCATTCGCTTGGACGGTACTGGTAGGGGCATTTTATATTTTTACCATCGAAAACAACTTTTTATGGCTCACGGGCGAAATGCCTTCGGTAGGGGAGCTTCAAAACCCTAAACTCTCACAATCTTCTGAAATTTATTCTGCCGATGGCGTATTGCTTGGTAAATTTTTTCAAGAAAACCGCACGCCTGTCAAGAATTTTAACGAGTTATCGCCTTATCTCGTCAACGCCCTGATTGCCACAGAAGATGCACGTTTCAAAGACCATTCGGGCATCGATTTTCGAGCGATGTTTGGTGTTGTGGCGGGTATTTTGCAAGGTGGCGAGCGTGGAGGAGGGAGTACCATCACCCAGCAATTGGCGAAGAATTTGTTTAAAACCCGTAAGAAAGAAGGCTTGCGTAAAAAGGGATTGTTGGGCTACGTGCCAGGGTTTAAGACTTTGATAATCAAGACAAAAGAATGGTTGACGGCCATCAAGCTAGAGCGTTATTATACCAAGGACGAAATCATTTTATGGTACCTCAATACGGTAGATTTTGGGAGCAACTCGTATGGTATCAAGGTAGCTTCGCAACGCTATTTCAATACCTCGCCCGATAGCCTGAGCGTACAAGAAGCTGCCGTGTTGGTAGGTATGCAAAAAGCTACGACAACCTACAATCCTATTCGCTACAGAAACAAACCTTTGGAGGAAAATAAATCGTGGAAACGCCGCAATGTGGTGCTTTCGCAAATGGTGAAATATGGCTATTTGAGCAAAGCGGTGTATGATTCGGTGTCGGTATTGCCTATAGAACTCAAAGAACACGAAGAGTCGCCTTATGATGGTAATGGCAATTACTTTAAAGTGGCGGTGGCTCGTTATTTGAATGAATGGGCTGAAAAAAATGAAGTAGAACTGGATTTATACCGGGATGGACTAAAAATTATTACGACAATCGACTCTCGTATGCAAACTTACGCCGAAGATGCTGTATCGGAAGGAATGCGTAATTTGCAGAAAACCTTTGACAATCACTGGTCTGGGCAAAACCCTTGGGTGGACGAAAAAGGCAACGAAATCACGGGTTTTATCGACACGGTTGCCAAACGTACCGAGTATTACAAAGCCTTAGCCAAACGTTTTCCCGACAACCAAGATTCTGTTTGGCATTATATGAAAAATGTCAAGCATAAAATGTGGGTGTATTCTCGCACACGAGAAGGAGAAGAACAAAAAGAAATGACTCCTTACGATTCGATTCAATATTACAAAAAATTCTTACAAGCAGGCATGATGGCTATGGACCCTTTCACGGGTCATATCAAGGCTTGGGTGGGCGGTTTAGATTTTAAATATTTCAAATACGACCATGTGAAGCAAGGAAAACGCCAGCCTGGTTCTACGTTTAAGCCTTTTGTTTATACGGCTGCCATTGATGGGCCAAAAGATTTATCGCCTTGCTATATGATGCGTGACGAACCTTTTGAATTGGAAGTAGAAGAAAAAGGCGAAATCAAAGTTTGGCGACCTAGCAATGCCGATGGGCATTTTAGTTATTCGACCATGCCTTTGAAACGTGCTTTAGCCAAGTCAATCAACTCAATTACAGCAAAACTTACCAACGAAATTGGGGCAGATACCGTCATGTATTATGCCAAACAAATGGGCATCACGAGCCGTTTACGGCCTGTAGCTTCTATCGGATTAGGTTCGTTTGATGTATCGTTGTATGAAATGATAGGAGCTTATTCGGCTTTCATCAACGAAGGTATCCATGCCGAACCGCTCTTAGTTTCAGAAATACAAGACCAAAACGGAAATGTCATGCAACACTTCGACCCGCAGGTAAAAAGGGTTATCCGCAAAGAATCGGCGTTGTTGATGCGTAATATGCTCGAAGGCACTATTTATGATGGTGGTACAGGTAGCAGTTTGCTTTGGGGCGATGGGGCTAAATTACTGCCAGAAAAAAACCGTTATCAACCCGCTTTTGCAGGTAAAACAGGCACAACTTCTAACCATTCCGACGGCTGGTTTATGGGCATGACGCATAACCTCGTCACGGGGGTTTGGGTTGGTGGCGACGACCGCTCGATACACTTCCGAACGGGTGCTTTGGGCGAAGGGTCTAAAACCGCCATGCCACTGTATAGGCGTTTTATGCTAAAAATTAAAGAAGATGCTTCGCTGGAAGCATATCATCCTGTACCTTTTGAAAAACTAGACCCCAAACGATTTACCAAAGATATTAGTTGTACCGGAGGCTATTATGGCCCAGCACGAAGCGATTCTACAAGCGTTGATAGCTTGGGTAGTGCTACCGATTCGGTAGGACATTCGTATAGAGCCGCACCAGATACAACAGGAAATTAAAATATTATGACCATGATTGCAAAAGAAGAGATAAAAACCTACTTTGAAAGCCTGCAAGACCGTATTTGTGCTGCTTTGGAAAAGGCCGATGGTAGGGCAAATTTTCACGAAGATTTGTGGCAAAGAGCAGGAGGCGGAGGCGGTCGTAGCCGTGTGGTACAAGAAGGCGAGGTGATTGAAAAAGGAGGTGTGATGTTTTCGGCTGTCTGGGGCGATTTGCATGAGAAAATGTTGCAGTCGATGGGGCTAAAAGAGAAAGTGGATTTCTTCGCTACAGGGGTATCTATCGTAATTCATCCACGTAGCCCTCGTGTGCCAATTATACACATGAATGTGCGTTACTTTGAAATGAGTAATGGCGAGTTTTGGTTTGGCGGAGGCATCGACCTAACGCCCCATTACATCGTAGAAGAAGATGCCCGTTGGTTTCATCAACAGCTTAAAGCCGTCTGTGATAAACACGACGAATCGTATTATCCTCATTTTAAAAAATGGGCTGATGACTATTTCTTCAATACGCACCGCAATGAAACGAGGGGAATTGGCGGTATCTTTTTCGACTATCAAAAAGTAAATCCTACCCGAACCAAAGACCAACTCTTTGCTTTTGTCAAAGACATCGGAGAAATATTTGCTCCTATTTATACGCATTTTATGGCAAAAAATCAGGCATTGCCCTATGGCGAAGCTGAAAAGACCTTCCAATTGCTGCGTAGAGGTCGCTATGTCGAGTTTAATTTGGTACACGACCGTGGTACAAAGTTTGGACTAGAAACCAACGGCCGTACCGAGTCTATTTTGATGAGTATGCCTCCTTTAGCTCAGTGGGTTTACGACTATCAAGCGGTAGAAGGTTCGGAGGAAGCCAAAACATTGGCGTTGCTCAAAAAAGGAATAGACTGGCTGTAAAGCATGGGGGAAAAGTCTATTACGGGTAAGTATGAGAGTTTTCTTATGGTGTAAGACAATTCCAATGCCATTCGAGGTCAAAAATCTTTGCAAAGCGTTAGCTTACAAAAATAATTTAGTACCCAACTGATAATACTTTTATTCATGCTAGAAAAATACTATCTATTCATTTTACTTGCATTTGTTTCGGAAATTATCGGTACGATTTCGGGCTTTGGGTCTTCTATTTTATTTGTGCCAGTGGCTTCTATGTTTTTTGAATACAAAGAGGTGTTGGGTATTACGGCGGTATTTCATGTGTTCAGCAATATATCGAAAATAGCTCTTTTTCGGCAAGGAATTGACCGAGATATTGCACTAAAACTAGGCATTCCAGCCATTGTTTTTGTGATGATTGGTGCTTGGATGACTACTTTTCTACCTACCAAACCAATGGAGTTATTGATGAACATAGTATTGGTAGGCTTATCTGTTTACCTGTTGTATAACTTCAATAAAACACTGGATCAAAGTAACCAAAATTTATATATTGGAGGCGTGATGTCTGGCTTTTTGGCAGGTTTGGTTGGTACAGGTGGTGCTATACGAGGTATTACACTCGCAGCTTTTCAACTGCCAAAGACTATTTTCATAGCTACATCAGCTTTGATAGACCTTGGGGTTGATGCCAGCAGGGCAGTAATTTATGTAAGTAATGGATATTTTAGACAGGAAAACGTGATATTGATTCCTTTTCTGATAGGTATTAGTCTAGCTGGAAGCTATGTCGGTAAAATCATTTTACGCTACACTTCGGAGTTAGTTTTTCGGTACATTGTTTTAAGCATTGTTGTGCTTACATCAGTTTTTCAGGTGCTTAAATATCTAACCACCTAGTACGTAAAATATTGGTCCATCGCTCTCACCGATTGAGCGTCGCTTTGTTTGGTCAAATGATATACTTTCCAAATCTTCATGGCACTGTTGCGTTCTTCTAGCTTAGAACGCATCCCAATCAATTTATCCGAATACAATTGCAATACCTCAGCCTCGGTAAGTTGTGCTGAATGCCATTTAAGCCATATTTTTTCTGTTTCATAGAAGTAGGTCAACCAACTATTTTTGAGTTCTACCAAATCTTGTACGTGGTCTTCGTTGGCAATCATTTTTTCAAAGAAAAGCTCTGATAATTTTACGCCCACTGACATGGAAGAAGTGAGGGCAGCCCACTGTGCATTTTTGGTTGAAAACCAAGCCGCAATACCAGAAGTGGAGAGTAGCAAAGAGGTAATTTCAACCCATTTTTTACACGATTTTATAAAGTTGATGTAAGCTGTAAGATACATCTCATTTTTTTTGGATTGGTATAGTTCATTGCGTAAAATTTTGGATAGCATGGTTGTATTCATGATTGCAAAGGGGTTCGCTCGGGTCTTTTTATAGTAACAAAAATATGGCTTAATAGTTTGCTTAAATCCTTATATAATAGGATTTTAGATGGATTTTTTTTTGTAAAAAAGTCTTTATATGGTAAAAACCTCAAAATTTCTATAGAAAATACAATAATACGCAAGATAGAACTATAACACAGCAATATCAATGCCAAACCCTAAAAAAATAAGTTTTATAGGGGTGTTGGATAGGCTAACAAGCAAACACGATAGATTTCACTTGGTAGTGGCATACGTTTACATGGGTATTTTTTGTATCTTGCAATGTAATAAGCATGGGTGACTATATGATAAAGACAATTGAAATACAAAACTTCAAATCTATTGCTAAACTAAATTTAGAGCTAGGAAGAGTCAATATATTCATAGGTGCTAATGGCTCTGGAAAAAGTAATATATTGGAAGCCATAGCCTTTGGTGCGGCTTCTATATCCCGTGAGCTAAGTCGTGAGTTTCTGGCTGTTAGGGGGATAAGAGTAACAGAACCCAAAGCAATGAGAAGTGGTTTTGACATGGGTGAAAACGAGCATCCGATTAAAATTACTTTTAGTGAAAATGATACCACAATCCCAATTGAATTACAACATTCAAATGAACCATTCTCTGATTGGTATATAAAAGAATTACGCACGTTAGGAAGAAGAACAGACGAACTGGAATTATTATTATCAGGACTGATAGAAGATACTTCAAGTGAAAAGTCTTCTGAATTTAACCAAGAACGACAACTCCTTTTTCGTAATGCACTAGAGGAATATTTTGGTAAACAACAGACAAAATTGTCAGAAATCGAAGAAAAACTCAAAAGTTTCTTGATATACGCACCCGAAAATACTTTTCTGCGAAAATTTGAAGAAGAATCTCAAATAGAACCGTTAGGAATAAAAGGAGAGGGGCTTTTTAGGCTTATCAGTACGATGGAAGCAGAAAATAAAGAGGAATTTCAAGCACTTGTAGAGAACCTTTATCTCATAGATTGGTTTGATGGATTCGATATTCCCAAAGATTTAAAATTTACAGAAAAACGTATTCGTGTGAAAGATAGATTTCTGGAAGAAGGTATCGCCTCTTTCGACCAAAGAAGTGCCAACGAAGGTTTTTTATTCCTTCTTTTTTACTTCGCTCTATTTATTTCAAAATATACCCCAAAGTTTTTTGCAATAGATAACATAGATACCTCTTTGAACCCTAAATTGTGTAGTGAACTCATTAAAATTCTTGTCAAACTAGCACAAAAATATGATAAGCAAGTCATGCTAACTACCCACAACCCAGCTATATTAGACGGCTTGAATTTACGTGATGATGACCAACGCTTATTGGTTGTATTCAGAAATATGAATGGTTATACAAAAGTTAAACGTGTTCTGAAAAAAGAATTGCCAGAAGGAGCAACGCCCATTCGCTTATCAGAGCAGTTTCTGAGAGGATACCTTGGCGGTTTACCTAAAACTTTCTAACGCTTATGTCAACAATTGGACTAATCTCGGAAGGTATTACAGACCAAATCGTGATAGAACATATTCTTTACGGATTACTTGGTGACGACGATTTGTCAGTTGACCCCCTACAGCCCACCAGAGATGCTACAGACGAAAATGTAGCACTTACTTCTGGTAATTGGGTGAAAGTTTTTGAGTATTGTGAATCTATTCTGTTTCAACAAGCCGTTGAAAACATGGATTTTGTCATTATTCAAATAGATGCTGATATTTTTAAGAAAGAAAACCTCAACGAAAAATATAAAGTAGTTCTACAGCATTTATCTTCTGCACAACAATTAGAGGCGATAAAAAACAAATTGACAACATTGATTGGCGAAGAATTTGTCCGACAAAATGCAAATAAAATTATTTTTGCGATTGCTATAGACTCTATTGAATGTTGGTTGCTACCTATCTACTATTCGAGTAAACCCAATACCGCTTCCAAAGAAGTCAATTGTCTTGAAACACTTAATCGAGCACTTCAAAAGGCTGAAAATTTTACTATCGACAAAAAAGACCCCAAGTTTTATAGGAAAATATCCAAACCATACAAAAAGAAGCAAGAATTAGCTCGATTGAGTCCATTAAATGCCAATCTTTCTGCATTCATACAGGAAGTACAAACAAAAATACCTACTTAACAGAGCACCCTACCAACAAAAGTCGATAGGGTGTTGTTGTATGCAAAGGTTAAAAATTGCCTTATTTGCCAACACTGGCACGAATGATATTCAATGCACCACCTGCTTTAAACCATTCAATTTGTTGATCGTTGTAAGAGTGATTTACTGCAATGGTATCACTTGAGCCATCGGCGTGGTTCAATACTACTTGCAATGCAACGCCCGGTGCAAAACTTGTTAAACCAACGATGTCGATAATATCGTCTTCTTGGATTAAATCATAATCGGCTTCATTGGCAAAGGTCAACGCTAACATGCCTTGTTTCTTCAAATTGGTTTCGTGGATACGAGCAAAAGATTTTACCAATACCGCACGCACGCCCAAATGACGAGGCTCCATCGCAGCGTGTTCACGTGATGAACCTTCCCCATAGTTTTGGTCGCCAACTACTACCGAACCAATACCAGCCGCTTTATAAGCACGTTGCGTAGCAGGAACTGGGCCATATTCGCCTGTCAATTGGTTTTTAACTTTATCGGTTTTTTCGTTGAAATAATTCAAGGCACCAATCAACATATTGTTGGAAATATTATCTAAGTGACCACGGTATTTCAACCAAGGGCCAGCCATAGAAATATGGTCGGTGGTACATTTGCCTTTGGCTTTTAACAATAATTTCAAGCCTTTAAGGTCTGTACCTTCCCAAGGAGCAAATGGGGCTAATAATTGAAGGCGGTCGGACGTTGGAGAAACTTTTACTTCTACCGCAGAACCGTCTTCGGCAGGAGCTTGATAACCTGCATCCTCAACAGCAAATCCTTTGGTTGGTAATTCGTCGCCTGTCGGAGGGTCTAATTTTACTTGCTCGCCCGCTTCGTTGGTCAGATAATCTGTTAAAGGATTGAATGTCAAATCACCTGCAATTGCCAAGGCAGTTACCAATTCAGGAGAACCTACGAAAGCGTAAGTATTTGGGTTTCCATCCGCACGTTTGGCAAAGTTACGGTTGAAAGAGTGAACGATGGTGTTTTTCTCGCCTTTCTCCGCACCTGCACGGGCCCACTGGCCAATACAAGGCCCGCAAGCATTAGAGAATACTTTACCACCAATAGAATTGAAAGTATCAATAAATCCATCACGCTCGATGGTAAACCGTACTTGTTCAGAACCCGGCGTAATGGTATATTCTGCTTTGGTTTTCAAGCCTTTGGCTGCTACTTGTTTGGCCAAAGAAGCAGCACGAGAAATGTCTTCGTAAGAGGAGTTGGTACAAGAACCAATCAAGCCTACTTCTACTTTGGTTGGCCAGCCGTTTTTCTCTGCTAATGCTTTCATTTGAGAAATAGGCGTTGCTAAATCTGGCGTGAAAGGGCCGTTCAAATGGGGTTCTAAGGTATCTAAATCAATTTCAATTACTTGGTCGAAATACGTAGCTGGGTCGGCATACACTTCTGGGTCGGCAGTCAAATGTTCTTTGATGGTATCGGCTAAAGCTGCTACATCGGCACGACCAGTTGACGACAAATAACGAGCCATTGATTCGTCGTAACCAAAAGTAGAAGTGGTCGCTCCGATTTCAGCACCCATGTTGGCAATAGTTCCTTTACCTGTACACGACATCGAAGTAACGCCTTCGCCAAAGTACTCAACAATACAACCAGTACCGCCTTTTACCGTAAGAATCCCTGCTACTTTCAAGATTACGTCTTTGGCAGAAGTCCAGCCGTTTAATTTACCTGTGAGTTTTACCCCGATAAGTTTAGGGAATTTCAATTCCCAAGCCAAACCCGCCATTACGTCGCAAGCATCGGCTCCACCGACACCAATCGCAATCATGCCCAAACCACCTGCATTCACGGTATGCGAGTCGGTACCAATCATCATACCGCCGGGGAAAGCATAATTTTCTAACACCACTTGGTGAATAATGCCTGCACCGGGTTTCCAAAAACCAATACCGTATTTATCCGAAACCGACGAAAGAAAATCATACACTTCTTTGTTTTTATCAACCGCCACGGCTAAATCGGTTGCCGACGACACTTTTGCTTCAATCAAGTGGTCGCAGTGAACGGTAGAAGGCACTGCCACTTTCGGACGACCAGCCTGCATGAATTGCAACAAGGCCATTTGTGCCGTAGCGTCTTGCATCGCCACACGGTCGGGAGCAAAGTCAACATACGATTTACCTCTTTCAAAGGTCTGGGTTGGCGTGCCTTCCCATAAATGAGCATAGAGGATTTTTTCTGTTAGGGTAAGCGGTCTGCCAACAAGTTTACGAGCCGCCTCTACACGGGCTGGCATGCTGTCGTAAACTGCTTTAATCATTTCTATGTCAAAAGCCATAAGTATGTTTTTTTTAATAGTTGTTGAAAGTTGAGGATTGAAAAAGAATAAAAGTGACGCTCGTGGGTCGCTTTTTAGTAGGTCTTTATAAGCATAACAAAGAGCAATCGTTTTAGGTTCTAGGCATATTTTTGAGCATACAGACCGCCCTCAGAAGGGTAGATTCGGTGCTGTAGCGTTGTGTGCTTCATTGGTATAGATAGAAAAATATAAGCCTATTGTCGTTATGATACAATAACATAAATAAAAATTACACAAATCGAAGAAAATATATGTTATTACCGCCTATTCGAGAAAAAATTTTTAAATAGAACTTGCTTTTTATAAATTTGCCAAGACGAAACTTTCCCATAAAAACTAAATATTAAATCTAAAAAAACTTTGCTAACGCAAAAAATATTCACGAAAAAATACTATAATAACTGTAAATAATTTCATTATGAACTTTTATAACGATTACCTTAAAGAAATCGAAGAAAGAAAAACACAAGGACTTCATCCTAAGCCCATTGATAGTGCTGAATTGGTGAGCGAAATCATTGAACAAATCAAAGATTTGGATAACGAGCACCGTGCTGATTCGCTTCAATTTTTCATCTACAACACGCTGCCCGGCACTACGCCTGCGGCTGGTGTAAAGGCTAAGTTTTTAAAAGAGATTATACTTGGTCAGTCTGTTGTAAAAGAAATTACTGCTGATTTTGCTTTTGAATTGTTGTCGCACATGAAAGGTGGCCCTTCAATCGAGGTATTATTAGATTTGGCTTTGAGCGACGACGCTGCTATCGCTAAACAAGCTGGTGATGTATTGAAAACGCAAGTATTCTTGTACGATGCAGATTTGAAACGTCTGAAAGATGCGTTTGAAAGTGGCAACGCAACGGCAAAAGAAATTATTGAAAGCTATGCCAAAGCTGAGTTTTTTACCAAACTTCCAGATGTACCCGAAGAAATCAAAGTAGTTACGTTTATCGCAGGTGAAGGTGATATTTCAACCGATTTACTTTCTCCGGGTAATCAAGCTCACTCTCGTTCCGACCGTGAATTGCACGGAAAGTGTATGATTTCTCCTGCTGCTCAAGCCGAAATCGAAGCTTTGAAAGCACAACACCCAGATAAATCGGTGATGTTGATTGCTGAAAAAGGAACAATGGGTGTGGGTTCTTCAAGAATGTCGGGCGTAAACAACGTGGCTCTTTGGACAGGTAAACAAGCGAGTCCTTATGTGCCTTTCGTAAATATTGCTCCAATCGTAGGTGGTACAAATGGCATTTCTCCTATCTTCCTTACTACAGTTGATGTAACGGGCGGTATCGGTATCGACCTGAAAAACTGGGTTAAGAAAGTAGATGCCGATGGTAAAGTGGTGCGTGATGCCAACAACGAGCCAATCCTTGAGCAAGTATATTCGGTAGCTACAGGTACTGTATTGACAATCAATACAAAAACGAAAAAATTATACAATGGCGACCAAGAATTGATTGATATTTCTAAATCTTTCACGCCACAAAAATTGGAATTTATCAAAGCTGGTGGTTCTTATGCTATCGTATTTGGTAAAAAAATCCAAACGTTTGCTTCTCAACTATTAGGCATTGCCATTGCTCCAGTATTTGCTCCTTCAAAAGAGGTGTCGCACGAAGGTCAAGGATTGACAGCCGTTGAAAAAATCTTCAACAGAAATGCGGTTGGTGTAACGCCAGGCAAAGTATTACACGCTGGTTCCGATGTTCGTGTATTGGTAAATATCGTTGGTTCACAAGATACTACTGGTTTGATGACAGCCCAAGAATTAGAGTCAATGGCTGCTACAACCATTTCTACTACGGTTGACGGAGCTTATCAGTCTGGTTGTCACACAGCGTCAGTTTGGGATAAAAAAGCACAAGCAAACATTCCAAAATTGATGAAATTCATGAACGAGTTTGGTTTGATTACCGCTCGTGACCCTAAAGGTGTGTATCACTCAATGACCGACGTAATTCATAAAGTATTGAATGATATTACGGTTGACGACTGGGCAATTATCATCGGTGGTGACTCTCATACTCGTATGTCGAAAGGTGTTGCTTTCGGTGCTGACTCTGGTACTGTTGCCTTGGCTTTGGCTACGGGTGAGGCTTCAATGCCAATTCCTGATTCTGTAAAAGTTACTTTCAAAGGTAGCATGAAAGAATATATGGATTTCCGTGACGTAGTGCACGCTACGCAAGCACAAATGCTTCAACAATATGGTGGAGAAAACGTGTTCCAAGGTAGAGTAATTGAAGTACACATTGGAACATTGACTGCTGACCAAGCCTTTACCTTTACCGACTGGACTGCCGAGATGAAAGCGAAAGCTTCAATCTGTA
Source organism: Cytophagales bacterium (assembly GCA_013298025.1). Lineage (GTDB taxonomy): Bacteria > Bacteroidota > Bacteroidia > Cytophagales > Spirosomataceae > Flectobacillus. The sequence continues at coordinate 192,347 of JAAFJE010000010.1, read as the reverse complement.
TTTCAGAAGATGCTACTTTGATTGAATCATTGGAAATTGCGAAAAGCAGAATCCAAATCATGATTGACAAAGGCATGGATAATAAAAACCAAGTACTTCAAGGTTTGATTGACAAGGCTAATAAGCGTATTCAAGAAATCCAATCTGGTGAAAAACCAGCCTTGAAACCAGATGCTAATGCGAAATATTACGCTGAGGTGGTAGTTGATTTGGATGTAATTGCCGAGCCAATGATTGCCGACCCAGATGTAAACAACGCTGACGTTTCAAAAAGATATACACACGATACTATCAGACCATTATCTTACTACGGTGGCGACAAAAAAGTTGACCTTGGTTTTATTGGTTCTTGTATGGTTCACAAAGGCGATATGAAAATTTTGGCTCAAATGTTGAAAAATATCGAAGCTCAAAATGGTAAAGTTGAATTCAAAGCACCACTTGTGGTTGCTCCGCCAACATACAATATCGTTGACGAATTAAAGGCAGAAGGCGACTGGGAAGTATTACAAAAATATTCTGGTTTCGAGTTCGACGACAATGCTCCTAAAGCAGCAGCACGTACTTCTTACGAAAAAATGTTGTACTTAGAGCGTCCAGGCTGTAACCTTTGTATGGGTAACCAAGAAAAGGCTTCCAAAGGCGATACCGTAATGGCAACTTCTACTCGTTTGTTCCAAGGACGTGTGGTGGAAGATACAGACACTAAGAAAGGTGAATCTTTACTTTCTTCAACGCCAGTAGTAGTACTTTCTACGGTACTTGGCAGAACTCCAACTATCGAAGAATACGTACAAGCCGTGGACGGTATCAATTTGACTAAATTTGCTCCAAGCCATAAAAGTTTGGTAAAGTAATATAGGAAATATTATTGCTAAAAAGCCTGAGTTTACGCTCAGGCTTTTTTGTTATAGGTACAGAAGAGAGGATAAATATACACAGTTTCTTCCCTCATTTCCATACGTCATAAACAATGGAATTTGGCAAATTTGCGACTGTTATCAAAAAAATGAACTACATTTTGAAATGAAGTTTATATATTTGGCAAAATATACAAGAGTAGTGGCCTTGTGTGTAGGTATTTTATACCACAAAGGGCAACAGAACTATGGGGTTTAGCCCTAAAAAACAAAAATTCGTAAATGATTTCGATTATTTACTCCACCAATCAATATAATTAATGTCAAAAAACTTAGTAATAGTAGAATCTCCAGCCAAAGCCAAAACTATAGAAGGCTATTTAGGGAAAGACTTTACCGTTAAATCTTCTTTCGGTCATGTGCGCGATTTGCCCGAAAAAGGAATGGCTATTGATATAGAAAATGGGTTCAAACCTACGTATGAGATAACCCCCGATAAAATTAAAGTAGTCAATGAACTCAAAACATTGGCTAAGTCTTCGGAAGAAGTCTGGCTCGCAACCGACGACGACCGTGAGGGAGAATCTATTTCTTGGCACTTGAAAGAAGCCCTTGGCCTTGCCGACAATACCAAACGCATTGTGTTTAGGGAAATTACCAAAAATGCGATTGTCAAGGCAATTCAACAGCCTAGAACCATCGACATGGATTTGGTCAATGCCCAACAAGCCCGTCGCTTGCTCGACCGCCTCATTGGCTTTGAGCTATCGCCCGTGCTTTGGTCGAAGGTAAAAAAAGGCTTGTCAGCTGGGCGTGTGCAGTCGGTAGCGGTACGCATCATTGTAGAGCGTGAGCGTGAAATCGAAACTTTTGTTACGAAGTCGTCTTTTAAGCTTACGGCACAGTTTGCTTTAGACGGAAACAAGATTTTACAAGCCGAACTTCCCAAAAACTTTGAATCGCTTGCCGATGCCAGAAGTTTTCTGGAAAAATGTATTGGGGCAAATTTTAGCATCAAAAACCTAGAAACCAAGCCTGCCAAGAAATCGCCTTCGCCGCCTTTTACTACTTCTACGTTGCAGCAAGAGGCTTCTCGTAAGCTGGGCTATTCGGTGGCTTCTACCATGATGTATGCCCAAAAACTGTACGAAGCTGGTAAAATCTCTTATATGCGTACCGACTCGACCAACCTTTCGGAAGAGGCGATTCAGAAAGCAAAAGAGGCTATTACAGCACAGTTTGGCGAGCATTATGTACAAACCCGTCAATACAAAACCAAAAATGAATCGGCTCAGGAAGCACACGAAGCGATTCGTCCAACCGATTTCTCGGTGACAACCGCCGGTGCCGACCCCAAAGAAAAGCGTTTGTACGACCTTATCTGGAAACGTGCCATAGCTTCGCAAATGGCTGATGCCCAATTAGAGCGTACAACGGCTACCATTCGTATTTCGACTACCCCCGAAGAGCTTTTGGCACAAGGAGAAGTGATTAAGTTTGATGGCTTTTTGGCGGTATATCTTGAAAGTAAAGACGAGGAGGAAGACGAAGAAAATGCTAAAATGCTGCCGCCTTTACACATCAATCAGGCACTCAACCTCGATACCATGAAGGCTACCGAGAAATATACTCGTCCTTCGGCTCGATACACCGAAGCCAGTTTGGTGAAAGCCCTCGAAGAAAGGGGCATTGGCCGTCCTTCTACGTATGCCCCAACCATTTCTACCATTATCAAAAGGGAATACGTAGTAAAAGAAGACCGACCGGGCAAAGAACGAGAATTTAAAGAACTGGCTCTTCGGAAAAATACCATCACCGAACGAGTAGGCAAAGAAAATTACGGTGCAGAAAAAGGAAAATTGTTCCCTACGTCGGTGGGCATGGTGGTAAATGATTTCTTGGTTAATAATTTTAAAGAAGTAGTTGACTTTAAATTTACAGCCGAGATGGAAAACGAATTTGATGAAATCGCCCAAGGCAAAGTAGAATGGTCGGAGATGATTGGGCAGTTTTATCAGGGTTTTCATAAAACCATCGAAGATAGCAAAAGCATCGACAGAAGCACGGCTTCGTCGGTGAGAGAACTGGGCATCGACCCCAATACGGGCAAAGTGGTATCGGTGCGTTTAGGCAAATATGGCCCTTACGCCCAATTAGGCGATGCAAAAGACGAAGAAAAACCTATTTTTGTCAATTTGCCCAAAGATAAATTGCTTTCTTCCATTACCTTAGAAGAAGCTTTAGCCTTGTTTGAAAAGCCTCGTTTGCCTCGTGAAATTGGATTTTATGAAGATAAACCCTTGGTCGTAGGAGCTGGTAAATTAGGCCCTTATGTCAAACATGACGACAAATACGTAAGTCTGGAAGCAAGCGACGACCCTTTTACCATCGACGAAGCAAGAGCTATTGCCCTCATAGAAGCCAAGCGTGCGGCAGACGCAGGCGGAAACTTGGGCGATTTTGAAGGCTCGGCTATTACAACGGGTAAAGGACGTTTTGGCCCTTATGTAAAGCACGACAATAAGTATTATTCCTTGGCAAAAACAGATTCTTTGACCACGATTACTTACGAAAGAGCCATCGAATTGATTTTGGCAAAAAGAAACCAAGAAGCCAATAAGTACATCAAGGAGTTTCCTGAAAATGAATCTATCAAGGTCGTAAATGGCTTGTATGGGCCTTATATTCAGATTGGTAAACGCAATGTGAAAATTCCTAAAGATATGGTAGCTGCCGAGCTTACGCTCGAAGATTGCATCCGTTTGGGTGAAGAAGCACCAGCCACAACCAAGGGAAGAAAAAAATAAAAAAGGAGCGATAAAAGCAACGTTCGTAGTGTTTTACTCTTTGAATGCTAGAACAAATGTCGGATTTTTGTAAAGATATTTTTAGATAAAATCTCTTCAAAAGATTATCTAACTATCTTTCGTTAACCCGATATTTATTCTAGCATTTAATTTTTTAAGATAAATCATGAAAAAAAAACTTGTGGTGCTTACCGGTGCAGGGATGTCGGCTGAAAGTGGCATTGCTACGTTCAGAGATGCCAATGGCTTATGGGAAAACCATGCAATAGAAGAGGTTGCAACGCCCGAAGCTTGGCGGAAAAACCCGTCGTTGGTCTTGCAATTTTACAACCAGCGACGAGCACAGCTTGGTACGGTAGAACCCAACGAAGGGCATAAAGTTTTGCAACAACTCGAACGGTATTTTGAGGTGACAATCATTACCCAAAATGTCGATAACCTGCACGAAAGAGCAGGGTCGAGTCATATACTGCATTTACACGGAGAATTGACGAAAGTTCGTAGTACAGCCGATGCCCGACTTATCTATGATATTGGTACTAAGCCGATTGCCTTGGGCGATACTTGTGAAAAAGGCTCACAGTTGCGGCCACATATTGTTTGGTTTGGCGAAAGCGTACCAATGATTGAAACGGCTGCCGAACTGACCCAAGAAGCGGATATTTTGGTGATTGTGGGTACGTCTATGCAGGTATATCCAGCAGCAGGATTGATTAATTACGTTGATAAACACGTGCCTATTTATGTAATCGACCCCCACAAGCCGGGCATTTCCTATCGCAAGAATTTACACTTTATTGAGGAAAAAGCCAGTGTTGGCTTACAGCAATTATGGCGTATTTTACTAGGAAACTAAAAGGTATGTTGGATTTCGGAGAGATTAAAAACCTATTTTCATTTTATCAATCCGAAATCCAAAACCAATAATTTTTATAGACTTTCGTACAGTGTTGGGCTATAAAAAAACAAACAATTACCAAATTAAAGGGTTTTGTTGGTTGATAATGAAGGTTTTACGATTGAAGAATTTTCTGTAATCTGAAAAATAACTTTCAAAATCTAAGGCATTTTTACTGGTAAGCGTATGCTTGGCTACTTCCAAAAACTCTTCTAAGGCAATATCATTTACCGAAAGCACAGGAATGCCAAGCATTTTGCCTAATGCAATGGCATCTTGTACTTGTCGTGCAAAAATAGCCCCTGAACGACAAGCTTTTTGTCCGTTGACCAATCCTTGTAGCTCGTCAACGTCCTGATACAACATAATAGGCAAAATAGGAGCAAGGGTTTCTTCTTGCATAATTTTCATCTCAGGCGTTACATTTACTACAATGGTTGGGCGACAATAATAGCCTCCTTCCCATTTCTCGCATTGCCCAATACCCGTGAGCAATCTAGCACCTTTTTCTAAAGCCTCCCATAGTTGGTCGTTGATGCGGTTGATTTGCGATTCGGCAATAATGGGCCCAATTTGTCCCGAATCGGTGGTTGGGTATGCCAACTTGATAAGGTTGGTTTTGCCTACTAACCTCGACAAAAACAAATGATACACATTGCGGTGCACATACACACGCTCGACCGACGACGACGACTGCCCGGCATTCCAGAAACCACTTTGTAAAATGGCTGTGGTAGCTGCCTCTAAATCGGCCGATTCGGTTACGATAACCGTATTTTTTTTTCCGTGTTGAATACTCGCTTTTTTATACAGTCGATGGGTAATATCGGCTATGCTTTTGGCTTCGGAGTCGGTGCCGTTGTAGCAAACAAAATCTACGGCTTTGCACAAAGGTTCGAGTAGCTCGTCGTCGCCTTCTACCACGGCAAGCACCTCTTTGAGTCCTTTGGTTCGATAAATCGTATGGTTGATAATTTTGAGGAAACGAGGCGTGATACAACTCGGCTTGGCAATAACGGTGCTTCCAGCCAATAAAGCAGGAATAATTTCTTTCATCAAATGAGCCAACGGAAAGCACCAACCACTGATAACGCCCACCAAAGGGAACGATTCGTAGTGGTTTTCGAGTTGTAAACCTTCAATAGACGTGGGCATCACTTCGGGTTCACGCAAAAAATGTTGAGCAATGATACTCCAGTGGTCAATAGCCCGAAATACATAGCTAATTTCTTGTTCCGATTCGGCTTTTCTTCCCGTATCGTCGATAAGGGCTTCGAGCAAATCGGCATAATAATCTTCTAATAATTCCTTCCAATGATGCAAGGTTTTAGCCCTAAAATCAATCCCTTTGTCGAGCCAATTGGGTTGGGCTGCACGCAAAGAGATGGTTTTCGACCGAATCCCGTTGGTATCAATGGACTGCAAGACATAATCAAATTTCCCAGTTCTGGGGTTGCGAATATTCATGTTTTTACAATATTTCTATTCCGAAAGCAAGGCTAGTATGCTATTTATTTACTTTTTTCCATAAAAAATAGTTGTTTTTTCAGAATTTACTAGCGATTTTGGCAAAGTTTTTTCTACAAATCCTACCGAACGTGCTTCGTTGGCATCTTCGTTGGCAGGCGTAATGAGCAAAGTAAGGCTTTGTGTATTAGGTAAAAGCTTGATTTTCAGGGGAACGTATTCATCTACCGTCACAACAATAGCTGATACATTGGCATCGGCTCTAAGATTGAATTTTCCTTGGATGTCGGTTGTTGTAGCCCGATTTACACTGCCTTGTAAGGTAACAGTTGCCCCTTGAATAGGAAGATTTGTTTCGGCATCGAGGACTTTCCCCGTAAGCATTTTTTGGCCGAATCCCCCATAACTTAACAACAAAAACAAGGCGACGAAGGTAACGTATTTAGTCATAATCTGCGGTAGTTTACTTGTGTTGATAACAAAAAAACAAGGGCACTTGGTGCGATGCCCCAATGAATATTGCTAAAATAACCTATTTTTCAGTAGAATGATAAAAAAATTGTATTTATTTAAGTTGCCGCCTTTGTGTTTAGTGCCAATACTTTGAATAATGTATTACTTTAAATATTTATAAATCAATGATTTATTGTTTGTTTTAACCTCTGACATAGACTTTATATACTAACCTTTAGAAAAGAAACTTACTTAGTTGTTGCCTTTCGAGGCAATGCCCAACAGAACCACATTGACATGGCCACACAAAAAGATTTTGACAAAAAAGAAGCAATTTTTGCCGCAACCCTTGAGTTAGTTTCCAAACATGGCTTTCATAGCTCTCCGATGTCTGAGGTTGCCAAGCAAGCAAATGTTGCCGCTGGCACAATTTACCATTATTTCAAAAGCAAAGACGATTTGATTTGTGCTTTGTATGTGCGTTTGAAGGAAAAAACGACCGAAACATTGCTCAAGCAAGACGATGCCAATAAACATTACCGTGAACGCATCAGAAGTTTTTACTTACAAAATTTCAGGTACTTTACCCAAAATCCCAAAGAGTTTTATTTTTTAGAACAGTTTTCCAATTCGCCTTTTATTCAGGCTATACCAAGACAAGACCTACAGCGACTCGACCAGCCCATTTACGACTTTCTACGTAAAGCCGTATTCATGCAAGCAGTGCGTGACATTCCGCCTAAAATCATGATTTCGATGCTGTTGGGTAGCGTTGGTTCGCTGGTGAAATTACAATTGTCAGGCGATTTCCAGCTTACCAGTTCCGATATTGAGCAGGCGTTTTTTGCTTGTTGGGATGGCATCAAAAGGCAATAAACGGATTTTGTGTAATTCCTTGTAACACTATTGATAAATAAGGAATTACACAAATAAAATAGCACAAAAACCTATTTTTTATTTTTATTAAAAACCTTCATGGCTACATAAAGTCCTAGTAAAATAAGTCCGAAAATGACAAACGTCATGACTTTTTCTATCCCATCAGGAAGTTTCGATTGCAAATAAAGCATGGTTGTAAGGGTTGGTTTTTGTTCGTAAAAGACAACTTGTCGCAGGAAAGCTATGGGTTGTATGCTTGGTCAAAATTACAAAAGCCTATTCATTATTTTATAAATTTGGCTAATTTCGCAAGCAAATAAGTAAAGGTAATGATGGAAAAAATTAAAATAGGCGTAATCAATGTATCCGACCGTGCCAGTGCGGGTATTTATGAAGACATTCCGGGCAAAGCGGTGGTCGAAACATTGAAAGAATATCTCGTGTCGGCATTTGAAACGGTGTATAAAGTGATTCCCGACGAGCAAGACTTGATTGCCGATACCCTTCGTTGGATGGCCGACGAAGAACAATGCTGCTTAATCGTCACGACAGGTGGCACGGGCCCAGCCAAAAGAGATGTAACCCCCGAAGCCACCGAGGCCGTTTGCCAAAAGATGCTTCCCGGTTTTGGCGAACTCATGCGTACCGAAAGCCTCAAATATGTGCCTACCGCCATTTTATCACGACAAACCGCAGGCATTCGTGGGCAATCGTTGATTATCAATTTGCCCGGCAAGCCCAAGGCCATTCGGCAATGTTTAGATGCCGTTTTCCCAGCCGTACCCTATTGTATCGACCTCATCGAAGGACCATTTTTGGTATGCAATGAAGCCGTAATGAAGGCTTTTCGTCCGAAAAACGCATAAATCATCGGGAAAAGATGGTGGATAGCAGAACGCATCCAAATATTTTCTAATTTTGCAGTATAAAAATCAAACTGTATCATCCATGCAAATTATAGACGGTAAAGCCGTAGCAGACGAAATCAAAAAAGAAATAGGGGCGGAGGTAGCCGCTATGAAAGCCGCAGGAGAAAAAACACCTCACTTGGTAGCTATTTTGGTAGGTAACAATGGTGCTTCCGAAACGTATGTTGCCAACAAGGTGAAATCTTGCGAAGAATTGGGCTTCAAATCGACTTTGTTGCGTTTTGAACCGAGCATTACCGAAGACGAACTGCTAGAAGAAGTACGCAAAATCAACCAAAACGACGATATGGATGGTTTGATTGTGCAATTGCCCTTGCCCGACCACATCAATCCAGATAAAGTAATGGAAACCATCGACCCAAGCAAAGACGTAGATGGCTTTCATCCAATCAATATCGGACGCATGGCAAAAGGCTTGCCCGCCTATATTTCGGCAACGCCACAAGGCGTATTAGATTTGTTGGAACGCTACCATATCGAAACTTCGGGCAAACATTGCGTAGTGGTGGGTCGTAGCCAAATTGTAGGCTTGCCTATGTCTATTTTGATGCAACGCAATCACAAAGTGGGCAATTGCACCGTAACGCTTACCCACTCGAAAACCCAAAACTTAGCAGCAGTATGTGCTTCGGCCGATATTTTGATTGCCGCCTTGGGTCGCCCCGAATTTATCACAGCCGAATACGTAAAAGAAGGAGCTGTAGTAATCGACGTGGGTCTTACTCGTGTGATAGACATCACGAAAAAATCAGGCTTTGCCCTCAAAGGAGATGTGAAATTCGACGAAGTTGCTCCTAAATGCTCCTTTATTACCCCTGTGCCTAAAGGTGTAGGCCCAATGACCATTGTTTCGTTGATGAAAAATACCTTGTTATCCGCTAAAAAAGCGATTTATCAATAAACAAAAACGAGCTATGAAATACGCTTTTCATAGCTCGTTTTTTCTCTTCAATAGGCTTTTACACATCTTATTCTTTGATAAAATGTAGAAACTCGTGTAATGATTTTTGTAATACCTCTTTAGGTATCAGCTCTCGCTCGTATTTTGCTATCATGGTTGGGCTTAAACTTCTGTTAAGTGCGTAGCGAACGATTTCCCGATTTGTTTCTTTGCAGAGTAATATTCCGATAGAAGGGTTTTCGTTACTTCGTTTTACATCGTTGTCTAATGCCTCTAAATAAAACTCTAACTGCCCCATAAAGGCAGGTTCAAACTCCGTTGTTTTTAGTTCTACTGCCACCAAACATTGTAAGGCTCTGTGGAAAAAAAGCAAATCAATTTTAAAGGTTTTTCCTCCGACTTGTAGCGGATATTCTTGACCAATAAAAAGAAAGTCTTTCCCCAATTCTAGGATAAAATCTTTCATGTTTGCCAGAATATCATTTTGCAAACGCTTCTCGCTGTGTTTCTGTGGTAAGCCTAAAAAGTCGAGATAAGCCACATCTTTAAACAAATAATTTGATTGTGGATAGGCTGTTTCCATGCCTTTCGACTGATTGTTTTCTGTTTTTAGAATATGAGCGTAGGCATTTGTTTTGATGGCTCGCTTCAACTCTTTTACTTCAAAACGTTCTTTAGAGGCGTATAAAATATAGAACAACTTCTCTTCGAGAAACTTACAAGAAGAAAGTATTTCTACGTGGTTTGTCCAATTAATCAAACTAAGTATTTTGGGAAGTTTTTCTATCTCCTGCGATTGCTCATCGTCAACCTGCATAAGCTTAAGGAGTTCATTATCTGTGTTTTCTATTTGTGCAGTTTGAAATTGCACAAATTCATTTTGTGCATGAAAAGTATGCAGCAATGCTACAAATTGAGGTGAAGAATAGGTTTCAAAAAAAGAAACCATATTGTAAATGTTACGTCTGCTATATCCTTTTAGGCTTGGGTCTTGGGTACGTAAATACTCAGAAAGTTGCGTAACTACTTTACCTCCCCATTGGCTTTGTCTTAGTTTTTGAGATACATACTGCCCTACGTTCCAACAAATAAGCAAACTTTCATTATTGACTACCTTCAACGCACGTGAGCGGTGTAGGTGAATAATGGCATGAACTTGCTCGAAATGCGTTTCTATTGAGCTATGTGCAGCATCTAGTGTATTCATTCTTTCCGTTTCTTTTTGTTAGTCGCTTGCCATTTTACCGCTTTCGCAGCTTGTATTTTTTTGAGGTTAATGATTTCCTACGGGATATGCCCCAATGCAATTTGGCAACAGCTTGTTGCCAAATTAGATTTTCTGCAATTTCTTCATACACAAAACGCATTAGTCGCAGGTTTCTTTCTGAAAAACCCTTTACCCCATTAAACTCCGCTTGCACGTTTTTGGAGAGGGTCTATTTCCAAATTTTTAATCGTTTTTCAATTTCTTCAATCAGTTTTTGATTGTTGCGAAAAAGAAAATTAGAAGCTATAAGTTGGTTTAATTTTGCCTTTGCTTCTTTTGGGGTTAAACTTGCCATTTCAACGAATTTATCAAAAATCCAAATCATACCGTGGTACTCAATAGCTTTGTTTTTGGCACAGTTCCGAAGGGTTTTATCACTACTCAATACGCAAGCATTGATTTTATTAGCAACGTGTAAAACAGATTTGTCAGCTTCTGATAAAGATTTGGGATAATGCTCGTTGTAAATTTCAATGAAGTCTTGTTCTTGTAGATTATGAATTTCAAGCCGACCAACCGACTGATAGGCCTGAAGAATTTCCTGCTGTTCCGGATACAATTCAAATAGAACTGCGGAAGTTGTATGTATTTCTAAATCAAGATTGAAGAAAGGTTTTGTCAATCCTAAATCGTACAAATCAATAAAGATATTGGCATCTGTAACGGCAATTTTTACTTTCATAGGGTAGCACAAGGAATGATGAAATTAAAATGCCATTTGATGTTCCTTTCTAAAATCAGCCAACGTTTGATTGTTCAATGAAGCTGCTTTAGACATTGAAATTTGGTCTTCAATTAATGCCCTGAATAGCAGTTGCTCAAAACGGTTTGATTCTTCTGCACCACTGTATTCAACAGGCTCATCTATTTTCCAATTCATTTGCTTAATTAGGAAGAAGAATTGTTTGGTATAGTGCTCGTTGATAATACCACAGTCTTTGGCTCTCATAACAATAGCTTGCATAGAGATACCATATTGTTTTTTGATATTACCTAACTCATTTATTGAAAGCTTATTTCTATAATCGCCCAACTCTGCTTTCAAAGTTTTTTCGGGCAATAACATAGCACCTGCAAACTGAAAGCATAAAGTTTCTTTTTGCTTTGAAGTAATATCGCCAAAAGTCAAAAGCAAGTGTGCTAATTCGTGTAAAAGCGTAAGCCTAATTCGGTCGGGTTTATTGGTTTTCTTGATGTTATATGCAACCACAGGAATAGTGTCGTTTACAAAAGTTTGCAAACCGTCAAAATCTTCATCAACATCTAACTTTACAACCTTAATATTTTTATCTTCTAAAAGTTCAACAACATTAAAAATTGCTCCGTTGCCTAAGCTCCAATATTCTCTTAATTGATTTGCGGCTTGATTTACTTGTTTGTAAGAAGTAACAATGCCAATGTTTTTGAGTGGATTTTCAAATTCAACATCCAATCCTAAAATTTCTTCTAGCTCTAAATAGCGTGAAAGATACTCTTTGGTTTTTTCCTTGATGATAGCAGCCTCTTTTTGTGGCATTTTACTCAATTTACGATATTCAATTTCGCTTAACTCCACTTTGGTACTTCTGAAAAAGTAATCGGGCTTTACATTTAATACCTTACTCAATAAGTTAATTTTGTTATTATCGGGCATTACTTCCCCTTTCTCGTAACGATGCAATGCCTGACGAGATAATTGATTATCCAAAGCGTCAGCCAAGTCCTGTAATGAAAAACCTTTCATTAAACGAGCTGACTTAAACCGTTCTGCAAATATCTCTTTCATTTTTAGGGATGTTTTATTGATGATACAAAAGTAATATTTTAGTTTACAAATATGAAATAATAAGACTATTTATTTACTCAAGACTGTAACTGTGATATTATGTAATACTGAGTTTAAATCTAAAAAAATACATATTTTGTGAAAATATAGCTAAATGTAAAAGTTTACAAATTTGGTTGACAAATTTTTGTAAAATAATATATTTGTAACTATTTGTAATGTTTTTTGTGATTTTTTAAGTGGGTGCCAATAGGTGTGTCCACAACATTCCATCTTTACTATTCCCCCTCATTTATAAGTTATTTCTAATCTTAGCTTAATCGCTTCTTTAACATCTTTGCCGATTTTTGTGGGCATTCTTTTTTCTTAGGCTGTATGCCCATAAACGAACGATACTTGTATGACCACGCTTATATTACTCATTTTTGTTGTAGCCTACACGGCTATTACACTCGAACACGCCATTCATCTCAATAAAACAGCTACAGCTTTGTTGGGCGGTGTATTATGCTGGACAGTATATGCCTGTTATGCCGAAACGCACGAAGTGAGCGAAGCCCTTGCACACCATTTGTCGAGCATTGCCGAAATCGTTTTTTTCTTATTATCGGCCATGACTATCGTCGAGTTGATAGATGCCCATGATGGTTTTCAACTGATTACGAAACGCATCAAAACCCAGCAAATCAAGTCGTTGATGTGGCTAATAGCCCTGCTAACTTTCTTTATGTCGGCTTTACTCGACAACCTCACCACGGCTATTGTGATGACTTCTTTGCTCAGAAAACTTTTGCCCGCAGGCGAAACCCGTAAAATCATGGTAGGTTTGGTTATCATTGCCGCAAATGCAGGCGGTGCTTGGTCGCCTTTGGGCGATGTTACGACCACTATGCTGTGGATTGGCACACAAGTATCGGCTTGGGGCGTAATCAAAACGGTATTATTGCCCAGTATTGTGTCGTTGGTTGTGCCGTTGCTTTATTTACAATTGACCTTTAAAAGCACCACACAGTTATTGCCCAATCGGATAAAAGAAACGGATGCTACCTCCGACAAAGCTCGTAATGTTATGTTTGGCGTAGGTGTGGGCGTGTTGCTTTTTGTACCTGTTTTTAAAACCATCACACACTTGCCGCCCTATATGGGAATGCTCTTGGGCTTGGGTATCGTGTGGGTAGTTTCGGAATTGTTGCACCACGACAAAGACGAAGCTGTAAAGTCGAAATACTCGGCGATTCATGCTTTACAAAAAATAGACGCTCCTAGTATTTTATTTTTCTTAGGGATTCTGATAGCCATAGGGGCTTTAGAAAGTACCCATCTGTTGCAAGATTTTGCCCAAGTGATGCAACAATGGCTAGGTAATCAGTCGGTAATTGTGATGACCATCGGCGTAGCCTCTGCCATCATAGACAACGTACCCTTGGTAGCGGCAAGCATGGGAATGTACGATTTACAACAGTATCCGACCGATGCCCCTTTATGGACATTCCTAGCGTATTGTGCTGGTACAGGAGGCAGTATGCTCATCATAGGCTCGGCGGCAGGCGTAGCGGTCATGGGCATGGAACGCATAGACTTTGGCTGGTACTTCAAACGCATCTCTTTCTTGGCGGCATTGGGGTATGTAGCAGGAGCGGTTTGCTATTTGCTACTTTTTTAAAGATTGGTTGAGATAGGAGCATTTTGGTGTAGTAAATAAAATATTTGTCGAATAAATTTTTGGAATTACCTGAAAATCTGTATATTTCGTACAGAAATTGCTCCGAAAGCGTATAAGCATAGCATTATTTTGTATTAAATTTAAACTATTTTCTATAGAATAGAATATTTTAAGTAAAAACTATACTAAATTTGCTAGGTTAAAATACGATGCTGTGTATCAATTTGCTACTACAGGTAGCATATAGGCACATAATCCTTACCTCGGAAGCATATTTAGATACACAACAAAAGACCCATAAGCTCATGATGAACCCCGTACAAAAATACCTCTCTGCTGCTGCTGTTATCGTGGCTCTTACCCAATGTACAGAGTCGAAGCAATTGGTTGCGATGCGCCAACAAATCAATCAGCTTGAAAATACGTTGAAAAAAGAAAGAGAAGAAAACGTAGAACTGAGCAGTTTCCGCTTTAGTTTAGAGAGCCAATTTAAGAAAAAAGCCGACGACTACGTGAAGTGCCAAGAAGATGGTAAAGAAACCCTCGAAAGCCTTACTGAGCGTTATAATCGCTTGTTGACTGATTATAACCAACTTACGGCTAGTGTAGAAACCTTAGAGAAAGCCAACGCCGAAAGTGCTGAACGTGCTAAGGCACGCATCAATGATTTAGAAAAATCGTATAAAACACGCTCTTCTGCTCGTATCGTAAAAAAATCGGTGCGTCGTAAGCGGAGATAAACATAAGTTGATACAAAAAATCACGTTGCTTTACTTGCTAAGGCAACGTGATTTTTTATGTATAATAAAGGCTATTTCACTCTCGAAATCATCACACCTGTTTGTTTGGGATGACGGCTTAAATACTCAACCAAGGGTTCTTTTGTAATCATGACTTTCCCAAAATCTTGCGAAGCATGAAGTAAATATACCCTGCCATTTTGTCGAATGGCAAAACCTTCATGGGCGATGTCGAGCCCTGTAATGCTGCTTGTAATGGCAATAATATCGCCCGTCTGGATACATGATTCTAGTGCTAGGAGCTTATTTTTAGGAATATAGCTTAATTTGGCTCTTTTCAAATCCCATTCTGCCATTTTGATTCCTTCCAAACTTTTATAATCTGCTAAGGCTGGGTACTGCTGGGTATGTGCCGACATATACGAAATGTCTTTGTTGTAGGGTTGTCCGCCACACGACGAGGTAATATTTTGAATATAGCCTTTTCTTTCGTTGGTGACGAGCCAATCGCTGAAATAATGCAAACGAGAAGCATAGCCATTTACTTTGCCATAGCGATAACGCAATTGTTGTAGCTGGTGCTGAAAACTTTCAAACGAACTATCTTGTGCGAGCGTCAAGGCTATCACCGTTTCGACAAACGTGGCACAATCGAAAGCTTGAAAATTGACAACTAAGGTTTCTTTAGGCTTTTCGAGCGTATGAGCCACGTAGGGTTTTCCGATGAACTGTTGGGCAAAAAATAGCAATCTCTCCACTTTGTTTGTTGCAAGTGAAGGTTGAGCTATTTGCTTAAAAATGAATTTATTGTCGCTTTCTTGGGCGTAAAGTGGTAGGGATACAGCTAAGAATAGTATGGCTGTAATATAGTTGAAAAGTGAACGCATAAAATACGAATTAGTGTATGATTTGTGCAAATAACACTAATTCGTTGAGATGATTATCCTGCGTTTGATTGGGAAATTGTATCTATGGTGATAAACCTATGGTAGGCTTTACTCCTTCACAAAAAGGGCAGAAATTGCCCCTAAAATCATAAACACGCCTGCCATCACAATGGCATAAATCGCATTTGAGCCGTACAGTTCTTTTACGATGATTCCGCCAAAAATCCCGTTTACGATTTGGGGGAAAGTGATAAAGAAATTGAAAATGCCCATGTAAACGCCCATTTTATGAATAGGAATGCTGTTGGCCAAAATGGCATAAGGCATTGCCAGAATACTTGCCCACGCAATACCAATGCCTATCATGCTTACAATGAGCAAATTAGGGTCTTTGATGAAAAAGATGGAGATAAGTCCCAATCCACCGCAAACCAAGGAAAAAGCATGGGTTGTTTTCTTCCCGAATTTGGCGGCAATGCTTGGCAATACCAAGGCATACAAGGCCGAAACGCCGTTGTAAATCCCAAATAGGGAGCTTACCCAGTCGCCTGCGTCGTTGTAGGTTTTTGAACTGTGGTCGCTCAAAGGCAAGCCATATACTTGGTGGGCGATGGCTGGCGTGGCATATACCCACATCGAAAATAGGGCTATCCATGAGAAAAACTGCACAAAGCCCAATTGCTTCATCGTGGCAGGCATATTGCTAAAATCTTTGAAAATATCGCTCAGGCTTCCTCCTTCTTGCGATTCGTCGCCAAAACCAAAGGCTTTACGTTCGCTGGGCGAATATTCTTTGGTAGTAACAACCGTCCAGATAATCGCTGCCAAAATCATGAAGGCTCCGATGTAAAAAGAATAGAGTACATTGTCTTGTACTTTTCCCCCGATAGATTCGTTCGATACACCAAAAACTTTGTTGAGCAATTGGGGTAAAAAACCACCTACCACAGCACCAATACCAATAAGCGTAGTTTGCACCGAAAAACCTGTGGTGTTTTGTTCTTCGGGCAAATTATCGGCTACCAAAGCCCTGAATGGTTCCATGGCTATGTTGAAAGAGGCATCCATAAACATCAGAAAGCCTGCTCCTAAAACAACCGTAGGCAATACTCCTGCCAAAAAAGAAGCATTGGGCATAAATGCCATCGCCAATGCTGCCAATATCGCTCCTGTGAGGAAAAAGGGTTTTCGCCTACCGAAAGAAGTCCAAATGTTATCGGAAAAGTGACCAATGATGGGCTGTACAATCATCCCCGTGAGTGGTGCTGCCAGCCAAAACCACGACAGATGTTCTACGTCTGCACCGTAGGTTTGAAGAATGCGTGAAGCGTTGCCGTTTTGTAAAGCAAAACCAAATTGAATGCCTAAAAAACCTACACTCATATTGATGATTTGCGATAGGTTTAACCTTGGCTTGGTAATTTTTTTCATAAAAAATGGTTAATGGATGGGATACAACATAGTTGTGCCTACGAGCTTGATGCTTTATTGAGTGAGTTGTGAGTTAGTGAATTGTGAATTAGTGTTTTGATTTACAACAACTTACAGTCTATTTTAATCTAACTTAATTTTCATCAAAACAAATGGTAAATATTTAGAAAATGAAAAACTAACTCACCATTCACTAACTCGCTCAATCACTCATTCACTCAATAGTAGCGTAAGCATTTTATCGTAAAACACTGATGCAAAATACTATTTTTTCGTGGAAATCTCATAAATAGCAATAGAATTTGGTGCTATTTTTAAAGATATTCCTTGATTTGCCCCTTGGCTAAAGCTATTTTTTCCTTCAAAAATTTGTTGGAAGTTTACTGTCGCCGATGGCTCTATCTGCATGGCACGCCAAGCACCTTCTGGAATGTTGACGCTGAGTTCTTGGGTTTTGAAATGGTCGAAATTACAAACAATCAAGATTTTTTGGTTTTCGCTGTATCGCAAATAACTATACACTTTGCGGCGGTCATAGGAGTTGCCTTGGATGTATTGTAGGTCAAAAAATGAACCTTTTTGAATGGCTTCCGATTTATTGACCAGTTGGAGTAAATCTTTGTAAAAGTTGCGTAAACGTACTTCTTCTGGCGTGAGCAATGCTCCGTCAAATTTACCGCCGTTCATCCAACGCTGGTGCGTATCGACACCCCAAAAGTCAAACATTGTGGTGCGGTCGTCGGCTTGGTTGAAGCCTTCTCGGTCGGCTGCTTTTTCGCCCAATTCTTGTCCGAAATAAATCATCACAGGCCCTGTGTGCAAGGTGGCTGTAACCACCATCGCAGGTACGGCTGTAAACGGATACCCTTTCGAGAACACAGGTGTATTGATGCGATGCTCGTCGTGGTTTTCTAAGAAACGCAACATGTGTTCCGATATATCGCCCGATTCGTGTTGCCATACACGGGTGATGTCTTCTACCGTACCATTCGGACTATTCTCTACCAATCTTCTGAGCCCATCGTACAAGCCCACTTTATCGTAAAGGTAGTCGAAACCACCCACTTTGATGTAGTTGTGGTATTCGTTAGGGTTGTAGATTTCGGCAATAAAAATAATATGAGGAAATTCTTTTTTGATTTCTTTGGTGGCGTATTGCCAAAACTCGGCAGGTACCATTTCTGCCATGTCGCAACGGAAACCGTCCACTCCTTTGCCCGACCAATATTTCAGGATTTCTACCATTTTGAGCCAAGTAGAAGGAATAGGGTCGAAATGGCGGCTGCGACCGTTGAGGATGTCAACGCCATAATTCAATTTAACCGTTTCAAACCAATCGTGAATGCTTGGTTTTGCTGTAAATACATCATTTCCAGAGGCTTTTGCTGGCGATTCGTTGTAAGGAGCATCGGCTTTTACGGGCGATTCTACTCCATCTGGAATATGGAATTGGGTATTGGGCAAATAATAAAAGTTATTGTGCGGGTCGAATGCCTTGCTGGTGTCGTCGTCCACGCCAAAATCACGGATGCCCGCTGGCTTCATGTCTGAATGATACACCCTTGCTACGTGATTGGGGACAAAATCCATGACAAGTTTCAAGCCATTTTTATGAATACGTGCCAACATTGCCTCAAATTCATCCATGCGTTTGGCTGGTTTGGTGGCAAAAAACGGGTTCACGTCGTAGTAATCTTTGATGGCAAATGGCGAGCCACAACGTCCTTTTACCACATCGGGGTGGTCTTTCGGAATGCCCAAAGCCGTGAGGTCTTCCATCGTGGCGTGTTCGATTAGCCCTGTGGCGTAAATATGCGAATAGCCAAATTTCTTGATTTCTTTTAGTGCTTTGTCATTGATATCCTTAAACTTTGTTACACCGTTTTCGGCAGCCGAACCATTCATTTTGTTGGTGGTATTGGTATTGCCCCATAGGTGAAACATCATTTGTAAAATAACCAATTTGTCGTTTTTTGTAGTCATAGTTTTTGCTAATGTACTTGCTTGGTTTGATTGTAGGGATTTTGCTTTATGTTTGAAATTACGATAATTCTTTGTTTTTGCAATAGCGTTCTGGGTCGAAGGCTTTTGTGGGCTGTTGCTTGTTTGCCCAATAGTTGTAAGGCTAAGTAAAAACAAGCCTAATAAAATTTTGAAAAAACTATAATTTCTTGCCATTTTTAGAATAATATTTGCTGATTAGCACAGTTTAGCACAGATTTATTGTACAAACCACACTTTTTTGTTTATAAAAAAATGCTCGAATTTAAGATTTTATTATTAGGATTTTCCTGAATTTATTTGAAAAATTGCAGAAGTTTTTTGTAAAAAATCTCTTTACTGGTACAAGCACGCTGTCGTAGCGAAACCATCGTTGTGCTACAAATAGCGTGCTGTATAGCCCACGAAACCATTTCCATTAACCATTTCTTTTATCAAACAACATGAAAAAATTACTTGCTGTATTAGCATTATTATGCCTCTGTAAAGTGGTAGAGGCACAAACGCCGAGCGTTCAACGTATCAATCCTACCAACTGGTGGGTGGGCATGAAAAACCCCGCTTTGCAGTTGTTGGTATATGGCAAAAACCTCAAAGGCTCGACGGTTGCCGTCAATTATCCGGGAGTAACGCTCGAAAAAGTACATACGGTTGAAAATCCTAATTACTTATTCCTCGACCTGAAAATTGCTCCTGAAACCCAAGCGGGAGAATTGAAATTGGAATTTACCAAAAACATTACCATACAAAAAGGCAAGAAAAAGTCCATCGACCAAGTGGTGAAAATAACCCAGCCTTACAGCTTGAAAGTACGAGATAAAAAGCCTCAAGTGGTTAATTCACAAGATTTTATTTATTTGATTTTGCCCGACCGCTTTGCCAATGGCGATGTACGCAACGATAAATTTGCCAGCATGGCCGATACCGCCGCCGACCGCAAAAATCCTTTCTTGCGTCATGGAGGCGACTTGCAGGGCATTACACAGCATTTGGATTATTTTAAAGACTTGGGCGTTACAACGCTTTGGCTCAATCCTGTCATTGAAAACGACCAGCCACAAACCAACGAAGGCGGAGCGATGCGTTCGGCGTATCATGGCTATGGCTTTACCGACCAATACAACGTGGACCGCCGTTTGGGAGGCAACGAAGCGTATTTGACCCTCGTGACCGAAGCCCACAAAAAAGGCTTGAAGGTTATCCAAGATGCCGTGTATAACCACGTGGGTATCAACCATTGGATTTTGAAAGATATACCCATGAAAGATTGGTTGCATCAATGGGATACTTATACCAATACCTCGTATCGTGACGAGCCTGTGATTGATATTTTGCATGGCAATAAAGCCGATTTTAAGGTACAACAAAATGGTTGGTTTGTGCCGTTTTTGCCCGACCTTAATCAGGATAATGCCTTTGTAGCCAATTACTTAATTCAGCACGCCTTGTGGACGGTAGAGTACTTTGGCATTGATGGCTGGCGTGTGGACACCTACCAATACAATGATTTGAATTTTATGAATCGTTGCAACACCGCCTTGCTCGAAGAGTATCCGAATATGTTTATTACGGGCGAAAACTCGGTGAGCAATATCGTGAGCCAAGCGTATTATACACGCAATGTGTTGCAAGTGCCTTTTAAAAGTAACTTGCCTTCGCCCAACGATTTTGTGTTGTATTATGCCATTAATGACGCTTTGAATCAAAACTTCGATTGGGGCAAGGGCTTTAACCGTATTTATTCGACCTTGGCTTCTGATGGTTTGTACGAAAATCCAGATTTAAACATGACCTTCGTCGATAACCACGACCAAGACCGCTATTTCTCGGTTATTGGCGAAGATTTGAATAAATATAAACTCGGCTTGGGCTTTTTGCTCACCACCCGTGGTACGCCACACTTGTATTATGGAACAGAAGTATTGATGAAAAATTTCAAAAACCCTTCTGATGCCGAAGTTCGCCAAGATTTTCCCGGTGGTTGGGCTGAGGATAAAGTAAATAAATTTGTGGCGGAAGGTCGCACGGCACAAGAAAATGAAGCTTTTACTTTTGTTAAAACTTTGGCCAATTATCGTAAAAATTCGCCTGCCTTGCAAACAGGAAAACTTACGCAATATTTGCCGCAAGAAGGCATTTATGTATATTTTCGTCACAATGCTACCCAAAGCGTTATGGTGATTATGAGTCAAAATAAAGAAGCCAAAACCCTCAGCACCGAGCGATTTGCCGAAAATTTGCAAGGATTTACCACAGGTAAGGAAGTAATTTCTGGCAAAACATTAACCGACCTCAAGCAAATCAACGTACAGCCCATGAGCATTCAGGTGATAGCATTGGCGAAATAAGAGCAGTATTCAAACAAACATTTATATATAACAAAATGACACAAATAAAAGCCTGCCTATTCGATTTAGATGGCGTGATTGTTGACACGGCAGTATATCATTTTCAAGCTTGGCGACGCTTGGCCAACGAATTGGGTTTTGATTTTACCGAACACCAAAACGAACAACTCAAAGGCATCAGTCGCATGGAATCGCTAGAATTGATTTTGGGTTGGGGAGGTGTACAACTCAGCGAAGCCGAAAAACTGGCGTGGGCTACCAAGAAAAATGAATGGTATTTGGCCTTGGTGATGCAAATGACACCCAACGAAATTTTACCAGGCGTTCAAGCTTTCTTGACCACACTGCGTGACAATGGCATTAAAATAGCCTTGGGCTCGGCGAGTAAAAACTCGAAATTGATTTTAGAACGCATCGAAATGCTTTCGTTTTTTGATGCCATCATCGACGGCAACAACATCACCAAAGGCAAACCCGACCCCCAAGTATTTTTGATGGGAGCGGAGGCCGTAGGCTGTACACCTGCCGAATGCGTAGTGTTTGAAGATGCCGTGGCAGGGATTCAAGCCGCCAAAGCAGGAGGCATGAAAGCCATTGGCGTAGGCTCGGCCGATGTTCTGACGCAAGCCGATTTTGTGATTGCTTCTTTTGAAGAAATGTCGGTAGAAAAACTATAAACCCAAGGCGGATGTTTCCTCAAAAAGCGAACCTCCGCCTTGATTATTTGTAAAAAACACCTTAGCACAGCAAATATTTTTCTTGTGCTTTCCTTTATTTTTGCTCCCTAATAAAAACATTAAACCAATGGTTTGGATTATTCCAAGAACTTGAAGGAAAAAGATTGGCTTTGGGCTTGAAAGATTGGAAATAGTTGAATACCTTGCCATTAACCATCCAACAATAAGACAATGAAAAACTATTTAAAGCATGACGAATGGTGCATTATTGAAGAAGGATTTCACAGAGAATACAACGAAATTACGGAATCGGTATGCTCATTAGGCAATGGTCGCATGGGCCAAAGAGGGAATTTTGAAGAAACCTTTACCGGCAAAACCTTGCAAGGCAATTATGTAGCAGGGGTGTATTATCCCGACAAGACACGTGTGGGCTGGTGGAAAAACGGATACCCCGAATATTTTGCAAAAGTATTGAACGCTGCCAATTGGATTGGCATTAAAGTAGAAATAGATCACGAAGAATTAGATTTGAACCTTTGCGAAGTACACGATTTCCGTCGGGTACTCAACATGAAAGAAGGCTACCTCGAACGCTCATTTGTGGCAACCTTGCCTAGTGGCAAACAAGTGAAGGTGGCTACCAAACGTATCAATTCTATCGTTGACGACGAAGCTGGGGCGATTCGCTATGCGATTACGCCTTTGAATTTTGATGGAAGATTGGTCTTAACACCGTTTATTGATGGCGACATCAAAAACAAAGATGCCAATTATGACGAGAAGTTTTGGGATGAAATCCATAAAGAAACTGCTTTTGCCGAAGGATACCTCGAACTACGTACCAAGAAAACAGGCTTTCATGTATTGACGGGGCAAAAATTTGAGCTTTATCAAAATGGAAAAGTGATTGATTTTCAGAGTTTTCCGAAAAAAGCTGAAAAATACGTGGCAAGCCAAGTACAATTAGATGTAATTGTTGGGCAAGAAACGGTATTGGTCAAATACGCCTGCAATTTATCGTCTGAAAACTACGCCGTTGCCGACTTGCTTCCTGCTGCAAAGGCGTATCTTCATCGCATTGCAGCCAAAGGTTTTGATAAAATGCTCGCTGAACAAGCCGACAAATGGGCCGCCAAATGGCAAATAAACGACATCGTGATTGAAGGCGATGTGGCAGCACAGCAAGGCATTCGTTTCAATATTTTCCAACTCAACCAAACTTATACAGGCGAAGACGCACGCTTGAATATTGGCCCTAAAGGCTTTACGGGCGAAAAATACGGTGGCTCGACTTATTGGGACACCGAGGCGTACTGTATTCCGTTTTACTTGGCTACCGCCGACCAACAAGTGGCCCGTAACTTATTGGTGTATCGTTGGAAACAATTGGGTAGAGCCATTGAAAATGCAGGGAAATTGGGCTTCAAAAATGGAGCAGCTTTATACCCAATGGTGACAATGAACGGCGAAGAATGCCACAACGAATGGGAAATTACGTTTGAAGAAATTCACCGCAATGGTGCTATCGCTTACGCCATTTACGACTACATCAACTACACCGATGACGAAGCGTATTTGGCCGAATATGGCTTTGAAGTGCTATTGGGCATTGCTCGTTTTTGGGCACAGCGTGTCAACTGGTCGGCACACAAACAACAGTACGTTATGCTGGGTGTAACAGGGCCAAACGAATACGAAAACAACGTAAACAACAACTGGTACACCAGTTATATTGCGGTGTGGTGCTTGAAATATACCTTGGAAGCTGCCCAAAAAATCAAGGCAATAGACGAGGCTCGTTATGCGGAATTGACCGACTTACTCAAACTTGACGAAAGCGTTGAGTTTGCTCATTTTCAGGATATTATCGAAAAAATGTATTTGCCAGAAGACAAAACCTTGGGCGTATATTTGCAACAAGATGGATTCTTAGACAAAGAATTAATTCAGGTAAAAGACTTGCCTGCTTCCGAGCGACCTATCAACCAAAAATGGTCTTGGGACAGAATCCTCCGTTCTTGCTTTATCAAACAAGCGGATGTATTGCAAGGCATTTATTTCTTTGAAGACGATTTCGACATCGAAACCATGCGTAGAAACTATGATTTCTACGAGCCAATGACCGTGCATGAATCGTCTTTGAGTCCTTGTGTACACTCGATTATTGCAGCAAAATTGGGCGATAAAGCCCGCAGTTATGAGTTTTACCAACGCTCGGCTCGCCTCGACCTCGACGATTACAACAACGATACCGAAGACGGTTGTCATATTACGTCGATGGCCGGTACATGGATGTCGATTGTCAAAGGATTTGGCGGTATGCGTGTACGCAACGGTCAAGTGTATTTAGCTCCGTTTGTGCCAGAAAACTGGACTTCGTTTTCATTTAAAATCCGTTTTAGAACCAACGTCATCAATATTACAACGGCAGCGACAAGCGTAACCCTTGAAAACTTAGCAGGCGACGAAATTAGCATTTTTGTACACGGAAATCCCATAACCCTCGCCGCTGGAGCAAAAGTGACCACCGAGCTATTGGGTTAAGTAATAGGGTTTTAATTAAATTAATTTTGCACGATTGTTTATTCTGTACATCCGTTATTCATAAATCATCAAACAAGGTCTTGTTCGATGATTTATGAGTAATGGATGTTGGTTATGGATTTGTTGATGAAGAGTTTCAAGAATGCCGTAACTTTTGACAGCGATCTCCGAAAGCGTTTTTTTTACAACCTTAAACGGATACATTTATTACTTGACTGACCTTTCGCAGGTCAAAAATTTTGAAGATTAAAAAATTGTATTAATGGGAAGCCTCCAAAAGGGCGGCATCGTGTTTAGTATCAATTCTAAAAACATCTGTTTGCTTGAATTTTTGTAATTCTGAATAGGAAGCTTGAAGAGCTTTGATGTATAGTTTAGCTTTTAGAGCAAAATGGTTACAGCCAACTTTAAACTTGAGCAACTCCAGTTTACAAAAGGCAATCATTGATGCAAAAATGTGATTAGCCTGAGTTGTTTCATACTTTGTTGGTGAATTTTCTAAATTAACATTGCTTTTGAGCGATTTGTGGAAGGACTCTACGTTCCATCGTCTTTTATAGATTGTAGTGATGTCGTCATAAGATAAATCTAAATCGTTGGTAACGATATACAACGCTCCAGTCGAACCATCTTGGTTTGTAAAGACCTGTTTGACTAAAAGGATTGGGAAATCCATTCCTTTAAGCCATACTGTCCGTGTCTGATTAGGTTGTAAGTCTAACTGTTCTACTTTTAGGAATTTACCTTGACGTTTTGCTTGCTCGGATATTGCAACTGTCCTATTGCTTTTTAGGGCACATACAAAGTGTTTTTTGAACTCATGGTGAACACATTCAAAATTTTCCTTTGAAGAAAACCAAGTGTCCCAAACAACATACTTGTATTGAACTTTATTGAGTTGGGTTAAGACACGAAGCCTATTCAAAAGCATTTCGTTTTTAGTGATGGGACTACGGCGTTTGACTATATTTTCTTTTGTATCAAGATATTGTTCTGTTTTTTTTACTACTTCAAATGCGACAGGAATCGAAACTTCTTGTCCGTCATCTAATTTACGAGTAAACAAAAAATTTAAAATGTTGATACCCTTTATGTTACAATTCTTAGAATGATCCCAATGCCAACAGATTATATCATTTTCTGTGGTGTAGGGTTTTTCTTCTATTGTATCATCAATTGCCAAAATCCCATAATCAATGCTTTCGATTTTGCGTATGATTTTTTTAACCATTTTCCAGTAGTCTTGTTGGTCAAACTCTCGTTGTGCCAAAAACCTACTGATTTGATCATGACTATACCCATTATCAAGCATTTTAGATAACCCTGTTGACGTTACTAATCCAAACGATGTTATCAGGTAATCACTATAAATGTCCATTAATTGTGGGTTTTTCATTTTGCTATGTTTGAGGTTTGAAAAATGAAATTTAAGCAGGTTTTTGCCTTTATTAATCTTTTTATTGTAAAATCATAATATTTTACCTGCGAAAGGTCAGTTACTTGAATCTAATGTTCCAAAATTTTTGTCATTCTTCATTTTAATTTTTTCTTTTCTAGTCGTATATCTTAGCATATTTGATTGACAGGTTTACACACAAATCGACCTTGCCTAAAACTAATACAATAGCCGAAATTTCCTACTGCAAGAACTAACATCCCGAAATAATAATTAAATTTGACTAATTTTGTCAAAATATATATTGTCTAGTGAACACATTTAGAGACTTAACAAAACTAGCGAGGGAAAGCAAAGAACTATTTCGAAGGCAGGTTGCTACAGAATTGGATATTGACCAAGCTATCATCAGTAAGTTTGAGAGAAACGAAAAAATATGGTGTTACAAACATCTTGCAGGTGTTTACGCCAAGTGGATAAAGCAAAAGTGGGAGGTCGCCCCGAAGAAACGGCTTTGATTTGGTTGAATAAAGACAATGCTGATACAACACATCATCAAATTAAATAGTAAGTTAGACCAGTTTTTTTTAACGATTAAGATATGAAGATTAATAGTATAGCCTTAGAAAACTTTAGATGTTTTAAGCAATATGAAATTTCATTCGCAGAAAAAACAACTGTGCTTTTTGGGAAAAATGGAACAGGTAAAACTACTTTGATGAACTCAATAAAAACTGCTATGAGCTTTGTATTCTCAAAGTATAAGGATAAAAATGAAAAACTCGAATTGCTTGGTAATACCCCTGACCTGCATTTGGCAAATTTGTCTAAAACTGATGCTTTTATTGATAGCAGTACCAAGTTTTATAGTTATCCTATAACTATTGAATGCAAAGCCAACATCAATAATAATGAATTTGATTGGGCTATTGTTAAAAATAGTGCAGATGGAAGACTGCTTGAAACAAGGTATCGAGATGCCTTTTTAGATTTTACAAGGAGCTATAATGCTGACTTAAAAAACTCAAAACTACCTATTTTTGCCTTTTTTTCTGATTCATATCCACATAAAAAAATCAATATAGGTTCTTATGCAAAAAGTGTATTAAAAAGTGGTATTATCCCACGAGCATTTGCTTATTATCAGTGGGATGCAGAGGCTAACTGTGCTGAAATATGGCAGAATAGGTATATTTCTCAATACTCCAAAATAAACGATTTTAAAAATTCAGAAGAAGACACCCTGAAAGAAAGAAAGGAAATAGCTTTCATAGACGAACGTTTAAAGTTGTTTACCTCAGCTTTAAACCCCAATTTTGAATTTATCAATAGTGAGTTAACTATTCATAAAGTAGTGCTTGAACGTCCATTAAGAGAAGAAAATGCTATCTCTATTAAATTTCTATTTCAAGATAAAAGAGAAATTTTTTTTGAACACCTACCTCAAGGGTACAATCGTTTGCTTTCTATTGTGTTTGACATTGCTTATCGTAGTTATGTGTTAAACGGAGAGCAAGAGCCACAAGGAGTGGTGTTGATTGATGAAATTGAACTACACCTTCATCCTTCGCTTCAACAAGAGGTTATTCAACGATTTAAAAAAACGTTTCCTAATATGCAATTTATCATAAGTACACATTCGCCTTTGGTAATAAGCAATCTAAAAGCTGATGGCTTAGAAAATAAAATTGTTAAACTTAAAAATGCGGGTACAGAGTACTGGAACGAAGATATCGAAAATGTTTTTGGAATAGATTATACCACTAGTTTAATGGAAGTAATGGGTGCTAAATACAGAGCATCTACTATTGATAACCTCATTGATTCGATTGTTATTTTGGCAAGTAGAAATAGGGTTGATGATGCTGAAAAGCTTAAAAATGAGCTATCTGCTATTGTTGGTGAGAACAACCACTACATTCAAAAAGAAATTGAGAGTCGTATCGAAATGAATAAAAAATAGTATGCCATGATAACTGTAAATAAAGACAATCAAGCTGCGATTGATTACGTTTCTAATTTTATAAATGGACAATGGCAGCCAGAAGCTAATAGATATATTAATATTGGATATAATGATATAGATGTTTCAGCATATAGAACGTATTGTTTGGAAGAACAAAATAACATTTGTTGTTATTGTTGCAGACAAATAGATAATTCACGAAACACTGAATTGGAACATATCATTCCAAGAGCACAAAATATTGATAACACAGAATTGCAACGTTATTTTGATTACAGTAATATTTTAGCGCAAAATATTGTTTTACAGCGTAGTTTTAGAGATTCAGCTACGCAACAAGCAACGCCTCCATTTCCTCACCATATTGCTTACCATAATATTGTCGCCTCTTGTAATGGTAGAATTATTGATACATCGGAATACCTATGTTGTAATCGTAGCCGAGGAAACGATTTCGTTCCTCCATTTAACTTGATGCCCAATAGTATAGCTTATCTGAATGATGGTACGCTGTACTATGTAAACGACGAAATAGATAATCGTTTAATTAATCCCTTAAATCTGAATAAGGATTTGCTAAAAAACATTAGACGTATTTGGTTCTTATTTGCAAAGTCTGATGTTACAGAAGATGAAATAATGAACGTTACAAACGAAACAGAAATAAGAGAAATCATTGCCTTGAACTTAGATGTAAATCCATCAAAACTATCTAAAGATGGAAAGATAATTGATTCTTTCAAAACCCTTTCTAACTGGCAAACTTTAATAAAGTACAAATATTTTTTGAATTATTTTAGAACCAATAACAACTAAGCAACAATGCCCATAAAATACATTCCGTATTACCCGAACACAGTGAGTGTTGCGTTGCCGTGAAAACGACAAGGTTTACGACCGCATTAAAAGAGGTATGCCTTTTACGAAGTAGAACCTTTTGAAACAGTAGGAGAACGAACTGAAAACTTAGTAATACGTGGAGAGTATATTTCGGCTTGTGCCTACCTGAAAGAGTATGGTATAAAAGTGGACTTGGTGTACCTCTTGATTGCGAATGCAGGTAAAAATATATAAATCCCAAATCAAATAATCATGCGATATTAATTTTAACTAAAAATGTAAATTTATGATAATCAGAACACTAGCTCACAATTGACAATTCACAATTTTGTATTGTTACTCAAATCCCAGAAATCTACAATCCCCCATGCTCCTAATAATCCTCTGTCTTTTTGCGTTTAGTGCGGGCTTTGTCGATGCCATTGTTGGCGGAGGAGGCTTGATACAGTTGCCTGCTTTGTTGATTTTTTTGCCTCAATATGCCATTCCTACGATTATTGGTACGCATAAATTGGCCTCGGTGTCGGGTACATTGGTAGCGGCATCGCAATACATGAAACGAATCAAGGTCGATTGGAAAATCATGTTGCCTGCGGTGTTGGTGACGGGCGTATTTGCTTTGATGGGAGCAAGGTTGGTGACAAGTCTGGATAAAAACGTACTCAAACCCCTCATTTTGGGCTTGTTGGTGGCGGTATTGCTTTATACCTTGTTTAAAAAGAATTTAGGTACATCGCATAGCCCTAAGTACCAAGGCAAGGTTTTGCTGTGGGGGATATTGGCAACGGGAGCAATATTGGGCTTTTACGATGGCTTTTTTGGCCCAGGCATGGGGAGTTTTTTGATATTTGCATTCGTATCTATCTTTGGACTCGACTTTGTGCACGCTTCTGCTTATGCCAAAATCCTCAACTGTGCCTCCAATATTCCTGCCATTATTTTCTTTATGTCGTCGGGCGATGTGCTTTTCGACATAGCCATTCCCTTGGGTATCGCCAATATAGCAGGTTCGATAATAGGCTCTCGTTTGGCTTTGAAAAAAGGCAGTAATTTTGTCAGAATCTTCTTTGTGATAGTCGTCATAGGTGTAATCGTGCGATTTGGATACGATATTTTTAAGTGAGTTGTGAATGAGAGAGTTGTGAGTTAGTGAATTGTTTGGTATGTAATTCACTAACTCACAATTCACTAACTCACTCAATAATTGGCCAGTCTGCTTTTCCAAATAATACCGTTTTTGCTTTCGTATTTGTCGATATAACCTTTTTGGTAAAGTTCTTCCAAGACAGCGTCGCTTTGTTCTATGGTCGTATCGCTCAAAAACGAAAACTCTTTGTTGGTCATGGTAGAAAAATTACTAAACAAGAAAATCGGGTCGGTATTGATAGGCTTTTTTTCGGCATTAGGGACAAGTTGTAAAATGATATTTTCTAAATACTCATATTCTTGATAGCCTTTGCTTTCAAATTGTTGGTTGGCTTGATTGGTAAAAATCAAAGTTGGAAAAACGCCAACTTGCATTTTTTGTGCCAATTGCAAATCTTTTCTAAATTCTTCGTTGGCTTTTTCCTCATAATCTCGCACAAATTTTGCCGAGTCGAGTCCTACTTCAAAAGCCGCTTTTTCTAAGTATTCCATATCAACGATGTTCTTTTTTTCTAAAAAAACCATCTCTTTGATACGACGCAGGAAAACCACCGCTAGGTCGCCATCTTGCATCTGGGCGGCTTTAAAAGCAATAGAAGGCGGGTACGACGACGGCAGCGGGTCTTCGAGCCAAATATCGCCATCGAGCGGAATACCATGAATCATACAAACCTCTTCCCAGTGGGGGGCTACATCGGTTGGTTTTGAAATCGGACCACGCTGATAATCGTCCCACGAAGGTAATAAGCCGCCCATGCGGTAATCAATATCAAAGTACTGCCCATATTCGAGTTTGAGTTTACGCAACATCGGTTGCACCACCCAACAAGTAGAGCAAATGGGGTCGGTAAAGTACTGTACCTGAATGGGTTTGTTGCCTTGTAATCCTTTTTCTTTTTTAGAAATAAGCGGTACAACCAGCTTATCGCCAATGGTTTTGCGTTGCGGATTCAAAAAAGCTTCTTTGAGTTCTCGGCCAAGAGCCACGTGTTTGCTGATGGCATCTACTCTGCGGGTATAAAATTGCTCGAAAACAGTATTTATATTGTTGATTTGTAGCAGTTTACGAGATAAGATTTTCGCATCTAAAATAGCATTTGTCGTACCGGCACTGGTAAACGGCAAGGCCAAATGAGCGGCATCGCCCATGAGTACCACATTGTTTTGGTGAAAACGAGGCAATACGCCAAAATCACGGGTATTCCAGATATAACTTGTTGAGAAATCGTTGCTTTCTAATAAAGTTGATACCACTGGCGGAAAATCGGCGAGCATATAGTTGCAAAAGGCTTTGAGTTCTTCGGGAGTACAGTTGTTGCAATCGTTTTCTTTGCAATTATACTGCATAAACCATACAAACTCGTTGCCCGACACAGGTATCATCCCAAAGCTTAGTCCTTTTACATCGCTTTGGTATTTGGTAAACATATTTTGATGGCTCGTAGCGAGGGCATCGTTGCGGCAGATTCCTACCACTTCTTTCACTTCTACGGGCGTAAAATTTACTTTTCCAAAAATGGCTTCTCTTACGGCAGAATTACTGCCATCGGCGCCTACAAATACATCGCCGTATTCGATTTCGCCGTTGGTAAATTGGGCGGCAATGACTTTGCCATTTTCATAGATAAAATGCGAGAACGAACGCCCCCATTTGATTTGTTGTGAAGGGAAAATTTTGTAAAAAAACGCCATCAAGTCTTTGCGTTTGATACAACGCCAAAGGTTTAACTTTTGCTTCTTTAGTGCTTTCCCGTCTTGATTTTTCAGACAAAACGCCGCAATCTCTTCGCCCGGTAAAGGCATTGTTTGAGGACAGGGCGTAAGTTCTTCTAAAATCGACCAGCCATCTATGTGCATCAGAAAGGCATGGCCACGAGAAGTAGGTTCGAGTTGTTTTTCAAAAATAACAA
The DNA here is from genome assembly GCA_013298025.1 of Cytophagales bacterium. Lineage (GTDB taxonomy): Bacteria > Bacteroidota > Bacteroidia > Cytophagales > Spirosomataceae > Flectobacillus. Next base: position 160,569 of record JAAFJE010000010.1, on the reverse strand, counting down.
CTTCTACATTTGCTTTGTTGAGTAAACATCCAAGGGTTAGGCCAGCTACACCGCCGCCAATGATAACTACTTTCATCATGAGTTCAATACATTTTTAGTTTGTACAAGTGCTTGGGTCAAGATTTGTTCGGAAGTGGCAAAACACAGGCGGATGTGTCCTTCTGCTCCTTCTCCAAACCATTGCTTTAGCCCCGGTACAATTGCTACTTTGGCTTTGTTTAATAATAATTCATGTATTTCGGTACTGGTTTTGCCTGTTTGTGTGATGTTGGCAAACGCTACATAACAACCTTGTGGTGCAATGCACTCGATGCCCTTGGTGGCATTGAGCGAGCTTACGCATAAGTCACGCATTTGTTGCAAATGGGCCACAAATGCGTGTAGCCAATAATCGCACGATTGAAGGGCCGTACTGGCGGCTACTTGCCCTAATACATTGGCTCCGTGAATAGTAGATTGGTGCAAGGAGGCTTGAAAAACCCGTGCATACATGGCTTCGTTGGGTGCTACAATAGCCCCAATACGCAAGCCTGCCAATCCATACGATTTGCTGTAGCCCGTTACGATGATGGTGCGTTCACGAATGGCTTCATCCAAACTGGCAATACTGGTATAAACATGCGGACTAAAAACTATATCACTCCAAATTTCATCCGACATAATGGTTAGATTATATCGACAGGCAATAGCACCAAGCTGTTGTAATTCTTCTTTTGTAAAAACTTTTCCCGTAGGATTCAAAGGATTACACAAACAAATAAGCTTGGTTTTTGGAGTAATAAGCACACTCAACGCCTCGAAATCAACAAAACCCGAACCAGCAGGAATGGCAAAAGGAACGGCCACAGCTCCTACGGTTTCGATGGCGTATCTAAACAAAAAATCTACTGGGTCAAAAATGATGGCTTCGTCGCCCGGTTGTAGAAACGCTTTACAAATGGTATAAATGCCAAAAGCGGCACTATCGACAGGAAAGGTGTAAGCAGGATGAGCCTTTACTTGGCGTTTGTCTTGAAAAAAAGTGGCAACGGTTTCTTTAAATATCGGAAGCCCTTCGGGAGGGCCATAACATAAGTACCTGTCCTGAACATAGCGTGTAATCGCCTCCGTAATTTCAGGTGCACAGGGAAAGTCGGGGTCGGCAGCCGTAAGCGGAATAACACCTGCTGGCACAGTTGCCCACCGCAAATTATAGGCTCGCTGCTCTAGCACGCCTATATCAATTGTGTGGTTTTCAAACATACGTTTAACAAAAGTAGGGCAATGAGTAAAATGTCTGTTTATAAAAAATGAAAAACTACTGTTGTCTCTTAGGCAATGTTTGTATTAAGTAGGAGTTTATAAGTTAAATATATGAAATAAAAGTAGAAAAAATGATTTTCGTAGAAAAAAATAAGGAAAAGTTGATGTCTAAATAACATTTCTTGTGCTTCATTTGTTTGCTTTTTGCATAAAAAACAATACGTCGAATAAAAAACAGCCTCAATCCTCTCGATGCAAAGAGAATGGAGGCTGCTGATAGCGTAAGTGTTATGCTGATTTTTATATAAGTAATTGCTTGATAACTACCATATTACTACGGCGTTGCTTACCAAAGTATTGGCGTTACTTTGTAGGCGAGTTGCCCCGTGTGCTGTGGCTTGTATGGCTGCTTGGTAGAGTTCGACGGTATCACCTTCTTTGATTTCGAGATACACGGTATAAGTACCAGTAGCTTTGAGTGTACTGTGTAGCCTAAAGTTTTGGACAGGCGTAAAAGAGCTAAAATTAGGCTTGACATCTTTGGCTTGTTGAGCGAAAGTAGGCAACACACGAGCATTGAAAGGTTGTATGTTTGCTTCGCCTTCGGCAATGGCTCGTTGGATGGGTTCGTTGGGATTGCTTAGGCTCACGGTTTTTTCAGGAACAAACAAGTTTTGTACAAAATGATGTGCCGAATCTTCTAGCCATATTGCTACGATGGGTGTTTTAACGGCCTCTGCTTTTTGTAATAATACTTCAAGGGCAACGCTGCCTGTGGTATCGGTGGTTTTTACCTCGTCGAAAGTTAATTGTTGGCTGCGTTCTCGTTTAGCACCAAACAAGATTTTTCCGCCATGAGCCAATGCCTTAAATGGGCCTAGTTCTAAAGCTCCTCCTACCATGAAAATCACAAAAATAAGGCCCGCTACGCCCAGTTCTTTTTGCCATTTGTTCTCTTTTTTACTTTTTGAATACCCTTTGATGGAACTCCAGTTGTTGAGTATGTGGAAAATGGCAAAGCCCAAAAATAATACCCCAAAAAGGATATGCAGGGTTTCTACGGCGTGCCATTGCTTTTGTCCGAAGTACAAAAACAAGCCCGTCACACCCATCGCCAAAAAAGCCAAGGCAAGGGTAAGGCTGATAAGATTTTTAGATTTCATATAATAAAAATATAATTAGAGATTGGATAAATACAAAACTAAGGTAAAGCTAAAAAGAAAGGAAGGAAAACCAAAAGAGGAGAGGAGGTGATTCTACCATAGCTCGACTTGCATCTATCAAACTCCGACAATATTCGACAAAATAAATGGGGAACCTTCAATGCTCCCCTTTATTGTTTATCCCTAAATCTGTGCTAAATACTAAAATAATCTGGTAATGTGTTAGCGGAATGGCTTGCTTAGAGCATCCATTTTTTGAGCTTACATTTTTTCAACTGCTTCAATTGCTCTACCACCATCGAGGCCGTTAGTGACGAGCCTGCGTAGTTGGGGTGCGTATGGTCGGTTGGAAAAAACTTCTTTACCGAATCTGCTCCCATTTGTTCGTATTTGGTAGCTACCAAATCGTTGAGATTAATAAAATAGGCATTGTTTTGTTTGGCTACTGTTTCTGCCCAACCTGTATAACTTTGAGGAGAGCGTTCTACTTTGCCAGCTTTCCAGACGTTGCGAGGCACAGGCGAACACACAATGGCGATTGCTCCTTTGCCTTGGGTTTCGGTAATGTACTTACGCATATACCAGCCATAGCTATGCACTACCTCGTGCTTTTTGGTGAGGAGGTTGTCTATTTCTTCCGTTTCTTCGCCAATGCCCTTGATTGTACCTCTGGCACGAGAAGTGTCGTTGATGGCACCGCCGTCGTTATGACCAAACTGCATAATCACGTAATCGCCTTTTTTGAGCTTTGCCATGATTTTATCCCAACGGCCTTCTGTCAAGAAGGTACGGCTACTTCGGCCTCCAATGGCGTGGTTTTGGATGTTGATTTTAGTCGTATCGAAATACTTATCGATAAAACTGCCCCAACCCCATAAGCCATCTGAGCCTTTGCCCGAGCCGTTGCGTACCGTAGAGTCGCCGATGATATACACGGTGGGTTTCTCCTTCAATAAAGTAAAAGACGCACCCACGAGAATAATACTTATCCAAAAAGCAATTTTTTTCATGCGGAGGTAATTTTAATTTTTTTTAAATCAATTGTTTGTAAGTAGTTATGCAGCATTGTGAATGAGTGAGTTAGTGAATGAGTGAATTAATCTTTTGAAAATGAATAGATTAATTCACAATTCGCTCATTCACAACTCACAATTCACACAATATTTTAAGGTTATTTCATTCGGGTTAATTCAGCCCCTGCCAATAAGAAGCAACCCAAGCCATAATCCTCGAAATCAGGAATTTTATCAACAGCCAATGGCTGACCATCTTTTGGTTCTTTGCCTGTGCCTTGTACCCAACCCAAAAATCCGTTGCTTTGTACGCCTTCGGTTGCCATGGCGTTCCAAGCTTTCAAGATGGCAGGACGATATTTTTTGGCACTCAAATAACCATGATTGATGCCCCAAGCCATGCCATAGGTAAACAAAGCCGTGCCCGTAAGTTCTTTTCCACCATAATTTGTAGGGTCATGTAAACTTACGTTCCAGAAGCCGTCTGTGCGTTGAAGGGGCAATAAAGCCTTCATCATGGTTTTAAACATCTTTTCGTATTCGCTGCGGTGAGGAGCGTTTTTAGGCATAATTTCTAATACCCTTACCAAAGCCGCTACAATCCAGCCATTGCCTCTCGACCAGTAGCAATCTTCGCCATTGGGTTCTTTGTAAGGTGGCACAAAGTCTTTATCTCTCCACCACAAGCCATCGGCAGGATTGAACAGCCCTTTTCCGCCTTCGATGGTTTTGCTGTGCATATACATTTGGTACATTTTCTCATAATACTTATCGTCTTTGTACAAAACGCCTAGTTTTGCCAATACGGGCATTGCCATTTGTAGGGCATCAATCCATGTCCAATAGCTGTTGTTGGGGTTTGCCACGAGGCTATCCATATTCAACTTAATGTCACGGATGCGTTCTTCTTTGCGGTCGAGCAAATACAAATCAATATAGGTTTGTCCACAACATTGGTCATCGGCATTGTGGGTTTTTAGCCCTGAACGTAAGCCCCATTTATGGTTTTCGCCCCAAGAAACGGCGTAATCATAGTATTTTTGTTGTGGGTCAATTTTATACAATTCCATCAATCCTTCATAATACACGGCTCTTGTCCAGATATTACTTGGGCGTGTTTTGTTGGTGACAATTGGCTTGCCTGTGTCGGGCCATTTTTGCATAAAATAATCGTTGGCTTTACGCAATACGCCCAATACTTCTTCCCGACTCGGCTTTGTCTGTGCTAGTCCAGTAAAGGCACTCAGCAGCCCAATGAATAAGAATAGTTTTTTCATAAAGTATGTAATTTGATATAAAATGTTGGCGAACAATAGCATCAACGCTGTTGTTCTAATTGCCATCGGGTTTAATGACGCTTACGAGCGGACTCAAAGGCAAATCCCAATCTTCTGCCTTATCGGGTTGGGCTGGGTCAAAGGGTTTTAGTCCTTTTTTCAAATATTTCACCAACGGTAAATCAGCTTTTTTCATTCCTTCTACAATACAAGAAGCCAATAAATAAGCTCCATACGGACTAAAATGGGTATTGTCGGCAATAGGGTTGGGCTGGTTTGGAAAGCTATTGGCAGGATAATGCACAAATGCTTTTTTGGATGGCTCAAGGCCCAAAGCCTCGTACAAGGTTTTACTCATGCTGTTGAGGTCGATGAGCTTTACCTTTTCTTCTTGGGCTACCTGACGCATGGCATCGGGAAAACCAACTAAGGTATTGATGATTTTTCCTTGCTCGTCAAAACTACGTCGGTGCATAGATGTCACCAGCACTGGCGTAGCTCCTTTTTCTTTGGCTTGTCGGATGAAATCTTTGAGATAGCTTTTGTACGTTTCGAGGTCATCTACGCCACTGCCTTTCTTTTGGTCGTTGTGGGCAAATTCGATAAAGAAATAGTCGCCTGCCTTGATTTGGCTCATGATTTTAGCCAAACGTTTTTCGGTCGTAAAACTTTTGAGGGTTTCGCCCGATTCGGCATAATTGGCAATGACTATTTTTTTATCATCAAAAAAAGCAGGAATCATTTGTCCCCAAGCAGCAAAAGGCTCGATGGCTTGATCTACTACCGTAGAGTTACCAGCCAAATACACCGTAGTTGTATGGGGAGCAGGGCTGATTTCTAAGCCACAAATTTTGGGAAGTTTATCGCTAAACTCTAGCGTCAATTGGTTGTCCCAATGCAGATACTCTATTTCTCTGGGCTTCAATTTTACCTTTTCATCACCTTGAATTTGGGGCGTTCTGATATGTACCAAAAACGATACCTCTTTGATTTCGCCTGCACGAGTTTGGGCTTTTTGTACCATCAAGCGTCGGCATTCGGCTTTGATAGTCGTGCGACTTTCGGCTTCGCTATCGCCAAGCCAAACTTTTACTCGATAATTGCCTTCGGGTATATCTACGGTAAAGAAAAAGGGTTGTTGGCTGCTTAGGTAATCGCTCGTAAGGGCGTTTTTGGCTTTGTGCGTCACTGCCTTGATGGTAGCACCGGGCATAAAACCATAGCCTTTTTCTTTCGTATAAAACGATGTACTACCGACGGGTAAAAAGCCTTTTTGTACATCGCCTTCGCCAAAGTCAAATTTAAAATGCGTTTGTGCTATACCCAACAAGGGCATACAACACAAGCATAGGTTTAGGATGTGCTTGTTCATGTGTCGGAATGAGTTAGTGAGTTGTGAGTTAGCGAATGGTTAAGTAGTAATAGAGTGATGGAAGCTCACTACATTGCTTATTCACAACTAACTAATTCACTAACTCACAACTAAGTAAACCTTATTTTTTAGGTTTCAACAACTGCACAGAGCTGTCGTTGATTTCAAACTTATTGTTTTGCAATAGCGTCAAAATTTCGCTACCAGCCAAAATAGCAGGGCCATAGCCGTGGGCAGCAAAGGGGCTGATAGGGCGGTGATAGTAAAACGCAGGGTCGAAGCCCATGCCTGTGCCTACGCAAGTGCCTTCTACTTGTCCTTTTTCGTTGATTTTGGTACTTACGGCATTCCAAGCCAACATCGTTGCAGGCGTATAAGCAAGGGCATCTATCCAGCCTTTATTGATGGCTTTGGCAAAGCAGTAGGCGTAAATGGCCGTAGCGGAAGTTTCGAGGTAAGAGTCGTTGCGGTCGAGTAATTGGTGCCAAAAACCTGCCCCCGATTGGTAGCGGCTGAGTCCTTTTACATGGGCTTTCAACAAAGCCAAAATTTCTGCCCTGCCAGGGTGGTTTTCGGGCAATACCTCAAGTACTTCTATTTTGGTAAGAATCGCCCAGCCGTTGGCTCTTGCCCAATGAAACTGCGGATGCTCGTCCATGCCTTCTACCCAGCCGTGCATATACACGCCTTTTTCGGGGTTGAACATTCGTTTAGAGAATTGCTTGATTTGCTTAACGGCTTCGTCATAATATTTGGTATCGCCAGTAAGTTTGCCCATCAACGCAATGGCAGGAATACCCATAAACATATCGTCGAGCCACATTGTATTGGGTTGCGGACGGTTGCGGGCCAATGTGCCATCAGACAAACGGTGTTCTTTTTTCGTAATATATTCGATATGGCTATCAATCAAGGGGCGGAAATTATTGGGATTGCCCGCAAGCGAAGCCTTAATCATAGCGGCACACATGGCACCACAGTCGTCTAAAGCATGCGGATGCAACAGCCCCTTCAACGGGCCTTTTGTACCCCAATCTTCGTGGGCATCTTGGGTCTTTTTGAAATACGGTACGGCATCGGCAATGAATTTCAAGCGTTTTTCGGCATAATCACTAAAACGCTTATCGCCAGTAGCCTTGGCTGCTGCCAACATCGCTCCGTAGGTAACGCCCCATTCGTAACTTACCAAACGAAAATCGCCTTTTTGCAAAGCGGTGTTTTCGTCAATTTTGCTCAAATCGGTCAGTACTTCGTTGGTTTTGCTGTTGACAAAATTGGTGGGCGTTACTTGGTCTAAATAGCCATGAATCCTTTGCAGCAAGGCCTTTACTTCTTCGGGCTTGGCGATTTGGTAAGGCACAGGATAATCGGGTTGGATTAAGTGCAAAGGCGTGTTGGAATCGTTGGCTTTTGTAACATTCTTTTGGGCAAAAGCACCGCTCGACAAGCTTAAAGAGAGCAGTAATACTCGACTGATTTGGCTTTTATTCATGGTTAAATTATCAATTATGTACGGTAATCGTCTGATTTGTATGGCTATAATACGTTGCCCAAGCAAAGAAGATAAAAAGGATAATCTACTGGTTTTGTCTTTGATTTGTACAACTTCCTCAAAGATAAATTTCATTGCTTTTTACTCCGTCCTGTTTCATCCAGTAAAAACCGACAAAGCCCTACAAGCTCAACCTATTTTAAAAAAGCATTCTTAAAAAAGTACAATAGCTTGCATATAAATTTACTACATACTCTTGCATACAAAAGCCCCTTTTAGTAGTAGATTTTGAGGAAAAAAGGCTTTTTTGACTATAAGAAGCTATTTTTGGCAACGTTCCCGACAACGATTGCATAAATATTTATTCTTGAAATATTGAAATGCCGATAGCTTTATACTAAGCTTGATGTATCAAAAACCACCTTTCATATATATAAATTATTATTATATATAAAAATATTTCAATTTACTCTTTCTCGTATTGATTTGATAAATAGTTGATAAAAAATAGTTTTTATACCATAGTAATAGAGTCTTTCTCAGAACGATTATTAACCATTGTGTAACAAGATGATTGCAAAAAAGCAGAAAATTTGGGATATTATTCGGGTAGATGATATTTCGGCTACCCCGAAATATTTACAAATTGTACATTCTACATTGAAAGGAATTGAATCGGGTCAAATTGCGGTCAACGACCGACTTCCTTCCATCAATGAGGTTAGCTTTGAATTGGATGTATCGCGTGATACGGTCGAAAAATCGTATCGCCAACTCAAACAGATGGGAATTTTAGAGTCAGTGCCTAGCAAAGGGTATTATATTAAAAATACTGATTTTGAAAAACCCAAAAAAGTGTTGTTGTTGTTTAATAAGTTGTCGGCACATAAGAAAATCATTTTCGATTCTTTTGTGCGGGAATTAGGTCAGCAAGTGGCGATTGATTTTTATGTATATAACAATGATTTTTCGTTGTTCAAAAAAATCATTTCGGCTAAAAAAGATGAAAACTACTCGCATTTTGTGGTCATTCCGTATTTTTTAGACGATAACGGTAAGGTGGAAGAAGTGGTAAACCTCATTCCTCGTGACAAGCTCATTATTTTAGATAAGTTTGTGTCTGGTTTGCAAGGGATTTATGGAGCGGTGTATGAAAACTTTGAACACGACATTTATAATGCACTTACACAGGTATTGGATAGGCTTCGGAATTACTCAACCCTCAAATTGATTTTTCCGAAAAATAGCTGTTATCCTTACGAAATCCAGAAAGGGTTTTTGAACTTTTGTCAGGATTTTGCTTTCGACGGACACGTCGTTGACAACATCAAACACGAAGAAGTACAAACAGGCGAAGTGTATATCAATTTGATGGAAGACGATTTAGTAATATTAATAAAGAAAATCTTGAATAATCATTTGCGTGTAGGCAAAGATGTGGGCGTAATTTCGTATAACGAAACGCCTTTGAAAGAGATTATTTTAGATGGTATCACCACTATTTCGACCAACTTTACCGAAATGGGCAAATCGGCGGCAAGGCTTATTCTTGATAAATCGAAAAAGCACGTAGCCAATCCTTTTGAAGTGAATGTAAGAAATTCATTGTAAGTAACAAGGCAAATTTTCAAATTGTCGATTATGGGTTATTGTTTTGATTTTTAAATACTTATATGTCGTTCAATATTGCCTAAACGATTTTGATTGATGATAAAGCAATACTGTATAGACCTCCATTGTGTAATGTTGGAAAGCTAAACAAGTAAAAAATCCGCCTAGTATCTGGGCGGATTTTGTTTTTGGGCTTTATACTTATTTCTGTTCTCCGAAATATCCATAACCCACGGCGGTTTTTGCACCAATGCCGTGGTTGGTGAGGGCTTGAAAGAGTAACGAAGCCGTAATCTCTACTAATTTCCCTTTATAATTACCAATAGAAATGTCTCTATTTTCTGCTCCATTTCTTAACCCTATGATAAACTGGAATTTATTAATTCTATTCTTTGCTGGATTATTTTTAAGCGTTAAAAATGGTATGGGATTAGGTTGTTGCCAATCTGCTGGCGGAAGTGTTCCTTCTCCATAATATTTTGGATAATGAACCGTCATTACATCCATTTCTAAGTTAGGCTTTTGGGTAGGAAAACTATCAAAGAAAATAATATCTCCAATAAATGCTAACTGTTTATCATCTTTGTTTTTCTTGGCTGAGTTTTCAGGACAGCCAAATATATGACAGAAATCTATACTTGATTTAAGTGCTTTTTGCTCTTTTGCTTGACCAATGTCTTCCTTTTTAACTTTTGCTAATTCTTCATCATTGAGTTGAAAAAACTCATTGATTACATAGTTTCGTAAAACGCCTTTTATTGCACTGGCAGGAATGTATGGAAAGCCGTAAATGTGATGTAATGTGATAGATGTTTCGTAAATAGAAGGATTACCCAACCCAACAATTAATCTATAATCAGGCGAAAGCTCTAAAGGTACGCTTGTAACAGGACATAGTAATTTGGCGTGGTTAATCTGCCTTTCCTTTAAAGCAGTCCACTTAATTATATCCCAATGTCTGAACGTTTCTAGTTGGTCTTTTCTACCAACTTCTTTTTTGTTCTTATCTTTTCGTGATAATGGAGTAAACTCTAAAGTTTTCTTATTTAGAATATGCTCATCTTTATTGAGTAACAAGTTGAAATTTTCCATATCTATGAAACAAAGCGTTTTAGCCAAGTGAAAAGAGAAATAGTTTCATTACTTAACATACGAAGCCTATTAGGTTCACATTTTAAGAGTTCTTGAATCAAACCATCAGCTTGTATCAAGTTCATACCACAGTCATCTTTAAGCCATTTCTCTAAATGATTATAAACCAATTCCCAACCTATATCACCAGAAGTTCTATTTCTCCCAATATTTCCTTTTTCATAAGCAAATGCTACAGCGTTAACCAAACCATTGGTTAAAACCAGCATAGGAAACTCTCGAACATGAGATTTATATTTTTCCGAAACTTTATTATCATTTTTACTTTCTTGGGCATATAACCAAGCAAATTTTGCTCTTTCCTGAGAAATTGCTTTGCGTTTTATTTCTTGTGCCATTGTATTATGCTTGTTTTTTAGGTTTAGTTCTTACAATTCCTTTGCCTAATGTAGCATTACCTCCAATTTGAAAAATCTCAGGAAGTGTATCTGTATAGAATTGTTGTACCTCATTTTCTTTCATACCATTAAGCTTAAATTCTGGTGCAAACATTACGATTGAATACATCAAGCTTTCCGCAGGAAGATATTCCTCTGTAAATAAGGCAGTATCCGAAACCGTTCCTGTTTCATTATTTATTTTTGTTCTCGTAATTACTTCGGTAGAATGTTGTACAAAATCGGCAAAATCATCATCGGACAAAACAACAATATCGGTTTTAAGCTTGGTTGACCAATAATTATTATTGAGATTAGGGAAAAGCTTTCTTGCTATCCACTTACCAAAGGCTGTAACATTTTGTTCTTCTGTTATTCCTTCAAAAATATATTCTTCTAAACCAACTGAACCCTCTTTGCATACTTTTGAACCTGAGCCTGTTGTATTAACTTGAAGTGTTGCTAATTCAGCATCAGATAATTTACAATATTCTTTCATTTCGGAAATAAAGCGACCAACAACTCTTGGACAGGTAATCCATGCAAAAACACCCGTATGAGATTTTACTGGAAAAAGTAAAATTCTGGCATCAGTAAATGCAATACAACCTGAAAAATCTTGGTCTTTTTTGTTAGCAAAAGCACCGTTTTCGGTGGTTAAAGATTTATCAGCATTGGTATTGTCAAAGCCAAATACACGATGGATTTTTTCTTGTGTAACTAAATTAGTAGCTGTCCTTTCAAAAGCTTCTCTTAAACTTCCTTTTAAGCTTGAACTTTCTATTTTAGGAAAACCTGTATGGCGTTCACGTTGGATGGGCATATCAATAATGCCTAAATCGTTACCACTACCAGCATGGAGTGGTGTTTCACAAAAAAGAAATAGGGGTTCTGATGTTTTGTACATAGTTGAATGATTTTATAGCTCAAATGGAGTAATTGTAAGACTGTTTTCAAATATTTTTTTAGGTTCAATTTGCCCTCTCTTATTTTCAGGAAGCTCTATTACAAATAGCTTGAATTGAATTTCACTATCTTGAAAAAGCATTTTAATTTCATTTAGCTTTCGCTCGTATTTCATAATATTGGTTTTAGGTAACTTGTAAACAATTAATCTAAACTCTTCAATTGAAGCATATTGAGTATACCTGATAAAATCTAACTTGGCTGATGTTTGTTTTTTTGCTTTTTTCAGACCTGTTTCTGAAAGTGACTTTACTTCACACCATAGCTCCAAATTATCATTTGTTTTAAGCCAAATATCAATTTCTATTTTTTGTTCCTTAGTATCATCGTTATCAAATTGAGCTTGCTCATAGAATTTGCTTTTTTCATTTGTATCCCAATAAAAACTTTTTCCTTGTCGAATTTCTATATAATCTAAAGAATGATTTTCCATAAAATGCTTATATACTTTTAGTTCTACTAGGTATCCGTTAATATTGTTTTTCTGTGATGTATCAATTCCTATAAGATATTCTTTATACAAGTTCCCAATAACAGTTAATTCATACTTGTCTTTTTGAATAAGACCCAGACCACGAAGTGTAGCTAATATTTCAGAAAATTTCTCCGAAAACTGTTTAATTTCATTTAACCCACTCTTTTTCAAGTATTCTAAATAGAATTCTCCCTCATTCCAATCAAAATTGATAGGTAAACTATTAATTTTGATAAGTTCTTCTGCATCCTCGTACATGTAGTTAATTTCCATGTTGTAAAGTTGCCCCATAATTGTCATTACTGGAATCAAAGCTTTATAACCTCCTGAAATATTAAGAATTGGGCGATTTTCCGCACTTGCCTGTTTTTCTATATCCTTTATTATTTGAATTAAATTAGGAAATCCTTTTTCTTCAAAAGTTGTAGAAGCATTTGCTCCATCAACAATAAGACCTTCAATAATATGGAGGCTATTATACTCAAACTTTACAGAAATGCCGTTGTTTATCAGTCTTTTAGCAATAAATTCGGCACATAAAGGAGATAGTATTGTATCAGTACAAATGAGGTAAATCTCAATATCAACATTACTTTCTTTAATTTTGGCAATACTTTGGAGTTCTGCACAAATGGTATTATCTTGTTTATTTTCAATTAAATATAAAAGGTCTTTTTTACAACGGGTTAAATGCTGCTGCTTTAAATGCTTGTGGATTTCATTATACAAACATCCTTTAAGCCCTGTTGCATTTACTTCATTGTTTTCACAAAGAGATGTTCCTACTGTGACTATAATCGTCTTTTTCATATCTACTTTAAATGTTTGCTACGTACACGATTCCAAAACCTTCATTTTTCCTCTCAGTACTAATAGAGTTTTTCTCGGTATTAAAAAAGTGAATTAACTGTTCTATTTGCTTTTGAGGTTGATTTTTATTCTTCAAGGCAAAATAGTAAACACTTCCAGCGGGGACAGCTTTATACAAGGCTTTTGGACAATTCTTGTCTAAATCAAAACCTCCGTAAGGTATAAAACGACCAATAGCAGAAGTTAAAAGCTGTACTTCTATACCATTTATCTCTCCTTCACAAGACTGAGAATTAATAAAGTCAGGTATTGAACCGTTTTGAAAAATAGCAGGAGTGAAAAGATAGAGTTTAAATAAAAATGTATTATTATCAACCGTTGGACAATCTACATCTACTAAAATTCCTTCTTGATAAAGAGCTGTTTTATTTTCACCTCCGAGTTTTAATATACCTTCTTTTTCTAAAATGATGTTATTCAATGTAGCAAAAAAATGCAGTTTCCCTTTTTTACCTTCCATTCTATTCATTCCTGCTCTATATAAAGCACTTTCTCTTGTTACATTTTTAGACTTATCTCTACCGATGCCTATTTTAGACTCGATTACACAAAAATCATCTAAATGAAATAGGGTTTTATTTTTATCATAAGAAAAAACTTTTGTTCCATTTAAGTATGCCTGAAAATCTTCTAAAGACATTCTAAAATCTTCTAAATCTTCCGACTTCTCAGATGTATCATTGAGTAAAACTTTTTTAAAAGGGTTACTTGAGAATGTATTGTCAACTATTTGTAACCCTTTCGTTTTGCCTCCATTTCCAATCAAGTCACGAGGCATAGCAAATGTTGGATATATTTCACCAGATAATTCATTTCCGACAGTGATACCAAAATTTTTAATAGTAGCTTCTAATGTGCTATCTTTAATTTTTGTAACATCTAAATTATTCTGTGTACCAAATGCCGTTCTAATTGCACCTAAAAATGTGCTTGGTGATATATTAGGGAACATACTACTCGCCCATGACTCTTCTGATAGTTCAAAAGGCTTTGCATCTCTAAAAAAAAGAGTATCAGATGCTTGTATATGAATTGTTTGCATAGTTAGAATTTTCTATTAATGAAGTCTGCAATGTTTAAAGCATTTGTAAAATAGTCTGTCTTATCCTTAAAGTTTGAGTCATTGTAGAGTGATAGAATATCCTCTGCAATTGTTTCTAATAACTTTTTATCAGCAAACTTATTAGCTCTCGACAAAAGTCTTACTATTTCGTGTGAAGTTATTTCTGCGAAATCAGATGATTTATTGTCCCAAATGCTAATTTCTTCATTTAGTGTTTTGATAAAACTAGGACTAATCTTATCTTTCAAACTTTCTTGTATCAGTTTCAATATTGAAGGATACCATCGGTATTCCTTCAATGAGTTTACCCAAGGTAAAATAGTTTCATGAATTTCTCCTGATTGTTTCATAACAGCAATTCCAAATGCGTTTTTCCCATCTTGTTCTTTGGCTTTATGCTCCATTTTTCTTGCATAGTTCAACACTTCGCCAAGTGGTGCTTTGTAATGAGCAATAGCTATCCCTGCTGAAAATGTTAGCTGTTCTGCCTGAAATTGTTCTTCAAACGTTTCTCTTAACTTTTGGATTGATTCAAATAAAGTTGTCAAGTTAAGAAGCCCCATAAAGTCGTCACCACCTGCATAAATTGTTTTTCCTCGCCCTTCATCAATATATTCTCTTGCACATTTTGCATACTCAGACAACTTGCGTGATAACTCTTTGTGTTTTTCAATTGAATCGCAGGCAGACAGTTTTTTACCCATATCATCCGCATCAAATACAATCACAGCATAATATTTAAGAAATTTCAAATTCTCTTGTTCGACTACTTTTTTAAAACTCTCAAAACAATCGCTGAATGCGTCTTCTCTACATTTGATGTCCTGTTTCTTAAAATATTCACTATTAATATTTTCACTAAACAGCAACTGTCCATTAAAATTATCAATTGTATTCTCGCTTGCACCATCACAAATTAATAAAGGCGTAAGTGTTCCACTGTCTTTGACAACGGGATTATTAAGTATATGTAACAGTGCTATATTGGCAGTTGAAGGAAATGTGTATGCGTTTTCTTTATATCTTCTTTTTAGAAGCGTTAAGCCACAAATGCCTTCTCCTTTTTGGATTATACCTAAACCGACCATTGTATCATTATCAACAATAATTGCATTATTATTGAGATGTCTTTGTTCTCTCAAAAAGGTAATATCTTGTTGTGTTTCTCTATCTAATTTCCTATAAAATAAAGCATCATAGAAGCCATTTACAGAACATTTTCGTCCTTGTTCGGGCAATGAAAGTTGTTTAAAAACTCTATAGTTTTTTATTCCTCCAAGTGTTCGTTCAAGTTCTTTATACTGTTCGTTATACTTTTTATTTTCGTCATAAATAATGGCAGTCCAGTACGTTTCTAAGAAATCGTCTATCTGATAACTTGCTACTTCAAACCATTTTCCCAAAGCATCTTTAGCTATTCGATTTAGTTCCTCTTTTACTTTGACTTGTAAATTATTGCCGAATACCTTAACATCTTGACAAGTAATTTTGGCTACAAATCTGTTGGGTTTCGATTTTGCGTCTAAAAATGGGAATATAATTTCGCCCGATTCTTGGGTTTGGTTCATTGCAAAACCAATTAAATCAGATAGTAACTGACTCCCTGCATACAAATCTTGCGTTTTCCTTGCCTGAGCAATAAACGATTGTACGGGGCCAATGGTTAGTAGGAATAGATATGTTTTGTTATTGCTCATAAAATTTCGTTTTTTAAAATCTGTTTTTTTAAATCTGTTTGTAAACTCCATTTTTTATCACCATGTGATACTGTTTTAAGTGTTGTAATAATTGGCAAATTATCTTTTAATATAGAAATGTAAATAGGAGATGCAAAGCGAGGATTTCCAGAACCGACAGTACTTTTATAAAGAAAAGCATCACTTGACATTACCTTATGAGTGGAATTTCCTATTTCTGATACTGTTTTAACCTGTGTTCCTATCTTAATTTCTGTCACATAAGGAAATTCGCCTAAATCCTTGTATGAACTTTTACCATTTAGTAGGATTCTGTTCATATCAATTTTAAACTTATCTTCATTAGCTGAATTTTTCACAACAAGTGCGTTCATATAAGGCAATACATTTTCTATCTTTTGCTCTTCTGAATAGGCTTGATTATTTATATTAGTTATTCTAAAAGAACCAAAACCTCTTCTACTTCTTTTACCTAAGCCGCCTAAAATGGATGTCAGTATAAAAAGGGCTTTAATTGATTCTAACGTGAAATCATTTTCAATTTTGGTTAGAGAGAACTTCACAATAAAACTTTCGTCAGATTTGGGAAAACAAGGAGTTGAAGAATCTCCTCTGTGTGGTAATAGAGATTCTTTTGAAGTTTTTTCCAAGTCCTGTTCAATTCTAATTATTACACTGCTCCTTTGTTGAGTACTCCCAAATATCTCTCCTTCAAGCTTTCGCATATCATCAGTTGATAAATGCCCATTCATCGCTCGCCACCAAAAGCGTAAAGCTCCCTTGATAGAGGCAGGGCGGAGTTCTGGGGTTGTGCCATCTGCTCCTGCCAGAAACATCGGCGTAATTACTTCGCAAGTAAAGGTTATGGTTTGCATCGTGTCTAAAAGTATATGTTATGTTGAATGTAGCACTATTTTACCAAATATAAAAAATAACCATCATTTGGAATAAAAAGTAGCTTCATAGAAGCGACATTTTTGTAATCGGTATAGCCATAGAAAGGCGTAACCCCATCGGACTGGAATATACCACGCCGATGGGGTTTGAGCATAGAAAAGACACTTCCCATATTGCAGGGCTTGCGTTGCTAACGGAACTTGGGTACGTAGCTAGGCAAAAATTTCATGTACCCGTTTTTGGGTATAGCCCGGTGCGGTGGTCATGCCCTTGCCTCCGATGCCCGTAGCAATAAATATTTTATCGGCTATTTGGTACTCATACACACCGCCATCGGTGGTTTGGGAATAGTAGCCTGCCCAGTATTGTTGTATTTCCCAAGAGGGCAATTGTATCATGCGTTGGGCTTCTTGCAAAATCAACTGATTGATACGCATATCAATGCTAAAATCTAGCTCGGTGGCTGCTTGTACCGAGGCATACTCATGCGAATCGCCAATGATGATGCTGCCATCAAGGGCTTGCTTGAATAAAATATGAATGCCCCATTGCTGATACGGTGCTTGCCAAGCAGGTGTTGTAAGGCTAGGGTAGGAGGGGCAAGATTTAAAGCTGTCGTAACGCCTGATGCTGAGTCCCGATAAAATATTGCCTTTCAATGCCACTTGTGGCATAGGCATGGTAGCCATCATGTTGAGTTTGCTGATGATAAGACCGCTGTTGTCAAAAATTTCGGGTAGTAAGGCTTTGAAATCTCTGCCATTGCAGATAGCGACTTTTTCGGCAAAAAACTTTTCTCCTTTGGCACTCGTGACCATTACGATGCCTTGGTCGATGCTACAGTCAATCACAGTGGTATTGTTCTGATACACCAAGCCTTTGTATTGGATAAGCATATTGCGTACCCGATGGACCATCGAACGGGGTTCTACCGAAAACTCTTGGGGGAAAAAAAGCCCTGCTTTACCATACGTTTGTTGGAGTGCTGGCAGGCGTTCTTTGCAACGCTCGCTTGTGAGCAAGGTTGCCGCATAATCTCGCTCTTTGAACAGCGTAAAGGCTTCTTCCAACAATTGTACTTCGTCGTCGTCGGAAGCGATGTAATACGAGCCGTTTTGTCGGGCGGTGATGTCAACGTTTTGTTGAATGCTTTCGTAAATAGAAAGTGCCGTTCTGCCATATTCAAACCACGTGTCGAGGGCTTGTCCCGAAGGCACTACTTGTCCAAAGTTTCGCACGGTAGCTTCTACGGGCATGGCATCTTTTTCGAGCATCAAGACCTTCTTGCCTGCTTGCAAAGCATGATACGCATGGAATGTGCCTACATTTCCAGCACCAATTACAATTAAATCATATTTTGTCATGCGTGATTATTGGGTGTCTTTAAATATAGTTCTTCAAAGCAGCGATATTGGGTATCAAGCCATCGTTTTGGTAGAGGTTCAACTGGTTTTCGGTATGCGTACCGTTGGTCACACCCAACGAATACTTAACCCCAGCCCGCAAGCCTGAAATCAGGTCGGCAGGGGTATCGCCCACATTGATGACCCTTTGGGCATCGTCGATACCAAACAACTGCATGGCATATTGAATCATGTAGGGTTCGGGGCGGCCTTGTGGTACAACGTCGGGCGTAATAGAGGCATCTATAATACCCGTGCCGTCGCCAACGTACTGTTCGTTGAGCGTTTGTAACCAGCCCAATTTACCCAAAATAATATCGGCTACCTTGCGATAAAAGCCTGTGGTAAGGGCAATTTTGATGTTTTGTTCTCGTAAAAAAGCAAATATCTCTAAACACCCTTCGGTAGGTAAAACGGGGTTTTGGCGGTAGTGATTTTCGAGAATATGGCAAAAAGTTTGGTACGACTTATCTACTTTGGCTTGTACGTCGGCTGTTTCGCCGAGTTGCTCGTGCCAAAGCAAATCAAAAACATAGCGTTTGGCATAGCCTTGCAAAGCCAATACCCGTTCGGGCGTAACCGCCAAGCCTGTTTGTTGGGCTGCCTGTAAAAAACATATTTCTACCTCGTGCTGGTCTTGTACCGTTGTGCCAGCCATATCAAATACCACTAATTCAATCGAACGCATCATGTAATAGTTGTTGTGTGCCTGTTAATGGCAACAAAGGTAAACAGCCTATTTTTAAGCCTATATTAAATGTCGATTAAAGCCACATAACAAGCCTTTTTCTCGCTTTTTTTCTTTGTAATCTTGCCTCAAAGACCATCTCTGTTATGTATATGCAAGCTTTTTTACGACGACAATCGGGCCTATTCAATGGGTGCTTTTTGGGTCTCGCCGCCTTTTGTACCTATTTTGCCATGTATGCTTTTCGTAAGCCTTTTACGGCAGCTACTTACAGCGGTTACACGCTTTGGGGCATCGACTACAAGGTGATTTTGGTAGTGGCTCAGGTATTGGGCTATGCCACAGCTAAGGGATTGGGCATCAAGGTGGTGTCAGAAGCCAAGCCTCACCAACGTTTGTGGTACATCATAGGAATGATTGTTTATGCCGAAATCAATTTGTTGCTTTTTGCCTTAGTACCAGCCCCCGACAATTGGATGTTTATGTACCTCAATGGTCTTGGCTTGGGTATGATTTATGGTTTGGTTTTCAGTTACCTCGAAGGCAGGCACATCACCGATTTGTTGGGTGCTGGCTTGGCGGTTAGTTTTATTGTATCGTCGGGCTTAATCAAAACCATTGCAAGGGTCTTGCTGAGTTGGGGCATAGACGAATTTTGGATGCCTTGCGTTGCGGGGCTGTTGTTTTTTCCCTTGTTGTTGTTGTCGGTATGGGCCATGAATCAAGCTCCACCAGCCAGTGCCAAAGACCAACTCGAACGAGTGGAACGAGTGCCGATGTATGCCAAACAACGGAAAAAGTTTATGAAAAAATATGGTTTGGGAATGCTGTTACTGGTTGTAATTTATGTATTGATGACCATTTTTAGGGATATTCGTGACAACTTTGGGGTGGAAATTTGGCATTCGTTGGGCATCAACGAAGTGTCGGTTTTTAGTACAACTGAAGTGATTATTGGGGTGATTATCAGTGTGGTAACAGGCGTAGCATTTTTTATCAAAAACCATAAACAAGCCTTATGGTTCAATCATTTAATGATTGTGCTGGGATGTTTGATTATGCTGTTTTCTACTTTTGCGTTCAACACGCATGGGTTGTCGGGGTTTTGGTGGATGGTTTGCAACGGGCTAGGATTGTACTTGGTGTATGTACCGTTCAATGGTATGCTATTCGACCGATTATTGGCGGCTTTGCGTGAGCGAGGCAATGTGGGCTTTTTGTTTTTTACAGCCGATTTCAGTGGGTATTTGGGCAGTGTGGCGGTGTTGTTACTTAAAAACTTTGGACAAACCCAAACAACATCATGGCTTGATTTGCTCAATGCCCTAGCACAGTTGTTGCCTACCTTGTGTATCTTTTTAGTGATTTCGTCTTACTTTTATTTCAACCATATTTTTCACCAACAAACAGTCAAAAAAGCGGTGTTTGATACAGGACTTTTGTAGGAGCTAAATTATGGTTTTTGATTTTAAAATATTGATAGTCAGAATATTAAAATCAAAAACCATAATTTGGTATTTTTCGATAGTTACATCATTTTGACATAACTTCCTAGCCATTTAATATCGGAAACGTGCTTTTGCATAATATTTTGTACGTTTTCGTCAAGGAAATAGCCGTCAAATTCCATCAAAAACCAGAAATGGAAGCTGTCGCCTTCTTTGGCTGGACGGCTTTCAATTTTCACAAGGTTGATGCCTTGGCTTTCAAATTCTTGCAAGAATCTTACCAACGTACCGGGTTTGCCATCTTCGGGCAATTTGGCAATAATGGTGGTTTTATCGTTGCCACTGCGTTGGTTCACAAAATCTTTTCCAATAATAAAGAACCTTGTACGGTTTTGCGAAGAATCTTGGATGTTTTCAAACAAAATAGGTACATCAAACAATTTGGCTGCAATGTGCGAACACACGGCGGCGGTATCTGGCTGTTGCGACGCTAATTTGGCTGCTTTAGAGGTAGAGTCCACCTGAGCAAAAAAATCTTCTTCTTTACTGCTAAAATACTCATGCAAGAAGTTTTCACACTGACCAAAAGCAATATCTTTCGAGTAAATTTTCTTAATATCTGAAAGCTTTTCGGCCTTGGTTGCAAAGGTAAAATGTACTGGAATAATCACTTCCGATACAATTTTGAGGTCGGTTTCATTGAGCAAATCAATGGTTTCTTTCACAATGCCTTCGAGGTTGTTTTCGATAGGCACAACCCCAAACCTCGCCCTGCCTGTGTCCACACTTTCAAACACCGAACGAATGCTTGGTAAGGCTAAATAATCGCTCATAGCCCCAAAACGACTTTCGGCGGCTTGGTGTGTAAAACTGCCTTCTGGCCCTAAATAAGCAATGCGTTCGGGAAGTTCTAAATTGCGAGATACGGCAAAAATTTCTAAATAAATGGCCTCAATGGCAGGTCTGTTGAGCAAGCCTTGGCTCATAGCCGCCAAACGGTCGATGATTTGCTTTTCTCGCTCGGGGCGATAAATAACCGTTTGCGTAGTTTTTTTAAGCTCTCCCACGTGCTTCACCACCTCCATACGCTTGTTGAGGATGTCGAGCATTTGGTTGTCTAGCTCATCAATTTGTTGTCTTAATTCTTCTAAAGTCATTTTTGGTTAACAAACGCTCAATTTTTATTTCAAATGTGTGATGCTTAGATGCCGTGATTTACTGTTTATACCATCAGCAATCTTCCATCTGAGATAACCATTTAGGCAATCTCAATTTTTTATACGAAGTAGGTAAAATGTAGAAGGATTCTATGTTGTTTAAAAGCGTTCTTGCCATGCGTATTTTTGACGTAGCGGCAACCCTTGCGGTTGCCATATCCAACACGGCAACCGCAAGGGTTGCCGCTACAACATTTTAAAGACAAAACAAACCTTCATACACTAAGTAATCGTGCAAAGTTAACCTTGATTAAAAAAAGGTAAGTTTTTGAAAATCAAAACATTAACCCACTAATTCACAATTCACAATTCTACATTGTTACTTAATAAATCACCAACGCACTCAATCACAAATTTCTATGCTGCCAATTCGGCTGGGTCTTTTTCAATAATCAAGTTTTCGATGATAAATTTCTGTCGGTCAGGTGTATTTTTACCCATATAATAATTCAGGATTTTGGGTATGGTTGTATCTTTTTCCAAAATTACAGGTTCTAAACGAATATTATCGCCAATAAATTTCCCAAATTCTTCGGGCGAAATTTCGCCTAAACCCTTGAATCGGGTAATTTCGGGCTTAGGCCCTAGCTTCTCGATAGCCCTGATACGCTCTTCGTCGGAATAGCAATAAATGGTTTCTTTCTTGTTGCGTACCCTAAAAAGTGGTGTTTCTAAAATAAACAAATGCCCATTTCGTACCAAATCAGGGAAAAACTGCAAGAAAAAGGTCATCATCAACAACCGAATGTGCATACCGTCCACATCGGCATCGGTGGCGATGATGATTTTGTTGTAACGGAGTCCTTCCAAGCCATCTTCAATGTTGAGGGCGTGTTGGAGCAAGTTGAACTCTTCGTTTTCATATACAATCTTTTTGGTCAGCCCATAGCAATTGAGTGGTTTACCTCTGAGGCTAAATACGGCTTGGGTTTGCACATTTCTCGACTTTGTAATTGAGCCACTCGCCGAGTCACCTTCGGTAATAAACAACATACTTTCGTAGCGGTCGTCCGATTTTTCGTTGGTCAAATGAATGCGACAATCCCGCAGTTTTTTGTTGTGCAAATTGGCCTTTTTAGCTCGTTCATTTGCCAATTTTTTAATACCCGCAATGTCTTTGCGTTCTCGTTCCGACTGCTCGATACGTTTTTTGAAGGCTTCGGCAATGCTTGGGTTTTTATGTAAAAAATTGTCTAGTTCGGTCTTGATAAAATCGCCCACAAAACTTCTCACCGTTTGGGCATTTGCCTCTGGCGACATCGCCATAGAGCCCAATTTGGTTTTGGTTTGCGATTCAAACACTGGTTCTTGCACCCGTATCGCCACGGCTGCCACAATACTGGCACGCACGTCTTCGGGAGCATAATCTTTTTTGTAAAAATCTCTTACAGTACGCACCAAGGCTTCTCTGAAAGCCTGCAAATGCGTACCCCCTTGGGTAGTATTTTGCCCATTGACAAACGAATAATATTCTTCGCCATACTGGTTGCCATGCGTCATAGCAATCTCAATATCAGTTCCTTTGAGGTGAATAATCGGGTAACGATTTTCTTCTTCGTTGGTTTTTTTACTCAATAAATCATAGAGTCCTTTCTGAGAAAAATACTTTTGTCCGTTGAAATTAATCGACAAGCCAGCATTCAAGTAGGCATAATTCCAGAAAAGGTTATCAAGGTATTGCGGAATAAAATGGTAATTTTTGAAGATAGTATTGTCGGGTTCAAAAGCTATCGCTGTACCATTGCGGGCATTGCTTTGCGGCTCACCTTCCGACTCGGCGGTGAGTTCGCCACGCTGAAACTCGGCCCATTTGGTTTTCCCTTCTCTGAACGATTGTACCTTGAAATAGTTAGAAAGGGCATTGGTTGCCTTTGTACCAACGCCATTCAAGCCAACCGATTTTTGAAAAGCCCCCGAATCGTATTTACCTCCGGTATTGATTTTAGATACGCAGTCGATGACCTTGCCCAACGGAATGCCCCTGCCGTAATCTCTTACCTCTACACGGTGGTCTGTAATTTTTATATCAATACTTTTGCCATGACCCATCATGTGTTCGTCGATAGCGTTATCGACAATTTCTTTGACCAACACATAAATACCATCGTCGGCAGAAGAACCGTCGCCGAGTTTACCGATGTACATTCCCGGACGTAAACGAATATGTTCTTTCCAATCGAGCGACCGAATGCTGTCTTCGGTATATTGCACTTCGTTTGTTGTATTTGTGGACATAGCGTTGTAGCAAAAAATAGTGAAAAATACTTGAGTAATTATGGCTGATTTAACCAAAGTCACCAAAACTTTGACTAAAAAAATCTAACAAATCTACAAAAATCTAGCAAATGTTAGGCGTATAAGGTGATTTTAATACTTAAAAAAAGTAAAGAACGATTTTTTTGCATAAAAAATCATGAAGTTTCCATTGGCAAATAAAAAAGTTTATATTGTTTTTTTACAAAAAAATACAGTAAAAATAATACAACTGACACAGTTAAGGATAGTTGAGTTTCTGTAAAGCGTTAGTTTTGTTATGGTATATATCGAATAAATAATAATATATTTTTATTAAAATATGCCATTCATCCAATTTTTAACATAAATATTTATGAAAAAAAGCCTTATCTGTTTGCTTTTTCTTTGTCATACTTGGCTTGGTATGGCACAGGTCAAGCTGGCTCAACTCAAAGTTGAAAATGCGATTAGTCCTATCGGTATTGGCACAAATGCCCCCCGTTTTAGTTGGCAATTGACTTCCGACAAACGTAATGTAAAGCAAACGGCCTATGAAATTCAAGTGAAAGCAGGCAAAGAAACGGTTTGGACTACGGGAAAAATCACCACTGAACAATCGCTTTTTGTGCCGTATCAGGGCAAAAATTTGCAGTCGAATACAACCTACACTTGGCAAGTAAAAGTATGGGACAACCTCGGCAATGTATCGGATTGGGCAACGGCTTCGTTTGCCACGGCATTGTTGTCGAAAACCGATTGGAAAGCCCATTGGATTTCGTCGGGTTTGCCAGCAGATACCACCAATGGCATTGTTCCGATGTTTAGAAAGACCTTCGAGAACCCTAAAAAAGTGGTATCGGCAAGGGCTTTTGTCACCAGCAGAGGGTTGTACGAAATACAAATCAATGGCAAAAGAATAGGCGATGCCTACTTGACACCCGGCTGGACAAGCTACAACAAGCATTTGCAGTACCAAGTGTATGACGTAACCAATGTTTTGACCCAAGGAAAAAATGCCATTGGCGTGCTGTTGGGCAGTGGTTGGTATAGAACTCGTTTGGCTTGGGAAAGACAAATCAATATTTATGGCAAAGAAACAGCCCTGCTTTTTCAACTAGAAATCAAATATGCCGACGGGTCGAGCGAAAGCATTATTTCGGATAATTCTTGGAAAACAAAGCCTAGTTATATTCAATTGGCTGAAATTTACGATGGAGAAAAACAAGATATGCGTCAGTGGCAAGCTGCTTGGGCAACGCCAACCTATGCAGATAATGATTGGACTTCGGTAAAAGAAAATCCCTTTCCATTCGATAACCTTACGGCGGCTATCAACGAACCCATCCGTAAACACGAAAGCTTGAAGCCTGTCAAAGTGCTTACCTCACCGAAAGGAGAAACGATTTTAGATTTCGGACAAAACCTCGTGGGTTGGGTGCAAGTCAAAGCTACGGGCAAAGCTGGCGACAAAATTACTTTGTATCATGTAGAAATGCTCGATAAATATGGCGTGCCGTACCTCACAAACTTACGTTCGGCGAAGGCTCAGGCGGTTTATACGCTCAGTGGCGGACAAGATATTTTAGAACCGCATTTTACCTTTTTCGGCTTTAGGTATGTCAAAGTAGAAGGCGTAGCCAACGTAAATCCGAATGACTTTACGGCGATTGCCTTGCACTCGGACATGACCCCAACGGGTAGTTTTGAATGTTCAAACCCCATGGTGAATCAATTACAAAAGAATATCCAGTGGGGACAAAAAGGCAATTTCCTCGACGTGCCAACCGACTGTCCGCAGCGTGACGAGCGTTTGGGTTGGACGGGCGATGCCGAGGTTTTTTCACGCACAGCAGCCTTTAATTTTAATGTAAATCAGTTTTTTGCTAAATGGCTCAAAGACGTAAGTGCCGACCAAGAACCCGACGGGGCAATTCCGTATGTAATACCAAATGTATTGAAAAACAATACGTTTGGAAAACTTATAGGAGCAGCAGGCTGGTCGGATGCGGGCATTATCATTCCGTATAATATGTATGTGGTGTATGGCGATAAGCAAATATTGGAAAACCAATATGCCAGTATGCAACAATACCTCAACCACGTGAGAAGCCTAGCAAAGCATGATTTATGGAACAAAGGCTTTCAGTTTGCCGATTGGCTTTCGTATCGAGTGGACGACTCGAAAGGAATGATTGGGCAAAAATCTGCTGTGACTGATAACTATTTGGTAGCTCAGTGCTTCTTTGCTTATAATGTGGACTTGATGTTGAAATCGGCCAAAATTTTGGGTAAAACTGCCGATGTGGCGGAGTATGAACAACTGTTGGCTCGTGTGAAAAAAGCATTCCAACATGAATTTATGACTGCCAAAGGAAGGCTTATTTCAGAAACCCAAACCGCTTATATTCTGGCATTACAATTCGATATGCTACCCGAAGAGTTGCGTCCGCAAGCGGTAGAACGTTTAGTAAAAAATATCGAATCGTATCAATATCACCTCACGACAGGCTTTTTAGGAACACCATTTTTGAATCCTGTGTTGACACGTTTTGGTAAAAATGACGTAGCGTACAAACTATTGTTGCAAGATACCTATCCTTCTTGGTTATATCCCATCAAATCGCATGGGGCTACGACCATTTGGGAGCGTTGGGATTCGATGAAACCCGACAGCACTTTCCAAGACCCAAGTATGACTTCGTTCAACCACTACGCTTATGGTGCAGTAGGCGATTGGATGTACCGAACAATTACAGGAATTGATACCCAAGAAGACGAAGTGGCGTATAAAAAAGCCATCATCAAGCCCCAATTGGGCGGAGGCTTAACATTCGCTAAAGCCAGTTTACAAACGCCTTACGGATTGCTGGCTTCGGCTTGGCAAGTAGAAGGAAAACAAGTAAAATTGACCATTGAAATCCCTGCTAATACCAAGGCTAAGGTGTATTTTCCTACAAAAAATGGTCAATCAATTACCGAAAATGGCGTAGCCATACAAGCCCAACAAGAGGGCAACGACTGGACGCTCGAACTGGGTTCTGGTAAATATTCATTCATTTGCGAGTAGCGTTTTTGCATAGTATTTAGCACCCAATACAGGGCTTTCGAGCCTTGAATTGGGTGTTTTTTTTATGGAAAAAATATGCTATTTTTCGGCAAATAATAAGCGATGTGCGTTGACAAAAGTCTCGTGATTTGTAGTTGAAACAATGATAAAAATAGCCTATAGTCCCATTTACCAACATCCATTACCCGAAGGGCATCGTTTTCCGATGCTCAAATATGAGCTCATTCCTGAGCAACTTTTGTATGAAGGAAGTTTTGAACCTTCTCATTTCTTCGAGCCAATTCCAGTGGCTGAGTCGTGGATTCTCCGAACACATACCGCCGCTTATTGGAACGCCCTCAAAAGCCTGAGCCTCGACCCAAAAATGGTAAGGAAAATCGGTTTTCCGCTCACCGAAGCCTTGGTGTTGCGAGAAACCATTATTACGCAAGGAACAATAGACTGTGCCTTATTTGCCCTCCAACATGGCGTTGCCTTCAATGTAGCGGGCGGTACGCACCATGCTTACGCCGACAAAGGCGAAGGTTTTTGTCTGCTCAACGACGTGGCTGTTGCGAGTAACTTTTTACTAGACAAAGGATTAGCCAAGCAAATTTTGGTTATCGACCTCGATGTCCACCAAGGCAATGGCACGGCTGTGATTTTTCAGCAAGAGCCAAGGGTTTTTACGTTTTCGATGCACGGCGAAGAGAATTATCCCTTACACAAAGAGCAGTCAGATGTAGATATAGCCTTGCCTACCTATACTGCTGACGAAACGTATCTTCAGATTTTAACAGAAACATTACCCAAATTATTGAAGCAAGTACAGCCCGATTTTCTGTTTTTTGTGTCGGGTGTAGATATTTTGGCGACAGATAAACTCGGCAAATTGGCTGTGTCGAAAGAAGGCTGTTATCAGCGTGATAGCTTCGTTTTTGAACAAGCCTATCGTGCCAATATTCCAATTGTGGCAAGTATGGGCGGAGGCTATTCGCCACGCATTGCCGATATAGTAGAGGCCCATTGCAATACCTTTCGGGTGGCAAAAAAGATTTATGAATAAATGGGAAAATATGGGTTAATGGCGTTTGTGTCTTTCGTAAAACACCATTTTTTTAGGGCGAAGGTCGAGCTTCAAACCTTGTTGTACCTGTAAATTATGGTCGAAAAATTCTAAAGCCCTTTGTATTTTGTGGTGATTGAGCGAGAGAAAATAAGGCTGCCGACCGTTGCGTAAAACCAATCGGACATCTAGTTTGTAAATTGTTCCTTCGGGAAATTGGGAGAGAATGCGACAAGGACAACCAATTTTCAAATCGGCAGGAATCAATTGACCTTCAATGGTTTTGAGCCTTGCTTTACGCAAACGTTTATCGTAATATGCTTTGGCAAATACATCCAAAAATACTCTTTTCTCTAACTCAGGCATTTCAGAAAGTAGGGAAAGTTGCATAGTATTGGCATGATTTGACTGATGAAACAATAAACGAATTTAAACGCAATGTTAAACAATTGCAAAGAAATTACAAAAGACTTGACCAACAAATCTTACAGAGATTTGCAGCGATTGATTTTAACAAAAAAGCTTTTGTTTTAAAGCCATTACGACTACAAAACAAACCAACAACGACTATTTTTTCGACATAAAAAACGATAACGTACCAGTCAGGTATTGTTGAATAGCCCCGAAATGGTCGGCTCCATTGATGGTCGTAAGCGTAACGTCGGCCCCTTTGGCTTTCATGGCATTATAAGCCGTTTCGGAATTGAGGTAAAATACGTGTTGGTCGGCATTGCCGTGGTAGAGTTGTGTGGGCGTTTTGGGCTTCCAATCAAAAATATCGTTGTCTTTTACGGCATTCAAAAAGTCGGTATCAGTAGCATTGTTGACACCATTCCGAAAGGTATCGGTAAAAGCTAAATTGATACTCACGGGAATTTGAGCGGCATAACCCTTGCTTTGTACTTCGGCGGCATAAGGGGCGTTGAAGTAATACGTTGCGGGCCGATTAAGTCCATAAATCTGATTATAACTGGTTGTCACCCAAATGTACAGCGAATTATAAGCTGCAATTCCATGGGTTGTTTGGTTGATAAGATACTTCATGAAAGCGGTTTTGTTGTACGCTCCAGCCCCACAACTAGACGCTACAAGGTTAAATTCGCTTGCCGCTTCTTCTTCTATTTTCTTTTGTAAAGCCATCGTGGTATAGCCCCCTTCCGAATAGCCCGTAAGCATCAGTTTGTTGTTCCAATTGATTTTTTCTTGGGCTAAATATTCTTTTGTAGCCCTCAACATATCGAGGCTACTTTGGGCAAGGCTTGCCCGATGCTCGTAAGGATGCTCCAGATTTTGGGTATTGCCATAGCCAATATAATCGGGACACGCCATAATAAAGCCACTCGACGACACCAAGGAGGCAAATACATAAGCATCGCTGTTTGTACCATACAACGAAGGGGCATCTGCCTTGTTGGTCAAAGTGCCATGATGCTGGCTAATCAAGGGCAGGCTTTCGGAAGTTTTAGGATAAATAATCAGTCCAGATGCTTGAAGTGTAGTTTTGTTATCTACACTTGGCGTATTATAGGTGATTTTCACAACCTTAATGGCCGATTTGGCTAAAGACGAAAGATACAATTGGGTCAAAAAATCATTTTGTCCAAAAAAGCCATTCGCATATCTTGCCAAGATGTCTTGTGCGGTGTATTCCCCTACAACCGAGGTGCTTACAAGGTATTTGTTTGCAACGGGCGTAGGGTCGTTGCTGGTGTTTTTGCTACAACTTACAAGGATAAAGAATGCTAAAACAAAAAAATATGCGGATTTGATACGAAACTTTGCCATAGTAAGTAGGAGTAATGAATTGTGAATGTTGCGTGGGTACTGATACGAATGCTTGTGTATTACAAAATTAGAAAAATGTCTTTGTTGTTCAAGTGAAAACCTCAAAAATGCCTTTACCAAAGTTGATGACTACCAATGGATAACAGAAAAATACGGATTTTATGTTGTGGTTGCCTTGTTTTTTTTTGATTCCAACATCTGCCAATTTTAAGCCTTCATGCAGTGTGATTTTTCCCTCTTTTTTATAGAATAAGCTATCTCCAAGATGGGCAAGGCTATGTTTTAGATAGAAATTTTACTCTTTTTTATAGAATAAGCTATCTTCAAGATGGGCTAGGTTATGTTTGAGATGAAAATTTCCCTCTTTTTCATGGAACAAGCTATCTTTAAGATAGGCTAGGTTATGTTTGAGATGAAAATTTCCCTCTTTTTCATGGAACAAGCTATCTTTAAGATAGGCTAGGTTATGTTTGAGATGGAAAATCCTCTCTTTTTTATGGAAAAATCTCTCTCCAAGATAGGCGAGGCTATGTTTTAGATAGGAAAATCTCTCTTTTTTATGATGTGTTTACTCATGGCATGAATTGCTCATGCCATGAGTAAACACACCTTCTAAAAGGCGGAGCAAAATATGTGTTTTTCGATTGTGAGAGTATTCGCAAATATCCAAATCTGCTTTTGGGAAAGGTACTGATTTAGTTGTTTTTTCTTAAATCAAATCAGCGTATTTTTACGTATTCTTAAGGCATACAAGCAGGAGCGATAAAAGCTTTGCTGGTAAGTATTTTAAATTAAAGCTCAATGAAAAATCTTATTGTTTGCGTACTCCTCTTATGTTTTGGATTGAATCATAAGTTATCTGCTCAAAATTTGGCTTTTAAAAGAGCCTCTGCGATGGGTTTGGGGATGAATCTTTCTTATTTAGAAAATTATTGGGGTGGTTCAAGAGCGAAACATTTTGGTGATTTTGTCAACGTGACCGAACTCATGAAACGGAAAGGAATACTTGCCAATATTGCCAAAGCAGGCTTTAAAACTGTTCGTCTTCCCATTTGTTTTAGTGCTTTTGCCAGTATTCAAGCCCCTTACCAATGGGATTTCCCTCTTGGACTTACGGCAGTGGATTCTATGGTAAAATGGTGTGCAAACAATAATCTAAAAGTAATTGTAGATTTTCATCATCCCGAATTTGACGGCTCGATTGAAGGAGCGAATACGATTGAAAGGAAACTTGCTTTATGGAAATCTATTGCTGAAAGATATAAAAATACAGACCCCGAAAAAGTATTTTTTGAATTACAGAATGAACCGCACGATGTCACTGCTGCGGAGTGGCGAACACAAGCCAATCAATTGATTAATACGGTTCGTGCCATTGCCCCAAATCATACATTCATCGTTGGTTTTCACGATTGGAATGGACGAAATGCCATGATTCAGTCTGAACCGTTTACCGATGCAAACATCATTTATACGTTTCATTATTACGACCCTTTTATTTTTACCCATCAAGGAGCAACTTGGGCAGGTTCGGAAATAAAGGATTTACGCAATATTCCTTTTCCATACAGCACTAATGCTACGATTACCGTGCCAGCATCTGCCAAAGGTACGTGGGTAGAAGGAAGTATTAAAAACTATGCCAATGAAGGTACTAATGAGGCAATTTATACCGCTCTTTCTAATGCCAAAGATTGGTCGATACAAAAAAATGTACCCATTTTTCTAGGAGAGTTTGGTTCGTACAGTGAGTTTTCAGATGCAGACAGTCGTTGTCGTCATGCCATGGCAATTTATATAGCCTTGGGTTTATTAGATATACCTTGTGCTTGGTGGGAATGGGATGCTGGTTTTTCAATGTTTCAAAAAGGGACAAGCGAGATTGCTACTTGTATGAAAGTGGCTCTTGAAACCTATACTTTAAAAGTATTGGGATTGGATGAAGTATCGGAATTGAATAACATCGAAGTTTTTCCAAATCCCAGCCAAGATGTTTTTATCGTGAGGAATACAGCCAATACCATTGCGTCATCAGAACTGATAGATTTACAAGGAAATGTAATTGGCAGATTTGAGGTAATTAATGATAGGATTACACTAAGTACACAAGCTTCGGGGATGTATATTTTAAAGTTTTTTGATGCTAAAAATAAAATATTAGGCTATAAAAAAATTATCAAATTGCAATAGACTGTAGCACCGATTTCTAATCCGTCATTGAATAGCCGTTGTTTGTCGGATTAGAAATCCCATCTTTATTTATGGGAAAAGGCTATTTTTATTTAGCTAACTTGCTTATATTTAAGCATTAAAACTTTTTTCTATGGATGTATGCCAAGAGAAAAGCACCAAACAAACGTATTTAACCACCGATACCTACCATTTTTCGTATTTCACCAACGATATATTTTTCTAAAAACACATGAGCAACACCAACAGTGAAGTAGAAGGTAATAAAAACATTGTCATTCAAAATGTATCAGATAGCACCATCACCCTGAATGTTGGTGGAGAAGTGAAGGAAATTGACCGCAAACTGGAAGAACTTTTATCTTTGTTTGAAAAACTTTCCCAAAAATCTTTTCAGTCGGCTGATAAAACCTACAATGTTGCCACTATTACGCCTGCCAATTTCGATTTTATCCTTAAACAGGCTGTCTTTGCAGGTTTACCGCAAGATTTAAAAGAAAATGCTTCCTCAGAAGACAACTGGGCTTTAAGTTTAAAACAAGCATTAGTTGGTCAAAAAATTGCCGTAAAAAACAACAGACCCTTTGACCATTACGGCTGGCTTATTGAAGTTTTTCTACAAAAAATGAGTACAGAAGTCGGTAAGAGTATTACCCTGCGTGCACTTTCCTTTATGACTGAAGCTTATCAAGCTTCTTTGTATTATCTGTGCATGATACAATTAGCACAAATACTTCAACAAAAAAATAAAGTAATCAACCCAATTTTCACTGATTTTATCAAAACCATGCCCGAAAATCAGGTATTATTTGACTTTCAGCAATTATTACTTTTGGGAGCGGAGGCTTTAGGAGACGAGAACTTTGTTCCAGAAATCGTCGATTTTGTGGAGGAATTAAGCGATACAAACAGTGATTTGTATAGCGTAGCCTTGTATTTAGATAAAATCCGTAGGCAACTTATCCACAATCAAATCAATGATGACTCCTCACTGCCTCAGCTATTGGAAGAATACAGAACCGCTTTGATTTTTTGGTTACGCAAACTTGCTTTTATTGCCAAATACCGCTTGGTATCGATGAAAGAAATTAATATTCGATACAAGCTTGGGGCTACTTCAAAAGAATTTATTCACTTTTATGGCGAATTACATGGCATTTATGAAAGTTCATTAGCTGGCGAAGATTATACAGAGCTTTCTATTAAAGATATTTTTACCTTCAATCAGAGTATTTTGTTATTCCGAGGAACGGACATTTCTGCTTGTTTAAGTGAAATGCACGAGCATCAAAACTATATATCCTTATCGCCCTTTATCATTGACCAAAGTGTATTTTCTGAAAAGATTACCCAAACCCCCGAAATTTACAATTTTGGAGGGATGAATGGTAGAAACTATCATTTTGTCAATTATAAAAATGAGTTACCGACTGGTGAAGTGAAAAAACTTAGCTCCAATAAAGAACTAATCGTTAAAAAAGAGAATTTGAAGCTTCCTAAATTGAACCAGTTATTTGAGCATTTAGACCTATTACTTAGCCCTTTCCACAAAAGTAAGCCATGAAAGCACCCTTCAAATTTTTAGATTCCTATAGCCAAGGAGATATGGAGGTTTTCTTTGGTAGAAAGAAGGAAACCGAAAACCTTTACAATGCCCTTACGGGCGTAAAACACCTGTTGGTATATGGGCCTTCGGGAGCAGGCAAAACCAGCTTGATTGAGTGTGGCTTGCGTAATCAATTCTCTGATGCCGATTGGTTTGCTCTTACTATCCGCAAGGGTAAAAATATTGGTGAATCGGTTTTTACGACTATTAATGAGGTACTAAAAGACAAACTTGAACCCAACAAAGCCCTTAATTTTACCAATTTGGTAGAAAGTCTTTTCGCTGAAAAGTACCAACCTGTATATCTCCTCTTTGACCAATTTGAGGAATTATTGATTTTGGGCGAACAAGAAGAAAAAATAGCTTTTTTCAAAGCCATCAACGACCTCATCCGCTACAAAGTACCCTGTCGTATTTTATTTATTATGCGTGAGGAGTTTATTGGACATCTTTCTGAATTTGAATATTTATGCCCTACTATTTTTCAAAATCGTTTTCGCTTAGAGAAAATGAACCGAAACAATGTACAGCAAGTGATAGAAGAGATATTAGATGCTCCTTTTTATCAGGATACCTTTACGGTAGCCGATAGCCAATTGCTTGCCCAGAAAATCATTGAGCGACTTCCTGATGCCCAAAAAGAAATAGAACTAACGCACGTACAAGTATTTTTGAGTGAATTGTGGGAAAGAGCAAGCGAAGGACAGGACGGTTTACCACGCTTAGAGGATACATTGGTAAAAGATAGTGATAAGCTTGAAACCATTCTGGATAGCTTTCTCAAAAAGCAATTAAAAGCAATGGAAGTGACATTTGGTAAAAAATTGCCTTTAGAAGTACTGGCATTGATGATTTCGGAACGGCATACCAAATTGCAATTAACAAGCAAGGAAATCAAGGACGAACTAAAAGCGAAACAGGTTTTATTGGATGAAGTACAAATAGACAACATACTTGATATATTTGAACGAAACCGCATTTTGCGTAAACTTGGTAGCGAACCCAACATTAAATACGAAATTACCCACGATTTATTAGCTTTGGCGGTAGGGCAAAACCTTACGGAAGACATAAAGCTACGCCAAAAAGCAGTGGACATCTATGCTATATACCAAGACCGTATTGCCTTATTTTCTCAAACAGATCTGGATTATATACGCCCCTATAAAACCTATTGGGACTATCCTGATAAGTTAAAGGAGAAAATACAAGCAAGTGAAGCAGCGATTGAAAATGAAAAAAATACTGCATTAACCCAAGCCCTTGCCATTGCCGAGCGTGAAAGAGGCTTGAGTGAAAAGGCCAAATATCGTAGCTATATTGCTGTGGCAGTGGCAATAGTGGCATTTTGTTTCTTCTGTTGGGCAATAATACAAACAAGAAATGCAGAAACACAAAGTCAAGCAGCAATAATAGCCCTGAAAAATTCTTTAAACTCTGATATACAACGCTTTAAGAATGAAATTAAAAATGCTAATAACAACCTAAATATCTTCAAAATTAATAATGCTGGTAAAGATCTGATTGACAATGAAACAAATAAAATATATACTTTACAAAAACAACAAAAAGTATATCAAAACAAATTAGACAGCCTTAATATCCATAATTAAAAAGATATGAAAAAAGCATTATTTTACCTATACTTTCTGCTGTTGCCTTTGGGCTTACAGGCACAGGGAGATTGCCCTTTGTTTAAAACCTATATTGACAAAGGCGAAGCAGAACTAAAAAAAGGGAATAAGGCAGATATAAAAAAAGCCATTGAAGCCTTTACCAATGCAATGGTACATTGTCCCGCAAAAGCGGCTGAGGCACGTAATAAAATTGTGAAAGCCTTTGATGCAATTAACGCCTTAAAAACCCAAGCCGAAAAAAATGCAAGTTTAGCTAAAAAAGCCCAAAAAGCCACTGAAGATGCATTAGCAAAAGCCCAAGCCACCTTAGATAAAATCTATTTTTACGATGGCAAATTTGGTTTAGCTTATGCAAATGGTATATATGGTTTTATTGATAAAAACTTACAAACCAAAATAGACTTTAAATATACCGAAGCCTTTTCTTTTGATGATGATGGCTGGGCAAAGGTTAAAAGAGATAGTGTGGCGTATTTGATAGATACCACAGGTACAGAATATACCTTAGCCACCGACCTTAATCAGTTGAACACTACAATAACTGCCTTGGATTTACGAGGTAAAAATTTAAGTGAGATTCCGAAGGATATATTTGAACAAACACAATTAAAAATTTTACTATTAAGTAA
This sequence comes from Cytophagales bacterium, assembly GCA_013298025.1. Classification (GTDB taxonomy): domain Bacteria; phylum Bacteroidota; class Bacteroidia; order Cytophagales; family Spirosomataceae; genus Flectobacillus. The sequence goes on along the minus strand of JAAFJE010000010.1, from coordinate 124,952 downwards.
TAATCACCTCAAAAAACTCGAAGGCTTAGAGCATCTAAAAGCTTTAAAAACACTTGAGGTTTCAGGAAATCAAATCAGCAAACTCGAAGGTTTAGACAAACTTGCCTCTTTACAAACACTCAATATTTCAAGAAATAACATCAGCAAACTCGAAGGATTAGACAAGCTTACCGCTTTAAAAACACTTGAGATTTCAGGAAATCAAATCAGCAAACTCGAAGGCTTAGAGCATCTAAAAGCTTTACAAAATTTTGATATTTCGTGGAATCAACTCAGCAAACTCGAAGGTTTAGGTAATCTAACGGCTTTACAAAATTTTGATATTTCGTGGAATCAAATTAGTAAACTAGAAGGGTTAGAGCATCTAAAAGTTTTATATGAGCTTTCTATTTCAGGAAATCAACTCAGTAAAATAGAAGGCTTAGACAACCTTACCGCTTTGCAAAAGCTTATTATCTGGGGTAATCTCAACAAACTAGAAGGCTTAGACAACCTTACTAAACTTACAGCTTTACAAATACTTGATATTTCAAATGTTCAAATCAGCCAAGAGGACGAAGAAAAACTAAAAAAAAGATTGCCCAAGTGTGAGATTCGTAGAGTTTCTTATTGAAAGGGCAAATGTGTAAGACTTTATTTAGCTTGATAAAATACATTCAACAAGAAACCCCCAAACAAACATAGATTTGGCATCTTCTTTGGGGAGGCGATAGATATAATGATTACTCATGAAACGAATAAAAAAAGAGTTTACGAATACAACAAAACCTATATCAACACAAATATCCACATTAATAAACCATGAAAAAAGTATTTTTTTACCTATCTTTTCTACTGTTGCCTTTGTGCTTACAGGCACAGAGTGACTGCCCTTTATTTAAAACCTATATTGACAAAGGCGAAGAAGAACTAAAAAAAGGGGATAAGGCAGATATAAAAAAAGCCATTGAAGCCTTTACCAATGCGATGGTACATTGCCCCGCAAAAGCGGCTGAGGCTCGAAACGAGATTTTGAAAGCCTTTGATGCCATTAATGACTTAAAAAACCAAGCAGAAAAAATGTAACACTAGCTAAAAAAGCCCAAAAGCCACTGAAAATGCACTAATCCAAGCCGAAATTGCAAGAAAAAAAGCCCAAGCCACCTTAGATAAAATTTATTTTTATAAAGATAAACTTGGTTTAGCTTATGATAAAAAATTAGAAAAATATGGTTTTATTGATAAAGATTTACAAACCAAAATAGACTTTAAATATGATGAAGCATCAGCATTTGATGATGATGGTTGGGCAAAAGTTAGAAGAGATGGAGTGGCGTATTTGGTAGATATTACAGGAACAGAATACACCTTAGCCACCAGCCTCAATCAGTTGAACATTACAATAACTGCTTTGGATTTACGCCACAAGAATTTAAGCGAAATCCCAAAGGCTATATTTGAACAAACACAATTGAAAGTATTACTGCTAAGTAATAATAAAATAAGCCAACTCGAAGGCTTAGAAAAGCTTACCGCTTTACAAACACTTTATATTTCATTAAATAAAATCAGCAAAGAAGAACTAGAAAAGCTAAAAAAGGTATTACCTAAGTGTTATATTTCGTATTAGGTAAGAGGGCTAATCACCTACCTCACTTCCAAGCTTAACAACTTAGAAGCTTCCATAAAAATCAGGCTCAGACCGATTCTTATGGTTTTTATGAAGGCTGGGGCTTCATCAAGCAAGACTCACTCATGGCATGAATTTTTCATTCATGCCATGAGTTGTACTTAGGAAGGTTTCCTCGCATGACGTTTCGCTTTTTGCTCCGTAGGAGCAACATCTTTGTAGCATGATTGACCGATAATAGCCACAGCTACAAATCTGTTGTACCTTTCAAACCCCATACACTAAAGCCTGTAATAAGGAGCGGTACAGAAAACACGCTAAACAACACCGCAATCGGCAGGCCTGCATCCGATAAACTGCCAAACAAGGTTGGTCCCAAAATAGCCCCAAAACGACCAATGCCTATGGCAAAACCCAGGCCCGTAGCCCTGATCTGCGGAGGATACACCCTTGCAATGGTTGGGTACATTCCGTTGAAACCGCCCTGTACAAAAATGCCTATCAGAAATATCAGCACAAAAATAAAATGGGTAGAAAGCGTCACGTTGCCATACACCAACATTACCACAAAGGCACAAAGCATAAAGCCCAACACGGTTTGCCGAAGTCCGAGTTTGCCTGCCAGCAGTCCCATACTGGTTGTGCCGAGAGTTGCCCCCACATTCAGGGCAATGCCCACGTAAGTTGCCATAGCAAAAGGCAAACCTGCCTCTTTGGCGATGGTTGGCACCCAACTCATGAGTGTATAAAGCGTCAGAAACCCAAAAAATACCGCTATCCACAAACGAAAAGTAGCGGTAGTATAAGGTGGCTGAAACAAAGCTTTGAAAGGAGCTTGTGGTTTTTTTTCGCTTTGGGGAGGTAATGCGGTCAAGGGCAATTGCTGCATTTTACGCAAAACAAGGTTGATGCGTTGCAAGGCGTTTTTGGGTTGTTTTTGTACCAAAAATGCCAAAGAATCGCTCATAAATATGCTTACGGCTACCAACATCAACGCCGACACGATGCCTGCAATCAAAAAGGCATAACGCCATCCCCAAAGCGGTATGGCATAATTGCAGAAAAAACCCGTAAGAATAGCCCCCGCAGGCCAGCCTGCTTGCACCAATCCTACATTAAAATCTCGGTATTTTTCGTTAGAAAATTCTGCGGCGGTGGCTGCCATCGTAGGTAAAATTCCCCCGATGCCAATGCCCGTGAGAAGTCGCAACAACAACAGTTGTTCGTAATGCCTACACACACTTACCAGCAACATACCACCTGAGATAAAACTAAGGGCCATGATAAATACTTTTTTACGCCCAATGACATCGGCATAAGGAGCTAAAAAGAACGCACCCAAGGTCATACCTGCCAAGCCCGCACTGAAAATATAGCCCATCGCAGTCTTGCTCAAATGCCATTCTTGGCTGATTTCTGTACTCGAAAAAGAAACCACTAGCACGTCGATGCCGTCGTTCATGTTGAGAATAAAACACAAAGCGACGATGATGACTTGAAAGCTACTCATCGGACTTTGGTCAATGTTTTGTTGAGATGGTATCATGTAAACAATGGAGAAAATGAATGATTGAATGAATTAGTGATTGGTCGGTATATGGGTTAAAGTTTTTATTTTCAAATGCTTATGCTTTTCGGTACAAGATTTTAAGAGCTAAACAAGCTCCTAAATTACAACATAAGTCAATATTTTCATGAAAAAATCAATTTTTCATCTGTAGCTTCGCATCTTCTATCCAGCATTTTATCTGAATTATTTATGCGTGCAGCATTTTTAGTAAAAGCCCAAAACATCCAGTTGCAAACTGTAGCAACGCCTGTGCCACAAGCAGGCGAAGTGCGAATCAAATTACAACAAATCGGCATTTGTGGCTCCGATGTTCACTTGTTTTTAGGGCATCGAACACTCGCCCAGCCGACCATCATCGGCCACGAAGGGTTGGGCATCATCGACCAAGTAGGCACAGGCGTTTCTCCCGATTTGCTAGGCAAAAGGGTTGTAGTTGAACCCAATTTTCCCTGTGGAAAATGCCGTTATTGCCAACGAGGACAAGGCAATATATGTTTAAATAAAAGAGTTTTGGGCGTAACCGAACACGGTTGTTTTGCCGAATACGTGTGTGTACCCGCTTCCTTTGCGTGGGTTGTTCCCGATAGTCTAAGCGATGCCCAAGCCGTTGTAATAGAGCCTATGGCAGTGGCTTATCATGCTTTATTTGCTGCCAAAGCCCAGCCAGGCGAAGCAATTGCCATTGTTGGATTGGGAGCGATTGGCTTGTTATTGACGCATTTGGCGACAAGGTTAGGATACCAAGTATTTGTATCTGAACCCAATACAGCCAAAAAAGCCAAGGCGGTAGCGATGGGAGCAATTGCCCTCGATGCTTCGGGCAGTCTTCAAGAGCAGGTTACGCAACTTGCTCCGATATGGTTGGCAAACGAAGTAAGTGCTGTTTTTGAATGTGCAGGTTCGGCTTTTACGGCATCTTTGGTAACGGCCGCTACACCCAGAGGAGCAATCATTGTATTGGTGGGTTTATCGGAAAAAGACGCTACCTTTTGTCCTTTGAAAATAGCCAGAGAAGGTATTACCCTTGTACCTTCGATTATTTATGACCATCCCGACGATTTCAAGCGTACCATTCGCCTGATAGCGTCGGGTATCATCGACCCTAGCGTGGTTATTTCTTCTTATACCTCTTTAGACCAACTCCAAGAAGCCTTACAAACAGCCGCCCAAGGCGAAGAAAGTAAGATTGTGGTGCTTGTATGAAACTAGAGGAAACTTTTATTTTCGTTGAAAGTCATGGCAAAAAGCTAAAATTTCAACATCCGTTCCTACGCCATAGCTTACCGATGGCTTTTTTCTTCCATCGCTTATCACAAAACCCGTGATGCTTTTGGGCGTAGCCGTAAGTCTATCAAATACTTGTTGGCGTTGATTGTCGAGGGTGATACAGATGTATCTGCTAGAAGTAAAGTAAGTCTGATAGCCTTGTGTTTGAAGCGTGTCGCTTACTTCTGAGGCATAATATTCAAAGTCGCTGAGGACTTCGTCTATGCTCGAAGTTGTATCGTTGGCCAGTGACGTGTATTCTTGACTTGCGATAGAAAAAAACACGACAGCCTTGCCTTTGACGGTAAAGGTATCGGTGGGTAGTGCTACTTTGGCTATGGTCGAAGCCGCTCCTGTATCTTTTGTATCCCCGTTTTGCTTGGTATTTTGTGTACAACCGAGTAATAGGATAAAGTAAGCTAGGCAGAAAAACTGTTTCATAATGTGCAATGAGATGTTTTTCTAAATTAGTAAACTTTTATCAGTTTACATAATTTTCATTGATTTCTGTTAAAAAAGTCCCTATAGTGGTGGGGTTACAGGGACTTTTTTAGCTGTAAATACCTAACGACTCGCCAATTCCAATTTAGCCAGCAGGTCGCTAAACATCAAGTAGGTGTCGAGTCGGGTATAAACCCTGATGAGTCGCCCACGATGGTTATGCTCATACATACCATGTTGGTTAATCAACGGACTTTGTTTTAACACATAATCGCTCGAAGAAGGGTCTGATTCAAACTGGGCTTGGAGGGCTGTCAGTAGCACCAAGGGGCTATCGCCTAGCACATAGGTTTCGGCAGGTTTCAAGCCATATTTTTGGAATTTGCCGAGTAGTCCTTCCAATTGAGCAAACAAAAAATCTCCTGCTTTGCCTTTGTTTTTTACTTGAAGCAAAAGCTGTGAAAATGGCATCAAACATTGGCGATAAGCATTGCGTGGCACTTGCCAAATAGGCACTTGCGAACGATTAAATACGACTCTTGCCGCCGCAATGTCTATATTAAGGTTGTATTCTACCGTCGAATAATTTGGTGGCGGAACGGCCAAATCGGGGTATTCTGGGCCGCCAATCCATATTAGGGTAAGTTTTTCGGCAATTTGTGGGGCTGTCAATAGAGCCGAGGCTATTTCTGTCAGCCCTGCTCCGCATACCACGTACAAGGGCGTTTTGGTATCGGTGCGTAAAGCTTCTTGAATAATAAATGCCGTGGCAGCGTTTTTGATGGGCGTAGTATCATTGACCAAAGCTGTATTAGAACCTGCAAAAACAGGGAAGGTAGCGTTGGGGGTAATGATATTGACCAATGCTTTGGCTTTGGCTGCGGCGTTTTCGGCTTGTACTTTCGAGTTGTCGAAACCATCATTTACCCGCAAATGTGAGCCAATAATTGCCCGAATCTCTACCGATGGCGACAATAGATGATGGGCTAATTGATAAAGACCGTCGGGGTCGCCACTAAAATCATTGTCGATAATAACCCTCGCTCTTGGGGTAAAATTGATACTGGATTGGGGTGTTTGTGCGGCTAATGTTCCTATAAAGGCAAAGCATAAGCCCACGAGGTAAGTGAATTTTTTCATTGTTTTTGAATCAAAATACGGTCAATTTGATATGAAATACAGCGAGGGTGCTTATGGCTGATAAGTAATAATCACTCTTCTGTAACGGGTAAGCTGTGGTGTACCTGTATCGTTTACCTCAAAAATCAAATGAATGCTTTCGCCGGGTTTGATGTCGGCAGGCATTTGCACACGGGCTGTTTTGCTATCTGCTTTCGAGATGCTTACTGTACCTTTATAAGTACCTACTTCTTGATATTGCCACCAACGGTACTGCAACGCATGGCCGTCTATGTCACTTGCCGAGCCGAGCAATTGAACTATTTCATTGGGTTTGGCTTTCACCGTTTTAGCCATTGCCAACTTTACGGTTGGGGCATGATTGGCATCCTTGAAATTTTTGATACACCAGTCGGCACGGGCCGCAAAATCGTTTTGAATAGCAGGAATCCAGCGTGCTTGTGGATATGCCAAATCCATTTTTTTGGTAAAAGGATTTAGGTCGGCTGCGGCTTCGCCATCTTCCCAGCGGTTGGGCTGTGTGGTTGATTGCACCAAACGACCGCCCCAACCGCCATAATTCGGATTTTGCAGGTTGTCGAGTCCAAGGTCTATTAAATGTAAAAATGCAGGAGAATCACCCTCTGAAATAAAATCATATTTGCTAAAACTTCCCCACATATTGTTTTTGATAACAGCAGGGTCGCTGTAAATATCTTCTAATTCGCCTTTGGGTGGGTTGCCGTCGCCGTAGCTGTAATAATATGCCAACAATGGCCCATGATTCAGTATAATGTTGTTGCCCATGAATTTACCTTCGAGGTAAGGATGATATGCCGTTGGAACAGTTTTTTGCCAAAAATAAGCAAAGCACCCAAATTGCTTGGTATTATAGTAAATTTTGATGTCGGGCCAAGCTACCGCAATGTATTTGCGATAAGTGGCATCTTGGTCGAGAATGGCATAAAGGATGGCCTTTCGACAAACCTTTTCGTAAATCTTTGCCCATTGTGGGGTATTTTTGTAGGTTGTTTCGATAGACTTTAAGGCACGAGCAATGGTATTGGTGCCGCCCCATACTTGCAAATACAAAGGGCTAAGGTCGTTGTCGAGGAGTTTGGCTTTGATAAAATTAGAGCCTTCGGTATCTTTTTCCATTGCTCCTTCAAAATCAATATTGCCAATACGAATACGACTTTTCAAATAGGTAGGCGTAGGAAAAGAGGCGTGTTGCTTGAGCTTGGGATAAACTTTGGCATAGGCATCGACCAAATCGTAAATCCATTGTTCGCCGGGCCAGCGTAGTTCGGTACGTTCGCCATAGAGTTTTTTGGTCATTTCCATTTCAGAAATAAACTTTGTGCCTTTGCCATCGCCTTTGTAATGCCATTGCGAACTACTGATGATGAGTCCTTCTACTTTGTATTCGTTGGTGTACAGCAACATCCGAATAAAGGAATCTACGTCGTCGAGTTCGCCGTCGGTCGTGACGATGGTGCGAGGCTTAGTTTGTGCCAATAGAGTAGCATTGACACCGCCAAACAAAACTAGCCATACGACGCACCGCAGTAGGCTTATAGCATTCATATTTTTAGGGGCTTTCATATAATTATATAACTTTTTGAATAAATAGTTTGATTAATTGATTGCTAAGTTATGTAACTATTTTTGTTTTCTTGTTTTATTTTTTATTTATTTTCTTTTTACTTCGTTTGTTTTCTTTTTTATAATATACAAATAAAAAATCCCTACGCTTTTCTGCAAAACGTAGGGACTGTTTTAATTATGCTGTTGTGGTGTTTTACCCAGCAACTTTTTTAGAAAAAAGAGGTTTATTTAGCACGAACAAACTTACTTAGGTTAAAGCAACTTTCGAGCGTCAGGGTATCATTGACGATGCTTTCTACTTTCCAGCCATCACATACAGCGGCTACACAAAGCACATCTGGACAAGGTCTAAAACCCGAAAACGTAATTTTATTATTACTAAAGGTATAGTTATCGCCAACAAAGCCGCAACAATCGGCACCAGGCTTGCCATCGCTCAAAAACTTGCCATCGGCTGTAAATTCGATGGTAGGCAAGGCAACCAAGGTATTGATGGTTGTCCATTGGGCATTAGGGTCTTTTGTCTTTTGCAGATACGTCGGATTCCACTTGCCAACCAAACTATTGGCATTTTTTTGGGCATTGGCATCTAAAGGCGTAACAATCCCTGCCGAGTTGCAAGCCACCAACATACCAACGAAAACGATACTTAATGAAAGTAATTTCATACAAAATGAGAAGTTTAACAGGTTTAACCAATACAATGACGCTTTTACCAACAAAAAGGTTGGAATGGTTATAAAAAAAATTCCCAAAGGTGCGAAACATCCCGATGAACAAGGATAGCTTTATGCCAGAAGAACGGTATTTTTGAACATATTCTTTTACTACATAAAGCGTACAGATGAAACAAATTTTAGTTTTTTTATTTATCCTAACTTATAGCCAAATCGTTGCACAAAAGTCCTCGAATGCCCAACGCCCTAATATTGTTTTAATCATAGCCGACGATTTGGGTTATGGAGATGTAGGCTTTAATGGGCAAAGGCTGATAAAAACGCCTAACTTAGACAAATTGGCGGCTTCGGGTATGATTTTTTCGCAGTTTTATGCTGGTACGTCGGTTTGTGCACCTTCTCGTTCGGCTTTACTTTCAGGCAAACACACGGGGCATACCTATATTAGAGGAAATAAAGGTGTAGATCCGGAAGGACAAGAACCCATCGCTGATTCGGTGATAACGATAGCCGAAATTCTCAAACAAGCGGGCTATACCACGGCTGCTTATGGCAAATGGGGCTTAGGGCCAGTGGGTTCTGTCGGAGACCCCAACAAGCAAGGGTTTGATTACTTTTATGGTTATAATTGTCAGAGTTTAGCTCATCGTTATTATCCGAATCACTTGTGGGATAATGACTTGAAAATTATACTTGAGCCGAATCAAAACCTCACCCAAAATAAAATTTATGCTCCCGACTTGATTCATCAAAAGTCCTTAGACTTTATTGCTAACCAACAAGCCGATAAGCCATTTTTCTTGTTTTTGCCCTATATTTTACCTCATGCCGAATTGATTGCTCCCGATGATTCTTTGTTACAATATTACAAAGGCAAATTTGAAGAAAAACCGTACAAAGGACAAGATTATGGCACACAAGCAACAGGAGGTGGTTATGCCTCTCAGGCATATCCTAGAGCAACCTTTGCCGCTATGGTAGCCCGTTTGGATAAGTATGTTGGCGAAGTGATGCAACAACTCAAGGCTAAAGGATTAGATAAAAACACACTGGTGATTTTTTCAAGCGACAATGGCCCACATACAGAAGGAGGAGCAGACCCAGCGTTCTTTCACAGTAGTGGCATTTATAAAGGTGTAAAAAGAGATTTGTACGAAGGAGGCATTCGTGAACCTTTCATTGCCTACTGGCCAAAGTTTATTCGTTCAGGAAGTAAAAGCCAATACATTGGTGCATTTTGGGATTTATTACCCACTTTTGCCGAACTAGCAGGTACAAAAGCCCCGTTGGGCATTGATGGGCTTTCGATTGCTGGCGTATTGACAGGAAAAGCAAAGCCCCAAACACACGAATACTTATATTGGGAATTTCATGAACAAGGCGGAAAACAGGCCATTCGGCAAGGTAAATGGAAAGCTGTACGCCTGAATGTGATTCAGCATCCTACAGCACCCATCGAGTTATATGATTTAGAAAAAGACCCAAGTGAAACAACGAATCTTGCCAGTGCATTTCCCGAAAAAGCCCAAGAATTAAGTCTATTGATGTTGAAAGCCCATCTTCCTTCGGCATTATTCCCTTTAGGAAACCAATAAATCTCCTGAGTCCTCGCCTAGCGTTTAAGCTTGAGGCGAGGCTTTCCCATCAAAGCAGTATAGCTTCTCTGCTCATTTTTCTTTAAATTGTACGCTTCTAATGATTTACCTTCTTACATCCAATGAACACATCAACAACTTTACGTGTACTGGTAGTCGGCTGCGGCAACATGGGTGCTTCTCATGCGATGGCATACCATCTTATGCCCGAATTTGATATTTGCGGCCTTGTTTCGACAGGCAAAAGCAAACATATCCTCAACGAAAAACTAGGCGGTGTTTATGCCCTGTTCGACGACTATACCACCGCTTTAGCCCAAACCAAACCCGATGCCGTTTGCATTTCGACTTATCCCGATACCCACGAAGCCTATTGTATTGAGGCACTCGAAGCGGGTTGCCATGTATTTATAGAAAAGCCCTTGTCCGATACCGTAGCCGGTGCCGAAAAGGTTGTGGCTGTTGCAAAAGCCCAACAGAAAAAAGTAGTAGTAGGCTATATTCTTCGGCATCATCCTTCTTGGGAAAAGTTTGTTGAAATCGCTCAAACCTTGGGTAAACCCTTGGTGATGCGGATGAACCTCAACCAACAAAGCCAAGGGTATATGTGGGACGTACACCGCAATTTGATGAAAAGCCTTAGCCCTATTGTCGATTGTGGGGTACATTACATTGATGTGATGTGCCAAATGACACGCTCGAAACCAACACAAGTGACGGCTATTGGCGCAAGATTGACCCATGATATTCCGGCAGACAATTATAATTATGGGCAACTCCAAATTCGTTTTGAAGATGGCTCGGTAGGTTGGTATGAAGCTGGTTGGGGACCCATGATGAGCGAAACGGCTTTTTTTGTAAAAGATGTAATTGGTCCAGATGGATGCGTGTCGATTGTGGCAAAAAATGCAGGAGCAGGAGGACAATCAGACAATGTAGATGCCCACACCAAAACCGAGTCGTTACGTTTGCATCGGGCTACTATCGACGAGCAGAATAAATTTGTGCATCAAGACGAATGGATAGATATGCTCGACGAACCCAACCACCAAGAGCTTTGCAACAGAGAACAACGCTATTTTTTGAAGGCCATACAAGAAGACCTAGATTTGACCGACCATTTGGCAGATGCTGTCAATAGCCTAAAAATTGCCTTTGCTTGTGACGAATCGGTACGGACAGGTGCGGTGGTGCGGTTGTAAATTGCGTGCGTCTTTGTATTTTTGTAGGAAAAACAACCAAAATTTTGATAACGCAAAGAGATTTATTTCTAAAAAATGTAGCCCAAACGTCTGATTTCCCTCTGGCTTTGGCTATTGAAAAAGCCGAGGGAATGTATATGTACGATACCGAAGGTAAAGCGTACATGGATTTGATTGCAGGCATTGGCGTTTCTAACGTGGGGCATCGGCATCCGAAAGTAGTAGAAGCCGTAAAAACGCAAGTAGATAAATACATGCACCTGATGGTGTATGGCGAGTATATTCAAACGCCACAAGTAGCCTTGGCAACGGCCTTGGTCGAAACTTTTTTGCCTAGTGCTGGCAATAGACCCGTGCTAGACAACGTGTATTTTACCAATTCGGGTACAGAAGCCATTGAAGGTGCGATGAAATTGGCCAAACGCTATACGGGCAAAACCGAAATCATCTCTTGTTTCAATGCCTATCATGGTGCCACACAAGGAGCTTTGTCGCTTTCGGGAAGTGAAAATTTTAAAAGAAATTTTCGCCCCTTGCTGCCCATGACTCGTCAAATAAGGCATGGCAATTTCGATGACTTACAACATATTTCTACCCAAACCGCCGCCGTGGTAATAGAATTGGTCGGAGGCGAAGCAGGCGTAAGAGTGGCATCGCAAGCCTATTTTCAGGCTTTACGCCAACGTTGCGACGATATGGGGACGTTACTCATTTTCGACGAAATACAATCGGGCTTTGGTCGAACAGGTACTTTTTGGGCTTTTGAGCAATTTGGTGTTTATCCCGACATCCTTACCACAGCCAAAGGCATGGGAGGAGGTATGCCTATCGGGGCATTTGTTGCCAACCAAGCGGTGATGAGCGTTTTTAAAAATAATCCTATTTTGGGACATATTACCACTTTTGGCGGTCATCCGGTATCGGCGGCGGCTTCGTTGGCAACCTTGCAGGTGATTCAAGCAGAAGGGTTGTTGGCAGAAGTACAAGCCAAATCGGCTTTATTTAGGCGTTTATTGGTGCATCCGAGCATCAAAGAAATCCGAAACCTTGGACTCATGATGGCCGTTGAATTTGAAGATTTTGCCACTTTGAAACCCATCATCGACCGAGCTATTGAAAAAGGAGTGATTACGGATTGGTTTTTGTTTTGCGACAATTCTATGCGTATCGCACCGCCTTTAATTATTACAGAAACCCAAATCAGAGAAGCCTGTGCCATCATACTCGAAAGTATCGACGCTGGCAGTTCGTGCTAGGTTTTCCATTGTATGCTATCATGCTAATATTTTTATGCTAAAAATCTTATCGCATCCCATTTTTAATAAGCAAGATAAAAATGCTTCCTTACTTAGCGTGTATGCTTGCTTTGTTCCTTTGTTTTTGTTGTTGTTTCTGTGGATAGATTCGCCTGGATTTGCACTACATTATTTTGATGGAAGATACCTCACAGACCTCATAACCCTTATCTATGTGGGATTGATGTTTGCGGCAGCCGACGGACGACTGAGAAAGCGGATGTTTGTGATGGTGCCTCTGTCGTATCTGGGTGAACTAATCTTTTGTACAGGGCTTAGTATGTACGATTATCGTACCCCTTATGTGCCTTTTTATGTGCCTTTTGGCCATGCAATTGTATATGCCACAGGGTATATTTTTGCTCATACCCAATGGGCAGAACGAAACGAACACCTGCATCGTGCCATCTTTATTGTGTTGTTTATCCTGATTTTTATGGGTGTATGGCAATACAGAAATGATGTATTCTCCTTGATTTTTGGAATAGCTTTTTTCGGATTATTGCTGCGTAAAAAATGGCAAAATCTTTACTTTTTTATAGCCATGGTTGTAATGATGACCGAGTTGATAGGTGCTTCGTTGGGGTGTTGGGCTTGGTATCCTATCACATTAGGAGGCATTCCTACCGCCAACCCACCGATGGGAGCCGTGTTTTTTTATGGTGGAGGCGATGTGCTACTGGATAAAATTGTACGCTATTATGAGCGAAAAATAGGGTATTGACCCAGTATTCAGCTTGAAACCATTACTACAGCTTTGCCCCTATATCACTTCTAAGACCAACGTACCATACTAACGCAAAAACAAGTCATGATAAAAACTGTATAAGCATTCTTTATCATGACTTTTTCTCAGCTACTTTACCAATGGCTGACGAAAGCTTATAAATCTTCCTACCAATTTTTGAAAGAAGCATTTTTGACATAAATGCTTAAAGGTATCAGTAATAGAATCGTACCAAATTTTATAAAAAACCTTTTAGATAAAATTGATTATTGTTTTTTCCTTCAAAAACAACTTCTCCTTTTTCCATTTTCTCTACAGGTATTGTCAATATCGTTTTCAAAACCATTCTAACGCTATTCCGATATGATACGATTTTGTAATTGCTGATACAAAATCAATAATAAATCCCTTCAAAAAGTCTAAAATAAGCACCCAATTGTACTATTCTGCTATTTTTTTAATTGGAACAATTCCTACAATTAATTGCACAAATCTAAAAGCCTAATTTCATTTGTAGGCGTAAGTTTGCATTGTCTAAAGGTAAAATTTATATTAAATCTTTAAAAGATTCAAGTTTTATATTGAATGATAAAGCAAACTAATGATGAAGAAAATAGTGTGTTTTGGTGAAACGCTTTGGGACTTGCTTCCTACTGGTAAAATTGAAGGTGGGGCACCCATGAACGTAGCCGTTCATGCAAAGCAATTAGGACTCAGTGTTTCGATGATTAGTAGAGTAGGAACAGATGTGCTTGGAGATGGCTTAGAATATTTTTTAGTAAATAGAGGCATTGATATTTCAGCCCTCCAACGTGACAATTTTTACCAAACAGGGGTCGTACAGGTAAGTTTATCCGAAAAAGGTAGCCCCACCTATTCGATTGAGTCGCCTGCTGCTTGGGATGCCATCGAAGCCGATGAAACTACTAAACAATTGGTAAAAAATGCCGAAGCTTTTGTTTTTGGAAGTTTGGCTTGTAGAAACGAAAAATCAAAAAATGCCTTGTTTGAATTGGCTGCTTTGGCTTCATTCAGGGTCTTGGATGTGAATTTAAGAATGCCATTTTTTTCTCAGGAATTAATTATTGACTTATTAGAAATGGCCGATTTCGTGAAAGTCAATGAAGAAGAGTTAGCCCTCATTTGCTCATGGTTCAACCAAAACGAGGGTGATGAATTGAATGCACGCTATTTAAAAACACGCTTTAATCTCAGAGCGATTGTGGTAACTCGTGGAGGAGATGGGGCTTTTTTCATAGGAGAAGATAACAGCCTTTACGAACATAAAGGCTACCAAGTATCGGTAAAAGATACCATTGGTAGCGGCGATTCTTTTTTGGCTTCTTTTCTAAAAAAATGGCTTTATGCTTCTTCTCCAGATGATTGCTTGAGCTATGCTTGTGCTGTTGGAGCATTCGTTGCTACCCAACAAGGAGCTACACCGATAATTGATGAAAATGACATAAAAACAATAATACAATCCAATTAGACACGCAAAGAATTTACTTACATTTTACTGATTTAACTATTTTTCAACATTTCAATTATGAATTTAATGATTACTAAACTCAAGGTCGCCTTGTTTTTTGTTGGATTAGCGATGTGTTTTCAGCTATCCGCTCAAGATAGAAAGGCAATTAAAGGAAACGTCAAGGACGGAAGTACGGGAGAAGCACTTATTGGTGCCAATGTTTTGATTAAGGGAACGAAGTCTGGGGCATCAACTGATGTTTCTGGGAATTTTACAGTAAATGCTTCAAGTACCGATATACTGGTTGTGTCTTATGTTGGCTATGATACCAAAGAAGTAAGTGTAGGAAGTCAAGAAGTGATTTCAATCAGTTTGTCAGGAGTAAAAACCTTATCGGAAGTCATCGTAACAGGTTATTCTACCCAATCAAAGAAAAATATTACGGGGGCTGTTGGTACAATTTCTTCTAAAGATTTATTGGCTGTGCCATCGACTGGTGTGAGTCAGGCTTTGCAAGGGCGTATTGCAGGGGTAACTGTTGCTCAGGAAGGCGGTCCTGGTGGTGGAACAATGGTGCGTATTCGTGGTTTTGGTACGGTGGGCGACAACGAACCTTTGTACGTGATTGACGGCGTACCTACACAAACAGGTTTGAACGACATCAATCCCAACGATATAGAGAGTGTACAAGTATTGAAAGATGCTTCTTCCGCATCAATTTATGGGGCTCGTGCAGGGAATGGTGTTGTGATTGTTACCACAAAAGGAGGCAAAGCAGGTAAAACAAAACTGACATTTGATGCTTTCATGGGCAATCAGATTGTACCAACATTACCGGGTGTTTTAACGGCACAACAATTTGCAGATATGTTGTGGACGGCTCAGAAAAACAATGGACAAAGCCCTTCGCATCCTTATTTTGGCAATGGTACAAGTCCTGTGATTCCTGATAATTTTACCCCAAATATTCCTGTAAGTAAGCAGGGGACAAATTGGTTAGACCAAATTTTCAATAACGCTCCTACCCAAAATTATACTTTAGGTGTTACGGGTGGAACAGAAGCAGGGAGTTATGCTTTCTCAAGTGGATATACCAAACAAGATGGTATTTTATTAAACACTGGTTTTGAACGTTTTACAGGTCGAGTAAATACAAATTTTAACTTGAAAAAACGTATTCGTGTAGGTGAAAACCTTACGGTATCTTACTCTAATAAAGTAGGTGTAGCTAACCAAAATACTGAAAACCCCGTAACAATGGCGATTCGTATGCCTTCGGTATTACCAGTATATGGTTTAGATGGGCGTTATGCAGGTGGTGGCATTGGAGGTTTCAACAATGCTCAAAACCCTGTGGCTGCTTTGAACAGAGGTAAAGATAATGACGACTCTCGTTTGAGAGTATTCGGAAATGCCTTTATGGAATTAGATTTAGGCTATGGAATTACAGCAAAATCAAGTATTGGTATTGACTATTTGGCTGGACATACTTCAAAATTCACCGCTATCAATTATGAAGATGCAGAAGTAGTGGGTTCTAATAAATTAGACGAAACCGTTACGACACTTTCAAATTATACTTGGTCTAATACAGTTGCCTACACAGGAAAAGTTGGCAAAGGAGAATTAAATGCTTTGGTGGGTTTGGAAGCCATCCAATCAAAAGGAACTTATCTTTACGCCAGCCGTACCAATTACTTTAGTGAAGATGTCGATTACCGTACTTTAGGCGTAGGGGCAAGTGGTATTGCCAATGATGGCTCACGTACTGGCAACCGTTTATTCTCTGTGTTTGGTAAAGTTGATTATAACTATGACGATTTCTTGTTATTATCGGCTACGGTTCGTCGTGATGGTTCTTCTCGCTTCGGTGCTTCAAATCGTTTTGCTACGTTCCCTTCTGTAAGTGCAGGGCTTCGTCTTACAAAATTTGAACCTGTTAAAAAAATCTTTGATGATTTGAAAGTAAGAATTGGTGTTGGACAAACGGGTAATCAGCAAGTGGGTGATTATGCTTCTTATACTTTGTTTAGTTCTGATGTAAACACTACTTATTACGATATTCAAGGAACGAAAACTTCTTCTCAGTCTGGTTTTGCCAATGCTACTTTAGGAAACGACAATGTAAAATGGGAAACTACGACAAGTACCAACTTTGGGATTGATGCGGCTTTCTTGAAAAATAAAATGACGGTTTCATTAGATATTTATAACCGAAAAACTACCGATATGTTGGTTCAAGTACCGCAACCTGCCACCGTAGGTTTTGCGAATCCACCTTATATCAATATCGGTGAAATGACCAATAAAGGCTTTGATTTAGGGGTAAATTACCGTGATAAAGTAGGAAAACTGACTTACGATGTAGGGTTGAATGTTTCGCACTACAAAAACAATGTGGATAAATTAGGCGATAATCCTCTTTTCTCAATTGCTGGGGCTCAAGCTCGTGAACAGCGTTTAACTCGTACTCAACAAGGATTCCCACTATCGTATTTCTATGGATACAAAGTATTGGGTATTTTCCAAAATTCGGCAGAAGTAAGTGCAAGTCCCTCACAAAATTTCACTACAAGCGAAGCAGGTGTAGGTCGTTTCAAGTATGAAGACGTGAACAAAGATGGTAAAATTGATGCCAATGACCGTACCATTATCGGAAGCCCTCACCCAGATTTCACTTTTGGTTTCAATGTAAATTTAGCTTACGAAGGCTTTGACGTAGCCCTTTTCTTACAAGGTTCTCAAGGAAACAGTATTTATAATTTCACGAAATACTTTACTGATTTTGCAGGCGTATTTTACCAAAGTGGAAAAGGTACAAATATCTTAAATGCTTGGACTCCATCTAATACAAACACGACTGTTCCAAAATTATCATCGGGTACGCCAAATGGTGAAACTGAAACGAATAGCTACTTCGTAGAAGACGGTTCATATATTCGATTGAAAAACCTTCAAATCGGTTATACGCTTCCCAAATCAATTATTAACAAATTGGGGCTTGAACGCCTAAGAGTATATGTGCAAGGACAAAACTTATTCACCTTCACCAATTATAGTGGTTTAGACCCAGAATTGAGTTTGCGTTCATTCTCCTCTGCTGATGCTCGCACTACCAACTTGGACATCGGTGTTGACAGAGGTTCTTATCCCGTATCAAAAACCTTGTTAGTAGGCTTGAACTTGACTTTCTAATCGAATTTTTTTAACAGAACATTTCGGTAATTGTAAAAATCAGCGTGTTTTTACCAGCTATCGTTTAGAATAAAATACTAAAAATGAAAAAAATACTTGTTTCAATATTTACCATTGCTACTTTGATAGGCGTATCATCTTGTAGTAATTACCTCGATGAAATGAAGCCTCAAGGCTCATTATCTGCTGAAAGTTTGGCGACTGAAAAAGGCGTTTCTGGTTTATTAACAGGTGCTTATGCCGCCATAGATGGATACTTAGAACATCCTTTTTCTTATACAAAATCGTTCCCTTGGCACGCTGCTCCTTCCAACTGGATTTATGGAAGTGTTGCCGCTGGTGATTCGCACAAAGGTTCTGACCCCGGCGACCAGTCGCAAGGAAACATGATTGAAGACTTTACGGCTACCTCTGCCAATGAATTTGTAAGAGGAAAATGGTGGCATACTTACGAAGGAGTCAATCGTTGTAATAATACTTTGCGTGCTTTAGCTTTAGCCAAAAAGAACAATGCCATTTCTGCTGAAAAAGCAAAAACAATAGAGGCAGAAGCTCGATTCTTGCGAGGTCATTATCATTTTGAAGCAAAGAAAATGTGGAATAATGTGCCTTTCGTTGATGAAAATGTAACAGACCCACGTGTACCAAATACTACGAATATTTGGCCGAATATTGAGGCAGACTTCAAATTTGCGGCGGATAACTTACCAACCAAACAAGCCGATGTAGGTAGAGCTACCAAATGGGCGGCTCAAGCTTACTTGGCGAAGGCAAAAATGTTTCAAAATAAATACAGCGAAGCATTACCCTTATTGAATGGAATTATTCAAAGCGGACAGTTTTCATTGGCTAAAAACTACAGTGATAACTTCAATGCTGAAACCAACAACAATACAGAATCTATTTTTGAAATTCAGTATTCTGTAAATGATGGTGCAACCGAAGGACAAAATGGAGGATTTTCAGAAGCTTTGGCTTTCCCATTTGCCAACAGTGGAGCTCCGTCTGGTTGTTGTGGTTTTCATCAGCCATCTCAAAACTTGGTGAACGCTCATAAAACAGATGCAAATGGTTTGCCATTGTTCAGTACTTATAATGCAAGTGATTTGAAAAGTGATTTAGACGGAGGGAAATATTTGAAAAGTACTGAAAGTTATTCACCCGATAGAACAACACCAGTTGACCCTCGTTTAGACTGGTCAGTAGGTCGTCGTGGTATTCCTTATTTAGACTGGGGTTTACATCCGGGTCAAAGTTGGATTCGTGACCAGTCGGGTACTTATGGCCCTTACACTCCTATCAAAAATGCGTACTACAAACGTCAGGAAGGTTCATTGGTTGCCAATTTTGCTACCTATTGGAGAGGCTCTGCCAACAACTTCCGTTTGATTCGCTATGCCGATGTATTACTTTGGGCGGCAGAATGTGAAGTAGAAATTGGGAGTTTAGATAAAGCTCAAACCTATGTAGATTTAGTGAGAGCAAGAACCATGAATGGCTCAAAAGTAACGCTTCCAGACGGAACACCTGCGGCAAATTATAGCATTAAAACTTACCAATTGGCAGGCAATACTTTTGCCAGCAAAGGACAGGCGTATGCACGTGATGCGGTTCGTTTCGAGCGTAGATTAGAGTTTGCGATGGAAGGTCATCGTTTCTTCGACCTTGTGCGTTGGGGCATAGCAGACGTAGAAATCAATAAGTACTTAGACGTTGAAAGAACCAAACGCCCATTGTTGAAAAATGCTAAGTTTATCAAAGGAAAGCATGAGTATTATCCTATTCCGCAAGAACAAATAGATGTAAGTATCGTAAACGGAACACCTACCTTGAAGCAAAATCCAGGGTACTAATACTTTTCGACACATTTGTTTTTCAGTAAACTTTCATTAGAAGGCAGCCATTGCGAGTGGCAATGGCTGCCTCACCTTTTATATTATGGCACAAATTTCATCCATTTCCAAGGCTAAATTAGCTGATAATGCCAACGACAAGGCTACTTACATTGTCCCACTTATATTGGTAACAAGTTTGTTTTTTATGTGGGGAGTGGCAAACAATTTGAATGATATTCTAATCAAACAATTCCAAAAAGCATTTGAACTAAGCGATTTTCAATCGGGTTTGGTGCAGTCTGCTTTTTATTTTGGATACTTCGTTTTGGCAATTCCTGCGGCATTGTTTATGCGAAAATACAGTTATAAGACGGCTATTATACTTGGACTTTCGTTGTATGCAACGGGAGCATTTTTATTTTATCCAGCCGCAGAAATGCAGTCGTATTCCTTCTTTTTGATGGCACTTTTTGTGATTGCCGCAGGGCTTGCATTTTTGGAAACTGCTGCCAATCCATTTGTAGCTGCTTTGGGCAATCCTGAAACTTCTGCTTTTCGTTTAAACTTAGCTCAGTCATTCAACCCAATTGGGTCAATTACGGGAATATTGATTGGACAACAATTTATTTTTTCAGGGGTAGAATACACCAAAGAAGAATTGGCGAAGCTTTCATCAGAAGAACTAACAAAATATTATGCCAGCGAAGCTACCGCAGTACAAACACCTTATTTGTTGATTGGTATTGTTGTGATACTGTTTGTGGTACTTATCTCGCTCACTCAATTCCCCAAAGTCGAAGCAGAGGAGGACGCAGTATCTGAACCAGTTTCCATTTTGTCCCTTCTAAGAATAAAGCATTTTCGTTTAGCCGTCATTACACAGTTTTTTTATGTGGGTGCTCAAGTAGGGATTTGGAGTTATTTGATTCGTTATGCACAAAACGCCGTGCCAAATATGTCTGAAAAAGAAGCAGCTTCTTACCTAACTTACTCCTTAGTCGTATTTATGGGTGGTCGTTTTGGCGGAACAGCATTGTTAAAATACGTTAAAGCCAATGTTTTGATGGGTATTTATGCACTCATTTGTGTAGTTTTAGTATCGCTTGCCATGCTATTTCCTTCGATGTTTGGCATTTGGACATTGGTTGTTACCAGTTTCTTTATGTCGATTATGTTCCCAACAGTTTTTTCGTTGGGTTTAGATGGTTTGGGCGAAGGTACAAAAATCGGAGCATCTTTATTAGTAATGGCTATTATTGGCGGAGCGGTGCTAACTGCTTTGATGGGCTTAGTTTCCGATAAAATGGGAATTGCAATTGCCGAAATAGTTCCCTTATTGTGCTTTGTATCAGTGGCTTATTATGCTTTTGTAGGATATAAAAAATAATTTTTTCAAACTAATTATGGTAAAATTCGGAGCATCAATATTAACATGGATTCCGACATGGACAACGGAAGGAGGGAAGTTTGCCATTGAGCAAGCTTCAAAAATTGGCTACGATGTGGTAGAAATCCTTTTACCCAATTTAGCCAATTTTGAGGCTAAAGCTGCCAAACAAATGGCTCAAGAAAACGGAATTTCTTTGAATTGTTCATTAATTCTTCCTCAAGACCATCATTTGCCTTTTTATCCTGAAAAAGCGAAAGCTTTATTGCTCAATGCTCTTGATGTTTTAGAAGAATTAGAAGTAAATCTTTTGGCTGGGGTACTCTACACAGGCATTGGTGTTTTTACCAAAGCTCCAAGAACCACCGCAGAAACAAACGTAATTGTAGATGTAATTGGAGAAGTAGCTACTGTTGCCCAAAGCAAAGGTATTTCTTTAGCTCTTGAACCCATCAACCGTTATGAAACCTATTTGCTTACTTCTGTGGCTGAGGTAGTGGAAATTGTTTCTTTGATTGGTCTTGATAATGTGGGCGTACAAATTGACACTTTTCATGCCAATATCGAAGAGTCGAATATGAGTACTCCTGTGCTACAAGCAGGAAATTTATTGAAACATGTACACGCAGCGGCAAGCGATAGAGGTATTTTAGGAAAAGATAATATTGATTGGGAAAGTTTTTTCAAAGCCTTGGCAGCCGTCAATTATCAAGGTTCATTAGTACTTGAATCTTTTTCTTCGGAAGTACAAGAATTAGTTGCACCTACGTCTTTATGGCGAAAATCAACTTATTCTTGTGAAGAATTGGCAAAAGAATCGCTACAATTTATGCGAGAAATGTCTGTTAAAGCAGGGTTATAATATTACTGAGTTCGACTAATTTATGCCTTAACGCTGGCTTCTTGTAAGTCAGCGTTATTTTTTTTGATAAAATACCAAGCATAAATCAGAATTACGGTAAAGTAAAACATGGGTAAACCAAACGAATACCGAAGAGAATATTTTTCTGAAAATTGGTTCATCAAAACTGCTAAAAACACGCCTCCAATCATTCCCATCACAATAAGTCCACCCGCTAACTTGCTATTTTCCTTGAAATCTCTTACGCCTAATACAAAAATTCCGGGAAACATCGCCGCCATAAAAAAGCTTGTAGCCATCAGTGCATTTAAGCCAATCTGATTATCAAAAGAAATGGCAATGCCACATAAAATTACATTCATCAATGCCGAGGAAAATAGAATTTTTTCTATCATAATGTATCTCGACAGTACGCTGCTGATAAATCTTCCTATGGTGAACAGGAGCAAGGCATTGATTAAATAAGCTTTTGAACTTAGTAAATCAACGTTGTTGCTTGAATGTTGAGCGAAGTAATTCCAAATACCCACTTGAGCTCCCATATAGAAAAATTGTGCAATTATTGAGTACCGTAAAGAATGTTTACGAAGGATTACTTTAAGTTTTAGAGGATTTTTGGTTTTTACTAATTCTTCTTTCACACTCGGAAATTTAGCAAGAAACATCAGTAAAGCCCA
Organism: Cytophagales bacterium; assembly: GCA_013298025.1. Classification (GTDB taxonomy): domain Bacteria; phylum Bacteroidota; class Bacteroidia; order Cytophagales; family Spirosomataceae; genus Flectobacillus. The sequence goes on along the minus strand of JAAFJE010000010.1, from coordinate 102,416 downwards.
AATAACTACCACAATGCCAACAATAATATATGGAAGCAAAATGTCTTGCAGATATAAACGAGAAAAATCATCCATCTGAATAGCCGATAAATTAAAATGTTGGCTTGGCATAATGGATAATTCATTGGTGATGATTAAAATAGAAATGAAACCAATGGGATTGAAGGATTGTGTGAAAAGTAGCCTAAAACTGGCATTTTCAGCACTTCCGAGGGCAATGATGTACAAATTGGCTGCTGTTTCTAAAAAAGCCAATCCACTTGAAATAATAAAAACTACAACCAAAAAGAAACCATATTCTTGAATATCAGCCGCAGGATAAAATAAAAATGCTCCCACACCCGAAAGCAATAAACCCAGAATAATTCCCGCCTTAAAACTGTATCGCTGCATCAGCAAACCAGCAGGCAAAGCCATAGAAAAATAACCAAAGTAAAAAAAGGTCTGTACAAAACTTGTTTGAAAGCTCGATAAGCGAAATACCTGTTGGCATTGGCTCATCAATAAATAATTGAGTCCGCTGGCACAGCCCCAAAGTAAAAATAAACCAGTTAGTAATATTTGAGGAATCAATTTAGATTGCTTTGTATCTATGGTTGTCTGTAAGTGGTTTTCCATTGCTTAAAAATTATCACGAACGATAGTTTACAGTGGTTGGGTTGGCATATTATTTCTATACTCGGTGGGCGTAATCTGAAACTTTGCTTTGAATGAGGAGGCAAAATACCCCTGTGAAGTAAAACCTACTTTCAAAGCAATATCTTGAATGGGTTCATTCGTCTGGCGAAGCAAGTAACGAGCTTTTTTCAATCGTACATCCTGCAAATAATCATTTACACTACAATTGAGCAGGGCTTTTACCTTTCTGTAAAGCTGTACTCTTGAAACGCCCATTTCTTTACACATATCATTTACTTGAAAGTCGCTTTTGTGAAAATTACTTTCCATCATTGCAACAAAATCGTTGACAAACTTTTTATCTAATGTGTTTTCGCTGGTGTCGTACACCACTTTATCTATTTCGCTGATGTAACGTTCTCTCAAAATTTGTCTATTTCTCAATAACGTTTTTATCCGCTCACGAAGCAAAGCCATATTGAAAGGTTTACAAAAATAAGCATCCGCTCCTTTCTGCGTTCCTTCAATTTGTTGCTCAATCGACGACAATGCGGTTAATAAAATCACAGGAATATGGGATGTTCTGAAATCTAATTTTAATTTTTGCGTAATATCAAAGCCGTCTTTGCCAGGTAGCATTACATCGCAGATAATTAAATCAGGTACGATGTCGAATGCTTTACTCAAACCTAAATTGCCATTAATTTCTTCAAATAATTCATACTCATTGCCAAGGCGTGAACTTAAAAATGTGCGTACTTCGGCGTTGTCTTCAATGATGAGTATGGTGTGTTTTTTATCCAAAACAACGGTTTTATCCTTTTCTTTGGGAATAATTTCATAGGGCAAATAGTCATGTACAAAAAAACGTTCTGCTTGTTTTTTTGCTAATTGACTTTCCATAAGATGCTCATTACCAAATGGTAGTGTTACTTCAAAACGTGTGCCTTTCCATTTTTCACTTTGTACGCTGATTTCTCCCTTGTGCAATAGTATCAACTCTTTAGAAAGAGCCAAGCCTAAGCCACTCCCAACGTCATTAAAATTATCAACCTGAAAAAAGCGGTCAAAAATTCGGTCTAAATCCGAAGGATTCATTCCTCTGCCATTGTCTTCCACAATAATGCGTACACAATTATCAATGGACTCGTTGATAATCTGAATACTTATCTTACCGTTGTCGGCGGTGAATTTAAACGCATTAGAAAGTAAATTAAAAATGACTTTATCGAGCTTGTCAACATCAAACCAGCAGTTGACGGAATCGACATTACTAAATACTTCAAATTGAATATTTCTACTTTTTGCCAATCGTTCAAAAGATTTTGAAAGGCTTTTTACAAAACTGATTAGTTCATTTTGGGTGGCACGCAATTCCATACTTCCGTTTTCAATTTTGCGGAAATCCAATAGTTGATTCACCAAACGAAGCAAACGGTTGGCATTAGACTGAATAAGTAATAAATCATTTCTAAGTTCATGACTTACCCCCGAGTTTTTGGCAAGCCATTCTTCGGTTGGGCCTAAAATTAATGTAAGAGGAGTACGAAATTCATGGGAAATATTGGTAAAAAACTTTAGTTTTGCTTGTGTGGCTTCCTCCGCTTTTTCAGCCATTGCCTGAATCTGATTTCGCTGTTGGAGAATTTCTTCATTTTTATCTTGTAAATCAACATTGGCAATTTGCTTTTCTTGTAGCGAGAGTAAAGTTAAACCTCCCAGAATAATCACAATCACCAAAGCACCTAAAATAATGTAAGTGATTGTTTTTTGTCTTCGTTGAACGGGGTCAAGCAACACAACCCGATTGAGAGGGTCTTTTTTGAGCAATGTTTGACGGGGTACATTCGGTGTATTTTTTAAGGGGTGAATTTTATTTTCAGCTTTTGGTGATAAGATTGAAAAGCAAATTATCCCTACAAAAAAAATATAACGGATGCACTTTTTAAAAATAGTTGAGCTGATAATATGACAGAGGTCTATGTTTAACAAGTGAGTATTATCTTTATTAATAAGATTATGATTATTCTTACAAAAATATAGTTTTTTTACGAAAAAATGAGATTCATAAGCCTTTTGTATTTTTTAATTTTTGAGCCTCGCCATAATCACTACCCAAAAGTTTGTACAGAAAGATGCAATATTTTTGTAGAACAATGTAGCCTAAATGCAAAAAAGCCACCTTGTAGCAAGGTGGCTTTAGCTTGGTGAAAGAAACGAAAATTAGTTGTTCAATTTTCCTCTCAATGCACGTGGAATATCGATTGTAGCAACTGGGTTTGAAAGACTATTCAAGATAGTTACGTTTTCAACTTTCAATTTGCTTACTTTCAAAGTTTGACCTAAGTCAAGACCAGTGATGTCTGCTTCAACAAAATCAGGAATGTTGTCGGCCAAACCTCTCAAAGTAACTTTACGAAGTTTTTGCACCATTTTACCCCCTTTTTGTACACCTGGAGCGTTACCAATTACTTTAACTGGTACATCAATTTTGATTGGCTTACCATCAACGATTTCAAGGAAGTCAACGTTCAAGATAGTTTCACTTACGGGGTGGAACTGTGCATCTTGGATGATAGCACGACGAATTTCGCCTTCGATGTTCAATTCTACTTCAGCTACTTCACTTGTGTAAATCAAGTCACGGAAAAGAATCATTGGCACAGCAAAGTGCAATTGGTCTTTTCCACCGTACAATACGCATGGAGCTAAAGCTTCGTTACGTAAATCTTTCGCTGATTTTGTACCTAAAGTTTCTCTTTTGAAACCTACGATTTCAATCTTTCTCATGTTGAGTGATGTTGTGTTACTAGCCTTTCACCTATTGTTATCTTCTAGTAACGGGTTAAAATTAAATTGGGTGCAAAATTACTTGATTATAAACAAATTGCCAACATTATTGTAAATAATATTGTTCAAATATCACAATCAAGCCTCTAGCATCTGTAATATTAGTGTTTGATAAACAGCGAGCTAATAGATTCGTGGTCACGGATGCGGCCAATGGCTTTGGCAAACAATTGTGCTACCGAAAGCACCTTGATTTTTTCGCATTCTTCACGCACAGGAATGGTGTTGGTTACGACCAGTTCTGTCAAAACAGAATTATTGATATTCTCATACGCCTTGCCCGAAAGTACAGGGTGCGTAACAATGGCTCTCACCGATTTCGCTCCTTTGTCCATCAACAATTGGGCTGCTTTACACATCGTGCCACCCGTGTCAATCAAGTCATCAACCAAAATCACGTCTGCACCAGTTACATCACCAATCAATTGCATCGAGGCTACTTCGTTGGCACGTTTGCGGTGTTTGTCGCAAATCACCATTTCAGCGTTGAAAAACTTGGCTACTTTACGTGTACGCACTACGCCACCTACGTCGGGCGAAGCAAACACGATGTTTTGAAGCCCAAGCGATTTCAAATAAGGAACAAAAATGGCCGTTCCTTCTAGGTGGTCAACTGGAAAATCGAAGAATCCTTGGATTTGTCCTGCGTGCAAATCAATGGTCATCAATCGGTCAGCACCAGCGGCTGTAAGCAAGTTGGCAATAAGCTTTGCCCCGATACCTACTCTTGGTTTGTCTTTACGGTCTTGGCGTGAGTACCCGAAATAAGGAATTACAACCGTTACATAGTGGGCAGAAGCACGGCGAGCGGCATCAATCATCAAAAGCAGTTCTAGTAAATTGTCTGCTGGTGGAAAGGTCGATTGGATTAAAAACACATCACAACCCCTGATTGATTCGTCGAAGCTAGGCGACATTTCGCCATCTGCAAATTTCTGAACCGTTGTAGAGCCTAGTTCCTTACCAAAATATTGGGCAATTTCTCTTGCTAAATATTCTGAAGAAGACCCTGAGAAAATTTTAACTTGATTTATGGAAGCCATTTTTTCTTGAGTGAAAATACCACACGCACACAACTATAGTTTTTCAGCAAGAAACGCTATAAAGAAGCTGTTGGTGGTTTTTCAGCTTTTTAAAATTTTCCGCAAAAGTACAAAATTCATTTACATTTTACACGCCTTAAAGCCTACTTTTTTAGGCTTTTTATGAAAAAAAAGAAAAAGCTCGGCTTGGTGTTTCTGCCTGATTTTCAAGTCAAAAGCAATATTATGATTGTGTTGTTTTTACACAATTGTAATATTCTTGTGTACCTAACGTCTTGGAAAGCAACTGTTTTTTTACCTTATATTCGCCTAACGTTGCTTCTCTGATGGTGAGTACCTTCCTTTCTTTCGTACAAAGACAAGCCCGATATTATGCCTTTGCAACATCCTGCATTGATAAATTTATTTATTGGAAAAATACAAATTCATTTATAAAAATACAATTATTAAAAGAGAAGGCATTTTTGTATGTTTTTTTAGCAGAAAATACGCTGTGTAAAGTCTTAAATTTTTGACTTAATTTAATGTTCTAACATTAAATGTTTTTACATTTGATAAAAAAATATCAAGCGATTTATGCAATTACAAGATTTATATACTTGGGGACAAGCCCCAGTACCTTCGCCCGACCATTATTTGCCTTTGTTGTATGTGTTGGCTTTGCAACAACAACACGAATCGTTGTCGATTTTCAATGATGCCAACGTGTTGGGTTCTATTGCGATGACTTCTTTTAAAATTGGCTAAAAGATAAGGCACGTTGGGGCAATCCTTTTGGGAGGCTAAAGACTAGAAAACCCATCTTTGACGGAAATGGCTATAGCAAAGATGGGTAAAATTCTGGGTTAGCAATTCATGTACTAAAGTACCGTATGATAGGTGATTTGTGTTATTTCTTTTCTAACTTCTTTAAATATTAGCCTCGAATTTAAGGGGTCAAATATAAAATCGTGCGTAGGTTTTTCTTTAAAATTAGTCACCATGAATAAACAGTACAGTCCTTTCATTTTTTTGGCTATTTCAAATTCTTTTTCGGTCAATTGAATATTTCCTTTTTGCTCATGTAAACCTTTCACCTCGACACAATAAAAATCGTTTCCATTTGATAGCTTATAGTCAAATCCACATGCCATTTGCGTTGTATCTATTAAATCAAAAGGTTGAAAAATGTCAATTTTTTTGTATGCTAATTTAAAATACTCTTCTGCTGCTTTTCCTGTTGCCAATCGTTTGGAAACACTGCTTGAGAAATCTCTTTTTTCAATAGTGTGAATAAACTTTTCTATTTCATAGTTTGGTACATAAAATGCTTTTATAATATCGGTAAAGTCCTCAAAATCAGCCCCCGAAAAATTATCATATACCACTTTACAATAATCTCTTATAGGTCTTTTATGCCATCCTTTTCTATCGTTTGGAAACAAAGGGTCAAATTCATCTCTATAATTCTTTATCGAACTTGGTTTACAACCCAATGCAAATCCTATAATATTAAAAGCCTCTTGAAAAGAGTTAAATCCTAGTGCAGCAAGACCACGTAGGTTGTATTTTGATAGATACAATCCTACTATTATTGATTTATCTCGTACATTCATTTTACTAGAGATTTTGAGGTTGAGTCTGTACGAAGGGTTGTAAAATGGCTCTAGACCAATAGGCTTAAATATATGTTAAAACCGTTTTAATTAATTCCCTTCATACAGTCAATTAGATAGAACTTTCGCTTTTCAACACCTATTCCACATACAAAACCAAGCCTTTTAAATAGCTGCCTTCGGGGTGAAAGAAGTTGACGGGGTGGTCGGATGGCTGTGTAAGGTGGTGTAAGACACGCACTTGGCGACCAGCTTCTAATGCCGCCGATACAACTGTATTATAAAACAATTCTCTATCAACCACTTGCGAACACGAAAACGTAAATAAAATGCCTCCTTTGGCCAAACGCCTAAAACCTTCGGCGTTCAAGCGTTTATAGCCTTGTACAGCCCTGTGGCGTGCATCCAAACTTTTGGCATACGCTGGCGGGTCGAGTACAATCAAATCGTAAAACTGGTCGTTGGCTTTGAGGTATTTCATCACATCTTCGGCGTATGCTTCGTGGGTGAGGCTTGTATTTTGACCAAAATTGGCGGCTACATTTTGATTAACTAAATCAATGGCTTTTTGCGAAACATCTACCGAATGTACCAAAGTCGCTCCTGCCGACAAGGCATAAATGGAAAATCCGCCTGAATAACAAAAAGAGTTGAGTACTTTACGTCCTTTGGCATAGCGTGCCAACAACGCTCTGTTGTCTCGTTGGTCAAGGAAAAAGCCCGTTTTTTGTCCTGTTTCCCAATTAATCAAAAAGGTATGGGCGTTTTCTTTGGCAGGGTGTGGCACTTCGCATTTGCCCCACAAATAGCCGTTTTGTACGGTTGACGCATATTGTGGAGGCAAGGTTTCAACGCTTTTATCATAAATGGCCAGTAAGGTTTCACCAAATACTTGCTGAATGGCGTGGGCAATTTTGGCTCTTTCGAGGTGCATTCCAATGCTATGTGCCTGCAATACAGCAACGCCATTGTACATATCGATAATCAAGCCCGGACAGCCATCGCCTTCGCCATGAATCAACCGAAAACAGTTGGTTTGCTCAAAGTCGATTAAGGTTCTTACTTGATAGGCCTGATGAATTTTGGTAAACCAAAATGCCTCGTCGGCTGTTGTTTGGGTAAAAGAAAATACTTTTACCGCAATACTTCCTTCGTGGTAATGGCCTGTTGCCAAAAACTGATAGCCAAAATCGACTACATCTACTACAGCACCATCGGTAGGTTCGCCAATGATTTGGGCGATAGCCCCCGAAAATACCCAAGGGTGAAAACGCTTCACGGGCAGTTCTTTGCCTGCATGTAAAACCACCGTTGGTTTCGAGAAAGTTATATCACTGGGCAAAGCTTTTGCAACCGCCTTTGCCGTTTGAGGTTTCTTGCTGAAATGCGTATTTTTTCTAAAATGATTTTTCATGTTGCAAAGGTATGATGCAAATGCAGAAGGAACAAACGCAAAACGTAGCCCTTATTCTTCTCTTGCCACAAACAGTTTTTGTACCCATTGTTTTTGTGCTTGTTCGTCGGCATGGATGAGCGAATCGGGAACGGGCATCTGTTGCAATGCCCATAAATCGGGCTGGCCGGCATCTACCCAACACGTAAACCAAAAGTCTCCAATCATTTTTACGGTGCTTTGCATTTGTCGCTCTACTTGGTGATGCAGCAAACGATGGTACAACGATGCCAACGCCTTCGAATAGGTTTTTACATTTTGACCATTGCGGTTTTCGATGGTATAGCGTTGGTGAGCCGCAAGGGTCTGTTGGGCTTTTCGTTCAAACAAAAACACCGAGTCGAGGCATTGGTTGGCTTGCCGAATGTGTTGCCATATATAAGCACTGGGCTGGTCGATGTAAGTGGCTTTTCCTACGAAAAACTGATAATCTTGGGCAAACAGTTCGGGCAAACGAGATTCCCAAAAGCCATGAATGCCTACCTGATTCGTTTTTTGTCCGTTGTAGTTAGACGTAGTGTGCAAAGGCACATTGGCATCGGCAATATAATGCCCTATCTCGGCCGAAAGTTTCAAGATTTTGGCTAAATCTTTTTGCTCAAAAGCTTTGGTAAGGCGGTACTTCATCTGCTGAATATGCCAAGGCACAATGCCATGTTTTTGTAAGGTGTCTTCCGAATAAAGCTCCACGGCTTTACTCCAAGGCATAGCCAAACGATACGTGGCACTGTCGCCATAATAATCTAAGTCGATAAAATGCCTTGGGGCTTCGTCGGGAATGGCATAGCGTCGTTTGTCGGGGTCCACGGCGTGTGCAACGAGGTAAGCCATATTTTTTTTGTAAAACACAATCATTTCAGGAGGCAAGGTAAAAATGGCGTATTGATTGCAACGCTGATGCCCATAAAATCCCCAAAATTGTGTTGATTGGTGTGTGTTCGACGACACAAAAAGACTGGCAAGTGCCAGTAAAAGCAGTAAGCGAAATACGTGTAGCATGATTTTTGGATGAATTGGTGTAAAATTTTAAGTGAATATAGGAATTATACAGAAATAATCAGACCTTTGTGACGGTAAAAAATCGTTTTCTGAAGGAAAAAAGTACTTAACTTTGGATTAGGAAAAGAATTTATAAGTAATACTTGGTGTAACTCCAAATTTTCCGTACCTTTGCACTTCAATTTAGAAAACCAATATTATTCGGGAAATAAAAATGGCAAATCACAAATCAGCGTTAAAGAGAATTAGAGCAAACGAAGCCAAAAGATTGCGTAACCGCTATCAGCACAAAAGTACACGTACAATGGTAAAACGTTTACGTGAAACAGACGATAAAGCTACTGCTTCTGACCTCTACAAAAAAGTTTCTTCTGCTCTTGATAAATTAGCTAAGAAGAACGTTATTCACAAAAATAAAGCTTCTAACTTGAAATCGAAGTTAGCTAAGTTAGTGAATAAATTAGCTGCCTAATCAGCTTCAAGATACTTGTCTATAAAAAAAGACCTCCGTTCAAGAGGTCTTTTTTTGTGTCTATTTTCTCAGCAACTCCGCCCAAGTTTGTACCAAAAGCTTATTTAAAATTCTGTTGTTCAACCTATTTCCAAACCGCCATAGCGACAAGCCTAGGTTTTGCGTAGTTATTATCATCGTCTTGGTCGTTCATTAAATGTTTTTGTCTGCTCGTCAAAAATGTAAATTATTGGTTTACAGTAATAGCAGTCCTCGTAAAAACCAGTCGAGTCTGGAGGATTAACTATTAACATTCTACTATCTATGCGAAACTCATATCCTAATGAAGCTGTGGGTGAATCATAAATTCGTCCTGTTGTTCTGTCAATTAAAAGACTACTTTGACAAGGTGAACCACAACCCCAATCGACAAAGGTATAATGACCAGCAAAATTTGCCTTCTTGGCTTGATAGCCTTCTTGAAGCTGTGTCCTAAAATGGACTGCTTCCCTGTTTGATTGTAAGTCAAGGTCGGCATATTTTTTATGGTCAATAGAACTTACTTTGAAGTCGTTAAAACCTACGTGAGGTTCAAATTTTATCAAACTAGAGGCTATTGTGTCTTTGTCAATGCTCGGTCGGGCTTTTTTCGATTGTGGATTTGTCAAACTATCTGCTTCGTCATTTTGATATTTTTCGACCGTCACTGATTTTCGATTTTCTCTACAGGATAATGTCAATATGCTCAAAGTCAATATATAGAATACTCTCTTCATAGAATTACGCACAACGTTAAGGGGGCTTTGCGACGGGCGGACTCTTCCAAGCACAAATGCCCAATTTATTACTAAAATTTATTCGATACACAAAGCTCCAAGTTTGCGTGTCACCCCGCCTGATGCAAGCCCCTTGTTAGCGTTGGTTTTTAATCACTATTACTCCAAGTTAGTATTCCATTTAATTCTTTAGGAAACCCTTCTAACAAGTATAAATTATTTATTTTAACGTGTATCCATGCTTCATGGGATTGTTCCATTTTGTATTTATTTGTGTCAATACTTATAAATTTGTCGAGCGAGTATCTGCTCAAAATTTCAGTAATGATGGTTGTATCTTCTTCGTCTATACCATTTGTCGCACCACTACCCTTATATTTCTGTCCCACAAAATGCTTTGTCAAGTCAATTTCTGGACTTATGAATTGTTTGTCGGCTTCTGAATAGGCATTATTTAAAGGAACGTATATTCCCTCAATGCTTGGATGCAGGCAAGATGTCCCTCCAGTCTGATTTGAAAAAAATATGCCTGATGGGTACTCAATTATTAATCCAAGACCCACGGTGTCCCAAAGTTCTATTTTTGGTTTCATTGACTGTTCTGTTTCATTCTCTATAAAATTACCACCAACTTATTTATAACCCCTGTGCATCCACAACGATGTTCGACTATAGATTTCTTTTATGCTTAAATCGGCGATGCGACCAAAGCCAATCGGCAGGATTTTCTTGTATCGAGCGTTCTAAGTTCCTCACATACATTTCGGTAATAGCCCCAAGCGGTATATCGTTGTAGGGCGGTTCTACCAATGTCCGATACGTGTAAACATAGCTTCCTCGTTTGACACGGGTCATATCGCCATACACAATAGGGTATTGAAAGCTCCGAGCCATTTTTTCTGTACCCATAAAAAAATCTGTTTCTTGGTGCAAAAAGTTGGTCCAATACGCCGTATCGGGCGATTCGGCAGCTTGGTCGGCAACAGCCCCCACAATTCTAGGAATATGTTTTTTCTTGATAACTTCTCGTAAAATCTGCTTCATCGGCACGGGCTGAATGCCATGCCTAGAACGAATCGTAAACATGAGTTTGTCGAAAAATTTGTTGGAAAGAGGCTTGTAAATCACATCAAGTGGAATGCCCGTTTGGATGGTCCCAAACGCCATAGCTTCCCAGCAATTCTGGTGACTTGCCATGGCAAGAATCACTTTGCCTTGGCGGTGGTATTCGTCGAGCGTATCCATGCCTTTTACCACAATTAATTTACGAAGTTCTTTGTCGGTAATCGTAAGCAATTTGAGTGTTTCTACAACAATATCACATAAATTATGATAAAAACCTTTCATAAGCTTGTGAATTTCCTGTTCCGATTTTTCTGGAAAAGCATTGCGGAGGTTTTCCAGAATCACCTTTTTTCGGTACTTTACTACATAGCAAGTAATAAAATACAGCACATCGGCAAGGCGATATAAAACCCCAAAAGGCAAACGAGAAAGAAATCTAAAAAAAAGCATTAGCGTTGATTTTAATGAACTTGAATAAAACGTACAGGTGCGATTTTATGCCAAAAGTATTGATACATCGGTATTTAACGGGCCGTATAGCTTGGTTAAATCCTGATTTTACCTTTAGAAAAAGGAATTTTCTCACAAAAAAATAATAAAAATTTGAAAATATAGCGTTAATACTGTATTTTAGGTAAATGATTATTGATTTACATTATTTACCAAGTTTAGAATACTTCGCTTGTTTGTTGGCCCACGATAGCATCACTATCGAAACGCAAGAACATTACGAAAAGCAAAGTTATCGAAATCGTTGCAATATTCTTGCTTCTAATCGAGTTGATGTATTGTCGATTCCTGTGGTGAAAGGCAATAGCAAAATAAAAGTACAAGACCTTCGGATAGATTACAGCCAAGATTGGCGAAGAAGGCATTGGGGGGCTATCAGCTCGGCTTATGGCAAAACCCCTTTTTTTGAATACTATGCTGATTTTTTCCATGCGGTGTATGACAAAAAAACAGACCTTTTGTACGAGTTTAATGCCGAATTGCTGACAATTTGTCTGAAACTTTTAAAGGTCGAAAAAAAAATTATTTTTACAGAAGCATATCAACCTGTCGTTGAAAACGATTATCGTGGGCAAATACATCCTAAACGACCTTTTATATTCAATAACGTGTATCAACCTGTGGCATACCGTCAAAACTTTGGCAATGAATTTGTACCAAATTTGTCAATCATAGACTTGTTGTTTTGCCAAGGAAATCAAGCTCTTTCAATACTTGAGCGTTCTGTAAGAAAATGAACAAAGTTGAAAGAAAAAATGTTATGAATCTAGTTTGAAGGTCTTGTTGTATGCTTGCTTTAAACTATTAACCAGAAAAAACGAAACTCTTTCGCATGGAGGCAAAATTTTCAAACAGAGTAAAAGAGGTAATCTCTCTTGCCCGTGAGGAGGCTATTAGGCTGGGGCATGATTACATAGGCACGGAACACCTTATTTTGGGCATGATTCGTGAAGGTGAAGGAATTGCACTCGAACTTATCAAAAAATGTGGAGTAGTTCTCGACGACCTACGTGTTACGATAGAACAGGCAACTCAAGGAGTAGCGCGTTCTAATTTTTCTATCAAAAACAAACAAGACATTCCTTTGTCTCGGCAGGCAGAGAAAGTTTTAAGGGTGACTTACCTCGAAGCTCGTATCTTTAAAACTAATTTGGTTGGTACAGAGCATTTGTTGATGGCTATTCTTAGAGACGAAGATAATTTGGCACGCCAAATCTTGGAAAAATTCCAAATTACCTACGACCTCATCAAAGATATGGTCGAATACCAATCTAATCAAGAAAACATCAAATCGGGTCCTTCTGATACCGACGATAACGACGACGATGCTCGTTCGTTTTCGGGTGGTGGGGCTGGCAACATCGGTGGTGGGGCTACAGCCAACAAAGGGGCTGAGAAGTCGAAAACACCGGTATTGGATAATTTTGGACGTGACTTGACCAAAATTGCCGAGGCTGGTAAACTCGACCCGATTGTGGGACGTGAAAAAGAAATTGAAAGAGTAGCTCAAATTCTTTCTCGCCGTAAGAAAAACAACCCAATTTTGATTGGTGAGCCTGGGGTTGGTAAAACAGCCATCGCCGAAGGTTTGGCTTTGAGAATTGTCCAGAAAAAAGTATCAAGGGTATTGTTTGGCAAACGAGTAGTAACGCTCGACTTGGCTTCTCTGGTGGCTGGTACGAAATACCGTGGTCAATTTGAGGAACGAATGAAGGCTGTGATGAACGAACTCGAAAAATCGCCAGATGTGATTTTGTTTATTGATGAGTTGCATACGATTGTTGGAGCAGGTGGTGCGTCGGGCTCGCTTGATGCCTCAAATATGTTCAAACCAGCCTTGGCTCGTGGCGACATCCAAGTTATCGGAGCAACTACCTTAGACGAATACCGTCAGTATATCGAGAAAGATGGTGCGTTGGCTCGTCGTTTCCAAACGGTGATGGTTGACGCTACGACTATCGAAGAAACGATAGAAATCTTGAACAACATCAAAGATAAGTACGAAGACCACCACCACGTAAATTATACGCCAGAGGCAATTGAGCAGGCGGTGAAACTTTCAGAACGCTATATTTCTGATAGATTCTTACCTGACAAAGCTATCGACGTATTAGATGAAGTGGGTGCTAGAGTACATATCTCCAACATCACTGTTCCTGATGACATTGTAGCGTTAGAAGCGGCTATCGAAAATATCAAGAAAGAGAAAAATGCGGTAGTCAAATCTCAAAAATACGAAGAAGCTGCCCAATTGCGTGACCGTGAAAAACGCTTGTTGGAGCAACTCGAACGTGCTAAAAGAGACTGGGAAGAAGATACCAAACGTCGTCGTTATACGGTTTCGGAGGAAAGCGTAGCCGAAGTGATTGCCCAAATGACGGGTATTCCTGTAAGCCGTGTGGCTGCTACCGAAGGGCAAAAGCTGCTCAACATGAACGAGGAGTTGAAAGGTAAGGTAATCGGACAGGATGCTGCTATCATCAAATTGGTTAAAGCTATTCAGCGTACCCGTGTAGGCTTGAAAGACCCTAAAAAACCTATCGGTTCGTTTATTTTCTTAGGCCCTACAGGGGTTGGTAAAACCGAATTGGCAAAGGTTCTCGCCAACTATTTGTTCGACAAAGAAGATGCGTTGGTACGTATCGATATGAGTGAGTACATGGAGAAATTTAGTGTATCTCGCCTTATCGGAGCGCCTCCCGGCTATGTAGGTTATGAAGAGGGTGGTCAGTTGACCGAGAAAATCCGTCGTAAACCTTATGCGGTGGTATTGCTCGACGAAATCGAAAAAGCTCACCCAGATGTATTCAACTTGTTGCTCCAAGTACTAGACGATGGTATTTTGACCGACGGTTTGGGTAGAAGAGTTGATTTCAGAAATACCATTATTATCATGACATCAAACATTGGTGTGCGTGATTTGAAAGACTTTGGTACAGGTATCGGTTTTTCAACGAAAGCTAAGAGCGAAAGCCTCGATGAAACGGTGAAAAGTACGATTCAGAATGCTTTGAGAAAAGCTTTCTCGCCAGAGTTTTTGAACCGCCTCGACGATGTGATTGTGTTCAACTCGCTTGAGCGTGAGCATATTCACCAAATCATTGATTTGATGTTGAAAAAGCTGTTTACCCGTATTTCTGCTTTGGGCTATGCCGTAACGCTTACCGACAAAGCAAAAGACTTTTTAGCAGAAAAAGGATACGACCAGCAATATGGTGCAAGACCTTTGAACAGGGCTATTCAACGCTACCTCGAAGACCCCGTTGCCGAAGAAATCTTGAAAGGAGATTTGGCAGAGGGCGATGTTATCGTGGCTGATTATCCAGGTGAAGGCGATGCCTTAGTGCTGTCGAGGTCATCGGCGGCTGCCATTACGGAAGAATAAAAAATGTGTACATAAGTACAAAAAAGGTCGTTTGGTATAAGCTAAACGACCTTTTTTGTCTATAAACTAAACCTTTGTATAGCTTTGCTCAATAGCTTCATATACGAAAATGAATATAAATCTTCTTTCCAACTTATCATTAAGGCTTGTTTTTTCGTTTAGTAGAAAGCAATATTCTTGAAATTGCGAATATATTTTGTGGTCTTATTTGCTTCTGCTATTTTTGGTATTCGGAATAAAGCGGCATGAAGTATTGCCCAATCACCACAAGATTTTTTTATTAATCAATTCAATACAATGGGTTTACTACAAAATAAAGTAGCATTAGTAACAGGAGCGTCGAGAGGTATCGGTAGAGCTATCGCTTTGCGTTTTGCACAAGAAGGAGCAAACGTAGCATTTACGTATTTGTCGTCGGTAGAAAAAGGACAAGCCTTAGAAGCTGAATTACAAGCATTGGGCATCAACGCAAAAGGGTATCGTTCGGATGCTTCCGACTTCAAACAAGCAGAAGAGTTGATTACGCAAGTATTGGCGGATTTCGGTAGAGTAGATGTGTTGATTAACAACGCTGGTATCACCAAAGATGGCTTGTTGATGCGTATGAGCGAAGAGCAATGGGATACGGTTATCCAAGTAAATTTGAAATCGGTATTCAACCTGACTAAAGCGGCTATCAAACCTATGATGAAAGCCAAGGCTGGGTCTATTATCAACCTTACATCGGTGGTAGGGCTACGTGGCAATGCTGGTCAAGCCAACTACGCCGCTTCTAAAGCTGGTATTATTGGCTTTACAAAATCGGTAGCTTTAGAATTAGGCTCAAGAAATATCCGCTCGAATGCCATTGCACCGGGCTTTATAGAAACAGAAATGACGGGCGAACTAAACGCTGCCGCAACCGAAGAATGGACAAAATCTATTCCGTTGAAGCGTGGCGGTCAGCCCGAAGAAGTGGCAGATGCTTGTATTTTCTTGGCATCAGACCTTTCTCGTTATATCACAGGACAAGTGTTGCAAGTGGATGGCGGTTTATTGACTTAGTTTGTACTTGTACCAACAAGCGATTGTGTACTTTTCTACGCAATCGCTTACCTGAACACCTGTAGCCCATATCGCCCTAAATCCCTTGCTTTATGAAGATTGATTTTCTTTTCCAAACATCTCCTTGGTTGATTCTACCTTGTTTGCTGCTGGCAGGAATTTATGCCTATTTTTTGTATAAAGAAACCGAACAACCTTGGTCGAAACAAATCAACCTTGGCTTGGCAGCCTTGCGTTTTGTGGTAGTAGCCATACTTGCCTTGCTCTTTCTTCCTTTATTGCTCCGCCAAATTAAACAAACGGTTCAAAAAAAGACTGTCGTATTGGCTATCGACAATTCGGCTTCGATGGCAGCCCATAAAGGCACGGCTTTGCAAGGAGCATTACAGGCTTTGGCTCGGCTGAAAGAAACCTTGGTGGCGAAAGATTATGAGGTAGCTTGGGTAAGTTTTGATAACACACCTCCAGCAAACGAACAGGCGATTCGGTTTAATCAGCGACAAACCGACTTGTCTGCCTTGCTCAACAACGTGCAAAATACCTCCGAAGGAAGCAATTTGGTAGATGTAGTATTGCTTTCCGATGGTATTATCAACGAAGGGGTTAATCCGAGCAATCAGTCTTATACTTTTGCGATTCACACCATTGGTATTGGCGATACGATTCCTAGCAAAGACATTCGAGTAAAAACAGTATATGCCAATAAAATTGCTTATTTAGGTAATAAATTTCCTGTTCAGGCTGATATTGCTGCGTATGGATTTACTGGAAAAACAATAGAGGTATTGCTCAAACAAGGCGAAAAAGTACTGGATAAACAAAGTATTTCTTTCAAACAAAATGATGATTTACAAATGGTTACGTTTACGCCTACCGCTTTGAACAAAGGCGTACAGCATTTAACCATCGAAACGATACCTTTGGCAGGCGAAGAGAGCAAACAGAACAACCGACAAGAAGTATATGTAGAGGTAATTGATGGCAAAGAAAAGATTTTGTTGCTTGCTTTGAGTCCGCATCCAGATATAAAGGCACTCAAAAGTATGTTGAGTAAACAAGCCAATTTAGAAGTAGAGGTAAAAATTCTTTCAGAAGACCCTACTCTTGATTTTAGGGGGAAAAATTATGATGCCCTTATTCTGCATCAATTGCCCGACCAATCCAATAATTATACAGCAATGTATAAAGAATTATTGGCTAAGAAAATTCCTTGTTTGTATATCTTGGGCAGTCAGTCTAGTCTCCCGGCTTTTAATAGTTTGAATAAAGCAGTGAGTATTTTTGTCGAATCGGAGGATTACAACCAAGCCACGGGGTATTTTAACACCAACTTTTCACTGGTGAATCTTGATGCTAAAAGGCTAGAATTACTCAAACAATTGCCACCCATCAACGTCACGTATGGTCGTTATACGCTGTTGCCCAATACTTCGGTGATGTTGTACCAAAAAATTGGCAATGCCATAACAGACTATCCTTTGTTGGTACTCAATCAAGGAAATCCCAAATCGGCGGCCTTTTTGGGCGAAGGACTTTGGGGCTGGTATTTGGGCGAATATCAACAAACAGAGCAACATGAGGTAATAGACGAGATTTTTACGAAAACGGTACAATTTTTATCGGCAAAAGAAGACAAACGTAAATTGCGGGTGTATCCGACCAATGCTGCGTTTGTATTGGGCGATAAAGTCGTTTTGGAAACCGAATTGTATAATAGTATTTACGAAAAACTGTATAATATTCCCATTCAATTATCGCTTACCGACGAAAAAGGATTCGAACGAAAATATACCTACAGCACCACTGCCGAAAATACCCGTTTCGAGCTAAGTGCTTTACCAGCAGGCTTGTATCGCTTCAAAGCATCGGCAACCTTGCTTGGAGCAAAAGAAGTATGCGAAGGACAATTTGTGGTCAAAGACCAACAGCAAGAACTGATGCAAACCACCGCCGACTTTGACGTATTACGCCAATTGTCTGGACATACGGGAGGTACTTTTGTATTGGATAAACAGATAGAAAAGCTTACGGCCATCATCGAAAATCATGCTGTAGCCGAGAAAATAGAAGCCGAAGAGTCGTTGCAAGAAATGATCAACTTGCGTTGGATTGCCTTTTTAGTGTTGGTATTGCTCACCGCCGAATGGATTTTACGGAAATTTATGGGAGGGTATTAATGGAATTGCGGATTTTGGAAATAGAAAAAACACCTTCTTTTCTTGTAAAATAGACATCAAAAGGTAGATGAGTCATCCAAAATCCGCAACCGATAATCTTATAAATTTGGTAGCAATTGCAGTAATTGTTGCACGTCTATTGTGCCATCTATTTGTACATCTGCTTGGGTATAATAAGGTAATCTAGCGTTGTATCTAGCCTTCAAATCATTTAATAATGCTTCATTAGAATTTCCTTTATTGATTAAAGGACGGTTGTTGGCATCCGAAAACTTGATGCGTTTGGCTAATTCTTCGGGCGGTACATTAAGAAAAATACTTGTTCCAGTTTGTTTGATAAAAGCCATATTATCGAAAAAACACGGCACGCCTCCGCCAGTGGCAATCACCAGACTTTTATTGGCTTCAAATTGTTTCAGCACGGCACTTTCCACCGTTCTGAAATAAGCTTCGCCATGTTCTTTAAAAATCAAAGGAATGCTTTTTTGCTCTTGCCTTTCTATCAAATCATCCATATCAACAAATTGATAGCCAAGGTTTTTAGCCAACTGTCGTCCTAAAGTGCTTTTGCCCGAAGAAGGCATTCCTACTAAATAAATATTTTTCATAAAAGTAAAATTCAAGGCTATACTGCACGAAAGAAGAATATTGTTGTGCTATAAGTGTATGAAAATGAGAATGATAACTCACTAATACACTAACTCACTCATTGTAATTCTTCTGCTTTGGGAAGGGCATTATGCGACCATTTTCCTTTGACAATACCATCTTCCAAATACCACAATACTGGATTAGCTCTGGCGATGGTTTTGAGTACTTTGATGTCTGCTCCGAGGCTGATAATGCCAAGTTGGTGTTTTTTGACAAAAGCATCCACTGCTTGGTCGGTAGAAGCACTCACCAGCCATACACTGATATTGCTTCCTTTCAGGCTTTGAATAAGGCTTTTGAGTTCGTCGATATGGCTAGTTTGGGCTTTTTCGATAAAAGGACTAATAATCATCAATCTTTTTCCTGTGAAACTCAAGGCTTTGTAGTCGGTTGTGTCGCCAGTACGGTACAGCGTGTAGTCAGTGATGCGGGCTTTGGCGGCATCTTCGTTGAGCTGTATCATTTGCTTAAACTTCCAAGTAGTATCGGTCGGGTACGTATCGAAGGTTTGTTCTTGTCCATTTTTTTCCATGATATATTGAAAAACAGGGGCTTCGCTAGGTTTCATGTTTTGCGGAATATTCTCGCCAACAGCGTAGGGAAGTCCGTCGTAAACAGGCAAATAGCGTACAACATAGATACTTAATGCCAGACAAAAAACCAAGGAAGAAGCTACCCAAACGCCTGTTTTTTTATCGGCAAAAATTTGCCTTTGCCAAAGAATAATCAAGATAAAAAACATGAGTACCATGTCTTTTCCGAAGGAAGTCCAAGGTTTAAGCTTGATGGCTTCGCCGAAGCATCCGCAGTCGGTTACTTTGTTGAAATACGCCGAATAGAAGGTAAGAAAACCAAAGAAAATAACCGTGGCGAGCAATACCCAAGAGGCGTTTTTGAGCTTGTATTGCACCAATAAACAAACGCCAAGTACTAATTCAAGGGTGCATAAAAAAATCGAAACATACAGCGAAAAAGGTGTCCAAAAATGCCAAAAGCCTGCCATCCAAGGGAAATCGGTAGCAAATACCTCGAAATATTCTTCTAATTTGATTTCTGTACCAACGGGGTCGTTGAGCTTGATGAGTCCTGAAAAGATAAAAATCACGCCAACAAAAATGCGAGAAAAATGGGCAAAGAATTTCATGCTAGAGGGTTTAATTGGGTTAGAAAATGATTGAACACAAAACTTATACCGAAGCCTTTCCCATCAAAATCAAACAAAATACGGCATAGTTGAGCATATCTTGGTAGTTGGCTTCTACGCCTTCCGAAACAAGTGTTTGTCCTTGGTTGTCCTCAATTTGTTTGGTTCTGTAAATTTTCATCAAAATGAGGTCTGTCATCGAGCTTACACGCATATCACGCCAAGCTTCGCCATAATCATGGTTTTTGTTGAGCAATAAGGCAAGGGTTTTACTTACTTGTTCGTCGTAGAGTTGGCTCAATTCTTGTTCTTCAAACTCCATTTGTGAAGATTTCCCCAAACATAGTTGAATCATGGCAATAATACAATAATTGACGATGCCAATAAATTCGCCATCGATGCCATCGTTGATTTTTTGTACACCTTTTTCTTGAATAGACCGAATGCGTTGTGCTTTGATAAAAATTTGGTCGGTGAGGCTTGGCAAACGAAGAATACGCCAAGAAGAACCATAATCTTTGTTTTTCTTTAAAAACAAATCTTTGCATAAATCAATCACACGGCGGTATTCTATTTCTGTTTGGGTCATAATAAAAGGGCTTTACTGAGAAATTTCAAATCACAAAAGTATCTATTTTCAGCTTTTGAAGCGATAGAAAAGTAGATTTATTTGTTGCGTTTTCTCTGTAAAGTCCTATTGTTGGCTTGATGCGTTGTGAATTTTTACAAAAGCGTATAGCCTTTTTTGAAATGAATCGTAAAAACTGTGCCTTCGTTGACGGCGCTTGTTACTTCAATACTACCTCCCATCGACTCTATTTGGTTTTTTACCAAAAACAATCCAATACCTTGGGCATCGCTATTGCCATGAAAGGTTTTGTACATACCGAAAAGGTTTTTGCCGTGTACAGCCAAATCAATTCCGATGCCATTGTCTTTGACAACCAGCACAATTTTGTTATAATCTTCGGTAGCTTCGAGTTGAACAAGGGGGGTAAGGTCGGCTTTTCGGTATTTGATGGCGTTGGTAATGAGGTTTAGCAGAATGCTTTCTATATACACAGGGTTGGCGGTGAGCCATATAGTATCGGGAATGCGGTTTTCAATCGTAGCGTGATTGGTCTCTATTTGTATTTGTAACGTCTTGAGTACACTTGCGGTAAAGCTTTGTAAATGAATTGATTCTGGTTTTAGTTTGGCTAAATTTTGCGATTTTGAAATTTCATTCAACTGATGAATCGTATTGCTAAACTGCTTAGAAATGCTTTTGAGCATACCAAACATATTGGTCTTTTCGTCCTCGGTATCGGCAAGTTCGTACAAGTCGAGGATTGCCTGTAAGTTTCCTGCATACGATTTGAGGTTATGCGATACAATATTAGAAAAATTGAGCAAGCGATCATTTTGGTTCTTTACGCTGTCGATAGAGTTGACAAGCTCCAATTCTAAAGCCTTGATTGAACTTACGTCGGAGGCGTGTACCGTAAAACCTTCTACGATACCATCTACGATATGAGGTGTATAATTCACCAAAGCATAGCGTACTTTCCCCGAAGGTAAAGGAATGATAATCTCGAAGGTTTGGACTTCTCCAGTCAGTACGGCTTCGATATAAGGCCTATTTCTTTCGTACAAAGGGCCTAAAAATGCCTTAATCGTGAGGTTGTTCATCATTTCTTCGGGCTTTTTACCAAACCATTGGTGGTACGCTTGGTTGGCGTATCGGCAAATCAGGTCTTTGTCCCAATAGCCCAGTAATGCGGGAACATGATTAACAACATATATTTCAGGCATAAAAGTATGAGGATAATGGTAGTCGGGGGTTGTCATTACTTGCAAAAATTAATGTGTTTTATATCAGTGTGTTAAGTATGCTTAAAAGTTATAAGTCAGGTTTAGGTATATCATTTTCTAGCTTATTGGAAAATAATAAGCTGGCAACAACGTATTCAAAAAGGTTTTATGGTATCAATTTTATGGAGTAAATAACAGAGGGGTTTCGACTAACACTAAAAATAATGTGGTTATATTTTTAAGAAAACTAATGCAATGTTAAAATAAATATAGTTTTTTTGATTCACAAATAAAATGTCAAAATTTTTGTGCTTTTGCGTTATTTTGCAAAAAAGATGTGTCAAATGAAATATAGTATTAATTGTAGAGGTCGTTTGGTTGATTTGCATAGCCCTAAAATTATGGGTATTATCAATATCACACCAGACTCTTTTTTTGAAAGAAGTCGTTTTTTTACCCTAGACGAAATCTTGCGTCAAACTGAAAAAATGCTCACCGAAGGGGCTACCTTTCTTGATTTGGGTGGTCATTCAACACGCCCTGGTGCCAGTCCTGTGGACGAAGCCGAGGAGTTGAGGCGTGTGGTGCCAGCCGTAGAAGCCATCATGGCACGCTTTCCAGAAGCCCTGATTTCGATAGATACCTTTAGGGCATCTGTTGCTCAAGCTTCGGTAGAGGCAGGGGCATCGCTGATTAATGATGTATCTGGTGGCATTTTAGATGACCAAATGTTTGAAACAGTGGCAAAGCTCAAAGATGTACCTTATGTATTGATGCACAGCAGAGGTACGCCTGAAACCATGCAGCAAATGACGCAATACAACGATTTACGTATGGATATTTTAGACGATTTACAGCGAAAAGTTGCTCAACTGAGGGCATATCAACAGCGTGATATTATCATAGATTTGGGTTTTGGTTTTGCCAAAACGATAGCACAAAATTATGAATTACTCAACCATTTAGCCGATTTTGAGGTATTAGGTTTGCCTATGTTGGTGGGTGTATCTCGCAAATCAATGATTTGGCGTGGCTTGTCGATTCATCCTTCCGAGGCTCTCAATGGCACAACGGCACTCAATACGGTAGCCTTGCTCAACGGGGCTCATATTTTGCGTGTACACGAAGTAAAAGAAGCGGTAGAAGTGACCAAGTTGGTGGCGATGTTGCAGGAAAAATAAGCATAAGCTTGCACGGTAAGAATAGCCCCGTGCAAGCTTATTTCAAAAGCATTATTGTTTGTCTAATTTCTTCCAAATATAATATACTGGAATCCCTAAAGCCACAATGCCAACGCCTGCCCAAGAGGCTTCTGGTTTGTAAATCAATAAGTTGATGCACAATCCTGTAGCAAAAACCAAGTAAATGGCTGGAATAATCGGATAGCCAAATGCCTTGTAAGGACGAGGAGCATCGGGTTGTTTTTTACGTAAAATAAACACCCCTGCGATGGTTAAGATATAAAATACTAAAATAGAAAATACGGTATAATCTAGCAAATCGCTGTATGTTCCCGACAAGCACAGCAAACTTGCCCATACGCATTGAATAATCAACGAAACGCCTGGCACGCCATTTTTATTGATTTCGCCTGCCTTTTTAAAGAATAATCCATCTTTTGCCATGGCATAATAAACCCTTGCCCCCGAAAGAATAATGCCGTTGTTGCATCCGAAGGTAGAAATCATGATGAATACCGCCATGATAATCACCGCTATTTTACCAAAAATCATCTCGGCAGCCGCCGTGCCTACACGGTCGTTGGCGGCAAACATGATACCACGGGCGAGGGTATCGGACGCTTGCGGCTCGCCTTTGAGTGGAAGCAGCATGAGGTAAGCAATATTTGCCAAAATGTACAAGGCACTTACGGTGAGCGTACCATAAAGCAAGCTCAGGGGAATATCTCTTTTGGGGTTTTTCATTTCGCCAGCAATATAGGTTACGTTGTTCCATGCCGAAGACGAAAACAAAGGCCCTATCAATGCCAAGCCAATCGCCGACCACAAGCCTATGCCAGAAAGGTAGGTTTGGTCAATAATTTTGCCTGTGTTATCCAACGTGAGTTTGACGGGTGTCCAAAAGTCAATAGCGTTGATGTCCCAAACGCCTTTTTGAGGATTCAACCCAACAATAATACCCAACACCGCCAAGCCAAGCAATGCCCCGATTTTGGTCATGGTAAAAATGAGTTGAAGAAATTTAGCATTTTTAACGCCTCTAATATTAACAAAGGTCAAGAGCATAATCAGCCCAATGGCCAATAATTGTTGGGTGTTGAAATAGCCCAAGGTATGTTCTGTGCCTATCCAGTCGGGGAGGAGTACGCCTGTATATTTGGCAAAAGCTACTGCAACGGCGGCAATTGTGCCTGTTTCGATGACAAAGAAGGTTGTCCATCCAAACAAAAAACCTACCAAGGGGTTATAGGCTTCTCGCAAATACACGTATTGTCCGCCAGCATTAGGCATCATGCCTGCCAATTCGCCATAAGACAGGGCCGAAATCAGGGTGATGATTCCTGTAATTACCCAAGCAAGCAGCAAGTAGCCCGGCGAGCCTAAATTACGTGACACATCGGCCGATACAATAAAAATACCGGAGCCAATCATAGAGCCAATCACAATCATGCTGGCATCTAATAATCCAATTTCTTTTTTTAGTTGTTGTGTTTTTTCCATACTCAAAGAAAAGAAAAAATAGCTAAAGTGGCAAGCGACTTATGGGCAATCGTATGGAATTACAAGGAATGTTTAGGCATGAAAATCACACTTTGGTGTATGCTTTAGGGATTTACGTAGCTAGTTTTTGGATTTTGAGGTAAAAAATGGCTTTTTTGTGTAAAAATCTCTTGCGGTCGTATTGCACAAATATTGTTGTTACAGACCGCAAGCATATCACTTTTATCACAAACATAAAATTTTGAAAGCACAAACCAAAGCTTACCTGTGTTTAGCCCTAGGCGTTTTTTGTATTGCTTGGTCGGCTATTTTCGTGAAAATGGCTCACGCACCAGCACTTACGTCGGGTTTTTATCGTTATTTCTTCTGTTTTGTCGGGATTGTACCGATTTGGTTGTACAAAGGCATAAAAGTCCCCGATGCCCCCAACCTACGCCTGATTGCCCTCGGTGGTCTTTGTTTTGTATTGGATATGTCGTTTTGGAACTTATCTATTTTACGTACCACCGCTTCGGTATCGACCTTGCTGGCCAACAATGCCTCTGTTTTTGTGGGATTGGGTACTTGGTTGATTTTTAAGCAAAAACTTGGTCGTCGTTATTGGCTCGGTTTGGGTATTACCTTGATTGGGGTGGTACTGATAGCGGGCGACGACTTGTTGCATAACCAATCGGTTGGTGTAGGGCATTTGATGGCCATTGCGGCGGCGGTGTTTTATGCCTGTTATATGCTTTTTACGCAACAAGTGCGTAAAACCATTGATACGCTTAATTTTATGGCGTGGTCGTTGTTGCCTTGCTTGGTACTTTCGTGGGGGATTTGTTACGGACAAGGCTTGGAATTAGTTCATTTTGATACCCAAACATGGTGGGCGTTTGTAGGGATGGGCGTGGTGTGTCACCTAGTGGGTTGGCTGAGTATCAATTATGCCTTGGGGCATATTCCAGCGGCGGTGGTGTCGCCAACGTTGTTGTTGCAGCCTGTGCTAACGGCCATTATTGCGGTGGTTTTACTCGACGAAACCTTGGCTTGGTTTCAAATATTGGGCGGATTGATAGTCATAGGGGGAATTTATTGGGTGAATAAAAGTTTTCAAAAAAGGTAAAATGGATTGTTTAGCTTGATGACATTTTGAAGGGAATCTTGAGCCTCATAAGTTGCCAAAAGATTCCCTGCGCATCATGATAAAACCAGTAGTTTTATATATCAAATTTCGGACAGAGAAAATGCTTTCTAGCAATATTTCCGAAATTAATACCCCTATCTTTCAATGTCTTATCTCAAAAACCCTTGACATACTCAGACCCTGCAATGAGGGTGAGTGCTATGCCCAATACAATGCCAGAGATGATTAAATTCCAATTGTGTTTTCTGACTTCTATGATTTCTAGTACCAAAAAATTGACCAATAACAACAGCCCTACAATAAGCAATTGCCCGATTTCTAGTCCTATGTTGAACGACAACAAAGGCACAACAATGCTTTCTTCTTTACCCAATAAACTTTGTAGGTAGTTAGAAAAACCCATGCCATGAATCAGTCCAAAGCCCATTGCCATAGGATACCGCAAAGGTGACTTGGGTTCTTTTTGGGTACGAAATTCGGTAGATTGATGAAAAAAATTGAGAAAGCAGGTCAATACAATGGTGATGGGAATGAGAAATTCAATGACTTCGGTACGGTAGCTAATCAGATGCAAGGTAGCCAGTACCAAGGTAATAGAATGCCCCAAGGTAAAGGCTGTGACTAAAAACGCTACTTTTCGCCAATCGGTCACACGGTAAATGGCACAAAGAGCTACAATAAACAATATGTGGTCATAGCCTTTTACGTCGGTAATATGCGAAAAACCTAATTGCAAATACAGTTGAAAATCAGACATTTTAGTGGTTATATTTAAGTTGAAACGATTGTAATTATGCGTTAGTAATCTAGGAATAGTACTAACGCATAATTCATATTTTACTTTCCTTTAGGAGCGTTCATTTCTAAATAATCTAATGTTAAATTGGCCATTGCTTTCATTCCCAACACAAATCCACCTTCGTCGATATAAAAATCGGGTGTATGGTGTGGGGCAGTTTCTGTTTCCTTTTTGCCTTTCGGAGCACCGCCTAGGAAGAAAAACAAACCGGGTACTTTTTCTTGGTAAAAGGCAAAATCTTCTGCTCCTGTCACGGCCGATACCATTTCTACGTTGTCTTTTCCTGCCACCGATTCGAGGGTGGGTACCATTTTTTCGGTCAAAGAAGGGTCATTGTACGTCACAGGACACATTTTGGTGATGCTCACTTCGGCAATAGCCCCAGCACTTTCGGCAATATTGGTGGCTACCTGACGCATACGGGCATGAATCATGTCTTGTACCTTGGTGTCGAGTGTTCTGATAGTACCATTCATACTCAATTCTTCAGGAATAATATTACTCCGAACACCCCCGTTGATTTGTCCGACCGTTACGACTGCCGCCGACTCGATGAGTGGAGCGTTGCGACTCACGATGGTTTGCAGCCCCATTACAATTTGCGAAGCCGTTACGATGGGGTCTATTCCTTGCCACGGACTCGCCCCGTGGGTTTGCTTCCCTTTTACTTTAATTTTAAACCAATCGGAAGCTGCCATTGTCCCTTTGGGGCGGTAGCGAATTTTACCAATTTCGGTTTGGGCATTGATGTGCAAACCAAAGATGGCATCTACTTTGGGGTTTTCTAATACGCCTTCTTTGACCATCAATGCAGCACCGCCTTCTTCTCCTTCAGGAGCACCTTCTTCGGCTGGTTGGAAAATAAATTTGACTGTTCCCTTCAACTCATTTTTAATAGAAGCCAAAATTTCGGCTGTACCCATCAAAATCGCTACGTGGGTGTCGTGTCCGCAGGCGTGCATTACCGACACTGGCTGACCGTTGTATTCGCCCATTGCTTTAGAAGCAAAGGGAATATCGACCCTTTCCTTGACGGGTAGCCCGTCCATATCAGCTCGTAATGCCACTACTGGCCCAGGTTTGCCTCCTTTCAAAATGCCTACAACACCCGTTTTGGCTACGCCCGTTTGTACTTCAATGCCCAAGGAACGCAGGTGTGCTGCAATTTTTTCGGCTGTTTTAAATTCTCGGTTTCCTAGCTCTGGATTTTGGTGGAAGTCCCGTCGCCATGCCACAACTTTCGCTTCAAGCGATTGGGCTTTTTGGCTAATCTTCGCTTTCACAGCCGAGATTTGGGCAAAACTAAAACAACTATAAGCCAACAGACTGCCCGTAAGTAAGATTTTTTTCATGTAATCAAAGGGTTTGATGATGAGTGATACATTAAAGTGAGGTTGATTCATAGATGAATAAAACCAAGTTTTTGACCTAAATTTTGCTATCAAAAAACTGAAATGTAATGGCACAAATGAATCTTTTATCCACACTTTAATAGAAATGTATAGTTTTGGTTGAAAAAATCTCATCTAAAATACAAAAAAAGCCGTTTGGCACAACTGCAAAAACGGCTTTTTTCATAAAATAATTATATTTTTCC
Source organism: Cytophagales bacterium (assembly GCA_013298025.1). GTDB lineage: Bacteria > Bacteroidota > Bacteroidia > Cytophagales > Spirosomataceae > Flectobacillus. The sequence goes on along the minus strand of JAAFJE010000010.1, from coordinate 74,658 downwards.
CATTGTTCATGTAGAACATGATACACGAAGGAGATTTATATGTTGTTTATCTATAAATCTTTCAGATGGAAAAATCAATACACTCTATAGGTAGTTTATTGTACTTTTTCAAAAATAAAGTAGGTGCCATTATCAAGCGTTGGCTTGGTATTTTCTTTAATTTCGCCCAGATGTAAAACGGCTTTTCCTGCGGTATTTTGTATCAAACGAAAATCTTTGGCAATGCCCAAAAGCGTATAATAACGATTTTCGCATTCGTTCATCAATTGAGAACCTGCAATTTTGGTACTTCCCAGTTGAGCAATACTGAGTTGCCCTTTTTGGGTATTGGTATCAAAAGCGGTAATTTTTGCCGTAGCAAAGTAGTAATTGACCGCCGATTGACCTGTTATTTTGAACGTATTCAGCGAATCTGCTGCGATTTCTAAGGTTATATCTCGGTTGTCGCTTGTGCCAGCACAAGGCTGGTCGATTACATCGCCAAGCAAGATGCCAGTGAGCTTCCATTTTCCTTTCAACATCGTATTATCTGATAAAATTGCTTTAGCCGAAGCCTCTACAACGGGCGTTTCGCAAGCCCCAAACCCAAGGCAAAGTAGTAAAATAAATAGCGGAAGTTTTTTCATGGCGTATGTGAGGTTTTTGTCAAAAAAGAGATCTTCGTTACAAAAGAGGCGAGAAACTTGAAAAAGGTTGGAATGTATGCCGTAAATTTGTGGAAATTTCAACGATAATTTAACCGAAAGCATTTTGAAAAAACTTGCCATTTTTGCCTCTGGCTCTGGCTCAAACGCCGAGCGACTGGTTGAATACTTCCGTGATTCAGCAGATATTAGTATTGCACTTATGCTTTGCAACAATCCGCAAGCGGGCGTAATCCAAAGAGCCGAACGCCTACAAATTCCCTTGGTTTTATTCGATAAAGCACAATTTAAGTCTGGTGAAGTGGTGCGTATATTACAAGAAGAAAAGATTGATTGGGTGATTTTAGCTGGTTTTTTGTGGCTGATTCCGAGCCATTTAATTGAAGCTTTTCCTGATAAAATTGTCAATATTCACCCTTCATTGCTTCCTAAATATGGTGGAAAAGGAATGTATGGGCATTTTGTGCATGAAGCCGTGGTAGCTAACCAAGAAAAGGAGTCGGGTATTACGATTCACTTAGTAAATGAGCATTACGACGAAGGAGCGATTGTGTTTCAGGCTGCTTACCCTGTTGAGCCTAGCGACACACCCGAAGATGTTGCCAAAAAGGGACAAGTATTAGAACACCTTCATTTTCCGATAGTGGTAGAAAAATTGGTGCGAGGAGCATATTGATAGGAAAAACTGTACGAAAGATTGTTCTGCTATTGAATATCCTAGCCGTTCAATCTTTCGTACAGTACATTAGGCTAACTAACCTAAGTTGCTAGGTTGCCAGTTCGAGGAATTTACAAATAGGAAAAGCAATAATACAGCTAAGTATTCAGCGGTTAAATCTTGATTTTTCTAGCAATATGCAAGAAATATATTGCTAGTTAAGCTATGAGAATAAACGGAAGGTATGGTATGCTAGAGTGAGAAAAAGAAATAGTTGGAATAACTTGTCTTGACAATGTTTTGAGAGGAAAATAAAGGATGAACATCTATTAATCTATAAAATGATAATAAAAAGACTTTTTATATGTAAAAAACAAAAAGATTTTTTATATTGATGGCAGATTAAACAAATGTATTGTGTTGAAAATGAATAGCCTTCTATATACTATGAAGCCAAATAATAATAACCTCCTTGGCTATGATTGGGATGCCAATATTACTGATAGATATTAATTGTTATCTATTACTTTTATAGGCTATTCTTTTGTATTAATAGCTTGATTGTTATTTTATTGACTTGGAGAGGATAGGTTTTATGAACTTGTAGAAAGATGATTATTTAGTTTATTACAAAACCTCTGTTGAACAACCTATTCATATCTACACTAATACCTTACTACTTAATTTAGGAATTATTGTTGACTAACTTAAATAGAATAAATATCTTATGCAAGAGCAAGCCAATCTTATTATTCACAAGCAGCATCTGCCTTTTTTAAATATTTCTTCATACCTAAATGATGTTAAATTCATTCAGTCGCTAACGATTGAGAATTCCTCTGAAAAGGATTCTACTCAACTTGAAATAGGGATAACAGCCGACCTTCCTTGCATTGAGCCGTTTAAATACAGCGTTTCATTCGTTCCAGCCAAGAAAGACATAAAAATTCCTTTAGAGAATCTAAAAGTTAATCGCCATTTTTTGAATAGTATCTCAGAAACTGAAAAGGCAATCATTACCATTGAAGTTGCTGCAAAAGATAGCTCTGTAATCAAAGATACAATAACTGTCAATATTCACCCTTTAGAGCATTTTGGCGGTTTTCAGGTATTACCTGAACTAATCGCTACTTATGTTACGCCCAACCATCCTTACGTATATCATATCAAAAGAAAAGCCGTTGAGATACTAGCAAAACAAAAATTAAAAATAGCTTTTGAAGGGTATCAGAGTGACGACCCTGAGCGAGTGTTGCAAATCATATCTGCAATTTATTCTGCTATTCAAAGTGAGGAAATTGTCTATAGTGCTTTGCCTCCGGGTTATGAAGAGAGCGGGCAGAGATTACGTTTACTTCATACAATTCAACAGGAAAAATTCGGAAATTGTATAGACCTTAGCTTATTGTTTGTCGCTTGTTTAGAAGCGGTTGACCTCAATCCTATTTTGGTTATTGTGCGTGGTCATGCTTTTGTTGGGTGCTGGTTACAAGATGATAAATTTTCCGAAATTATTAATGATGATAAAACAGCCATTACTAAGCGGCTATCAAAAGGGATTCGTGAAATGGTGGCTTTTGAGGCAACCAGTGTGTGCAAAGGAAATTCTATAACGTTTAGCGAGGCACTAAATACTGGCGAAGCACAATTAGTGCAGAAGGAAGATTTTATTTTATCGGTCGATATAAAGCGAGCAAGGATGCTACGTGTACGTCCATTGCCTTTGCTCACTAATACTTCTGAAATAGCACTAGAGGAGGAGGTTACAAGGCAAAGAGAAACTACGAACATGGAAAAGCGTTTTGAAATAGGAACAATTTACCAAGATGAGTTATTACAAACTAAACAGCCTAAAACAAAACAAAAAGTATGGGAACGTAAGCTCCTAGATTTATCGCTCCGAAACAATTTACTTAACCTGCATATTACTCGTAATATGTTACAATTGGTCGATATTGATATTAGTAATTTAGAAGATACGTTATCTGAAGGTAAGAGCTTTTCTATTACACCTATACCTAAATCAAATGTGGAGATATTGCGTAAGTATAATTTGTTCAATCAACCTATTCATCGTTCGTCGCAATTATACCAATTAGCAAATAATGAGCTAGAGCATAATCGCTTACTTACATATTATCATCAACAAGATTTGGATAATATCCTTATTTACATTCATAAAAATGCAAAGCAGGCTACCGAAGAAAATGGTTCAAGTACGCTATATCTTGCTGTAGGACTGCTTAAATGGTATGACAGAAAAAATGCAGAGCAACCACGTTATGCCCCCATACTACTATTGCCTGTAGAAATTAGTCGGAGGTCTGTAAATAGTAAGTTTACATTGAAAAGCAGAGAAGAAGAAACGATGATAAATATTACTTTGCTAGAATTTCTCAGGCAGGAGTATGAGCTGGATTTAGGAGTATTGGAGCAATTACCGACCGATAGCAAAGGCGTTGATGTATCAAAAGTGATGGGCATACTTCGGAGGGCTGTGATGCAATTGAAAGGCTGGGATGTGGAAGAACAGCTAGTGTTAGGTAATTTTTCATTTAGTAAACTAATTTTATGGAAAGATATAGTAGTGCATCAGGAAGCATTACTAAAAAGTGACATGGTGCGTAGTTTAGTACAAGGTAAATTAGCATTTGATGTCAGTCACCAGGCCCTTGATACGAGCGAATTTGATACGATTCATGCTCATTCGGTTGTATTGCCTATTTCTACAGATGTATCACAGATGGATGCGGTGATTACAGCTCAACAAGGGCATAGTTTTATTTTACATGGACCTCCCGGAACTGGTAAATCTCAAACGATAACTAATATTATCGCAGATGCTTTGTATCGAGGAAAGAGAGTTTTGTTCGTAGCTGCCAAAAAAGCTGCCTTAGACGTTGTTCATAAACGCTTGGAACAAATTGGACTTGCTCCTTTTACATTAGAGCTACACTCCAATAAATCAAAAAAATCTGATGTATTGGAACAGTTAGCTAAATCAATAGAAACAGTAAAACTAGCCAGAACAGCCGATTTTCAGCAAGAAGCACAGCGGTTAGATAACGCCAAAAAGGCTATCAGTAATTACATTAATGTGCTACATCAAAAACAACAAGTAGGATGGAGTTTATACGATAGCATCACTGCTTTGGAAAATTATCGCCATAAGGGATTTCAAAAAAATCTACTACCTGCAACAGTTCTAAAACAATTAGATGCAGCATTGTGGCAACAATGGACAGACTGGCTACCTCCATTTCAATCAATTATTAAATTACTCATACATCCGTCTGAAAACCCTTTAAACGTACTTAATTTACCCGAATATTCACCTTCGATTAATGATGATATTTCCATACAAACAGAAAACTTACTAGAATTATTACCTACCTTAAAGAGCCAATCAGAATCATTAGCTAAAGCCATTTGTTTCCTGTATCCTATACATTCTAAAGCTGCATGGGAACAATTTATTCAGCTAATAGTTGCAGTACAACACTTGCCCAATATTCCTTTGCATCTTATTGTTTACTTATCCGACAAAGAAAATTACGAGGTTTACAAAGAGTGGAGCAATATATTTGGTCAATATCAGACAGCTCTAAATGGTATTCTCAAAAGCTATAATCGAAAAATTTTAACCGCAGATATTGCAACAATAGAGAGGCAATGGAAACAAGCAGAACAAAGCTGGTTTTTATCTAAGTGGCTACAGAAACGAAAGATTAGAAAACAGGTACAACTTTTTAAAAACGCTCCTGTTGAGGATGATGATGAATTAGAACAGCTATTTTCTTACAATCATCAGTTAGAAGAAGGGCAATACATTTTGCAACAAAGTCGCTTTGTTGCTGTCCAAAAAGCCCTAAAGAAATTGTTTAAAGATGAACAAACGGATTTAGTAGATATTGACCGTAAAGCTTCATTAGTGCAACATTTAAGTTATCTAACGAATCATTGGGACCGTAATGCTCTTGGTAAGTGGATGCAACTATTGTTGGAGAACAATGTACAATATATCGAAGAAATACAACAAGATAACATCCCTACAATACTAGAATTTATACAACTTACGACTATTTTTAACGAACAAAAGAAAAATTATGAACGACTGACTGGTATTCGTTTTCTGCAAAATGAAAACTGGCTCAATGAAACTATCATTCAACTGAAAAACATACAGAATCATCTTCCTCAATTGAAAAATTGGGTTAATTACTTACAGTTTCGTAAAAAAGGCGAAGAGTTGCAGTTGCGATGGTTGATAAATGCTTACGAAAACAAATGCTGTGATGTAGAAAATATCTCTGAATATTTTCACTTTATTGTTCATACTTCTATCGCACAGCAAATTATTTCACAACATGAAGCATTAAGCTTATTCAATGCTGGCATACTTGAAAGTAGAATAGAGCAATATAAAAAAATAGCTAAGGATTTTCAATCTCTCACAATTCAAGAATTGCGGATAAAGTTGGCAGCACAACTACCTACCACTGGCGTAGAAGCCATGCAAAGCTCTGAAATTGGTATTTTACAACGTGCTATCAAAAATAGAGGAAGGGGATTGAGTATTAGAAAACTATTTGACCAAATACCATCGTTGCTTCCACGCATTGCCCCTTGTATGCTGATGAGCCCAATTTCTGTAGCACAGTATTTTGATGTGAATACAAAACATTTCGATATGTTAATTTTTGATGAAGCCTCACAATTACCAACCTGTGAGGCAGTAAGTGCCTTGGCAAGAGCAAAACAATCGGTAATTGTGGGCGACCCCAAGCAAATGCCTCCTACTGCATTTTTTAGCACAATCAAGTCAGATGAAGAGAATATGGATGTAGAAGATTTGGAAAGTATTTTGGATGATTGCTTGTCATTGTCTGTCCCCTCAAAATACCTGTTGCGACATTATCGTAGCAAACATGAAAGCCTAATCGCTTTTAGTAACGTAAACTATTACGAAAACAAACTTCTTACATTTCCTTCGTATGACGATTTGAACCGTAAGGTGAAATATCATCAAATTAGTGGTTTTTACGATAAGGGTAAAACTCGTACTAACAAATTTGAAGCCGATGCAATTGTACAATACATTCAAGCACATTACAACAATTCGCAAACGAGAAAGTTAAGCATAGGAGTCGTAACATTCAGCCAAACACAACAAAGCCTAATAGAAGATAAATTACAAAAACTATTTATGACAGACCCTAAATTAGAAGAATTTGCTAGTGAAAGTGAGGAGCCATTGTTCGTGAAAAATTTAGAAAATGTACAAGGTGATGAACGAGATATTATTTTGTTTTCTGTATGTTATGCTCCAGACGAAGTAGGAAAAATGAGTATGAATTTTGGTCCATTAAATCGTGATGGCGGTTGGCGGAGGTTAAATGTAGCTATTACTCGTGCACGCTATGAAATGCACATTTTCGCCACTTTACATGCAGACCAAATAGATTTAAGCCGTACATCAGCCGAAGGGGTTGCAGGATTGAAAGCTTTTTTACAGTTTGCCGAAAAAGGACATCTAAGTGTGCGTCCTGAAGATGTACAAGTAACTCTTAGCCAACAGCATTTATCGGCTTCTATTAGTCAAAAATTACAGGAAAAAGGATTAGTCGTAAAATGTAATATCGGTACTTCTGGATTCAAAATAGATATGGGAATTGTGCATCCCGATAAGCCACAACAATATATTTTAGGAATTGTAGTTGATGGTCACTATTATTATAATGCTCATACCACTAACGACCGAGAAATGGTAATGCCTGCCGTACTTAAAGTGTTGGGGTGGAATCTTTATCGCATCTGGACGATGGATTGGATTGAAAATGCCGACACGATTATTGATGCAATACTCCAAAAAGTAAGGCAATTACAGACACAACCTGCGATTGAAAATGAGCCAATCACAGCAGTGGACGTAGTAAATTCAATCCCCGAAACGACAACATCTCCAATAGAAACAACTACTAAACAACAAGCTTACAATGTTTATAATTTAATACCTGTTTTTAATGCTAACAGTGAGGTGATATATGAGTTTCAAAACCGTAATACAATAAAGCAACAGATATATCAATTGATAGAAATAGAAGCTCCTATTAGTAAGAATTTATTGTATAAAAAAGTCCTACAAGCATGGAATACAAGTCGTGCAGGGGCAAAGTTGGATAAATACTTAGAAGGGATTATCCAAGAAATGAATTTAGTCCAGACTATTCATCATCAGCCATTTTATTGGAATAATAGTATTGAAATAGACCATTATCGAAGCAATGAAATTGAAAAAAGAAATATGGAGGATATAGCTCCAGAGGAAATTTTAGTTGCTTTGCAGGAAGTTGTTTCAAACAATTTAAGTATGGAAGAAGAGGAGTTGTTACGTTACCTAGCTCGAATTTTTGGTTTTGCTAAAGTCGGTAAGCAAATAGATACTATCTTGCGTTATGTGATTGATATAGCTGAAAAAAAAGGTATAGTCAAAAGAGAAAATGATAGAATAAAATGGAGTTAAAAACAAAAAACAGCATAATAAAGCGTGCTTATTTTTTGTTTTTAGTCATAAAATGAAAGAGTTATACTGTTTTAATCAATAATGTAAGTGAATGATTATCAGTTATTTATCAAAAGTAATCCCCATCTATGCACAGTTTTGGCATATTTCGGGGATTATTTTTTGATAAAATAGTGGTAATAAATTGCTTATACTAAAAGCAAACTAATTCACCGTTCACTCCTAACTAATTCTTTTTCTTCTTATCTTTTTCCTGCTTTTGCATTTCTTCTGCGGCTTTCATTTGTTTCGACAAATATTCCGAGAAGCGAGATTTTTTGCCTCCACCTGCGGCAATTTTCTTTCTGTTTTCTTCTAAAATTTGTTTGATTTTGTCTTCATCCACAAACTTACGAATACCGATTTGTTGTAAAATGGTTACTAAGTTTGAAACAAAATAATAGAAGCTCATCCCTGCTGGAAGTGAGTTCATCACAAACATGAAAATTACAGGTGTGATATAGGCCATTTTTTTCATGTCTATGGGCTGTCCGGGCTGGTCTGGCGTGTTTTGGTTGTTGTAATAGCCATAAGCCACACTCGAAATGGTCATCAACAAGGTAAACAAACTCACGTGGTTGCCGTAAAAAGGAATGCTAAAAGGCAAATCAAGCACAGAGTCGTATGTAGAAAGGTCGTTGGCCCACAAAAAGGCTTCTTGACGTAGGTTAATCAAGTTCGGGAAAAGCATAAATACCGCCATCAAAATAGGCATGGTAGCTAATACAGGCACACAACCACTGAGCGGACTTACGCCTACTTCGCCATACAATTTCATTTGGGCTTGTTGCAATTTGGCTGCATCGTCGCCTATTTTTTCCTTGATGGCATTCAATTCTGGTTGTAAAATACGCATTTTTGCCATGCTCACATACGACTTGTAGGTAAGGGGCAACAGGGCTGTTTTGATGATAAGCACCAATACAATAATCAACAAGCCATAATTGCTAAATATCGTTTCGAGTACGTTGAACAAAGGTACAAACACGTAACGAGTGATGGGCAAAAAGATGTCGTAGCTCAATTTTACGTTTTTACCAAAACCCGGGGCAATGTTTTTAATGGCATTGTAGTCGTTTGGTCCAAAATACCATTGGTATTGTCCTTTGCCTGCTTTCAAATCAGCCAACGACAAAGCCATGTCGGCACGCAACGTTTTGATATTTACGCTGTCTTCGGTATTGGGCGTTCCCCATATTTGGGCTTTTTCGATGGGTTGATTTTTAGTAATAAATCCTGAAAGGAAGTATTTCTTTTTAAACGATAACCAAGTAAGCGGTTTGTCGAGCGTAGCGTCGTTGGCACTGCTAGGATTTTCTGATAATTGGTCAAACTCTTCGTCTTCGGCAAGCAGGTAATTGACGGTGGCTTTACGGTTTTCGTTAAGGTCTTTTTCGGTCGCTTGTACATTTTCAGACCAATTGAATTGTACCGATTCGTTTTTCAAAACGCCATCTAAGCCCGTAAGCTTCACTTGCTGGTCGAGTAAAAAACCCGAAGGCGCTAGGGTATAAGTTTGTGCTACTTGTTGTCCGTTGGCCAACGTCAAGGCAAAAGATATTGATTGGGCCGTTTCTTTGGCAGGGTCGGCGTTTTTATTTACTTGTACCTGATTGAAATACAATTTGTACAAATCTATTTTACCTTTGGTTGTAGGCAATTCAAAGCTCACTTTGTCAAACGACTCGTCGTAGATGGTCAAAGGTGTATTTTGGTTAGCCGCAAAACTGTTGTAAGTTTTGAAGTTTTTCAACACAACTTGCTTGATTTTACCTCCATGCGTTGTAAAAGTAACCTTAATATCTTTGTTTTCAAGTACAATGTCTTGGGCTGTTCCTGTAGCAACGGCTGCAAAGTCGCCTGCGGCAGCTTTGAGGGCATTGGTATCGACTTGGGCTTTAGGCGTTGTTTGAGGGACAGTTTTTGTTACTTTTTTACTTTCTTCTGGTTGGGTTGGTTCAATTTTCGGGGCAACGAAGAACTGGTATCCCAGCAACATAGCTATTATCAATAATAGCCCCGTGACTTGATTTCTATCCATGTAGTTTTGTTGTTTTTTGAAATGGCTTCATTTCTTTGCCAAGCCATGATTCGCTAATAAAAATGCACCGCTTAAAATCGGCGGTGCAAAATTACAAATAACTTGCTTAGTAAAGTGTATTTTTTTACAAAAGGTTATTACAATCCTGTCCCGAGCAAAGATTTGTTACTTTCCTTTGCTTACGGGGGTGGCGTTTTTCAAGACAGCCTTCACAAAATGCACAAAAAGCGGTGCAGGGTTAATCACCGTTGATTTGTATTCAGGGTGAAATTGTACCCCAATGAAGAACGGATGGTCTTTCAACTCCACAATTTCAACCAAGCCCGATTCGGCATTGATACCCGTTGGCATCATACCTGCGGCTTTGATTTGGTCGAAATAATTGTTGTTAAATTCGTAGCGGTGGCGGTGGCGTTCTTGAATGTTCAATTTACCATAAATGCTATGTGCCAACGAACCTTTTTCGATTTTACAGCCATAAGCACCCAAACGCATGGTACCACCTTTGTTGGTAACGCTTTTTTGCTCGGCCATAAGGTCGATAACTGGATGCGTCGTTTCTGGATTCATTTCGGTAGAATGGGCATCTTCGAGTTTCAATACATTGCGGGCAAATTCAATTACGGCACATTGCATTCCTAAACAAATACCAAAGAACGGCACTTTGTTTTCACGGGCATATTTCACGGCGTTGATTTTTCCTTCAATGCCTCTTTCACCAAAACCAGGGGCAACCAAAATGCCATCTAAATTAGCAAGACGGCTTTCGTGGCCTGGCTCTATGAGTGTTTCTGAGGAAATCCATTGGATATTGACCTTGGTTTCCGAAACGGCTCCAGCATGAATGATTCCTTCAACGATAGATTTGTACGAATCTTTCAATTCAACATATTTTCCAACCAAGCCGATGGTGATTTGTTCGGTAGGATTTTTCAATCTGCCCAAAAACGTTTTCCATTGGTCAAGGTCGGCATCACGGTCGTTGTAGATGTCGAGTTTGTACAAGGTGCGTTGGTCGAGTTTCTCTTTACGCATCAACAAAGGCACATCGTAGATGGTTTCGGCATCTCTTGCCTCAATTACATCGTTGGGCGACACGTTGCAAAATAGGGCAATTTTGCGACGCATATCTTGAGGTATCGGATGCTCGGTTCTACAAACGATAATATCTGGCTGAATGCCCGATTCTGAAAGCTGGCGTACAGAGTGCTGGGTTGGCTTGGTTTTTAATTCGCCAGCCGATGCCAAGTACGGAATGAGGGTAAGGTGAATAAACAACGAGTTTTTTTCGCCTAAATCCCATTTCAACTGACGGGCGGCTTCAATAAATGGCAACGATTCGATGTCGCCTACACAACCGCCAATTTCGGTGATTACGATGTCGTACTCGCCTGTTTCGCCCAACAAAAGAATGCTTCTTTTGATTTCGTCGGTGATGTGTGGTACTACTTGCACGGTTTTGCCTAGGTAGTCGCCACGACGCTCCTTTGTAATTACGTTGTAGTAAATTCTACCTGTCGTAATATTGTTGGCCTGCGAAGTTGGTACACCCAAAAAACGCTCATAATGCCCCAAATCAAGGTCGGTTTCGGCACCGTCGTTGGTTACATAACATTCGCCGTGCTCGTAGGGATTCAATGTACCCGGGTCAACGTTGATGTAGGGGTCAAATTTTTGGATGGTTACTGATAGTCCTCTGGATTGCAGAAGTTTTGCTAATGATGAGGCAATAATACCTTTGCCTAATGAAGAAGTCACACCGCCCGTAACAAAAATATACTTTGCGGTTTTAGGTTGCCCTTTCCCTGACATTGTGATAATATGGTTATTGAATTTTATCGTGAACGAAAGCTCATGATATGTTTCAAATTTTATCGGGAAGAAAATGTTGGATAAAATCTAAAACTATGGTTACGGGATACAAAGGTAAGAAAATTACTTGGAACAGTAGAAGCACCTCGGCGAAGTTTTTTTGAATCAATTGATTTTCAAAGAAATAAAGTTGTAAAAAAAACAATGGCAGAAAGGTTTTTCTTACAAAAAGTGCTGTTTAGGACTTTTAAGCAAGAAAAAAATAATTGTATTTTTGAAAGATAAACTTTAAATAAACAAGTGGTTTTTAGGGCTTGTTTTCATGAATGTATTGTCCGTTTTTGATGTGGTGTTTGGTAATAAACAAAGGTCGGTTCTTGGTTTGGAAGAAAATTCTGAGTACATATTCGCCAATTACGCCGAGCGATAAGAGCTGGATGCCACTAAACAAAATGATGGCCAGTAGGAGCGAGGGGTATCCTTCGATGACTTCTTTGAAAAAAAACTTTTTGATTAAAACCCCTAGCAGAAATACCAAGGAAACTAATACTGTAACGAAGCCAAGGCGTGTCACAAACTTGACGGGCAGCTCACTGAAATTGAAAATGCCATCGTAAGCCAAGTTGAATAACTGTCGGAACGAATATTTAGAATCGCCAGCTTGTCGCTCGGCTCGCTCGCAGGGAATGCCTATTTGTCGGAACCCCACCCAACTTCTCATGCCTCTGAGGTAGCGACTTTCTTCTGGCATTTGGTTGAGAATATCGACAATCCTACGGCTCATCAGGGCAAAATCGCCACTGTCTAGGGGAATTTCTATGTAAGAAATTTGTCGTAAAATACGGTAAAAAAGATAATACGCTAGGCGTTTGGTCCACGTTTCTTTGCGGTTTTGACGAATGGCATAAATCACATCGTAGCCTTCTTGGAGCAAGGCATAAAACTGGGGAAACATTTCTGGACTATCTTGCAAATCGCCATCCATTGTCAGCACCGCCTCTGTGCCTTGGGCATGAGCCAAGCCAGCGGTAAGTGCGGTTTGGTGTCCATGATTGCGAGAAAGAAATACGCCTTGAAAACGGGTATCGCTTAGAGCCAAGGCTTGTATGAGTTGAGGCGTAGCGTCTTTGCTACCGTCGTCAACCAACACAACTTCTATGCTTTTGTTCTGTTGCGTAGCGAATAAGTCGTACAATCTTTGGATTAAAATCGGGAAGCTTTCTTGTTCATTGTATAAAGGAACGACAATAGACACTTGAAAAGAAGCCATACAGAAGAGCTAAAAGGATTGTGTGGTAAAATAAAAACCATTGGCAAAGAGCAATACTTCGCCAATGGTTTGCAAGCAGCGGTTGTTTAGTCGAGTTTTAAAACTGCCATAAATGCCTCTTGAGGAATCTCTACGTTGCCCACTTGACGCATACGTTTCTTACCTTTTTTCTGTTTTTCGAGCAACTTACGTTTACGAGAAATATCCCCCCCGTAGCATTTCGCCAAAACGTCTTTTCTCAAGGCTTTTACCGTTTCACGGGCAATGATTTTTTGTCCGATAGCCGCCTGAATCGCAATTTCAAATTGCTGGCGAGGCAACAATTCTCTTAGTTTTTCACACAGACGTTTGCCCCATTCGTAGGCTTTTTCACGGTGAACAATCGCCGAAAGGGCATCTACAGGCTCGCCGTTAAGCATAATATCGAGTTTTACCATGTCGCTTTCTTGGTAGCCTTTAAACTCATAATCGAGCGAAGCATAACCACGAGAAATGGTTTTGAGTTTGTCGAAGAAATCGAAAACTACCTCCGACAAAGGCATATCAAACTGCAATTCTACACGGTCGGAAGTAAGGTAAATTTGGTTTTTCAAAATACCTCTTTTATCCATGCACAATTTCATGATAGCTCCTACATATTCTGATTTAGAAATGATTTGAGCCTTGATAAAAGGTTCTTCTACGGTATCAATTTTATTGATGTCGGGCAATTCGGAAGGAGCAGAAACCCATAATTCTTCGTCGCCGTGCGTCAGATTTACTTTGAATTTCACCGAAGGAACGGTAGTAATAACCGTCATGTCAAATTCACGTTCGAGGCGTTCTTGCACAATTTCCATGTGTAGCATACCCAAGAAGCCACAACGGAAACCAAAGCCTAGTGCGGCAGAAGTTTCTGGTTCCCAAACCAACGACGCATCGTTGAGTTGGAGTTTTTCCATGGCATCACGCAAATCTTCAAATTCGGTGGTATCAACGGGGTAGATTCCAGCAAAAACCATCGGTTTCACTTCTTCAAAACCTTGGATAATATCTTTGCAAGGTTTGTCACGGTGCGTAATGGTATCACCTACTTTTACCTCTTTGGCATCTTTGATACCCGAAATCAGGTAGCCCACATCGCCTGCATGAATTTCGGCTTTGGGTTCTTTGTCGAGGCGAAGCGTACCGATTTCGTCGGCTGTATATTCTTTGCCTGTGGCTACGAATTTTACTTTATCTCCTTTTTTAATCGAACCATTATACACACGGAAAATAACTTCGATACCTCTAAACGAGTTGAATACCGAGTCGAAGATAAGGGCTTGTAGTTCGCCAGTGGGGTTGCCTTTGGGGGCAGGTACACGCTCGACGATGGCTTCTAAAATCTCTTTGATACCGATGCCTTCTTTGCCAGAAGCATGAATAATTTCATCTCTATCGCAGCCCAACAAGTCAACTACTTGGTCTTTTACTTCCTCTGGCATAGCACCGGGCAAGTCGATTTTGTTGAGTACAGGAATAATCACCAAGTCGTGATTGAGTGCCAAGAAAAGGTTTGAAATGGTTTGGGCTTCAATACCTTGCGAAGCATCAACAATCAACAAAGCTCCTTCGCAAGCTGCAATCGAGCGAGAAACTTCATAAGAAAAGTCAACGTGGCCAGGCGTGTCGATAAGGTTGAGTGTATAACTTTCGCCATTGCTGAGGTAATTCATTTGAATGGCGTGCGATTTAATGGTAATACCTCGCTCACGTTCCAAGTCCATATCGTCCAACAATTGGGCTTGCATATCCCTTTTTTGGACAGTATTGGTAAATTCGATAAGCCTATCGGCTAACGTACTTTTGCCGTGGTCGATATGTGCAATAATGCAAAAATTACGAATGTGTTTCACGTTTCGTTTGTTTTATCAGTTTTTAGAAGCAACCCAAGAGGAGCTTACGTAGCTACAAAATTACGTGCTTCCATCGAAAAATATAGCGAGAAGCCAAATAAATTACATGGTAGGTGGGGTGTAGTAGCCGTGTAAATCTTGGTATTACACCCCAACAGGCTTATACTTGCAAGGCATGAATGCCCTCGGTGGCTTCTTGTTTGAACGATTTCATAATCCAACCGCCACCAATTACATCGTTTCCTTCGTAGAAAACCGCTGCTTGTCCGGGGGCTATGCCCGTCACTTGGTCTTTGAAATTGACCAGTACTTTGTCGTTTTCTTGCCAGATGGTTGCAGGAGTTCCTGCATCTTTGTACCGTACTTTTGTGATGGTTTCGATGGGTTGGGCAATGTGGGCGTATTTTTGAAGGTTCAATTTGCCTACCACCATGCCATCTCGTTCGAGGTCTTTATCTCTGCCCAATACTACTTCGTTGGTTTCTTTGCGGATTTCCGTTACAAAAGCCGGATAGCCCAAGGCGATGCCCAAGCCTTTGCGTTGCCCAATCGTATAAAAAGGATAGCCTTCGTGTTTGCCTAAAACTTTGCCTGTAGTATCTACAAAATTGCCTCCTCGTACTTGTTCTTCTAAGCCTTCTACACGGCGTTTCAAGAAGCCACGATAGTCGTTGTCGGGAACAAAACAGATTTCGTAGCTTTCCGATTTATTGACTAAATCCATAAAACCTCTTTCTGCTGCCATTTCTCGAATCGTTGCTTTGGTCAAATGTCCTAGTGGCAATTGGGTACGAGAAAGACTTTCTTGCGAAATGCCCCAAAGCACATAGCTTTGGTCTTTCCAAGTATCGACTCCTTTTGAAATAACATAGCGTTGATTTTCTTCTCTGATATTGGCATAATGCCCTGTGGCGATAAACTCACAGTCGAGCTTGTCGGCTCGGCGTAAAAGGGCATCCCATTTGATATGCGTATTGCAAAGCACACAAGGGTTGGGCGTGCGACCTTCGAGGTATTCGCCTGTAAAATGATTGATTACATAATCGCCAAATTCTTCTCTGATGTCGAGAATATAGTGCGGAAAACCCAATTGCACAGCAATGTTGCGTGCGTCGTTGATAGAGTCGAGCGAGCAACAGCCCGTTTCTTTTTTTGTGCCACCCGATGAGGCATAATCCCATGTTTTCATGGTCATGCCTACTACTTCGTAGCCTTGTTCGTGCAACATAACGGCTGCAACCGAACTATCAATGCCGCCACTCATGGCGACCAATATTCTTCCGTGTTTACTCATGTTTGCGGCGAGGATTCAAAGTCCTCCGTTGGTTGTGGGTACTTAATTTTATGCAAAAATACAATATTTTTCCAACACTATCTCAGCGTTTTTGGTTCTGTGTGTGGCAAATTGTACTTTTGTCAATTAGTGAGTTAGTGATTGAGTGAATTAGTGATTTTTTGTAATTACTTAGGTGTTCTATGTTTTTGATTATCAGGCGTTTGTTTGATTTTTTTGAAATTTTAAAAATGACAAAATATAAGTATTTGATTGTCAGGTATCTGGTTTTTTCAACTTTAAGCGTATAAAAAACAGAAAATTTCTAAATCAATACTTTAATTATTAGGCAAGTACCTAAATAGTTACGATTTTTTAATTAATCACTAATTCACTCAATCACTAACTCACTAATTAAATAATAGAGATGATATGTTAAAAACGATTGTAAAAGTTTCGGACGTAAGCAACTTATCTGATGCACGTTATTGTGCTGGGATGGGTGTAGAATACATAGGGTTTTCGATGGATACCTTGCCTTTTGAGAAATACAAAGAAATGCGAGGCTGGTTGGCTGGCGTGCAGGTAGTGGGCGAAACCCAACAAACCGATTGGCTTGAAATTCAGACCCGTGCAACTACCTTTATGCCCGATGTATTAGAAATTGATTTGTCGAGTGGCGTACCCATGCCCGACCTTGCGGCCTTACAACGCCTCGGTTTGCCCATCATCGCAAAAGTTGACTTTGCCACAGCCAATTTGCCTGCCTTGTTTCAAACAACGGCCGCTTATGTCGAGTATTTTGTGTTGTATAATAGCGAAGCAAGCAATTTAGACGCATCGGCAATGGCATTGCTCGAAACTTGGAGTGCACAGTATCCGATATTGCTTGGGTTTGGCATCGAAGCCGACCAAGTAACAGATTTACTAGCCAACGTAGCCATCAAAGGCATTGCCTTGCGTGGCGGGGAAGAGATTAGGCCGGGCTTTGCCGATATGTCGCATTTGATGGATGTGCTGGAAGCGATAGAGGAAGATTAAAATAAAATGTATCTAAACAACAAGGGCGAATAGTTTGGTTTAACATTTAACCAAATTATTCGCCCTTGTTGTTATAATTATAGCCTTAGTCCATCTTTTCCTCACAAAAGCCCACATAAAATTGTATTTGATTGCGTATATTTCAGAGGTATATTTTCATCAACTTAAAATCCGACTGTGTTGCCCAAATGGTCGGGTTTCACCCAATTTTTTAGGGCAAATTATGCTATGAAAAATAATTCAAGAAGAGATTTTCTGAAAAAAAGCACTTTGGCTGCTGCCAGTTTTTACATCGTTCCTCGGCATGTGCTAGGGGGCAAAGGCTTTGTAGCACCGTCCGACAAACTCAATATTGCCGCCATCGGTTGTGGAGGCAAGGGCTGGTCAGACATCATGGGAGCCTTTGACAATGGTCGAAACAATATTGTGTCGCTATGCGATATAGACGACCGTTACCTCAAACAAGCGTCCGACAAATTCCCTGCTGCCAGTAAGTACAAAGACTTTCGGGTTATGATGGAAAAAGAAAAAGACCATATCGATGCCGTAACGGTTTCTACGCCAGACCATACGCACTATGTATCGGCCATGGCTGCCATGAGCTTGGGCAAGCACGTGTATGTACAAAAACCCTTGGCACATAACATTGCCGAAGTTCGCAAAATGACCGAATCATCGGTAAAGTATCAGGTAGTTACCCAAATGGGCAACCAAGGCTCGTCGGGCGATGGCGTGCGGCGAATGGTAGAATGGTATAAAGCTGGTTTGATAGGAGAGGTGTCGAAAGTACACGTGTGGACCAACCGCCCCGTTTGGCCACAAGGCATTGCCAAGCCTACCGCCAAAGTGCCTGTCCCTAAAGAAGTAGATTGGGATTTGTGGCTTGGCCCAGCCCAATACGAAGACTATCAACCCGACTATCATCCTTTCAATTGGCGTGGTTGGGTAAATTATGGAACGGGTTCGTTGGGCGACATGGCTTGTCACATGATAGACCCACCGTATAGAGTCTTGGGTTTGGGGTATCCTTCAGAAGTAGAATGCAGTATTGCCAATACCTCGTGGGTTGGTCCTTTTAAGGAAGGATATTTTCCAGAAAGCTATCCTTCTGCCTCTATGATACATTTGAAGTTTCCGAGAAAAGGCAAACCCGATGTGAAGCTCACTTGGTATGATGGAGGCTTGATGCCCGAACGCCCCGATGAGATTCCTGCCGATGTAAAAATGGGTGATTGGAGCGGAGGCGTATTGCTTATTGGCACAAAAGGCGTAATGATGTGCGGCGTGTATGGCTCGAATCCTAGCCTTTGGGGAAGCGATAAACTCAAAGAAAAAGGCGAAAAACTACCCATTACCATCGAACGTGTACCCGGTGCCGACCGAGAAGGGCATTATCAGCAGTGGTTGCAAGCTTGTAGAGATGGTTATGGCAAACACAAGCCGCTGAGTTCATCGTTTGATTATTCAGGGCCTTTGTCGGAAGCCATTCTGATGGGCAATTTAGCGATTAGAAGTTATTTTTTACGTGTACCCAAGAAAGACAAACAATGGCTACAAGACTACGAATATTTTGGAAGAAAAAAATTATTATGGGACGGACAAGCCATGAAAATTACCAATTTCGACGAAGCTAATCAGTTTGTGTCTCGACCATATAGAGATGGATGGATATTTTAAGTGGTTGTTTTAAAAGCTATAAATAAACATTAAACAGGTATGTAGCTGACACCTGTTTAATGTTTTTAACGCTACAACAGTCATAACAATAATTAGGTTGGATCTACAAGTCCTTGTGCAATCATGTTGATGGCGGTAATACTAGGAAGAAAAAAGTATTCTCCGCCACGACTTTCTATAAATCGAGGAATATCACAAAGGAAATGAGGTGGCTCACCTTTACTGCTATCTCCTTGCAAAACCATTCGTCCGTTATTTCGTACATGATTTCCTACCAATGGGTCTTTGTCGTTCGCTAATTTAAAGTCGTTGCCATAATTAATCCATTGTTGAAAGACAAATTCAAACTGACGTTTAATACTTGCTGTCAAGGTAATAATAATAGTACCGTGATTTCCTTTATTATTATATGGAGGCGTTGATGTACCATAGGGTAAGCCTCGTCTAATAATACGTCTTCTATTATCTAATGCTCCAGGAGTATCAAATGCTCCTTGGTTTCCAAATTCCAGAGAACCTCTGGGGTTCGACCTTCGTGTATGTGCACCTACAGGACAATTACCTCCAGCTACATCTTTATCATAGTCAAATGCGATGAAATCTTTGTTAATTTCATTAAAATGTTTTTTGGCTACAAGCAATTCCTCTGTAGTTTGAGCTGTAGCCATAGCAGCTAGAGCTTGCTGTCTTTGGGTAGCTACTTTGTCTGCATCCTCTTTATTAGGAAAAGTGGTAATAGGAGCACCATTTCTCCATCTTCCAACAAATTTAGCAGCTAGAATTTCCTTGTCAAGTTTATATTTATCCACGGCGTGGTCTAAGTATTGATTAAAGCTTTCAACATTTTCATGAAATTTACTGAAAGTCATAAATGTGCCATTTTTACTCAATAAAGGAGGCATTGGAGCTACAGGATATTCTAGTGCTTCGTCTTTGTACCCTAAAATAAACTCTCCTGTTTCTAGGGCCGCCCAGTTCGATTCAGAACGAGGGTCGCCATAAGCTATTTTTTTTCCTCCCCCTAAAACATTACCCATTTCTTCTGTCATACCTTTAAAAAATGGATTACTAATACCATCAGTATAGCCAAAATGTTCTTTTGAGGTAGGATAGCCGTTTTCATATAACGCAGACGCATCTTGATAGGATGTCGTCTGTCCTTGTCCATTATTGAAACCATCGAGAAGATGAATCCCATCATTTTTTTGTATGATGGAATATATTTCTTGATAGTGATTTTCCAGTGCTTCGACTGTTTTTGCATCTATAGTCAGTAGGATGTGTATTTCTTTATTAAATACTTCATCCCAGTGTTCTGCTGCACTTTCTTCATCGAAGCCAAGAATGGTTCTGCGACCTCTCATTCCAATAATAAATTCATCTGGAAAAGACTGCAATGTCAGTACGGGTAAACCTAATTTTTTAAGTCCATTGTAAGTAAATGCTATATTTGTAGTTACTTTGGGTAGTTGGACAGCGATATTTGTGTGAGGATTTGGGGTATGTGTGATAAACTTTTGCATATCTGAAACAAAGGCTCTTCCTTTATCTCCATTGGTGATTGCAATCATCAGGTATCGAGCCTTCAAATATCCAAAATCAGTGTAATTAACCATCAAATTGGCTTGTATATCATGATAATCAATTCTATTTTCCATACTTATTAACGGTTTAGTGTGATGTTTTACAAGGTTATTTGTACTGTATAATGTCATTCAAATCACTCACTCCCGCCTTCCATGTAGGAAATGATTCTGTGGGATTGGTCATTTGAATGAATTTTTTAAATTCTTGTAGCAGAACCGAAGGTTCAACACCTTGGTTTTTAAATACAAAATCAGAAAACTCTTGTTTGATGTATAAGGATTTTAACTGATCTGCTAACGACATATCAGTTGAACCGTTGAATAAAAAGGTAGTTTCTACTTGACATTTTTTGATATAAGTTGTAAAAGATTGGGCATCTTTTACATTAAACCCAACTGCATCACGCCATATACTGGCAATATCGGTTGGTATTGCGTTATACATTCCTTCCAGATATTGTTCTAATTCTCCATGAAAGTTTACGGTAAATACTAAATATTTCGATTTCAAGTGCTCTTCTTGATAGGGGAAGGACTGAAAAATTACATCATCCAATATAAAAAACCTAGCTAGATAAGTGTTAGGCACTAGTCTCATAGGGCTAGAATCAGCAACGATATTATATTGCTCTAATAATTCCCTAAGCCTTATTACTGGAGAGAACGTATCGTTATGTACACTTGAGTTTAATAGAGGGCATAAAGTGGTAAGCCCGTAGAGATTTCCTGCTTTGTTTGGCATATCAAAATTTTATTAACGAATGTTTGATTCTATTCTTCTTCTTTTTTCTATCGCTTCATTGGCAAGGCTTACAATCGGGGTTGGTTCCATTCGGCTCAAATCATTTTGCAAGTTTAAGGTAGCCTTGTCGTATGCTTTTTTAAAATCTGCGACGGAAATATCATCTAAATGGGTACATAATCCTCTAATTTCATCCATTACTTTTTGTGCAGATTTTACATCATTAGAAGATGCCAGTGGGTAGGCATTGTAGTAATGTCCAGTCCAAATTTGTTTACTGACTACATAATTATTGAAGGGCGTTTCTGGCACTGCATCTGGCCAGCCTACATTTTTATACCACAGCAAATTTAAACCTCCTGGAATGGCCGACGAGAAAGAATCTACATATTGAGTCCAACTACCATTGAAATTACTAAAAAATAGCATATACCCATATTTCAATTTTTCCTTTGGTTGGGTAGAACTCAGAATAGGAAAATCTTTATCTCTTAAAATGACCCAACGTGCATAGTGAATTAAAGACAAGGTAAGTAAGCCTCCAAAAGCACTTTTTTGAAAAATCGTTAACCCTGCCAATTTGAAAATGAATCTATTCACCCATGTGATACCATCACGAAGAAAGTAGATTCCCAATCCTATTAATAAAACCCCTACTGTGAAGACCAAGATGATGGTAGCTGTCGTATGAGATGAAAGAGTCGTACAGACAAAACTGCATAACCCCAGACTCCATAGCAAATATTCGTTCGACTTATTCCAAATTTTAAGCCAACACAATAATCCAAGTACAATAAAGGTTACTCCTAATAATAATGCCAGTACCCCCAGCCAAGTAGGAAGTAAGTCGAATGTGTTTGATAACCAATGGGTTACAAATGTGAAGGTGCAAAGTGTACCTGGAAGAAAAAAAATACATAACCACACTGTTGGCACATACACTGGAGTGATTAAATTCATAGCATAAGCTTTGCCTGCGATATTTGACATAAGTTAAAATAAGTTAAGAATGATATTTGTTGGAGTGATAAGATGATGTTAAAAATATAATAATTACTTCACGTTGAGGTTGTGGTTACTTTGTAATTAATAAAAATAACGCTAGAAGTTGGTATTTTTATTGATGCGTAAAAACAATTGAAATATAATACATTTTGTTATAAATATAAATATTTATTGAAAATTTAATATTACTGGACGTTTCTCCTCTAACTTAGTGAGGCTATTGGCTTGATATTTAGTCTAAAATTAAGCCAGAAACTAGGATTGATATATTAAATCAAAAAACGAAAAGCTAACCAAATACCCTTCGGTTAGCTCCTATTTTACCAAGTGAACCTAAATTAGTGTTCAAAATATCTATTGCTTAATGGATCTAGTTGTTATAATTCAAACTCACTGTTACGTCAGCTTGCGTATCAAATACCTTCACTAACACTTTCTTATTGGGCGTGTCATAAAAATAAGCATTGATGTGACTATTTTGCAAATTACCAATTGATCCAATATTTGGTTCAAGAGCTATGTCTTGAAAATTTACAGAACTAGGTGCTGTCATTACCCCTAAGAATGCGAGGTAATAAAAAGTTTCGTTAGGAATGTATTTGTCGTATGTTCTTTTGAGTGACACTCGACGTTGACTTACCAAATTTTCGTTAGTTATCACCGTAGTTCTATAGACTGGGTTTTGCTTTTGGAATGCCTCAGTAGAAACTTTATCGTCCTGATAGAGCGTGTAGGTAGAGTTTTTGCCAGGGTATAAGAATATGGTAAGTGGGTTAACTTCCAATTGACCCACATATTGCTCTAATTGCCTAATAGGTACAACAGATCCTTCCCTAATATATAAAGGTACCAAATCCAATGGTACGTTCCAATTAATGGATTGCCCACCTCTATTCGGTCCAATTAAAGCACCGCCGTGAATATCGAACACATACCAATTAGACCCTGTAGGCAAATAAACATTTCTATTGTAAGTATCCTGAGTAACCACTGGTGCTACAAGTAAATTATCCCCAACAAAAAACTGGCAATCTATGGCATATAAATTGCCAATGTTGGGTGCATTTTGGATGAGGACATTGTACAGATTAGCATCGTCTGGGTCATTTAAAAACAATGCTCTGGCAATGGGCAACCCCGTTTGGGTAGCTTGATAGGCTGCATCGTAGAATAGTTGTAGCAGTTGGTATCTTATTTGGACATACTTTAAGGTGGCATTAAAAACCTCTGGGTGATTTATTTTATAAGCATAAGGCTCTTGAAAAGCTTTGGTATATTGGTTGTAATGGTTCCTATACCAAGGAAGAAAAGCCCCGCTGGTCATCCATCTTGTAAAAAGTTGTGGATCTGTGTACCCATTAGTGGGAACACTCCCATTGGCAAACCCTCCTACATCGCTCCCTGATATGGGCTGACCAGACAAACCAAAGTTTAATATTTCAGGGATATTAATAGCTAGAAAGCTCCAGTTAGAGGCTGAATCTCCAGTCCATAAACCCGCATACCTCTGAATACCTGCATATCCTCCTCTAGCAATTATAAAATTTCTTTTCTGATAATTGTAGCTGGTACTGAACTCTGGGTCTTCCTTAATTTTTGTTATCCCTTTATAGGTGGCTTCTACTAGGCTTATGGCAAACATATTGTGAATGTAAACATTTTGTATTTGACTACCCGTACGCTTGTCATACATTAAAATGTCTAACGGCAATGTACTAAGTGTGTCCTCTTTTCCATCATTAAGGGCAATGGCAGGGCAAGTCATATCCTGCCAGATCATGTCTAATCCCCAGCTTAATAAATTCTTATACTGTTCCCCCCACCATATCTGCACATCTGGATTAGCCATATCACAATAATACCCGTAGGTACCAAGATTAAATGAACCATGTTCCTGTCCAGGAGAAGGATAAGCTCTTGGGATATATGAATTTACTGCATTATTCCCTTGCCCATAATTTTCATTGGCAAAATATAAATCGGTAAGTTTAGGGTAAGGTGAAGACGGGTTGGGATAGTTCAAAAATGGTTTTACTCCATTTGGATTTATATAAGTAGACTGAGTGGCATCCTGATGGTCTAAATTTAAAATATTATCCCTAGTAGGATACTTAGTAACACTTGCATTCTCGTCCAGAGGGTTGGCAGTAATAATACCTGTTATATTGGTACTACATTTAAAGCCTTCTGTGTGTAACTGGGCAAACATTTTTGCTGGGTCGGGGAATTTTAAAGGACTAGCCGTAAATGTTCTGTAATTGTCCTGAAAATCTACGTCTATGTGTAATCCATCTATAGGAAAATTGCTTTGCCTGTAGTTCCAAGCTACGCCCAGTAATTTTTGCTTACAAGAATATCCATAGCCACCTTGATGATAGCCTAGAGCATACATAGGTGGGAGTGCAGGTCTGCCAGTCAACTGGGTAAATTGGTTTACTACATCTCTGATGGGATTATTGCCAGTTCCAACCATGATATAATAATCCAATTGCCCATATACAGAACCAAAATAAAATTTGTCCTTCATATTTGCTCCTGGATAATTATCGGATCCTAGGTTAAAAAAGACCTGTGCAGGGTTATCAAAAAAAAGTCCATAACTGTAAAGGGACGAATTAGCAGACGGTTGTCCAACTGTGAGTAGATACGGAGTAGAGTTATAGATTGGCTCGCTAGGGTTTAACGGTCCAGGTTCGTTACCACTAGGTATCGTTACTTGACTATTATAGCTGAAATTGTCGAAATTGAAGAAGTTCAGCGAGTACGTCTTTTTATTTAACTGTGCGCCTGCTCTTTCGCCAAATCCATAATAACCATCCTGAGCTAAAGAATCATGCAAACAAGCAAAGGCTTCATTGCTATATACAAGGTTTCTACCAAAAACTGTTTGGGCGACGAGGGTATTGTTATTATCGTACACTTGATAACCATAAGGTGTCAAACCAAAAATTACAGTCATCTTGCCCGTGGTAAATGTTACTTTACCCGAACCTTGCACAACAGTGACTGTAACAGGCTCAATAGCATAATTGACTACTGCATAAGACTGACTGGAAAGATAATTTCGCACTGGATTTGCAGGTGGGTTGAACGTGACCCTGAAAATGGTGGGGGCAAGAAATGTTAACTGTATGGTGTTGCCTAAACCATCTATGAACTGAAAAGTGGTTGTGTCAATAGCAACAAAGTTAACATTACCTATTACATTCCAATTTCCTACTGTCGGTTGAAATTGATCTATTTGAACGAATGAATAAGACATGGCTTTTTATTAAAAGATGGTACAATATTTATCATGTAACTATTTACTTTTCCTTTGAGCTTTCAGAGCGATAAGCCACTCGAAGTCGGCAGTCCGCACAGGTGTTTTATCGAAACTAGTATGAATGCCAGCAGAAGAATGACATCCCATACAACTTTCTGTACCAAAAATCAGCTTTCTTGTGTCTGAAGAGTTCTTTCTGGGGCTTGGAAATCCTTCAATTTGACGAAAAGCCTGTTCATTGGCTACCGTAATATTAAAACTATCTGCCACAGGTCTACTGGCATTAGTAGCTCCTTGAAAATAGGTTTCCATCACCATATTAGTAACCCAAAGGGGTATAGGTTTTCCTCCCGATTTGTTGCTAACTGCTTCTGGTAAAGTATAAATGCTATCAGGGGCAGGGTTAGGATAAGGGGGAGAGGAAGGGGCTGTTGGCCATTGTGCACCAATCAATTGATAATACTGTAAGGGAGAATTTTCCTTTGCTAACAGAGCTTGCACGCTTCGGTTAATTTCTTGAGTGGCCTTGGGTATGGGTAAGATTCTTTGGATTTGATTTTTAATGATCGTTTTGGTCGTATCGGGAAATTTATTTATTGGGCATATAGGGCAATAGGGATCATAAAAAGAAGGTCTAAGTGGCTTGCCGTGTATTCTCGTCAAAGCGTTTGTTTCGAGGTTGTCGATATGCTCAAATGTAGTCCATATCCATTGAGGGGACGATTCTGTTTTGGTTGAGATATGCATCCCCACTAAACCCACAGTACACCATTTGTAGCCAGAATCTGGTGTGAAAAGATAAGCCTTAGAAGTTAAGTATCTTTCTGGGAAATCTTTACCCTCCTTCAAAACTTTCCATGCTATTTTAATCTCCATAACGCCTGCTTTATCTTTTGTGCCAGACGGGAAATTTACTTTTTTACCTTCTCCTGAAAATTTTATTTGTCCGTCTATGTTGTATAGTTCATTTTGGACTATGTAATCTACAATAGGCTTGTTCATGCGTATTTCGTAGCGAACCATATCACCATTCTGATCCCAAATAGGAAGCGTGAAAGCTTGGTTTATTTCATCGGCAGTGTCAGCAGAAAATTCTGAAAATTTACTTGTCCGGTACAGCACTCGCTTTGGTTTCTCATTTTTCACTTTCACAAAGCTAGGCAGGTCAATCATAGAACCCCATTCCGTAGGGGCAGCACCTTTAGCTTTAAAGACTTCAAAACTTTCTTTCCAGAAATCCCATTCACGCTTACCATTTTCACTTAATTTTTCTTTAATCTTGCCATCGTCCTCCCTTGGCCAATTGACAGAAATAAACATTTGCCAAGCTAGAATGTCGAACAAACGTTGTGCTTCATCAATTTTGTTTTCGGATAAGAGCTTCTTCTCCAACGATATATCTACGTCATAAGGCGTAATAGGGCTTAATTTGGATGGGAAATTTAGATACGAATCTGGATAAGTTCCATCTTGATTTGTTTTACTACTTTTACTGCATCCAACTCCCGTCAGCAATAAAAGGGATACTAAAAACACATACAGGAAGTTTTTCATATTTTTTAAATTTAGGTAAACATGGCCTACTCTCTCCCAGCTTTTCGGCTTCCGCTGTTCTAATAATAACTGCTAATGGATAAAGATTTCTCTAAACATTACATCTTCTATATTCGTTTCCCGTATGTATCTTAACTAACTAAAGAAGCCGTACAAATAAACGTAATGAATTTCAAAATTAATAAGTAAGACTTTTGATTGTGTAAGCTATGTATCGTATAGCTTGCGGCTGTATTACTTGCTATTATGTATGTTTCATCATACTAACATCCTAATATACAGGTTTAAATTTTTACAAAAAATCCCTCCAAGAGGGGTGTTTTGTAAAATTATTTTCGTTCATACACCACTTTAGAGGGAAACTGCTAAAAATTTTACATTTGGGAAAAATAACAAAGTGAGGGAAAGTGAATTTATTGGAATCATACTGGACATTTATCCCCAATTTGGTATTGGAGATATTGCCTTGATATTTGCATATTGTATTATTTTAAGAAGTTGTTTGACTATTACAAAACTTTGTTTGAGTGTTGACTAGCCCTGCTTAAACAGGGAAATAGCATCCAACTGTGTACAGTTTTATAATACTTTTATTCATAGATTGCTCTTTACGTTCATCCAAAGCCGTTAAAATAGCTAAAATGTATGAGCCAACAAACCTAATCTTATAAAGGTCTGCCATTCTGAGGTCTTCAAGGTTATATCTATTTGTTTTGAGATGCTTAAAATGTATTTCTGTTTTCCATCTGAGTCGGTATAAATACATGGCAAACGCATGAGAGATACTTTATCTATTTTAAAGCAAATTTGTCAAATATTATACTGGATAATAGTTTTTGGTGAAAATTTAAAAGTGTCAAATTTCTGTTTTTTGAGGGTTTCTTACATGGTTCATTTTCTTACACCATTACACCAAATAAAAGTAATCTCATGCGGTTGACCTATATTATCAGACTTACTCTTAGACTTTTTCGCTATTTTATCAACCTCATCTTTCAAGGTTGTATAAGTTTACGATTTTCCCTTGAATAATACATTCTAAAACAATAAGAGTGATTTTTTCAGAATGTACATGTTTATGCTTATTTTTGACAGTTGATATTAACGCTTTATTATAGTTAGCCCTTTTTTCAAATCCATATTTTATCTGCATGATGAAAAATACCCTACGCTATTGCCTTTTCCTTTTATTTGCCCTATCTCCTTTTTTGATTCATGCTAAACATATCATGGGGGGGGATTTAAAGATGCAACACCTTGGTAAACGAGGGAGCTATCATTTTACCTTGAGTGTTTTTATTGATAATATTGCTTCGAGTGCTAGTTCGTATGAAGATGCTTTAAATCTCATGGTTTATGACAGAACAACAGGTAGATTTATCGAAGCTATAGCGATGAGGTTGACCAAGACTCGTGATTTGGTGTATGACAACCCCTCTTGTCAAAAGCGGTTTAGCTTTAGTGCTACAGAAATGCTCTATGAAGGGGATTTTACTTTTAATGATGGCTATAATGCCGAAAAAGGATATGTTATTTTGTGGGATAGATGTTGTAGAAATACCATAACTCGGAATATTGCTTTTACGGTTACAAACAATATCGGCTCGATGTTTAGTATCGAAGTAAAGGCTTTTTTCGATAAAAATGGCAGAGAGTTTATCAATAATACCCCCGACTTTAGTTCGCCTAACGGGAGTTTTTTATGTGTAAAAGATGTCATGGCACTCAATATGCAAGCTTATGATAAAGATGGAGATGAGTTGCGTTACTCGCTGATTACCCCTGTTAGAGGTTATACTAATTCTATCAGTCTTACGGCAGAAGATACAACGGTCATGAATTTTGATAAACTTCCTTTGGTGCAGTGGGCAAATGGTTTCTCGGCAACTTCGCCTATTCCAAGCTCAGTACCTATCACCATTAATGCTAGAACGGGGTTGATTGAAGGCAAAGTAAGTGAGGTTGGCGTATTTGTATATGCCGTAATGGTTGAAGAGTTTCGGAATGGTGAAAGGATTAGCGTATCAAAACGAGAGTTTCAAATTGCCACCGTCGATTGCTCGCTTGATAGCCCTCCAATACCCGTGATTACACACAACGACATAGCTGTAGAAACCCTTACTGGTTGTGAGGGAGATAGCTTTACCCTGAAAATTAATCCATATAATTCAAATCTCAATTACCAATGGCAATACAACGATAATAATTTGGCGTTTAGCACAGGAAGTACCATTGTAGCCAATTTACCGGGTAAATATACTGTTGCCGCTACCTTTAAAGACCTATGTACCAGTAAAGTGCTATCTAAGGCTGTCCATATCAAAAATCATACCTTACCAGACGTGAATATTACCCCTAATACGGCGCTATTTTGTGATAATACCGTCTTGAAAATTGCCGTGAAAGATAGTGTTGGTAATAATTATCAATGGTTTAGAAACCAAGTGCCTATCGCCAATAGTAATGCTGCGGCACTCGAAATTAAGGAAGATGGGATGTATATTATAGAAGTAAAAGACCAGCGTTATAATTGTACCAGAAGAGATACATTAGAAGCTATTACTTTCAAAAGCCCTAGGCTTTCTCTTACAGCTAATGCCACTTCTGTTTGTGAAAAAGACACATTTTCCCTTTTTGGGAAAGTATTATCTGTTGAAACATCACAATATACGCAAAATTGGTTTTATGAAAATAAGCCAATAAATATTGCTGGTTTTCCTTATTTGACAACTAATAAAGGAAAATATACATTGAAAGTAGAAGATAGCAATGGTTGTATAACAGAGGAATCTGTTGTCATAGCAGAAAAACCTTCTCCTATTTTTCAAATAACGCCCATTCCTACTATTTGCGGTGTCGAATTGCCACCTGTTCCTTTACAAGTCAATGCGACCAACAACAATGGGGTTTTTACAGGAAGAGGGGTTGATGGAAATATATTTACACCTCAAAAAGCAGGTGTAGGAAGTCACCTCATTACTTACAATGGTGTGGCAGATAATGGTTGTAAAGGAAGTGCAACACAGACAATCATTGTAGATGCACAAATACAACTGCGTATGCCTCCTATTTTTCAACCACTGAAAGGGAGTTTTGTGCAATTAACCAACACGGTCAATCGACAAGATTTGAGCTATAGCTGGACTCCAGCTATCAATCTTGACAATCCTTCTATCCAAATTCCTACCACCAATACGCTTGCAAAACAAACCTATACACTGAGGGCTTCTTCGCCAATAGGGTGTTTTGTTGAAGCCCAAACCGTTGTCGAACCCTATGGAACATTGTATATTCCTACTGCTTTTACGCCAAACAACGACGGACAAAACGATACTTGGGAAATTTCAAACCTTAATATGTTTCCAGCATCGATCATACAAGTATATAACCGATGGGGCGAATTGGTGTTTTACTCAGAAAATAACCAAAAAATCTTTGATGGCAAAGATTTTTCAGGACAACAACTTTCGGCAGGAGCTTATGTATATCGTATCAAAATTTTGACTGAAAATGAATATGAATATAAAGGAGCATTGACTATTATAAGATAACAAAGATAAGTATCAGGCTTCTTTTTTTCAATCTTGACCATCCATACAAATTATTGTATCAAAATGATACGATAATTTGTATGGATGATTTTCTTTTGTATAAAAGAAATATATATTTGTACAAAATAAGCAAGGTTGGTTTGATACATAAGTTTTAACAGCCCTGTTTTTATTTTGTGTCTAAATGACACTTTTGTAAAAAATGATTTACGTATGAAAAAAATCTTCTTCTTGTTAGGCTTGGCTTGCCTTACTTTTCAGCTTTTAGGACAACAAACCATGCCTTCGTCTTTGCTCTATGGCGTAGCTTACTATGATGAGTATATGCCCTACGAACGGCTGCAAAAAGACATTGCCATGATGAAAGCCGCAGGTATCAACGTGGTGCGTATCGCCGAATCTACTTGGAGTACCGTCGAACCGCAAGAAGGGGTGTTCGATTTTTCGCATATCGACCGTGTCCTCAACGCTATGCACCAAGCGGGTATCAAAGTAATCATTGGTACGCCTACCTACGCTGTGCCTACGTGGTTGGTGCGTAAACATCCCGACGTACTGGCTATTACGCCTCGTGGACAAAACCAATATGGGGTAAGGCAAAATATGGATATTACAAACGTACACTTCCTTGAAGCCGCCGAAAGAGTGATTCGTAAAATGTTGGAACACGTGAAAGACCACCCTGCAATTATTGGGTATCAAGTGGACAACGAAACGAAAGCTTACCAAACGGCGGGTCCGGAGGTTCAAAAACAATTTGTGACGTATTGTAAAAATAAATTCAAAAATGTAGAAACCCTCAATAAAGCGTTCGGCCTTGATTATTGGAGCAACCGTATCAATACGTGGGATGATTTCCCTTCAATGGTGGGTACAATTAATGCCAGTTTATCGTCAGAATTTGCCAAATTTCAACGCCAATTAGTAACCGATTATCTTGCATGGCAAGCGAAAATTGTGCGAGAATACAAGCGTCCTACGCAGTTTGTTACCCAAAATTTCGACCTCGATTGGCGTGGCTATTCGTATGGTATTCAAACCGAAGTAAACCATTTCGATGCGGCTAAGGCCTTAGATATTGCTGGCATTGATATTTATCACCCAACACAAGATAACCTGACAGGCATCGAAATTGCCTTGGGTGGCGACTTAGCCCGTTCGATGAAAGGCGGACAAAACTATTTTGTCCTAGAAACCCAAGCCCAAGGTTTTCCGCAATGGGTGCCTTACCCGAATCAATTGCGTTTGCAGGCGTTTAGCCACTTGGCATCGGGTGCAAATATGGTTGAATATTGGCATTGGCATTCAATCCACAATTCGGTCGAAACGTATTGGAAGGGTTTGTTGAGCCACGATTTCGAGCCCAATCCAACTTACAACGAAGCAATGACGATAGGAAGAGATTTTCAGAAATTGAGTCCGCAATTGGTGAACCTCAAAAAAGATAATAAGGTGGCTATTTTGTTTAGCAACGAAGCCCAAACGGCTTTCAATGCCTTTAGTTTTGGTTGGGGAGCAAGAGAAACCTACAACGATATTTTTAGAGCCTATTACGATGTTCTCTATAAAATGAATGTAGAAGTAGATTTGATAGACCCATCTACGCAAAACTGGCAAAATTATAAAGTGATTGTCGTGCCTGCCTTGTATGCTGCTCCTGCCGCTTTATTGGAAAAACTGAACGCTTTTGTGAAAAATGGGGGTCATGTGGTTTATACTTTTAAAAGTGCTTTTTCAGACGAAAATGTACAAGTGCGAACGCAAGTACAGCCTGCTTTGGTAAGCGAAGCTTGTGGTGTGCAGTATAGTCAATTTACGTTTCCCGAACGAGTAAGCTTGTCGTCGGAGGTACTTACACTTACCGACGAGGATAAGCCTATCAAAACTTGGATGGAATTGCTTACGCCTACCACCGCCAAGGTATTGGCTTCGTATCAGCACCCAGTTTGGGGGAAATATGCCGCCATTACGCAAAACCAATTTGGCAAA
The DNA here is from genome assembly GCA_013298025.1 of Cytophagales bacterium. GTDB lineage: Bacteria > Bacteroidota > Bacteroidia > Cytophagales > Spirosomataceae > Flectobacillus. Next base: position 42,111 of record JAAFJE010000010.1, on the reverse strand, counting down.
GGCTTGGCTACTTATATTGGTTGTTGGACAAGCCCAAGCATGACCCGTAAAATCTTGACCGATGTAATACAAAAGGCTGGTTTGTGGAAGACTGAGCAACAAATGAGCTTTCCGCTTATTGTGCGGTCTGGACAAAATGGCTTGGGTAAGCAATTACACTATATTTTCAATTATGCTGCAAAAGAACAAACCTTGGCGTTTCCTTACAAACAAGGCAAGGATTTGCTCACAGGCAAAGTTTTTACCCAAAATCTTCCTGTAACTATTGCCCCTTGGGATTTGGTGATTGTAGAAGAAGGTAATTAGAATATATACATACTGAATGGTAAGCAATGGTTACTTTCGGTATTTGGGTAAAAGAAAATCTTTACCCAAATACCGAAAGCTTCTGTTTAGAGCAACGTGCCAATGTTGCCCCCATGTTCGCTTGGTATGATGCACTTTCTCAAAATCTTTCCTAATTTTGCAACATCAATACGTTAGGCTTTTAACCTACCAACAACCATGTTTCAAGATACCATCTGTGCATTAGCCACCGCTCAAGGCGTTGGGGCAATTGCCGTTATACGCATCTCAGGCCCTGCCACTGTAGGCATTGTGAATGCTATTTTTAAAGGAAAAGATTTAAGCAAACAAGCGTCACATACCATTCATTTTGGCACGATTCGTGACCAAAACCTCATCATCGACGAAGTGTTGGTGTCGTTGTTTAAAGCCCCTAGTTCTTATACCAAAGAAGATACCATCGAAATTTCGTGTCATGGCTCCGACTATATTGTACAAAAAATACTCAAGTTATTGCTGAAAAATGGGGCTAGATTGGCAAATCCTGGCGAATTTACGCAAAGGGCTTTTTTGAACGGACAACTCGATTTGGCACAAGCCGAAGCAGTAGCCGACCTGATTGCCTCCGACTCGGAAGCCTCGCACCAAACGGCCATCAACCAAATTAGAGGAGGTTTTTCCAAACAAATAGCCGAGCTACGCACAGCTTTAATTCACTTTGCTTCGCTTATTGAACTCGAATTAGATTTTGCCGAAGAAGATGTAGAATTTGCCGACCGTGACGACCTCCGACAGCTCATTTACCAAATTCAAGCCGTATTAGTACCATTGATAGCGAGTTTTGAAATGGGGAATGTTATCAAAAATGGCGTACCAACAGTGATAGTGGGCAAACCCAACGCTGGTAAATCGACCTTACTCAACTGCTTGCTTAATGAAGAAAGAGCCATTGTTTCGGCCATTGCAGGCACAACACGGGATGTAATTGAGGACGAATTGCTGATAGAAGGCATTCGTTTTCGTTTGATTGATACCGCAGGGCTACGCCAAACCAACGATACCATCGAGGCAATAGGCGTGGAGCGTACCTTGCAACAAATGGAAAAGGCAAGTTTGATTGTGTATTTGTTTGATGCCAACGACACAACTATCGAAGAAATGCAACAACAAATTGCCGCATTTAATGCACCTTATTTGTTGATTGGCAATAAAATAGATACCCTAGAGGCTGCTAAAAAAGCAAGTTTTGAAGCCATTTTCCCTACAATTAGTTGGATTTCGGCTGCAAAAAAAGAGGGCATCGATGCCTTAAAACAAACCTTGGTTGCTCGTGTTAAAACCAATGATGTCAAAGCTGGCGACACCGTTGTCACCAACATAAGGCATTACCAACATTTAGTCAAAACCAACGAAGCCTTAGACCAAGTATTGTACGGATTGTCGCATCAAATCACAGGCGATTTTCTGGCACAAGACATCCGTTTTGCCTTGCATCATTTGGGTGAAATCACAGGACAGATTACTACAGATGATTTATTGGATAATATTTTTTCCAAGTTTTGTATAGGAAAGTAATCAGTCAAAATAACTCATTACTAATGTATAACAATAACAGATAAAGTTCTGAATGTCAGGTTTTTATTTGTTATTGTTGTTTATGATTTTTTTGTGTTTTAGCTATTTTTATAAACAATTTGTACCTTATTTGTACCTCGAAATGAGCTTTGAACTTACACTTAGGAACGGGGTTTAGCCTTAATCCAAACTGTAGGGTAAAAACTCTTCTACATTGGTGCCATAGCGGTGCAAATCTCTGATGATGGTAGAGCTGATAGGTGCAAGGTGAGGCGAAGTAATGAGAAATATGGTTTCTAAGCCTTGTACTAAATACCTGTTTACTTGTGAAATAGAGTTTTCATATTCAAAATCTGTAGTGTTGCGTAAGCCCCTCAACAAGAAATTGGCGTTCATTTCACGGGCAATGTTGGCGGTAAGGCCATTGTACGCCACTACTTTTACAGGCTTGCCTTCAAAGGTTTGTTCTATCCATTGCGTCATTTTTTCGATAGGAAAATACCGTGCTTTATTGGCGTTGTGACCGATGCCTATAATCACCTCATCAAACAGCAATAAGGCTCTTTGCACAATATCTTCGTGACCTTTAGTAAATGGGTCGAATGACCCAGGGAAAAAAGCAATTTTCTTTGGAGTTGCCATGTTTTTGGGTATTGAATGCGTGTGTGTTGTTGTTTGAATTGGGCTATTTTAGTCGAGACCAATGTATTGGTAAGCAGCAAAATCTTCAAAACGACAGGTGTTCGAGGTGCTTTCTCCCAAAGCTAAGTAGGTAATATAATCGGCTAAAAGCAACCATAATTCGTTGCCATGCTTGATTTGTCCATATATTTTGAGCGGTACTTCGGCGGCATCTAGCTGCAATTGTTGATACACAAATAGGGTAAAATAAAGCACATCTTGGATGTCTTTATACCCAAATCGGTTGCAAAAAAGCAGTTGTTCTTCGGTATGATAAGCCAGCCATACATTTTCTTGTTGTACCACCAAAATGAGTTTATAGGCCTGCTGATAGGCTTGTTGCATGACACGCTGGGCTAAGTGCTTGATGTGTAAATCGACCAAAGGATAGTTGGTCATAAACCAATCTATCAAACTTCTTTCGGTGCTAAATACGTGAACTAAGCCAAAAGTGGTATCGGGTACATGGCACACTTCTTCTTCCGAAGGAATTTTTTGTCCTTTGGCTAACTGCAAATACCGATGCACGTATTCTTTTCTGAAAAAATCAATAGGAATATGTGTAAATGATTGATTATCTATCCACAAATGAATGGCTTCCCATTTAATCGATTTCAAAAATTCATGGGCTTGATGAATAACAGCGATGTTGTCGCAAATACTCGTTTCACCTCCCAAGATGGGCCATGCGTATTCTTCTAGCCATATAATTTGGCTAGTACGTAGGTCTTTCACCCAAAATACCAAATTTTTAGATGAAATTTGTATATATAATTGATAATACGCCAGTTTGTCATGCTCGAAACTGGCATAATGCAACTTCCGTAGGGGTTGTATATTGGCTATGGTTGCTTCCAAATGTCGAACTGGGTTGAACAAAGTAAAATCCATCATCTCTTCGTTGTATTGACTGCCTCTCATTCATAGCCTTGCATCGGCTAAGTTTTACCTTTGATGTTGAAATAAAGTTTGGGGTAAAATGGACGCAAAAATACAATTCCATCTCAAAATATGTGAAGAAATCTAGGATTTGCAATAAATTATCCCTAAAATTTAGAAGAACGAAGAAAGAATTATATTTTGAAAGGAATATGCTTGGCTAAATAGCCAGATACCCGCCTGAGTTCGTCGATGCTGTGGCATAAGCCTATCACCCGATGCACTTGTGCTGGAGCGAGGGCATTGATTTCTTCAAACGACATCCAAGCAATTTCTTGGATAATCTGGTTTTTCATTTCGGGGTCTTCGCCTTTGGCCACCGTTCCATCTGTAATTTTTACCTCAAAAAACAGCTCGATGGCGTGCAGCGGAGGTTCTAAAAATTCATTGACAAACATCAACTCGCCTACGCTTACGTGGGTGCGTGTTTCTTCTAAAAACTCTCGTTGTAGGGCTTCCACGGTAGATTCGCCGAAGGTGAGCCCACCGCCTGGCGGACACCAAAAGGGTTGACCCGGCACAACGCCAGCGTGATTAATCATCAAAAGCTTATCGTCTTGTATGCAAATACCACAGACACGCAAACGGAGGCGTTCTGAATATAACTTTAATACTTGTTGCTGGGCCAAATCCATCATCTTGCTTCTGTAAATGCTCATTAAAGCGTCAAAATTACGCTAAAATGCGAAACCTGCCCTATTTTTGTGCGATTTATTCAGGTGCTACCACAAAAGTAAGTCGAGGAAATGGCTGGTAATTATGGTTATTTTATTGATTTTTAAGGAATTATTTTACAGAAAAACAAAAATACAAGATTTATCGCTATGTTGTTATATCATATTGTAGCTGCTTCCGACTGGCAAGTATATGCTGTACAAGATTTTTACGAAGCCCCAAGTTTACATACCGAAGGCTTCATTCATTTGTCAACAGCCGCACAAGTGCCTGGAACGTTGCAGCGTTTTTTTGCTGGAAGAACTGATTTGCTGTTGTTGCACATAGATACCGATAAGCTCAATGCCGAACTCAAATTTGAGGCGGTTGCCGACCACGGCGTTTTTCCGCACTTGTATGGTCGGCTCAATACCGATGCTATCGTTGCAGTTGAACCTGCCTAAAATGCGTTTCGCCTTTTTGTTCCATAAACAAAAAGGCGAAACGCATTTCTACAAACGAGTAATGAATGATGGGTTCAAAAAAGTATTTTTAGTATAAAACCTTTGTATTGCGGTAACTTGGCAAGTCTAAATACCAGTCGGTGTATAGTTTGCCTCCACTTTGAGCCCAATCATAAAATTTCAAATAACCTTTCGTAAAGTCTATTTTTTCTTGCATATATGGAATCGTACCCGTCACACTCAGGGCCCAAGGAAGGTTGGTTTTAGATTTATAATATTTTTCACCTTCTTTGTAGTCGTCTTCACCCGTTTTCAAAAGCGTTTTATTGACCAAGTTGCTTGATGGTTTGTTTGGCAAGTGAATTTCAACGCCTCTTACTTGGTTGACAATCAGGTAAGGATTGAATTTTTCTAAACCAACCTCATCTAGTTCTGTCGTGGTACTTTTGGTATCAAAAGCAATGATTACAGTAGTTGTTGCAGGAGCTACTTTGGGCAGACCAAGTGTGGTATTCACACCAATTCCTTGACCTGTAGGTACTAATACTTTAAAAATCTCGCTAATGACCACTATATTGGCACTGCTTTGCTTGGCTTCTGTGCCGTTGGCATTGAAACTAAAAATACCAGAGGTAACACTATTGCCTTTTACGCTGAGGATTTTTGATGGAGCTAATTCGTCGAAACTAAATGCGAAGCTATTATTACGACTTGCCCCTGCTGCACGAGAAATAAACTCGGCTTGCACTTCTACTACTTTGTTTTTGGCATTCGTAATTCTGTTGAGTTTATAATCTACTACATAATCGTTGAAATCGTAGTCGCCTAACGATGGCCATAAATCTTCAAACATTAAGGTTGAATATCCTTTGGCTGGCAAGTAGTTGTTGTACGCTTTGGTAGCATCGTTTGGATAAGCGTCGTCGGCATCTTTTACGCCATCGCTGTCGCTATCGGTGATAATGACTTTGGGCAAACAGTTTTCCGAAGGATTAGAAAAATAAGTACCAGGAATCACAACGTCGTCGATAAACGCCCTGCCTGTGCCACCAGTCCCAACAAAACTAATTTGAATTTTGAAATACTTGTTGGGGTCTGCCAACAGTGCTGTAGGTACAGGAACGCTGATGTTTTGAAGCGTTGTGGTTGTAGCTGTAGGAAAGCTGAATGTATAAATAGATACGGGTGTACTTTCTCTTATTTTGTCGTCTTCTTTGGCATTTTCGTTAAATGGAATATAAAAAACTTGTAAGCCACGTGTGGTGCCAGGATTGCCGTCGAGTTTAACTTTAAAAGTAATATTTCCTGCGGCAGGTTTAAACCAAGGCGATTTCAACCAACAAGCACTTGTAGAAGTATTGGTCAATTGATTGGTTCTACCAGCATAAGTACCATTGATTACTGCTGGATAGTTCGATTTATTAGCATACCCTATCGCACCGAAAGCCCAGCAATTGGCGGCATCTTTGTTGCGGTCGCCCGATTCCATATCTAAAGAAACGGTTTGAGCTTGGACTGTAAAGGCGAAACTGAAAAGTAAAAGGCTTGAGAATATTTTGAGAATATTTTTCATGGTTGCAATTGTTTAGTCACTAGAAAAGAGACGATGATTGAAAAGAGGATTTAGAAATTATTCTACATCTGGTAAACTTGGCAAATAGTTGAAGTTACCTGTTTTGTTGCTAATGGCAACCACTTTTTGAATTGAACCATAACGCACCAACACACTATTTTGGTCGATAGGCAGAGCAAACTTAATATTGGCGTTTGCGTCCATCGCTAGTTGCCCCGTATAATAAGTCGCCGACATATCTTCAGAGCTAATAATGAGGGTATTTGTTACGGTTTCTGTGGTTTGAGTACCCGTAATTTGTAGTGTAACAGCATTGGCTGTGTTCCAATTGAAATCATCGGCAACAGTCAGTGATTTAAACTCAGTATCTGTACTTGCAGGTTGGATTTGCTCGTCGGCTTTGATACAAGATTGAAGGCTTATACTAGCCATTGCTACGATTAACAAGAGGTTTGACTTTTTCATGGGGTTAGAAAGTTTTATTTTGTTACATCAAAATTAAAACAAGCCGAGCGATTTAATGCTATGCTTTCGATAAATGTTAGGTTTTAAGCTTTTTTCGGTATAATCTTCGATTTTTTTGTAAAAAATATTTTGGTAACAATAAATACACGTTATTTTCGTAATTATATATAATCTATAAACTTTATGTAGTTTTTGTATATTTTTTTAACAAAACCAAAGTATCATTCATTAAACCTTTTGATTATTATGCACTTTGAAACACTTCAGCTACATGCTGGGCAGCAAGTTGACCCAACAACCAACGCAAGAGCCGTACCTATTTATCAGACAACCTCTTACACGTTCAACAATGCCGAACACGGAGCGAATCTTTTTGCCTTGAAAGAATTCGGGAATATTTATACCCGTATTATGAACCCCACGACCGACGTTTTTGAAAAAAGAATTGCCGCTTTAGAAGGGGGTGTAGCCGCTTTGGCGGTGGGGTCTGGTCATGCGGCACAGTTTATCGCTATCAATAACATTACGACGGTAGGCGATAATTTTGTGACGACTTCTTTTTTGTATGGAGGAACGTACAACCAATTTAAAAATTCGTTTAAAAACATTGGGGTTGAGGCTCGTTTTGCCAATGGCGACGACGTTGCCAGCTTTGAACGTTTGATAGACGAAAAAACCAAGTTTATTTATCTCGAAACCATTGGTAATCCTAGTTTTAGCGTACCCGATTTTGAAGCGTTTGCCGCTTTGGCTCAAAAGTATGATTTGCCTTTGATTGTGGATAATACGTTTGGGGCTGGTGGTGCAATTGCCCAGCCTATCAAATATGGTGCACATATTGTGGTGGAGTCGGCTACGAAATGGATTGGCGGACACGGCACGTCGATGGGTGGCGTAATTGTAGATGCTGGTACGTACAATTGGGGCAATGGCAAATTTCCTCAATTTACAGAGCCATCGCCGAGCTATCATGGGCTTGTGTTGAACGATGTGTTTGGCATTGGCGGCCCATTTGGTAATATACAGTTTATCATTCGGGCAAGGGTAGAAGGGCTACGTGATTGGGGACCTGCTCAAAGTCCGTTCAATTCGTTTTTGCTTTTGCAAGGACTCGAAACGCTTTCCTTGCGTGTGGAACGTACCGTAGAGAACGCTTTGGCATTGGCACAATGGCTAGAGGCACATCCAGCCGTGGCAGGTGTCAATTACCCAGGTTTGCCGAATAGCCCTTATCACGAACTGGCGAAAAAATACCTTACCAGAGGCTTTGGTGGAGTGTTGTCGTTCAAATTGAAAGGCGACAAAGCACAAGCCGAACAGTTTGTCAATAAACTCAAGCTTATTAGTCACTTGGCGAATGTGGGCGATGCCAAAACCTTGATTATTCATCCGGCTTCTACAACGCATTCGCAATTGTCGGAAGAAGAGCAAATCAAGGCAGGCGTAGAGCCAACCTTGTTGCGTATTTCGGTGGGCATAGAGCATATCGACGACATCAAAGCCGATATTGTACAGGCGCTTGCCTAAGTCGTTTCAAATTGTGAGTTAGTGAATTGTGAGTTAGTGAATTGTGAGTTAGTTTGTCATGTTTTACTGCTCGTGAGTATCGTTTTGATTCATGCAAGTATTTAAAAGATACTCACGAGTATTGTTTTGATTCAATTGCCTAAAATCGTAATTTTAAATTAATCTTTCAAATATTTGAAAATCAAAATATTAATCCATGATTCACTAACTCGCTCAATCACTCAATCACTCAATTCATTTAGATAGCCCATTTATCTTCGCCTTCATAAAAATATCTTTTTACCACATAGCGAATAGAAGAATAAGAATTAATCAAAGCGGTATGGATTTGTTTTCTGTCCATCCATTCTAGTTTTTCAATGCTTTCTTCAAGCTGAGGTTTCATTTTGCTATCGTCGAGTATTTCCATCGAATACCACTTGGTTTGTTTCAGTATATGCTCGTTTTTGTAGGTATAAGTATGGAAGGTTGTACAAATTTTTTCTTCCAATCGTACTTCTACATTGCATTCTTCTTCTACTTCTCGAACAGCCCCCGTTTTAGCCTTTTCATTTTTTTCGAGTTTACCTTTAGGCAAATCCCATTTTTTCAAACGATACATCATCAAAATTTTACCTTTCTCATTGCGTACCACGCCACCAGCGGCTTTGACTACCTTGTATTGTTTTTTTATCTGCTCTTCGGTTGCTACTTTGTCGTGCGTAACCAAGGTAATAGATTGGAAATGAGGAAGTTCGTTTTCTTTTAAAATGGTAAACAAACGATTGATAGTCGGCAACAACACATTGAGAATGAGTACGTGTCCTTCTAAATTTTCGGGACGAACAGCCTCTAATTTTGCATCAATCAGATGGTCGAAATCGGTTGTTGTAAGCGATTTGGCTTTGTTGAGGCCTATCACTTTGATAGGACGGTCGTCGATGAATATAATCATTCTTTGTAAATTTATGGCGATGTACGTATGAGTGCTGATATTTGTTACAATACAGGGTTACGTTTTGTATTAAAAAAATCTCACAATCAGCTCATTGCAAAAACATGATAGAATTTAATGGGGCTTATCCAGAGAAATTTAAAATGCTAAACTTATACTATAAGTTTCTGTTTTTCAGTGAAATACATTCATGCCAAAAGCTTTTCTTTCCTTGTTTGTTTGTATTTGTTAAGGCAAAAATACATTTTTGTTAGCAAATCTTAGTGGACTCTTCCTATTTTTGCATTGAAGTTTACAATCACAATACCATTGACTGTTACAAATGAGGCTTGTACGAGCTTCATCTAACACACGTAATATTATGAAACAAGCAACCCTTGCTCAAGATGTAGCCTCTATGCTACTCGATGTAAAAGCCGTAAGATTGAGTCCAGACAAACCTTTTAAATGGGCATCTGGCTGGAATTCGCCTATCTATTGCGACAATCGCATTACTTTGTCTTATCCTAAAGTTCGTTCTGCTATCAAAAATGGTCTTGCTGCTGCCGTGCAAGCATACTGGCCCGATGCCGATATCATTGCTGGCGTGGCTACCGCAGGCATTGCCCAAGGAGCTTTGGTAGCCGATTGGTTAGAATTGCCTTTTTGCTACGTTCGTCCTGAACCTAAAAAACATGGCATGGGCAACCAGATTGAAGGCGAAATCAAACCAGGTAAAAAGGTTGTATTGATTGAAGATTTGGTTTCTACGGGTGGTAGCTCGCTCAAAGCTGCCGAAGCCTTGCGTGCGGCTGGTGCAAATGTATTGGGTATGGTGGCGATTTTTTCGTATGGTTTTGAAGTAGCTACGAAAAATTTTGCCGAAAAAGGATTGAAGTTTTATACGTTGAGCGACTACGAAACTTTATTGGAAGAAGCACTCAAGAAAAAATATGTTACTGAATCTCAGTTGATTACTTTGCAAGAATGGCGTAAAGACCCTGCTGTGTGGGGTGTAAGTAAGGGCGACGAGTAAGGAGTGATTTTGATTAAATGCAACCCCATTTGTTAGACTGTACAACCTAACAAATGGGGTTTTGTTATTGACCATTTTTTAGCAGGAAATATTTGTTTTCCCTTGTTGTTTTTCATAAATCATCAGTTTGATTTAGTCAAAAAAATCATGGTGGAAATTCACTAAAAATACTTCATGCGTTGCCCGTGTGATAGCCGTATAGAGCCAACGTACAAAGTCTTCGTTGATTTGCTCGTCGGTTAAATAGCCTTGTTCAATAAATACGGCATTCCATTGACCGCCCTGCGATTTATGGCAAGTGAGGGCGTAGGCATATTTCATCTGTAAGGCATTCAAATAAGGGTCTTTCCGAATTTCGGTCATGCGGTCTTTTTTATTCACAATATGGGCATAATCTTCCGATACCGAATCATACAAGGCTTTGTTTTCATCTTTAGTCATGGCTGGGGTATTAGAATGCAAAGTACTAAGCAATACTTTCGCTTCGATGTCTGGATGGTCTTCGTAATCTAATAGCCGTAAATGCAAGGTTGCAAAACGAAACCCGTGCATTTCTTCGATGCCTCTAATTTTCATGACTTCTACGAAATCGCCATTCGCCAAAAAACCTACAGGCGAATCTTCGCCAAGCCAGTGGTAATTATTCCGAACAATCATTAATAAATCGCCTACCGATAATTCGTCTTCTAAGGCGAATATTTGTTGCCGAATGTAGCGGTTGTACAGCACGGCGGTTTTGTTGGAGCGTGTGAGGATAATGGTATTTTCACGCCCAAACTTTCGGTAGGCGTAATTGAGACCATCTTCGAGTTTTTCACCTGTCATTTTATAAAAATCTCGAAAGCCCTTGGTGATAAAACTGATTTGAGGCGTAGCTGTTTGCAAGGTTTTACGCAGTTGGGTGGCATTAAACAAAATCCCCGATTCGGCATCTTGTCGCATCACTTCGGTTAGTTCTTGCTCCAATACACCCAAATGAAACTGTCCTTCTATATATGATTTTTCTAAGGCTGGCGACATCGTTTTGCCTACGGGCGGTAGCTGTGCGGTATCGCCCACAAAGATGATTTTATTGCCATTGTAGTCGAGTTCGGGATGCGTAAAGGCAAATTCCATCAAATCTGTTAATAGCCCCGGTGTACCAAATTCGGCATCGTCGGCAATCATAGAAGCCTCATCTACAATAAATATGGTATTGGTAGCATAGTTGTTTTGGCGTTGAAATTCTAGGCTACCAGTATATTGGTTGGCTACTTGCCGATAGATTTTTTTATGGATGGTCAGGGCTATTTTTTTAGCATAATTAGACATCACTTTGGCGGCTCTACCCGTAGGTGCAAGCAATACCGCTTTGTAGCCAAATTTAGGCAAAACCTTGATAATGGTAGAAATAACCGTCGTTTTACCCGTACCGGCGTAGCCTTTGAGCAAGAAACACAAAGGCCCAAATTCATCTTGATTTAAAATGAATTTTTCCATTTTGTCGAATAATTCTACTTGTCCTTCTGTAGGTTCAAAAGGGAATTTTTGACGGAGTAAAAATGCGGGATTTACTTTTTCTTTCGACACAATTCAACGAGTTTTGGCGTGAGCTTTCTGTCAAATTTAGCGAACAAACCACAATTCCCCAAATGTCTATAACAGGATTTGCTCGATGGGAATGGCATCTTCGTGGCGTAAATCCCTGAAAGTGTTGATCAAACAAACGGCTTGGTAGGTGTTTATATCGGTTATTTTGATGGGCTTTGCCACAATTTGCTGGGTGTCGAGTAACCATTGCCGTTTTGTACCGCACAACAAAGGGGTGGTTGGCGTAAACCACTGGCGACCATCCCAAAACGCTACATTGGCAATGGTGGCATCGGTGATAAAACCATGTTGAGTAATAAGCACCTCGTCGGCTTGTGGATGTGCCGCCAAGTGTTGGGCGAACGATTGGCGGTCGAGCCACTTAATGCGGTAGTCGATGCTAGGGTCTTCGACCAAGACAAGCTTTTGAATCGGTTTGAACTGATAAGGCACAAAACTCACTTCTTCGATGTGTTGCCGATAAATCACCCTGCAACGAACGATGCCTTGCTGATATGGGTTTGGCACTTGCAGAAAACTTGCCAACGCAAGAGGAGGCAAGCCAAATAGCTCTTGGCGTGTGCGATTCAAACGGGCTTCGTGGTAAGCCAATTGTTGCACAGTTCCATTATTAATTTGAATCGTTTCTAAAATAGATGACATAAAAAGACATTCGCTTACCTCATTTTACACTTTTTTCCCAAATCCATAGCTTAGATGCTGCTCCTACTTTGGTAGGAACAGCTTGCATCAGCACAGACAAAACATGGTCGTGCTTGAGGCGATAGGTATCTACTTGCGGTTCGAGTATCGAATAATGCGTTGGTTCTTCTGCCCATACTTGCCAATCGAGCCAGCCACGAGTAGCTGTGGCTTTCATAACTACCAAAATTCCTTGCGTAAAATAAATGGGGTGTTGGCTTTGGTCACTTGGGGCTTGTCGGGTATAAATGAGGTAAGCATTGTTTTGTGAATCAAAAATCAATTGAGGTCTTGTTCCTGCTGGGGATGTCACCAAGTTTTCTCGCCATTTGCCCGAAGGCAAACGGTACAAATGATAATAACCCGAAGCTTTTCTGTCCCAAAACTTTCCTTCTTCAAAAGGCTTTTGAGGTAATTTTCGCCACATAACAGTATGGATATTGCCTTGGTTGTCAATGTTTTGTGCTTGTTGGTTCATAAGCGATTGCTTGCGGTCAACGGGGCGGATGATAGATTTTTCTGAAGAAATGCTAAGGTATTTTTCGCCCTCTGCTATCAAGCCTCCTCGGTTGTTGTACCACGTCATCCCTTGGTTGGGGCTATAGGCATAGCCAATGTCGTGGTTAGCTCCTTGGGCATCTTCTCGCCAAGTAAAGGTTGTTTGTAAAATGCCTTTGGCATTGTAAGTGAATCCATTATAATAGGCATTGCGACTGCTACTACTGCCCAAATCGTCTTCAAAATCGCCTTCGCTCGAATCAATTTGATGGCGGTTACTCCACGTATGTTTGTGGGCTTGATACGTTGCCATCCAAGTTTCGCCCTTGCCACTTTCGCCAGTACGATAAAACAATTGCAGGTTGCCTGTAGGCGTGGTGACAAACTGCGGATAAGAAAGGTCTTCGATTTCGGTATCTAAACGATTGGTTTCAGGCAAAAAATTGGCAAGTTCCCAACGTACTTTTGTAGGATAATTGACTAATAATTTTTTCGACCGAATATAATGCAAGTCGTCGTTGTGATGGTCGAATGCCAAATGTAATGTGCCATCGTTCGGACAAATGCCCATCGAAATAACATTATGGGCATCGTCTTTGCTCAATTGATGCGGAAAGCGAACGACAGCCAGTTGGTTGTTTTGTAGGCAACGGCGGGCTACGCAAACGTAGCGGTTGGCATCGTAAAAGGCAATATATTGATAGCCTTTGTAGCTCAATAGGGCTTCTTTTTGAAAAGACTGCCCATTAATAGCCATGCCATAATCGCCTGTAATAGTAAGAGCTTTGGGGCTGATAACCAACTGGGCTTTTGTGCTACAAACACTAGCCACAAGTAAGGCAAAAAAAAGCGTAATTCGATAAAAAGACCGCATAGTTGATAAGATAAGCGTTTCATAAAAATTGACTTCAAAGCTTTATGAAACTTTTGTGGCTCAATGGCAAAATCCATTATTGGCTAGAAACCTTGTTGGATTTGCTTGACGAGGCTAAATTATCAATAATTAGGTAAAATAGGAAAGGTTCTTTGGCATTTACCTTTCTTTCCATTGTTTATAAAAAAAAGCGACAATGTTGGTCATTGTCGCTTTTTTACCCAAAACTGGCTATTTAATACCGAAGCATCCAGTAAGGGTTTACTTCCTCTTTTATTTTTTCCTTGATAAACTTATCTATCATTTCTTGGTAAGCGGTTTCGGTAAGTTTTTTCCCTTTGAGTTTTTTAGGTAAATCAAGTTCTTGTCCGAGCTTTTTGAACTCAATCTTGCTTGCTTGCACGATTACGGTGCCGTCGTTGATGTCTATTTCGAGAATCATACCGGGCAAGCCCCAAAGGCGTTCGGGCCCAGCACTCGAAGGGAGGTCTTGGGCAAACCAAGCTGTTATTTTTTGGTTCTTCACGGGGTCTTCTATCATGGCTTTCATACAAATATGCCCTGCCACTTCTTTGAGGTCGTTTAAGATTTTCCAATTAGGCGTTTGCAAAGAATCTTCGATGATGTACGTTTTGCCAATCATTTCGATTACGTCGGTCATGGTGTTTTTGGCGAAATTGCGGCTTACAATGTATTCTTCCTTACGCCAATCGTAGCCTTCCGATTCTTCGTTTTTTTCTTCCGAATTGATGTATTTGCTCTGGTTCTCATTGAAATACAATAAAGTATAAACTTTCCAGTCGTCTTTGCCAGCAAACATATACGACATTCGTTCCTTTTCTTGCTTACTCAAAAACGTAAGCTGACTGAGCATTTTTGTCCAATAAGTAGTACGGGTAAAATATACTACCCCTTCATTTTCTTGTGCCAAGCTCGTCAACGAGCCGAGCAGTAAAAACAAGATGAGTCCTTTTTTCATACAATATTTTTCTGTTAAAATATACCTAAAATCGTGTGAGGCTTCCATTGTTAGAACCAACCTCCGTTTTTCTTCAATTTACCTTCATGTCCTTTTACATTATAGGTAAGGCTCAACATGACGTAGCGGGCAAGCGTAAGGGCTTTTTGGTTGCTTACGTAGTTTTGGTAGCCTTGTTGGGTGATGGTCTGGCGTTTGTTAAACACGTCGAAGGCTGCCAAACGAAGCTCTAGTTTATTGTCTTTCATCAACAATCGTCTTACCGAACAGTTTAAGATAGGTATATCTTGGTTGAAATTAAAACGGTCGTTTTGGTAAGTATTATAGTCTAGGTTGGTTTCAAAGAAGGTTTTAGGAGCAAAATTCCACTTGATAGAAGCATCGACAGACGACGTTCTAATTTTTTGGTTTTGTCTTTGGTCGATAGAATAGTCGATGTTGTTGAAGCCTAATCCTCCGCTGAGGCTCATCAAAAACTTATCGCTTGGCGATAAATTAAAGCCCAAATTCATGGTATAACGTTGGTTATCTGTTTCATTTTCAACGCCATTGATGTACGTCGGGTTTTTGGAAGCATTGATTTGGCCATTCAAATTAACCGTCAATTTTGTCTTGATAATCGGGAAACTCGAATACAATCCGCCATTGATGCTTCTCCCTCCGGCAATGTTTTCGGGACGAGTGCGGGTAACGAGGTTGGCATCTACTATTTGGTTATAGACAATTTGGCTGAGGTAATAATTGTAGTTTACCCAAACACTGAAATTCATAAAAGTGGCTGGGTCAAATTTATAGAAATCGACCGATACCTCGTGGCTTTTGGCTGGCAACAAATTTTGGTTTCCTGTGGTGATATAAAAAGGGTTGCTGTTGTTGAGTACAGGTTGCAAATCGGTAATGCTTGGGGCTTCTACATTGAGGTTGTAATTCAGACCAACGTAGGCATTGTTCTTAAACTCAATGCTGGTCGATAAGTTGGGCGTAAGGGCATCGTATTGCTTGTCGATGGTGGCACTCAAGGGTTTATCTTTTTGCGGATACACCTTTCCATCAAGGTTATAACGCAAGGCTGCCAAACCTACCGAAACATTTACCCCCGAATGTGAATAACGCACACTCGAACCAATTCGGTTGTAAAGAATGGTGTTGGTATAATAGGTACTCAAGCTATCGTAACGTTTGTTTTCGGCCGATAAGGCATTGAAAGCATCACGGCCTACGGTTTGCTGGTCGCTGCTAAAATTATAAAAACTTTCCCAATACACTTTTTTAGAAACAGGATTCAAGAGAAATAAACCGCCCTTCAACAACTGTGTTTTGTTGGTATTTTGGTTCAATTGGGCAATAGCCTTGATTTGGTCGTTTACATTAGACGCATTGAAAAATTTGGTTAAAGAATTGATGTTTTCAAAACCATCCGACGACGACGTAGTGTAAGTGGCACTGGCGGCAAAGTTTTTATTTTTCTTTTTAAATTTATGTCTAAAAATCGCTGTTCCCGATACGTTGTAGGCATCTAAACCCGTGCCATTGTTGAGGCTGATGGCATTGCGGAGGCTGGTGTCGTCCACCAAATAACGTTGGTTTTGTAAATTATTATTGGTCGAATTGCTAAAACGCACATTTAGCTTGGTAATCAGGGTGTTACTCGAATCGAGCATTTGCTCAAAACGGGCTGCAATGCTATGATTTCCCCTAAAATTGACCGACGAAGTAGTATCAGTTGTGGTAAAAGAACTGTTTTGTAAAAAAGTTTTTCGGGTTTCGTACTGTGTCAGGTTCAGTTTGGTTTGGTTATAAAAATAACTTGTACTGAGCTTGGTTTTTTGATGCGTATAGTTGTAATTGACCCCACTCCCGAAGTTGTTGGTAAAGCCTCTGCCGTCGAAGTTATTCAATAGTCCTCCGCCATCACTAAAATAGTAGCGGCCATTGCTTCCAAAGCCAAAGTCGCCATTATCATTTTGGTTGAAAGAATTATTGCCTTTAAACTCGCCATAGTCGCTCCAGTTTACGCCTGTTTCGTTGATATTATTGACATACCCTAGCACAGAAAACTGTTCTTTTTTATTAAAACGGTTATAATTTCCACGTAAAGCCCCTCTCGATTCTGTTCCAGCCGCAACGGTAATTTTACCAAACGACCCTTTTTTGTATTGTTCTTTGAGTTCTAAATTGATGGTTTTTTCTTTTTTCCCATCGTCAACACCCGTAATATTGGCTTGGTCTGATTTACCATTAAAGACCTGTACTTTTGAAATGGTTTCAGCACCTAAGTTTTTGGTAGCAGCTTTGGGGTCGTCGCCGAAGAAGGTTTTACCATCGACCAATACTTTTTTCACGTCTTTTCCTTGTGCCTTGATATTGCCGTCGGCATCCACTTCAATGCCTGGCAAGCGTCTGAGCAGGTCTTCTACCGATGAGCCTGGAGGTACTTTAAACGAAGCTGCATTGTACTCGATGGTATCGCCTTTGATGGTCAATGGTGCTTTGGCGGTTCGTACAACCACCTCGATGAGTTCTTTGGCGATAGGTTTGATTTTGATTATTCCAAGGTCGAGTTGTTCGGTAGTGCTTGGCTTGATGGGCTGTTGGTAGGGTAAAAAGCCTACATAAGAAATTTTGAGGAGGTAATTGGCATTTTTTACATTACGAAATTCAAATGCTCCTTTGTCGTTGGCTCTCGCAAAATTGACCAACGACGAGTCTTTGGGCTGCAAAAGCATGACCGTTGCACCCGACAGCACGGCGGCATTGGTGTCTTGTACCATTCCTTTGATACTGACTCGCACGGGACTTTGGGCTACAACAAGCGTAGTGTAAAAAAAACATAGACAGAGTAGTAGAAGGCTTTTCTTCATGTTGATTGAGATGATAAGGTTTATTGATAAAACGATGGATGATAGTTGGTACTCCTTTTAACGTGCAAGTTGCAAAAATCTTTTACCCTGTGGCATTAATAAAGTGAATTCTAGTGGAAAAATTATATTTTCGGCATTTAAAGATGATGAATGGTTAATGAAATAAAGGTTTTTTTACAAAATTGGTATTTTTATATATTGTATCAGATAGATGCAATATATTTGTTTATCTTTGCGATGCTATGATTTTTACCAAAATTCTCCTTTACCTCATGAAAAAAGTTATGATTATGCTTATGTTTTGGGGTTGTGGCTGGCTTGTGGCTTGTTCCTCTTCACAAAACAAAACCACAGATACACCGCCACAGCCGAGTAAGCTTTCGGGGGAAACCCTTGCCAAGCAGTATTGTGCGAGTTGTCATGAATTTCCCTCACCAGATTTACTTGACCAACAAACGTGGGCAAACGGAGTACTGCCCAATATGGCTTTGCGTTTGGGAATGGGCAATAAAATGGGTTATTTTTCCAACCTTGATTATGAAGAAATGATGGCTTTGAGTGTAGCGAATGTGTTTCCCGACCAAGCACAAATGGCTACAGAAGATTGGCAAAAAATTGTGGATTATTATGTGAAAAATGCTCCCAAAACGGTCTTGCCACAAGCCTCGAAGGCAAAACCTGCTACACAGTTGTCTTTGTTTAAACCTACTACTTTTTATACAACTGCAGCACCTTCCTTGGTTACATTGGTGAAGATTGTACCCGCTCAACAACAAATTTATGTAGGATACCGAGGCGATAATCGGCTTGTGGCGATGAATACAGCAGGGCAAATCAATAAGACGATTCCGCTCAATAGTCCCGTGTCGGATGTATGGTTTGACGCAGGCCAGCAGCCTTTTTGGCTTACAATGGGACAAATGGACCCAAGTAATTTGGCACAAGGAAAGCTACAAACGCTTGGTGCTACGCATCAGGTACAAACCCTGTTAGATACTTTACGCCGTCCGGTGGCTTGTAATCATACCGACCTTAATCAAGATGGCGTTGCCGATTTTCTGGTATGCCAATTTGGAAATGAAATCGGGCGATTGAGCTGGTTTGATGGCAAAGACCATTCCGAACATTTGTTGTCGGCATTGCCGGGTGCTAGAAATACGATTGTACAAGACCTCAATGGCGACCGCTTACCCGATATAGCTGCCCTGATGACGCAGGCACAAGAACGCATCGTTTGGTTTATCAATAAGGGAAATGGGCAATTTGAAGAACAAACCATCATGCGATTTCCGCCAGTGTATGGCTCTAGTTTTATGCAGTTGCTCGACTTCAACCACGATGGTTTTACCGATATACTTTATACCAATGGTGATAATGCCGACTTGTCGCTTTCGCTCAAACGCTATCATGGTGTATATTTATGGCTCAATAATGGGAAAAATCAATTTATAAAAGCCTTTTTTTACCCCATGTTTGGTGCATCTAAAGCGTTGGCACAAGATTTTGACCTAGACGGCGACATCGACCTAGCCGCAATTTCTTTTTTTACCGATACGAAACAAAAGCCCAACGAAGGCTTTTTGTATTTTGAAAACATGGGCGAAAACCATTTTAAGGCATCTACGTTGCCCCTGTTTGCTCAAGGACGCTGGATGGTGATGGATGCCGCCGATGCCGATGCCGACGGTGATACCGATTTGGTGCTGGGTTCGTTTAGTCTTCACGAAAGGCAATACCAAGGCAAGGGCAAAAAAGCAAAACAATTGAGTGTGGTTGTACTTGAAAATCGGACAAAATAGCTTTCAAAACAAAAAGGACTGCCCTGTGCAGTCCTTTTATTTTTTCTCAAAGGAAAGTATAAGATATGGGCAGGGAATGAAATGCTATGAAACTTGCTTGTATAACCTTCGTTGTTGCAACTTCAAAAATGTATTGATGCGGGCTTGTATCTCGAAAGGATTGAAGGGCTTGTTTACAAAATTATCCGCTCCTAAGTTGATACACTCGATGCAGTCCTGAAGTTCGTTTGTGCCTGTAAGCAAAATGATAGGCAAATGCTGGTACTGGCTTTGTTGCCTTAGCTGTTGAATAAGCTGTTTGCCATTCAGTTTAGGCAAATTGATTTCGGTAATCATAAAGTCGATGCTTGCTCCTGACTGTAAAAAATGCCAAGCTTCGGCACCGTCTTTTTTGTGGATAATTTCAAATTCGTCGCCTAAAAAATGCTCTAGCATCAATCTAGTGGTTTCGACAAAATCAACGAGAAGTAGTCTTTTTTTGAGGATAATATTCATAATAGCGGTATCTTTTAAAGTTAAGGATTCGTTCGTAGCATAAATTTTACAAAAAAATAATCATTATGCTCTACTTAAAGATTAATGCAACAATAATGCCATAAATGAAGAAAAAACTATTTTGTTTTTTGTCTAATAAAATAAAAGTTAAAAAATAAGGTACAAGCGAGAAAAAATGTGTGTGAACAAAAGTTGAGGTAGTTTTAAAATACAAAACAAACTTTATAAAATTTTATTTATTGACCTATATCAAGTGTTTTTATAGTCGAGATTAGTACTGTACAAACGAAGGCTTTCAGAAATGAAACAATCAAGCTATTGTTTCATTTCCGAAAGCCTGCATTTACCATTTACTGCAACTATTGATATACTTATGTTTTCATCGTTATATCTAATAAGTCGGCTCGGCCAGCATCATCGTTCCAACGCAACAGCGGATGAGCAAATACATTAAACTGTCCGACCTCTACGTGCAGAAAGGTAAAGGTGCGGTCGTGTCGCACGGCGGTAGTAGAGGTTTCTACAATAGGAATCCACGTACCAGTATTGTAAAACTGCTGTTTGCCCCAACGCATCTGGTAAGGCGTATGGGTATGTCCCATGGTAACAATTTCGAGTTGGGGGTTATTGCTGAAAACTTGTTGGGCAAAAACTGATAAATCGTTGGGTTCTTCTATTTGAAAAAAGGCTAATAATTTACCGAAAAGCCATGAAAGAGCCATCCAACCTATGTTTTTGAGGCTACCCAATTTAGTAAGAAACGTAGCGTTTACGCCACTGTTTACCCAGTCTTGATACACGCAATACAGCATGATAGCGAGCGGTATCACTATCACGAGTATAAATGTGAGCAAGGCTGAAAAAGCATAACTCCATTTGTTTTTACGCACAAATTTAGGCAAACGCCAAAGGGTATTAGCCAGTAATTTGATGCCTAAAAAGAAATGCTCTTTTAATAAAATCGGTAAAATATTGGTAGTCGGTCTGATATTGTCGAGAAATGGGTAATTCAGTTCCACTTTATTGAGCAAATACCGATTAAAAAATGAGCCAAACGGCAACCGCAATTGGTCGTTGAGGGGTGCATCTAATTGGGGCGTACCTGCCACATAAGCAAAATTATCGTAGCGATGCCCGTGTTCGATATAGAATTTCTGATTAATAATGAGTTGGTCTTCAAAAAAGAGGATGGCTTCGTTGGCTAAAGCAAAGCCAAAACTTCGCCGTATTTCCTCTTGCATGAGGGTTTTAAAATAGCCCTGTACTGTTTTCCAATGCCATTCGAGGTCGTGGTTGCCTTTCAAAATAAACAAACTTCGGTGTGGTGAACTTAGCCATTTGCCCAAAGCACTAAAAAGTAAGGTATGCCCTTGGGCTACTTTCCAAAGCTTCCAGATAGATTTATAATCTTGGGTTTTAAAGCCAAAAGAACTTTCATCTTTTTCGATGCCTGCTTTGAGTTCGGATACAGACTTATGAATGCCCACCTTAGCAAGCTCCGTAATCCAGCCTTGGTAATCGAGGTGTTCTACTTCATTTGCTTGAAAAATAACACGCAAAAAGTCGATAAAATCGCCATTGATGACCAATACCGCTTTTTCTCCTCTCGACTTACCAATGCAATAGTCAATCCATCGATCGAAAGCAGCATCGGCAAAAAAGTTTTCCGTTCCAGCATACAAACCGTTCGTTTCGAGTCCTTTAGCAATGTGCAGGTCGCTGATAACAAAAACGTGGGCATCGTTCAGTTGTAGTTGTTCCATATTTCAATCGTTTCGTAGGTTTGTGGCAATATAGAAGAAAAGTCTAATAAAACTAGCATCTAAAGCCCCAAACCTAGTAAACGGTCAAAATTGCTTACAAGCTCTTCAAGTAGGCGATACTTTGTGGTACTTGCAGGTGTTGTATTGGGCTTTCGTCTTCGATGAAATAATACTTGATACCCCATTTTTTTGCGGCTCGGATAATGCCTGCTACATCTATTTGTCCTGTGCCTAATGCCACGTCGTTGGTGGTAGGAGTAGAGCCTGAGTGGTCGCCTTGCACGCCTTTTTTCAGGTCTTTTACGTGCAATAATTTAAAGCGTTTGCCATATTTTTGGAGTAAAGCAAGAGGATTGCCCCCTCCATGATGTGCCCAAAGTATGTCTAGTTCGTAAGAAACATATTTGGGGTTGGTGTGTTGCATCATATAATCGAAGAGCGTGCCTTGTTGGTAAGACATAAACTCATAGCCATGAATATGATAGCAAAAGGTGAGCCCGTTGGCGGCTAAAATTTTTCCAACGGTATTAAAATCATCTACGGCTTTGTTGGCTTCTTGCCAATCGAAATCATCTTTGTGGGGAATCCAAGCTACCATTACATATTTCACGCCAAGGGCTTTGGCTTGTTGTACTACTGCCAAAGGATTGGCTACAATTTCTTCATAACTGGCTCCTGTAGAAACCAAGGTCAAGTTTCGTTTTTTGAGCATTGCCAAATACGCCTCGGTGCTAATGCCCTTGGGGACATTGCCTTCTAGCACGGTAATGCCCAAGGCTTGTATGGTGTCGAGGGTAGCTTCTACGCCATGCGGAAAACTATTCCGATAGGTATAGGTTTGTACGCCCAAAGGAAAGGTATAAAGTGGCTTTGCCGATTGTGCCAAGCTAGGTTCTAGCCAAGAAAGCCAGACGATAAGCAAAAGAAAGGTTCTCATAGAAATAAATGAAGGGTTGGTTTGAATTGAAGTTGGCAAAAAATACATAAAATCGTAGCGCAGAAGATGGTGTAGGGGTGCTGTACTCAGGCAAATCGCTTCGCCTGAGTACAACGGGGCTATTTTAACTCATTATTCAAAATGAACGTATAGCCTATCAATGCTCCTAAAGGAAAAATATAACTTTGGCTATACACAATAAAAAAAGCAAATACAAAAGAGAAAAATACCGTTCTTACAATTAGTTTATTCATGGTGTCGTCGGGCAGTGGATAACGGCTAATTTTAAAAACGAAATACAGCGAAATAGCAAAAACTAGCCAATCGAGCCACCTAAAATAGGTTGGGGTATCTAATACCAAGGGTTGTTTGCTAAACTGCGATATATCGAAAAGGATTATCAAAAAGCTTATGAGAATCACTAATCGAACGATGTATGTTCTTGTCATTACCAAAGGGATGTTTAGTTTCGGGCAACAAATTAGAAAAAAAACTCCCGAAAAGCCAAACTTTACTTAGGTGCGATGTATAGCTAAACATCTAATAGTTTACTGTATTGTATGTAAGCTTCTAGTATTCAGCTTATTGTTGTGTATGGGGGATGCTGTTATTTACTATGGCATTCATATTGTTACAGATTATTTATTCACCTTTAGTACATTACTGACTGAGAATTGATATTTCTTGATAATATCTTCTTCCAGTGGAAGTAAAAAGGTATCCTTAAATATTCTTTTCCATTGTTCTATCGCATATTGATTGTAGTTCATTTCTTCGCCATCGCCATAGCTGAACCAATCGCCAGTTTTGCGAATATCTGTTTTTACCAAGGAACGCCCAACTTTTACCAAAAGGTAGTGCTTATTTACAATTTGTGTATTATTAGAATCGCTTACGTTTATATTTTCGTTGAGCCACAAGCGATGTGTCTGGTTTTTGTATCGTACTTCAACTACCATTGGCAGGCTATCTATGGGTTGTTTTGTCACCAAGATGGTGTCATTATCAAAGCTCACAGGTGTTGTATAGGGCTTGAGTAATGCGGTAATATGCTTTAAATTTTTGCTAATACTAGCCTTGATATTTTGCGTTTGAAAGCTTTGTAGCGTCGTTTTTTTACCATTTTTGAGGTCAAAATTCAAATCTTGTTTCCCAATTCCCAAGCTAATATCTTGTATTTTTTTAAGAAATGGCTTGATGTTTATCACCTGTAAAGAGTCGCTGAGTCCTATGAGTTTTACGTCGCCCGACGTGTAGGTAATAAGCCCCCATTGTCCATTGCTTGAAAAAGATGCTTTTTTTACATTTTTTTCAATTTTCTCATATTTAAACAAACTTTCTTCCATTTTTGAAATACGCAAATTGCCTCTAAAGTCATTCACCATCAGCCATTTGCCATCAGCCGAGTATGAAAACTCTTTTACATCGCTGAGCGTTTCTGCCAATTTCGAATCAATTTGCCAAATCTTACCCTGATTGTTACTGTGTTTGGTGAAAATCCATTTGGCATCTGGCGAAAATTGTATTTTTTGTATATTTTTTTCAAAATTAAAATGCTCCAGATTCCCGTACTTATTGTTCCATAATTTGTAAGCATATAAGTTATCATTGAATGTTAAAACCCAAGTAGCATCGCTCGATACAAACACGTCTTCTAGCAAATTTTCGTCTTTGAGGTATTCTACAGGACGAGCTTTTGTAATACTCATGACTTTTCGCCTGCCATTGGTGTATTTTACAAAAATAGTATCATTTTTAATGCTCATGACTTTTCGGCTACCGTCGGCGTATTTGACAAAAATGGTATCGCTTTGTATGGGAAAAAACTTGACAAATTCTACACTTTTGGTAAATGGTTCGCAAGGAATTTCCTTCAAAAGAGGTAATTGGTAAAGTTTGGCTTGGTATTGGTAATCGATAAAAACGACCTTTTTATCATCGTCTGATAAAATAATTTCTTTGTAGCGTTGAATTTTCGGATTGGGTTGTACTTGCTTTTGGGTTTGCAAATCCCAAAGTTTATGCTCTCCATCTTCGTTCATGGTCACTAGCCAACGGTTGTCGCTCGAAAATTGAACCGACCGAATTTCTTTTTCATTTTTTAGCCAAAAAAACTCTTGTTGGGTTGTCGGGTTCCATAGATGCACCGTGTCTTGGGCCGATACAGGAATGGTAAGCATCCATTGGCTATCTTTAGAAAATACAATTTTTTGTACGCCATGCCTAGCAATACTAAAAGGCATGGTAAGTTGCCTATCTCGGAGGTGATACAAGGTAGCTTTGTTGCTTTCTACCACAGCTAAAAACTGATTATCAGCCGAAAAATATACTTTTTCGATATTGCCTGCTAGAGATACAGGTATTTCTACGGCAGATGCTAGGGTATCTAAATGGCGTAATTTGGCTTGTTTTTGTTGGTTCACGGTGACAACGTAGCTATCGTCGTCTGCAAAAAATACTTTTACCACATCGGTGTCGTCAAGTGATAGGCTCATGGGGCTTTTTGTAGCATTCCAGAGTTGTTTTTTATATCTGCTATTGGTCACAACAAGCCATTTAGCTTTGGGCGAAAAACTTATGTCGCTGCAATCCTCAAAACGCTTCTTTTCCCGAAAAGCGTGCTTGGCACTTGTGTTGAAAAAGAGCTGTTCTTGTTCTTTGATGGCATCTTTGGTTTCTACCGATTTTGCTGTGGTGTCTGCCACTTCCAACAAGCGAATGCTCTGAATGGGGCTAAGTCTGGATGCCTCCGACGACCAATACAAGGCTTTTACATCAAGCCCCAAGGCTTGTACCGATTGAAAGGCGTTGTCTAGTTTTTTATCAAGTATTGCCTGTTTATCATCGTCTGCATCTGCCAAGATACGAGCAATGTTATAACTTTTGATGGCTTCTGCCATCTTCCCTTTTTTTACTAAGTCATCGCCAAGTTCGAGTTGGCGTTCATAAAGTTTGTTCAAGGCTGGATTTCCCTTCTTTTTGTCTTGTGCAAAAGAAAAGAAATGTATAAGCATACAAGCCCAAACGATAGATACAATGGTAAGGTACTTCATAAAATCTCAAGTATTGAGTTGTAATCAAATAAGTTTATCCGATAAAGTGTTTGTACCCAGATGGGTTGAGCTTATCAATGTTTTGAAGTTTTTATCTGTTTTTCTAATTCCCGTATATAAAAGACTTTTTTTTCATTTTCTAACGTTTCCAGCAACCTAATGTACCTTCTAGTCGAGTCAATATATATTTTTACAATGTCGGGTTTGCCCCCGTTGCGTTCTATATTCTTTTTGTTTTCGATAAATATTTTACCTTTTTCAAAATAAAGCGTAGCTAAATTTGCTTGGGCGGCTTTTTTTTGTTCTTCGGCTTTGTTCTTTTCTTGTTTAGCTAACTCCGCTGCTTTTTGGGCTAACTCTTTCAATGAATCCGACCTATCTTTTTCTTTTTTTAATGCTTTTGCTTTATTGAGTGCATCTTCTTCGCTGGTGCGTGCGTGTTTAGCCGCAGTATCGGCTCTAGCTTGTGCTATAATAGCTCTTTTTTGTTCCATAATAGCTTTGGCTTCTGATTGGGTAGCTTCATACAAAAAGTACAGCGAAACCACAAGACCAACCAAAGAAATACCTGCTATAATGGCTGCATTACGGTTACGAATTTTTCTTTTCTTGGCTTCTTCTTTCCGCAAGGCTTCGGCTTGGCGTAGGGCGTTTTCTTGTCTGCGGATTTCGGCAAACTCTAAGATAGGTTCAATGAGGGTATCGTGCCCAATTTCATAAATCAAGCGGCCGTAAGCATCTTGTTCTTTGCGTAAAAGGGTACTTTTTTCTAGGGCATCCAGCGTGGTGTCGGTGAGGGCATATTCTTGCTGAATGTATCCTTTCTCGAAAGGAATCCGTTGGTTGTTTTGGATAAACTTTTCTTCAATAGCCTTACTTGCCGCTTCTTTTTCGGCTGGGGCAAGGGTATTGAGCGAGGCTTGGTAATATTCCTTAAAGATGTCTTTGATATTCCCTAATACCTCTAAAGAAATAAGGGATTTGCCTAAACTTAATACTTTTTCTTCCTCCAAAAAGCGACAAATAATTTGCAGTGCCGCCGTTTCTACTTTGCCATCATGCACGTTTTTCACACGTTTGAGAATGGACTCTATTACCTCTTTTTCATAGCGAAAAGGCTGAGTTTTGAACCTTGTGCTGACAAGGCTTGCAGGCTTGACAATGGCTTTGCGGGCTTCGTCTTCGTCGAGGGCATCGAGTTCGTAATGATATTTCAGTAGGTTGGGTAAATACTTGCTAAGGCGGTTGAGCAGGGCCATTCTATCGGAGCGTATCGAAAACACCAATTTGACATTGGGTTTTTCATGGATAAACGCCATTTCTTCGGCCGATAAATGGGTGAATAATTCTTTTTTACGTAAAAAATCTGGAATTTTTTGGAATAAAACCATACCCAATTCCGAGGCAAAATCTTCTATTTCTGTTTCTGTATAGGTAAAAAGTTCTTCAAATTGGTCGAAAAATAAGAAAATCGGGGCATTTTCATTATAATATTGATATTGTTTTACCCAATACCAAAATACTCCTCTCGGATATGCCTGTTGCTTGAAAGGTTGCATCCATGCCAACTCCTCAGTATTGCTCGCCAACGACGTAACAAGCGTATTGAGTGGCGATTTCGCCGCTGTGTTTGCTCCTTGTGCTTTGTTGAACAAGCGGACAGAAAAATGCGTAGGTCGAAGTGCTTCTTTCTCTAGGCGAGGCACAACCCCAGCATTGATGAGCGAGCTTTTGCCATAACCACTTTTGCCATACAAAATGACTAATTGATGGGCGTGAATCAACTGATAAAAAATTTCGGTGTCCTTTTCTCGCCCCATGAACAAATCTTCTTGCTCTGTGGTAAAACTATTAGCGCCCGGATACCGGTTGAGTAAAGGTTGCTCTGACATATTGTGTTGCGTAGCGATTGCTGGGTTCAATAAAATGATAATGGTTGGGGTGTTATTGAGTGAATTGTGAGTTAAATTATTTATTTTCAAATACTTAAAATTATGAATAAGTCTAATTCATAATTGACCATTAACAATTCACAATTGTATTAAGCTGGCACAGCCAAATATTTTTTGATAGACGCAAATATTTGTTGTAAGCCTTTATCGTAGTTGTTGCCACGCAAATCACCTCGGTTTTTGTTCCTAAATTCTGCAATGGTTTTATCATAGTTGTTTTTTAGCTCCAACACCCGTTGGTATTGCGGTTGCAGGTCTTCTATACTTTCGCCTTTCATGAGTCGATTGCCCATTTCAATACCAAAATCTTTGATTTTATCTTCAAACGACCGCATGGCACTGTTTCTAAATTCGTTGTCGTTGAGGGCATCGTCGATTTGGCAAGGCAATACCACTTTTCCCATGATTTCGGCCAAGGTAAATGCCTTAACCGACTCTTGGGCTACCCAAGCAGAAGTTAAGAAATTAGCCGAAATCAATTGCAACACAAAATCGGCTTTGGCGATACTTTCGTTGATAAATTTAGGAATCTCAAACCCAATCGGATTATCGCTGTCGATGATGACTTCTATGCCTACTTCTTCTAAATCAGCCCTGAGCTTATCGGCCAATGCTCCATCGGCGTGATTGTAGGAAATAAACACCTTGGCATTGATACGCATGGTGTCTATTTGGGCTACTCGCAAAAGCTTTTCTTGGCGACAAGCCTGATAAAGCTCTTCCAACAACTGCGTTG
The DNA here is from genome assembly GCA_013298025.1 of Cytophagales bacterium. Lineage (GTDB taxonomy): Bacteria > Bacteroidota > Bacteroidia > Cytophagales > Spirosomataceae > Flectobacillus. The sequence goes on along the minus strand of JAAFJE010000010.1, from coordinate 13,781 downwards.
GATTGGCTTCGTCGAACATCACGTTGAGGCGTTTTTTTGCCAAATCTTCCACATTTTTTTCTCGGGCATTGACAAAAGCAAACTTTTTGCCTTTCAACAAACCGCCTTGACCGCTCGCCAACAACAAACGCATTACCACTTGAATGTACCATTTTTCGACCCGAACCCCCAAAAATAAAATCAAAGGGTCGTCTTTTAGCACACTTTTAATAGCCAAAGGCAAAGGATTTACACCAAAAATATTGGAAAAATAATCGAACCAATCGTCAAAAGTAAACGTAGCATCGTAATGCTCTAAGTCGCCTAGAAGCTTGTAAACCAATGGGTTTTGTGCCGTAGGCTTGCTGTCGATGCTAGGCACAGCCTTGTTTTCTCTCGAATAACGGCTCACCATGTAGCCATTTTGCAAGCCTCCAAAACTTAGTTCAAAACTTTTTTCTAAACTGGCATCAGGCAAAAGCGACAACACCAAAGGAAAAGGAATCTGAGCAATTTTATTAAAATGCTCAGACCACTCGGCCGTTTGTGAAAAATACCATTTCATGAAATCATAAATGTGCTGCACATCATTTTCTGATTTCAGGGTCATCAAGTGTTCTTTGATAAATGGATAATCGACAAATGAGATTTGGCTATCTTCTAAATCCTCTCGCTCGTAGTCGTCGAGGACTTCATTAAAATAATAATCATAAGCCAATCGCAAAGACTCATCGAAGTCTTTGGGAGCAGTTTCGGGTGCTTGGTCGGTGATAAACTTGGTGTAGTTAACCTGACAAATCTCGGGCCCTAGCACCAGCACACAACGCCCAGCCCTAATGGCTTCGATGATACTTAAAAGCTTTTTATTCATAACATTATACAAGACAGCTATATATTAAAAACCACCCAATGCAATGGTCATTACTTCTTCATGCTCAGGTATTTATTCAAAGAAGTAATCACCTGTTTCATTCCACGTTCGTAATTGGCAGGACGCAAATCGCCACGATTTTTATTGATAAATTCGGCCATAATGGTATCGTAGCCATTTTTCAAGCCCAAAAGTCGTTGGTATTGCGACTGTAAATCTTGGATGCTCGCACCCGTTTCGAGGCGGTAGCCAATTTCGGCTTTGATGTCGGCAATTTTGGTATCGAAGCGTTTCATGGCGTTAGTCCTAAAACTAAAATCGCTCAAAGAATTGTCGATTTCGCAGGGCAACACCACTTTGCCAATCAGTTCGGCAACGGTAAAAGCCTTGATTGATTCTTGGGCAACCCAAGCCGAAGTAAGGAAATGCTCTGAAATAAGCTGTAGCACAAAATCGGCTTTGGCAATGCTCTCGTTGATGAAGCGAGGAATTTCAAAACCAATAGGATTATCGCTGTCGATAATTACTTGAAAACCGGCGTTTTCCAAATCTTCTCTTACCCGATTAGCTAGGTCGGTGTCGTTGTGGTTGTAAGAGATAAATACGTTTGCACTCATAGTTAAGTTTGATGCTAGATTTGATAAAAATAATGAACTATACAAACGAGCCAACGCAACGTTTGTGCATTCGGCACGATACCGAATACCTTAAAACTTTGTAAAGTACTATATCTGATGAGCTAAGTAAGGAAGATTGACAATAAAAATACAAATTATTCCTGTGTTTATACATAGATTTTATACTTCATTTAGTAAACGGTCAAATTTTACGCTTATCGTTTTGTGCTACGATGGTTTTATTGGTAAAATTGAATTTGTACTTTTCAAAGTAAATAGTTGAAAAGAATTAGGTATTGCTGTAAGCTTTTTTATTTGCTGCAAAAAAGCAATCGTTACCGCAAGCGTTTGCAAAAGTTTTTATACAAGAATACTACAGGAAAATTTGTTTCTTCTAAGATTTTGCTACAAATTCCCTTTGCTTTTGTAGCAAGCGTATTTCCAATGGATTAAAATATAACTTTTTTAAGAAAATGAAATTCTTTCAACTATTCGACTTAACAGGAAAAATAGCCTTGGTGACAGGCTGTAAAAAAGGCATAGGCATGGCTATGGCAGTAGCTTTAGCAGAGGCAGGTGCCGATATTATTGGCGTATCTGCTAGTTTAGAATTGGAAGGAAGTGCGGTTGAACAAGCGGTAAAAGCCCTTGGACGCTCGTTTAAGGCGTATCAGGCCGACTTTAGTAAGCGTGAATCTTTGTACGAATTTATTCATGCCGTGAAGAACGATTTCCCTGTGATTGATATTTTGGTCAATAATGCTGGTTCGATTTTGCGTAAACCTGCCGCCGAGCATCCCGACGAATATTGGGACGAAATCATCGACATTAACTTGAATGCCCAATTTATTTTGAGCCGTGAACTGGGCAAAGAAATGGTAGCAAGAGGTAGTGGAAAAGTGATTTTTACGGCTTCGTTGTTGAGTTTTCAAGGAGGCATCAACGTGCCGGGCTACGCTGCTAGTAAAGGAGCGATTGCGAGTTTGACCAAGGCTTTTGCCAACGAATGGGCCAGCAAAGGCGTAAACGTAAACGCCATTGTACCGGGTTATATTGCCACCGACAACACCGATGCCCTGCGAAACGACCCCGAAAGAAGTCAGGCTATTTTGAGTCGGATTCCTGCCAATCGTTGGGGTGTACCCGACGATTTTAAAGGAGCAACGATTTTTCTTGCTTCCGAAGCCTCTTCTTATGTGCATGGCTCGCTGTTGGTAGTAGATGGCGGTTGGCTCGGACGCTAAAAAGTATGAAGGCTATTGTTATGAATATTGAAAAAATGGTAGTTATTTGAAATGACTACCATTTTTTTCAATGTTTTTTGTATGTATCGGTAAATATTACCATTGTTGCTACATTTTACACCATACAGGAGGTGTTTTTTCGCTATACCTTTGGGATATTATTTCACTCAGTAAAGATGCCCGATTCATGAAACATATTCCGATTGTAGATATTTGTAATTTATCTGAACAAAAAAACAACGATATTTTGGTCAGTCGGTTTGGTCCTTACCTTGTCAAGCACCCAAACCTGTTTATGGCCCATAGGCATCATTTTTACCATTTGGTATTTTTTACCAAAGGAGAAGGCTTTCATACCATCGACTTTAGCCAGTTTGCGGTAAGACCTTACCAGATTTACTTCATGACCCCCGGCCAAGTGCATAGCTGGCAGTTTGAAGGACAAACCGATGGCTATGTTGTCAATTTTTCTCCTGCATTTTTCCATACATTTATCGCCCGTGCCGATTATTTAGAAAGCTTTTCCTTCTTCAACGGCATTGCTGTTGATAGCGTTTTGAATTTAGATAATCGTCTTGGCATGAAAGTAAAGGAGCTTTTTGAAGAAATTTTGCTACACGATACCCAGCGAGGTATTTTGTATGAAGACCTGATGAGAAGCCTGCTTTTGCAAATGTTTTTGTTGATAGACCAACAAAACCTAGCCCAAAAACCCCAGACAATCCCAGCGTATCATTATACCTTATTGAAAAATTTTCAGAAGCTACTCGACAAGCATTTTATACAACTAAAACTTCCGATGGAGTATGCCGACTTGCTTTTTATTACGCCCAATCATTTGAACGCCCTTTGTAAAGAACACTGGGGAATGCAAGCGGGCGAAGTCATTCGCAACCGCATTATTTTAGAAGCCAAACGCCTGTTGGTCAACCAGCAAACCAGTATCAGCGAAATTGCTTATACCCTTAATTTTAAAGATAATTCTTATTTTTCTAAGTTTTTCAAAAAATCGGTTGGCATCACACCCGAAGAGTTTAGAAAACGTATTATACAATAAATTGTTCATTATCAATATTATACAATGATGAAAAAGCATAGCCATATTCAGTTAGATGTAGAAAGAACACGCCTACAAGCCATTTGGCAAGAGCGTTGCCCCCAATGCCGAGAAGGCAAAATGTTTAAACATACTTGGTGGCAACTGAGTAAATTTGACGAAATGCACAAGAATTGTCCCGTTTGTGACCTGCGTTTTGAGGTAGAGCCAGGCTTTTGGTACGGTGCGATGTTTGTGAGTTATGGGATTACGATTGGACTGTTGGTAGCCTTGGGCTTTCTGATTTATTGGCTTTTCAACGACCCTTCTATCATGGGGTACGTTGTGCCAATTGTGTTGATTTCGGTCTTAGCAGTACCATTCAATTTTCGTATATCGAGAAGCATTTTCTTGCACCTTTTTGGCTTTGTAGCCTATAAGCCTGTGAAGCGGATGTAGTAGCTTTGGCTGATTGCGGATTAAAATGTGTGGGTGGTATTGTCGATAGTAGAGTTTAGTAGCCTCCTACTGCTTGAAATACTTCAGGGTTACTTGGTTAGCTCATATTTACCAAGTAACCCATGTAGAAGATTGACAGTCAGAATGTTCAGTAATTGCAAAGTGGTAATACTATGTCGGATACTCTCGCTATTTGTGTCAAGATTTTATGCAGTTTCTACTTTAATAAAAACTTGTTTAGTTACTCCGTTCTCATCAACTGCTTTTACTGTTATTTTTAGTGGTTTATGTGTTCGATGAAAAACTTGATTATGTATCTTTTTTATGTAGCCAACGGCAATATCCCCTTTATATACACATACAGCACATTTGTCAAATTGATTGTTTTTTTCTAACTTATACGTCAGAATATCGCCTTTGACTAATGTCTTTGGTGGTAATTTCAGTCGAGATAAATTTGCGAGGTCTGTAATAAATTTCAGCCCTTTTTTAGGCTGATACTCTGCTAAAAACTCGAAATTGTCTGTCTGTGTTTTTCCTTGTGTTAAGGCTAAAATATCGAAATCATCTTTAACATTTTCAGCCTCCCAAAAACTTAAATAACCATTTCTATCAGGTCGCTCCTTCGAAATGACTCTTAAAGCTAATAAGTGTTCAATAGATTCAGGTGTCAACTTTTGAGCATTTTTAAAGCCTAAGAAATGCTCCAATCCGTCCTTTTTTGCATCCTCATAGCCTTCCAAATAGTTAAAAGTAATTCCTTCCGATACATTACGCTTAATTCTAGCTATAATATATCGTCTATCGCCTATTTGCTTTCGCCATGATATGTAAATTACTCTAATCAATTTCTAAAATTTGTTTTAAACGTTGCAATCTAACGATAATTAACATTATAATCAACTCTTTTCGTTCTGTTGTGAGATGATTGTTTTCAATTTTGCCTTTTAAATTTCTGTCAATGTTATACACAAGTGCAGAAATACTGTCTTCTGTTAGATTTGATGATATTCTAATAACGATTTCTTGAACTATGTTATGATGCTTGTCTTGAACTTTTTTGCACAAATCGAAGAAGTTTAAGCGTTCATTATTCCATCTTATTTCATGTTTACCTCTATTTAGATACGCATCCAATCTAACTTTGTCTTTCAATAAATGTTTAACTTCTTCATCTGTTTTCTCTCTAGCAAGACAACTTCCATTGTCATATATAGGCGAAAAAGTATATTTTGCCTCAGTTGTTTCAAAGCCTAAATCTGCTTTGATTTTTGACCTTTGCATAGGATTCAATGGGTCTTTAAAGAAATGCTTTATTGTATCCAATAGGTCAAATTTAGGTTTAAGTCTGTGCTCTTTTAGCTTCGATGTTATATTGAAAATAAATGCCCAATTTTCTGTATGTCTATCCATGTTGCCAATTATAGCATCAAAAATGAGCATCTCAATAAACTTGTAAAGAAATGTATCAAATAGTTCTATTGTGCATATTTGTTCAATTTGCTGAAAACTTACAGTTGGTTTATCTGTGATTAAAAACTCAGGTAAAAAGTCGTTTAAAACATCTACACCATGATAAAGCATTGAATGATTATTGTTTATCATACTTTTAGATAAACACCCCAGTTCATCATTAAATAAAGCAATGTTATAGTCAAGTGTATTAAATCCTGCTTGTTGTCCTAATTTACTTGAAATGATTTCTGACCAAATTTCAGAGGGATAGCTCGATTTTGATTGTTTAAAATAATAGGTTTCCCCTGTAATTGGATTTTCAATTATTTTTTGGGGTCGAGTTCCTTTTAGCGTGGTTTCCCACTCCCTAATTATCCAATTTGATATGTCGTAAAATTCTGCCAAGAATAAATTTAAGTTTTATTTTGTAAGGTACAAAGAAAGTCTAAATTCGGGTAAAATATCAATTTTTTTGCATTTTTATAGTGTCAAAGTGCAGTCAAAAAGCCTGTAAAGCAAGCGTTTTTGTTCGACCATTCCGCAATCAGCAAATTTATTTTTGTACTAAATGTATAGAAAAACGATACCTCAAATCTAAGTAACTGTCTTTTGACTTGCCTTTTCTTCCTTCCCCTATCAAATCTCCCATCGCTCCGACGTGAATAGCATACCTGTTTAGTTTTAGTAATTAACTATAATTTATTTAGACTAATTACAAATAAAAACAAGATATTATTTGGAATTAATCTAAATAGTGTATTCTTTTGTCTTGTCAAATCACTGGCAAAATGGCAGCGATGCCTTGTTTTCGTTTCAATCATTCAGACAAGTACCTCATGAAACAGTTGACATTTAAAACCAATATTCATTCGCCGATAGGGATTCAGGCGATTTGGGATGCCTTGAAAGAAATAGGTGTGACGCATTTCAATATAGATTTTATTGATTTGAATCATGCCATGAAGATTGCCTCCGAGCATCTCATCAGTCCTCAGCATATCATTACGGTACTCAAGCAATTGGGTTATACCTGTGAGTATTTAAACGAATAATCGCCACTGTGTCGGGTGGGGCAACTTGCCCGACACCAACTCTATAGTTACGATGCACACACATTCATTAGAAACCATCATTGAGAAAGAAATAGGCTATATCGGTTTTTGTAAAGGTTGTCAGTCCTTTAATGTAGCGTATAAAAATGCCTTATTTTTGTTAGGAGTACATGAGCTAGAAGCCTTTTCTACCATGCTTCACGACCGTATAGGGATGCAAGATTTTTATACAACGCATGGCAAAGAGTTGTTTTTACGCACGCCTATGCCCAATTTTTTCTTGGTCTTTACGCACCAAGAGTTAGAAGAATTATGTGATATGCTCAACGAAGCGCAATTGGTTTTACAGGCCCGTAGTTTGTTGATGCCTCAGTAATGTACGCTTATTTTGCTGATATAAGAAAAATCATATTTCTGAAAGATGGCATCAGGTTTTACTTCATCGCAGAATATAAAATATGCCAACTTATCAAGTCGGCATATATGTGGTTAACACCAATAACATTTGGTTTAAAAAATTGTAAATTTAGTGAGTTAGTGAATGGTGAGTTAGTGATTGAGTGATTGAGTGAGTTAGTGATTGAGTGAGTTAGTGAATGCTGAGTTTAAACAAACCTTTACGATTTTCTCTAAATTCTGAATTTTTCAGTGATTGATTCTAAATGGCTCAACCAACAATTTACTAGCTAACTCAATCACTCAATCGCTCAATCACTCAATCACAATTCACTAACTCGCCACTAAAAACACCGTTAGCCCTCTCGCTCCATGCGCACCCAGCACGAGCGATTGCTCAATGTCGGCGGTTTTCGATGGCCCAGCCAAAAACGTACCAAAGCCATACTCGGCTTGTCCGATGCGTTGGTAAGCTTCTTGCATAGAGGGTAAAATATCGTTTTTGTTGATAACAATGCCTAAATATTGTGCAATAAAAGGCGATACTCGTTGTCCTAACAATTCCTCTGTAAGCCAAATCGCACTGTTTTCGGCTACGCCAAAATGCCCTTTTATCACGGCAAAATCAACGTTTTCGAGTGTATGTGGGTCTTCATTTTGCCAATTTGTTTCAGCAATAGCCGAAAGTTCGGGCAAAGTAGAAATGATACGAGCGTTAGGAGCGAAGTGTTTTTGAACAAACGCCGCAATGTCTGTGATTTGCTCAATTTCAATGACTTGTCCGCCAATGCCCGACAAAATTGTTTTGAATTGCGTAACAATATCTTCGGTAGGATTCCCCAAGCCATTGAGCGAGGGCAATGCCACCAAGGAAGGTTGATTTTTGGCAATGGCTTTTAATATTTTATCTCTGCTACTCATGATTGAATTTTTTGAGAAAAGAATGGAGGATGGACTCCCTAACAATCGCATCCTAACCATCTTTTACACTTCACTATGTATTTTTATCCCTTATTTTTAAGATACCATTCTCTGAATGATTCCTTTGGAGGGGTGGGCATATCTCTTTGTTTGTACCAAGGATTGAGCGGATTGTTGACGGCAAATGGGGCTAGTTGCATCATAAAACGTCCTATTTTTCCGCCTAATTGATACACTTTTGGATTCGACAAAGTAAAAGTCATAGCGCTCATACTCAGTTTTTTAGCAATGGTGGCATGGCCTTCTTTCACCAATACTTGTCGCCATTTATACAATTGGTCGTGAATGTCGATTTTAACCGGACACACATTCGAGCAAGAACCGCAAAGCGTAGAAGCAAAGGGCAAATCGGCATTTTGCTTCATGTCGAGGTTGGGTGCTAAAATAGAACCAATGGGCCCAGCCACGGCATTGTGGTAACTGTGGCCACCACTGCGACGATACACAGGACAGGTATTCATACAAGCCCCACAACGAATACATTTCAGCGAGTTTCTGAAATCGGCTCTGCCGAGTTGGTTCGAGCGGCCGTTGTCAACAATGACGATGTGCATTTCTTGGCCCGGACGAGGCTTTTTGAAATGACTCGAATAAGTCGTAATGGGTTGCCCTGTAGCACTGCGGGCCAGCAAGCGAAGAAATACGCCCAAATGTTCTCTTTTAGGAATGAGTTTTTCAAAACCCATACACGCAATATGTACATCGGCCAAATGTGCTCCCATGTCGGCGTTGCCTTCGTTGGTACACACCACAAATTCGCCTGTTTCTGCCACGGCAAAGTTTACGCCTGTGAGTGCCACTTTACGGGTCAAGAATTTTTCACGTAAATGTTGGCGTGCAGCTTCTGTAAGGTATTGCGGGTCTTTGTTGCCTTTTTCTGTACCTAAATGTTGGTGAAAAGTTTCGCCTACATCTTCTTTTTTAAGGTGAATCGCAGGCAATACAATATGGCTTGGCGGTTCGTTACGCAATTGTACAATGCGTTCGCCGAGGTCGGTATCAATTACTTCGATGCCATGTTGCGATAAATGCTCGTTTAAATGGCATTCTTCGGTAAGCATCGACTTACTTTTAACCATTTGTTTTACGCCATGCTTGCTCAAAATGCTGTGAACGATGGCATTATGTTCGGCTGCATCGGCTGCCCAATGCACTTGTACGCCGTTGTTGAGGGCATTTTGTTCAAACTGTATTAAATAATCATGTAAGTTGGAAAGTCCATGATTTTTGATGGCAGAGGCCGTTTCTCGCAGTAATTCCCAGTCTTGGATTTGATGAGCCGCTTTGTCACGCTTGCTACGCACAAACCAAAGGGTTTCGTCATGCCACCCTACACGTTCGGTATCCTTATTAAAGATTTCCGAAGCGGCACTATGTTCTAGCACGTTATTTCCCATAATTATTTGCTGTTGAGGATTTCGGCAATGTGAACAACTTTAATCGAACTTTTTTGTCTTTTCAAAATACCTTCCAAGTGCATCAAGCACGACATATCGCCGCCGGTGATGTACTCAACGCCTTGTTGCTGATGGTCTTTTACACGGTCTTGTCCCATACGTACCGAAATGGCTTCTTCCGTAACACAGAACGTACCGCCAAAGCCACAACATTCGTCTTTTCTTGAAAGTGCAACCAATTCTAAGCCAGAAACTTGTGACAGTAACTCTTCTGGTTTCGAGAAATGTGGTGCATTGAGTTCGCTCATTTGCGAGAGTTGCAAGCCTCTTTGTCCGTGGCAACTCTGGTGCAAGCCTACTTTATGAGGGAACGCAGCTTTAAGGTCTTTTACTTGTAAAATATCCGTTAAAAATTCGACCAATTCATATACTCTTTTACGAATATGCTGGGCTTTGGGTTCATCCTGATGATTTTCGGCATGCAGGTGGTCTTTGATGTGCAAAGTACAACTACCCGAAGGACAAACGATGTAATCGAAGCCATCGAAATTGTCGATGAAAAGCGAATTGCACGAACCCGTCAGGTGTTCAAAACCTGAGTTTGCCATGGGTTGCCCACAGCAAGTTTGGTTGAGTGGAAAATGCACCTCACAACCATATTTTTCTAATAACTCAAGCGTTGCAATGCCAACCTGTGGATAGAATTGATCTACATAACAGGGGATAAATAAACCAACACGCATAGTATATATTCTTTTACCTAATGTATTGAATTGTCGTAGTAATTGTACCCGCAATTCATCGCTCTATATGATTAACTACTAATTTATTTCTGAAAAATCACAGGTTGACTAGCATAGAATTTTAGGTCTATCAAATCGGCAGGTAATGCTTTAGTATTCCAATGTTTATGAATGGCTAGGGCTGCTCCCAGCGAACTGGCTTGTGCCATGGATGCCGCAAATACTTCCATTTCGGGGAAAGCTGCCGCCAGTAGATTCATAAAAATAGGATTTTTACTAAAACCGCCATCCACAAATACTCTTTTTACAGGATAATTATGCAAAACCAACTCGGTCGAAACGAGTTGCTGGGTCATAATATCGAGTATCAATTGATGATAGGCTTCCTCGTAATTGCTATACAATGACAAATCTCTATGCTCAAATAAGGAGTTTTTGAGTAAATAATACTTATCGTTTAACTCAGAAACTTTTACATTTTGCTCATTTTTGAGCTTTTCGATGGTTGTGGCGTTATAAGCGACCTGCTTGTAATAATCGTTTGTTGTACCAAAATGTTCGGCCAAACGCTTGGTTTGTATTTCGTGTTCATAGCCCGAAAACAAACGAGAGGCTTTGACGGGCTTGCCTTGGAAGTGCATATAGCACAAACAATCGTATTGCAATTCTTCAAATGTGAGGGGCGTGTCGTTGAACGGATTGAGCGTAATGCTCCACGTACCCGTCGATAACAAAATGAATGGTTCTTGGAAATTGATTAAATAAGGAATGAGTGCCGAAGAACTATCGTGCAAGCCCACACCAACCGCCAATACCTCGTTTGCTTGTGGTATTCTGATTACTTCATCTGAATAAAAAATGGTTGGAAGGGTGGTTTCTATTTTTTCACGAGATGTCCATTCATGGTATTTTTGCGTTCTAAAATCCCATAAATTAGTATGACAGCCAATGCTGGTAATGTCTGAAAAATATTGTCCTGTAAAAAGGCTATGTAAATATTGCGGTAAATGAAGGCAATACTTGATTTTTTCAAAAAGTTGTGGCTTTTCGTATTTAAGTCGGTAAATCTGCATTCCCGAATTGAGGTTGCCCAATACTGGCGATGCTGTTCTGACGGCTACGGTTTCTTCGCCTCCGTAGGTATCATAAAATTGCTTTTGTAAAGCTGGGTCGTAAGGTTTGAGATAATTGTACAAAGGCGTAAGGGTATGACCTGCCTCGTCAACATACACAAAACTCGCCCCGTAGGTCGAAAAATTAAGGGCTTTTACCTCAAATTGTGCCAAAGTTTTGACTTCCTCCCAACTTTCTATTATCCAAGCCGTAAGCAACGACAAGTCTTCACAGTTGTCGCCGTCTTCGTCGGTTGTCTCGGGTAATTGGGTACTTTTTTCCCAGACAATTTGGTATTGTTCGTTGAAAAGAAAAAGTTTTTTATTGGTTTTACCAATATCAAAAATGGCACAAACAGGTAGCACGCTCATGTTTCGGTAATGAAGATTTTCTAAAGTTGGATAGTTTGGATTTATTACGGAGAAGTAAATGAATGGGCTACAAAATGTTAGCCCCATTCATTTAGATAAGCTTTAATGCTGAGTTGTAAATGGGTGAATTGTGGGTTAATTTATTCATTTTTAGGTACTTACATTTTGATTGATTAAATCATAAGTTTTTGGAAACGAAAAGAAAATTCACCATTCACTAATTCACCATTTTACATTATTCCTTTGAAGCAACAACTATAATCCAGTAGATACCGTTTTAAGACCTCTTTCAGCAATGAGGTTTTCTCTTACTTTCAATTCACGGTATAACGTTAGTGGATTCAACGCTGCACCAGCACGCAGACGAGCTTCGGCAACCAAGGCTCTTACATCGGTACGGAAAGCATTTTGTAAGATTTCTTGTGCTTTCACTACATCGTTGTTGTCTTGTGCCTCTTCCAAGGCTTTTCTATCAACAGAAAGTGCTTGTGCATAAGCCAACATGATGGCTTCTACCGATTGCAACAAGTCTTCTAACGGGTCTTTCACGTTGTGCGAAGCATCTATCATCCAGCCCAAATCTTTGGCATGGTTCATGCCTCTGGCATCCATTCCTTCGACTAACTCGTTGAAAATCAAGAATAATTGATATGGTTTTACAGAACCAGCCGTCAAGTCGTCGTCGCCATATTTTGAATCGTTGAAGTGGAAACCACCCAATTTTTCTTCCATCAACAACAACGAAACGATTTGCTCGATGTTGGCGTTTGGCAAATGGTGTCCTAAGTCAACTAAAGTATAAGCTTTATCGCCCAATTTGCGAGCATACGACAACGATTGTCCCCAATCGCCTACGGTCATGGAGTAGAAGTTTGGTTCAAAAGCTTTGTATTCAACAAAAATTTTCCAGTCTTCTGGCAAGGCAGCATAAATTTCGTGCAAACTTTCCAAGGTATTTTGGTAAGCTTTTCTGAAATTTAATTGTCCAGGAAAACAAGAACCATCCGACAACCAAACAGTTAGCGAGTCAGAGCCTAATTCGATACCATGTTTGATAACCTCAATATTATGGTCGATGGCTTGTTGGCGGATGGCTTTGTTTACGTTTTGGAGCGAGCCAAATTTGTAAGTATAGGCTTGGTTAGGTTGGTCTTGGAAAGTATTCGAGTTTACAGCATCAAATTTCAAACCAAACTGAGCTGCTAAAGCACGGATAGCCTTGGCATCGCTTGGGATGTCCCAAGGAATATGCAAAGAAATTGCTCCAGAAGCTTTGTTTAGGGCGTGCAATAAGCCTACGTCTTCGATTTTTTCTTCGAGCGAACGAGGCTCTCCTCCGCCAGCAAAACGCCCAAAGCGTGTACCACCAGTGCCTAAAGCCCAAGATGGAATAGCAATTTGGAAATCAACCAGCTTTTGGATGATACTTTCGGCGGCAGCTACTTCGGAAGTAGTATAAGCCAATTTATTTTCGTGAGCCTTCAATAAGGCATCATTATGAGAAGCAATTTTATACGACTCGATTACCATGAGATGTTTTTGATTAAATAATGTATGCTTGGGGTTATCGTAATGTTGGCTGAAGTTAGGCAAGATAAAAGACTTCTTGCAAAGGCTTGCTCACAGGCGAATTGTCGGGGTTGGCATCCATAATATCGCCCATATATTTCCACCATTTTTGCATCACTGGGTGCTGTGGTAGTTCGTCGAGGCGTGCTGGATTTTCGATGTTCAGCACCCCGAAAAGGGCGTATGTTTCAGGGTCTAAGAAAATAGAATAGTCTTGTACGCCAATGCTTTTGAGCAAAGCCACCAATTCTTCCCAAATTTCATCATGACGGCGTTTGTATTCTTCCACCTGTCCTTGATGCAATTGCATTTTAAAAGCAACTCGTTTCATAACAGTTTTGAATTGTGAGTTGCGAATGGTGAATGAGTAACTGTCCTTGCCTAAAATAGGTTGCCTTCAAAAGGCAACAAATAATGGCAAATTCAAAATCAAAAACTGGAAAAAGTACAAAATACGAGATTCGTCAAAGTCGTATTTTCAGTGAGTCGTTCAAACGA
>JAAFJE010000001.1 GCA_013298025.1 Cytophagales bacterium | reverse complement strand
TGTTCTTTCATGAGTTGGGTTGAAGGTTAAGTGGAAAATTGTGTACAAATGTATTGTTATGAGATTGACAGATAAATCGTGCATCCCTTGCACAACGACGCATTTTTGATGTTTAGAAGTAAAAATATGTTTTTTTTTATTCCTAAACATCAAAAAAAAATAAAACTTAGTAAGCGGTAGTGGTACTTTCGGCGAAAGGTGCAGGCTTGGCTAAAAGATGGTGTCATTACCGCTAATTTCCAGCTTTATTTATAAGTAATCTGCCAATGATCAGCAACTTGATACATGATAAGTGCCGTTTTATGAATGTTTGTATCAACTCATTTACTGATTTTAGACGGTTGGTGTGGCGATGCTATTGTCATTTAGGCTTGGTTGTTAATGAGTTTATAGCATTTTTGCAACATAGCCACAACCGATTCTAAATTATAAGGTTTGGCTAAAAACTCATCCGCTTGTGCTTTTTGAAAATCGGCGGCACATTCGGTAAAGGCATTGGCTGTTACCATCACAACCAATGGGGGATTGGGTACACTGTTTTTGATTTTAAAACAAGCTTCATAGCCATCCATTTCAGGCATTTGGGCATCCATCAATATCACTTGGTAAGGCTTCTGCACAACGGCTTTTACGGCTTCTTTTCCATCAGCAACCATATCTGTTTGATACCCTAATTTTTCCATAATTTTAGTAATGAGGCGTTGGTTGACGGCGTTATCTTCGGCAATAAGTATAGACATCGGATGATTTTGAGCAAAATCGGATTGTAACGTTTGATGCAAGACTGGCACTTCGACAAGTTTTTGGCTAGGCTGCAATAAAGTATCTTGTAAGGTTTGCTTGAGTTGTGCTATTTTGATAGGTTTATGCAAAGATGCCCTGATACTTGCTTTGGGATAAGCCTTGCCTATATCTAATTTGAGGGGAGTCATCACAACAACAGGCATTTTGGGGACAAGTGCACAAACTTGGGCGGCCAATAGCACGCCGTTGGTTTCGGGCATGGCAAAGTCGGTCAAGACTAAATGAATATTTTGGTCTTGTTGCAAATACTGCATGGCCGTTTTTGCCGAGTCGGCAGGAATGACTTTAAAGCCCCATTTCACTAGCTCAAGGCTCAACATCTGGCGATAAGATTTGTTGTCGTCAACCAATAATACCCGCATATTTTGAAATAGGGTATCTGTTCGATGTGGTACTTTGGCGGGTGCTATGCCTTCTACCAATACCGTAAACGTGAAGGTTGTACCTTCGTTTTCTTTGCTTGCTACGGCGATATTACCGCCCATCAATGCTACCAATTTTTCACTGATAACCAAGCCTAAGCCAGTGCCACCATAGCGGCGAGTTGTAGAAGAATCTACTTGTGAGAACGCTTTAAACAAACGCCCGATTTTATCGGCTGGAATCCCAATGCCAGTGTCTGTTACTTCAAATTTTAGTACGACATTGCTTACTATTTGTTGTTCTATCGATACTCTTACACATATTTCTCCTTCAGAAGTAAATTTAATGGCATTACCTACCAAATTGAGCAATACTTGTCGCAGGCGTTGCTCGTCGCCTTTGATAAACTCAGGCACAGCGGCGTGCATTTCATACATGAGTTCCAAACCTACATCGGCGGCTTTGACCGAAAAGACATCCAATACCGTTTCGATGGCATGGCGTAAATCAAAGGCTCTTGATTCTAGTTCCATTTTTCCCGACTCTATTTTAGAAAAGTCGAGAATATCATTGATAATGGTCAATAAATCTTCGCCACATTGTCTGATGGTGCTGGCATACGAACGTTGTTCGTCATTGAGCGGTGTTTCTTGTAGCAAGGAAGTCATGCCAATAACGCCGTTCATGGGCGTGCGAATTTCGTGGCTCATGGTTGCCAAGAAGATACCTTTGGCTTTATTGGCTTTTTCGGCTTCGAGTCTGGCTCTTTGTTCTTCTTGGGTTGCTTTAAGCAGTTGAACGGTACGTAGTTCAACGTCTTTTTCTAACTGTATTTTTTGTTGTTGAATCCTTGCAACCCTTGTTTTGTAGGCTAGAAAAATGATGCCAGCTATCACAACTAGGACTATCCCCCGAAACCACCACGTCATCCAAAAAGGGGGAACAATGTAAATTACTAAGGCTTTTTCTTGCGGATTCCAGAAGCCATCGTTGTTTGAAGCGATTACTTTGAGTACATACCTACCTGGGTTGAGGTTGGTATAAGTTACGCTGTGTCGGGTGCTTGGTTGTGTCCAGTCGTCATTAAATCCTTCTAATTTATATTTAAACTGGTTTTTATTAGAAAGTGTATAGTTCAAAGCTGTAAAATCAATGGTAAATACCGATTGGTTGTAGTCGAGCGAAATACTTTCGGCTTCACTGATATGCACAGGAAATTGCTCACTATGTGTACCGGTGGTTTGTTCTTCGTCAAAAATAGTAAGTTTGGTAAAATACACAGGTGGTGGCATAGGATTCAGCCGAATGCTGTCGGGATGATACACCGTAAAGCCGTTGAGACCGCCAAAAACTAATTCTCCATTGCTGGCTCTGTAATTAGAACGCTCTTTAAATTCATTACTTTGCAAGCCATCGAGGGTTGTATAACTCCGAATTTCGTGGGTTGTCAAATTCATTTTAGCAATTCCTCGGTTGGTGCTAATCCACAAATTACCATGTTTATCATCGACAAAGCCTGTGACAAAATTATTGGGTAGCCCTGTTTCTTCTGAAAAACGGACAGATTTCCCTGTTTTTTTATTAAATAAATCTAAACCTCCTGTCGTACCAAGCCATAAATAGCCCGGTGCTGCATCTTTGATGACCAATACAATAGGACTACTAATTGTAGAGGCATCGTCTTCGTCATACATATATCGTTTAAATCCCTTGTCTTGGTCTAGAAATAAATTCAGTCCGTTGTCGGTAGCAGCCCATACTTTCCCTTCTCTGTCAACCAACACATCATTTACGTCGCTATGACTCAGCGAGTGTTCATTTTTGGGGTCATATAAAAAGTGGGTAAATTTTTCGGTTTTAGCATCAAAGAAATTTACGCCTCCATTCCAAGTTGCCAGCCAAAAATTCCCTGCTTTATCGGCAGCAATGGCATTGACACTCCCCGAACTTAATTTATCGGGATTATCGGGTACGGCAGCATAGTGTTTAAACTGTTTGGTTTGTAGGTTGTACAAATCAAAGCCTTTTCTATGGTAGCCCAATGCCAATAAGTTTGGCGTTACGAGCCGTACAGCCATGACATAATCGCCAGCAATACTTTGGGGATTATTGGGGTGGTTTTTGAAAATCGTAAAGCGATTATTTTTTCTATCAAAATAATTCAGTCCTCCTCCATCTGTGCCAATCCAAAGGTTGTCTTGGGCATCGCCATCAATCGCCAAAACAAAGTTGTTGCTGAGGCTATTTTCTCCAATTTTTTGTTTGTAATTGGTAAAATAACCACTGTATTTAGGCAGTAAATTCACGCCACCAGACCACGTACCAATCCAGATATTTTCCGAGGGGTCTTGGTAAATACAGTAAATAGAATTATTACTCAAGCTATTGGGCTCGCCTTCAATGTTCTGATAATGCTCAAAAGTTGTCGAATTAGGTTTGAGTACACTTACGCCACCGTTTTCTGTGCCTACCCATATATTATGCAACTTATCTTCTGCCAAGGAAATGAGGTCGTTGTGGGCAATAGACTTAGGGTTGTTGGGGTTGTGCAAAAACGCTTGAAAGCTATCGGTTTGTTTGTTGTATAAATTGAGACCGCCACCCTTGGTTGCGAGCCATATCCTTCCTTTAGTATCGCAAAGGATACTCCGAATCCAGTCGTTGGAAAGGCTTCCAGCTTGCTTGGGGTTGGCAAAATAACGCTTAAATTTCTGCGTTTTTGGATTATAGATATTTAGGCCTTTTTTTGTACCAATCCACAAATTACCGTCTTTATCATCGGTAATATGCAGTACCCAGTCGTCACTTATACTATTAGGATTATTGGGGTTGTTTATAAAACGTTTTTTAGCTTCTGTTTTAGGGTCAATTCTTATCAAACCTTCGGTTGTAGCCAACCAAATCATTTTGTTTTTATCGATAAAAATATCTTTAGCTGCTTGGTTTTTGCCTACCCAATAGTAGTGTTTAAAAATATTCTTTTTCCTAATATATTTATCGCAGCCCATACCCGTAGCTACCCAGATATCGCCATTGTCGTCTTCGGCTATATCATATATATAATTACTAGCAATGCTTGTGCTGTCTTTGGGTATATGTTTAAATGGAACAAAAGTATAACCATCGTATTTATTCAGCCCTTCTTGCGTACCAAACCACATAAAGCCTCTTGAATCTTGTAAGATAGACCCCACAAAACTCTGAGACAAGCCTTGCTCAGTCCCTAAACGAACAAAGTTGGTACTACCTCTACGTTGGGCAATACTACTTATGCTATTCCCTAAAAAGATGGCTAGTACCATCCATGATAATTTATTCATAATCGACACCTAAGCTTATATGGTTAATGTAGTTTATAGGTTTTATCGTATATTTTCCAGTCCATTCATAAGTAATAACAAGGAGATTGTCGGGTGGAATAAATCAAGAGGGTTTTTTGCTCAAAAGCGATATGCAAATATAAGATAAGATTTGAAAATCATCTCATAAATATAAAGTTTCACATAAAATATTATATTTTATATATTCTTTTAGCTTGAAAAATCATCATTCAATACTATATATTTCTACACTTAAATATATTTCTAGTTTTTTATCAATACCATAAGTCGTTATTTATATAAAATTTCTTCACTCCTCATAAATTGACTTGCCTTAGTATTATTGATATATTATTATACAAAATGAATATTTTTAAATGATAATATACTTATAATCAATTGATAAATATTTTTTAAATATAATATTTCTAATAAAAATATTTGAAAATAGAGAATTGTTTGAAAATTTTAACACGACTTTTTCGTCGAAAATCATAAATTTTCACCTTCCTTACGAAATTTATCAAAAAAAACTTCGCCAAAAAGCTTGCATGATAATTATTAAGGTACTATATTTGTTTAACGCAATCAGCCAAGCATACCTAAATTAATTGATTTAGGTATCACTGATGAACTTATAAAAACTTGTTATTCTTGAATCCTATTAGTTAGTTCAAACCCTCCTGAATATTCTGATATACGGTTGTAAGTAAAAGACGCTTAAAGCCTGTTCATTGCATCTTCTTGTAATACATTTCATACTTACGTTGTAAGTCCTATGAAAGCCTTTAGCCAAAGCTTAAAATTTATGCCCTGATTAATTTATGCCAAACCACTGAGTACGCATAATGCAATCACTATTATTGTATATTTAATCCTTATACTGTTATGAAAATGTCCCTTACTTTGTCTGAAGGACGTACCTCGGTTGGTATGTTCTCTGTAATCGCTTTGCTTTTTTTGAGCCTTACTACTACTAACGCTCAAAACAGTGCCGCCAAATTAGAGCACGTAAGTTTTACTATCAATAATGGTAAAGACGCTTCTAAGTCGGTCATTTTTGCAGAACAAATTCTTGGTGCTACGAAGGTAGCCAATGACAGCCCTTCCTCGCAAGATTATGAGTTATGTCCGGGAGGTTCTATTATCAAACTGTTTGTTAAAAATACGGTAGCAACGCCTACAGCTTCTACTAAAATTGATATTAACAAATGGGATAATTACTTGTCGAAATACGGCGTAGCTTGGATTGCTTTTAGTACGCCCGATTTGAACAAAACAATAGAAGATTTAAGAAAAAACAATTTCCCTGTAAAAATCAGTAAGGGTGTGTTGCCAGAATCGCCTAATACAGAAGTAGTTATTACGACAGCCTTTGATAACCAACTGGTTGTATTGGTACAAAAAAATGACGATAACCAAGGTTTTTGCAAACTAGAACACGTACAGTTGATTGTCAAAAACTTGAAAGCATCAGTAGAGTTCTATCAAGAAGCCGTGGGTGCCAACGACATCATTTATATCAATGAGTTTGTGGCAGAAGCAAAAATAGGAGATAATACTTTCTTGCTTGCCGAACCCGAAGGACTTATCCTTGACAGTGCCAATTTCAAAGAGGAAGCCAACAACGATAATAGCGTTGTAAAAGACAACCTCTCTTTCTTATACGCAGACTTTGAGCAAACCATTTATGCTATCAAAGGAAATGGCTATAACTTTAAACAAATGCCTGTTCCTCAGCATAAAAACAACAAACATACATATTTTTCAAACGGACAAATTGCTAGTCCAGACGGACTCATCATCGAAATTGGTGATATTTTTGCCAGCCGTTTTGCTAGACAATAAAAACTTTGCCCTACTTTAATATCTCCTTACTTGTTTCATGAATTATAGCCGATTATAATCCTTACATTTTAAACAATCAATAGGCATTCCGAAAGAATGCCTATTTTTTTGTAACTTGGGTACGTTTTGATATTCGTTTAGAATGACCTAGACCCATAATCCATGAAACATCTAATAAAGCTTACCATAATCTTATTCGGGTTGCTGCTAGGCATACAACTTCAAAGTTGTATCTGGGCTAAAAGATGCCCTCAACCCTCTTGCCGTGTAGCCAAAGAACATCGCCACGAAGGACAAGTCTTTCGCCCAAGGGCTGCTTTTTCGTGGATTTATACCAAAAAGCATTTACCTTTTACGGCAAAGAAAAAAGACGAACAAGATGCGAGTAAAATCAACAGAAAAGCCAAACAACCACAATACCGCTATTTGTTGCCCGGTGAAAGCCTTGGAAAACCTAAAAATTAACGGTAATTGTGACGAAAAAACAAAATAGATGAATTTAATTAAAGTAGCCGCAGGTGTTGTCAATCAAACGCCTCTGGCATGGGAAAGTAATAAACAACACATTATCGACTGCATCGAGGCGGCCCAACAGCAAGACATCAGTTTGTTGTGTTTGCCCGAGCTTTGTATTACGGGCTATGGTTGCGAAGATATGTTTTATGCCCAAGGCACAACCGACAAAGCACTTGAGGTATTAGAAGAAATTGTATATCATACGGCAGGCATCATGGTGGCTGTAGGCTTGCCATTACGAATCAATAACCGAATTTATAATGCGGCTTGTCTGATTGCCAACAAACAAATCAAAGGGTTTGTTTGTAAAAAAAACTTGGCCAACAATGGGGTGCATTACGAAACTCGTTGGTTTCATCCGTGGCAAGACAACGAAAAAACCGAAATTTGGCTAGGCGAATTTAGCTATCCTGTAGGCGACCTTGTGTTTGAAGCGAGCAATGTAAAAATCGGCTTTGAGATATGTGAAGATGCGTGGATTGCCAACCGTCCGGGACGGGCTTTATATGCCCAAGGTGTCGATATTATCTTGAACCCATCGGCATCGCATTTTGCTTTTTTCAAAACCCAAACCCGTGAACGCTTTGTGCAAGATGCCTCAAGGGCATTTGGGGTTGCCTACATTTATGCCAATTTGCTAGGCAACGAAGCGGGTCGTATTGTGTTTGATGGCGATGCCATGATTGCTCAAGCAGGCGAAATGCTGGTGTCGGGTACACGCTTTAGCTACAAAGATTTTTATCTTACTACGGCGGTTATCGACATTGATAAAGTGCGTTTAGAACAAGCCCAAAACCGCCTTAAATCGGCGGTGAGTAGTGGTAAAATTGCTTTTTTATATGATTTTCCTGCGGTAAAACCCATCAAACAAACACACGTGTTGGAGCATTGGGAAGCCAAAGGCTACCAAAAAGAAGAAGAATTTGCCCGAGCGGTAGCCTTGGCTCTTTTCGATTACTTACGCAAAGCCCGTGCTTGGGGTTGGGTTATCTCGCTTTCGGGCGGGGCCGATTCGTCGGCTATTACGGCTCTTTGTTACTTGGCCATCGAGCTGGGCGTTGCCGAATTGGGGCTTGAAGCTTTCAAAAAGAAGCTATCGCATATTCCGATTATACAAGATTGTGATAGCGTATCGTCGCTTTCGCAGGCATTGATTACCAATATTTATCAGGCTACCGAAAACAGTTCCGACGCTACACGCCATGCCGCAAGCTCGTTGGCGGCATCGCTCCATACTACTTTTTACGACATTAATATCAACGGTTTGGTTGAAACCTATAAAGCACTCATCCAAGGAGCGATAGACCGCAAGCTTTCATGGCAAACCGACGATTTGGCTTTGCAAAATATCCAAGCACGGGTCAGAGCCCCAAGTGCGTGGCTATTGGCCAATATCAAAAACGCCTTGCTATTGGCTACCTCCAATCGCTCGGAAGCCGCCGTGGGCTATGCCACCATGGATGGCGATACGTCGGGGTCTATTTCGCCGATTGCGGGCATTGATAAACACTTTTTAAGACATTGGTTGCGTTGGCTCGAACACACAGGACTCGACGCTACGTTGGCTTTGCCAGGACTTCATGCCATGAATAACCTACAGCCTACCGCCGAATTGCGTCCTCTCGAAGCCAAGCAAATCGACGAAGAAGACCTCATGCCTTATGATTTGTTGAATGCCCTTGAAAAAGCAGCTTTCAGAGATAAAAAATCGCCGAAAGACTGCTACGAACTCATGCAAATGGAGTTTGAAGGAATATATTCCAACGAAAAAATCTTGTTGAGTATCGAGCGGTTTTTTAGACTTTGGTGCAGAAACCAATGGAAACGAGAACGTTATGCCCCAAGTTTTCATCTCGACGACTACAACCTCGACCCTAGAAGTTGGCTGCGTTTTCCTATTTTATCAGGAGGTTTTGAAACTGAACTTGCCGAGTTGCGTGCATGGGTAGAAAATCCTAAATCTCAACAACGCAGGGGAAAAATCGGGTTTTAACGTATTGTTTTATCAGATGTTTGTTTACGGAAGAGGTAAAAATACTTTTCATTTTAGAAAAAAAACACCATTTTTACCAAAGACCATCTATCAAACATCTGATATGCTTAGGTAGCGTTATTCATAACCTAAAATCCCTGTACGCAACCATACAGCCTTTTTACAACTCTTACTTATTTGCGTATCTTTGTCAAAAAAATTGGCTACTATGCCCCCAACGAAATTTCTTATTCTTCGCTTTTCGTCTATTGGCGATATTGTACTTACAACCCCAGTGGTGCGTTGTATCAAATTGCAATACCCTCAAGCAGAGGTACATTATGCAACCAAAAAAGCTTTTAAGGGCTTGTTGGAAAACAATCCTTATATCGACAAGGTGCATATCTTGGAAGAATCGCTGAGTGCTTTAGTGCATCAATTAAAAGCCGAACGTTTCGATTTTGTCATCGACTTGCACCATAATCTCCGCACAAGCCTCATCAAATGGCAACTCGGAGCAAAAGCATTTAGCTTTGATAAATTGAATTTTAGGAAATTTCTTTTAGTAAAATTTAAAAAAAATCTTCTTCCTGATGTGCATATTGTGGACCGCTACATGGCAACAGTAGCAGATTTGGGCATCAAAAACGATTATAAAGGATTAGATTACTTCATTCCAGCACGAGATGAATTGCCTTTAGAATGGCTTCCCGAAACGCACCAACAAGGCTTTGTGGTGTATGCTATTGGTGGGCAACACGAAACCAAAAAATTACCCCTAAGCAAAATGGTAGAGCTTTGTAGCGAAATCAAACAGCCTTTGGTATTGATTGGCGGAAAAGAAGATTTGGCACAAGGCGAAGATTTGCGTACACTTTTAGAAAAACAAGGCAAAAAAGTGCTGAATACCTGTGGTAAATGTAATCTTAACCAATCGGCATCGTTGCTCCAACAAGCCCAATGGGTGATTAGCCACGATACGGGCATGATGCACGTAGCCGCAGCTTTGAAGAAAAAAGTGGTTTCGATTTGGGGCAATACCGTGCCAAGCTTTGGGATGTACCCTTATCTCACGCCTTTTGTTGTCATTGAAAATACCGATTTGCAGTGCAGACCTTGCTCTAAAATTGGTTATGAGAAATGTCCAGTGGGGCATTTCCGTTGTACGCAAGATTTGACATTCAAGCATATCAATCAATTGGTGCAAAGCCTGAGATAAGTTTTGAATTGAATCTATCGCTTCTTATGAAATGACTTTGTTTTTTGACTCCATATATAAATGAAAAAAGTAAACGTAGGACTTGTACAAATGTCCTGTTCGGCTGACCCATCAGCCAATATGCAAAAAGCCATTGAAGGCATTCGGAAAGCGGCTGCACAAGGCGCTCAAATTGTGTGTTTGCAAGAGCTTTTTACCTCACTTTATTTTTGCGATGTAGAAGACCATGCCAATTTTGGTCTAGCCGAAGCCATTCCGGGTCCTTCTACCGATACCCTAGCATCGGTTGCCCAAGAGCTTGGTGTAGTGATTATTGCATCTCTTTTTGAAAAAAGAGCGGCAGGTTTATACCATAATACCACGGCTGTACTCGATGCCGACGGTAGTTATTTGGGAAAATACCGCAAAATGCACATTCCCGACGACCCAGGTTATTATGAGAAATTTTATTTCACGCCCGGCGATTTGGGGTATAAAGTATTTAAAACTAAATTTGCTACTATTGGTGTGCTGATTTGTTGGGACCAGTGGTACCCAGAAGCCGCTCGCATTACGGCATTGATGGGGGCAGAAATCCTCTTTTATCCTACGGCTATTGGTTGGGATATGAACGAAACCGACCCGCAAATTAATCGTGAGCAATACAACGCTTGGCAGACCATACAGCGTAGCCATGCCATTGCCAATGGCGTACACGTGGTGTCGGTAAACCGTGTAGGTATCGAAGCCGAGCAACAATTTTGGGGGGGCAGTTTTGTGAGTAATCCTTTTGGCTCGCTGTTGTATTTGGCCTCGCATAACCAAGAAGAAGTACACGTACAAACCCTCGATTTACAGAAAACAGAGTATTATCGTAGCACTTGGCCTTACTTGCGTGACCGCCGCATAGATAGCTATGAGCCTATTACGAAAAGATATATTGACTAGCGAAAAGCACTATAATTGTGACTTAGCCTCCCTGTTTAACGAGTCGGCATTCTTTCGAGAGGCCGACTTTTTTTACGAATATTATTCGTAAAAGCCCAAAGAAAAAAAGCTAACCAATACATTTGTTGGTTAGCTTTTTTGTATTAAATATTTTTTAGTAAAATATAATATTTTTAAAATCAAATGTTTATGTTCTGTTTTTGTCCTACGAAGTTTTTGTATCGTGCGGTGCAAGAGGCTTGAGATAGCTCAACAAACGTTTTAATTCTTTGATAATTCTACTGGTAAGCATCGTGAAAAAGCTTCCATCTTTGTCGAGCGTGCGTGTGCCCGTCCACACACGAATATCGCCATCTTTTACTTGTACCACCTTGCCAAATTGCATCAAATCGAAAGTCAGGCGACCGTCTTCTCCTCTTACATGACGCATCACGTAGCCCACTTTGAGTGCTTGGGCGGTTTTATAGCCCATAGTCATGCCTAGCGTATTGAGGTAAGGACGTTTGAAATGCCTAATTTCGGCCATGAGGTCTTTCATTTTCTCATACAAAGCCAGCTTCCAGCGAGGCGTAACCTCAGTTGCGATAAACGAATAACGCCCATACACACACGCCACGTCGTTGGCACGGAGCGGTGCAATCATTTTATCAATCCAGTTGGGGGGATACATACAGTCGGCATCTGCCGAAAGAATGTATTTACCTCTGGCTTGCTCCAAGCCCATTTGTCGGGCAGGCCCACAACCCTGAATCGTTTGCAGGCAACTTCTGATATGAAGCTTGTCTAACACTTCTTGGGTGCGGTCGGTAGAATTGTTATTAACAACCAAAATTTCAAATGGAATAGTCGTATGGGTATCAGCCAACGAGCCAATCGTCGGGAGCATATTTACCTCTTCGTTCCAAGCGGCAATCACAATGCTCACTTCAGGCGATTCGGAGGTTTTTTTTATCAGCTTTTCGTTGATTTCGGCATATACGCTTGCAGGTATATCATCTACGCTTTTGTAAGGATATACATACCGATTAATCCAAGAAGGGTTTTTAAAAAAACTCATAAGTATGGTTGGTTAGTACGAAAGCAATATAAATACTTCTAGGCATAAATACAAGAAAAGAAGGGCTTCTATCGAGTAAACAATTATTTGCAGTGCTATCGTGCTATCTGTTGTTTTGGTCGAGGTAATGTGTCGGATGATATAATAAATGTGTAAAATACTACAGAATTATGTTGTTTTGCAAAAAGAGCTTTTATCCACCTATGTTTGGGGGACGGTATGGCTACAAATCAGTTGCTTTATGAGATATTTTTTTATTTTTCTATGTTTACTTAGCTCCTATGCTTGGGGGCAACAAGGAACAACCCAAATGACCGGACGAGTATTGGATGCTTCTACAGGTAAGCCCTTAGCTTTTGCTTCTGTTACGGTGTTCAAAGTAGTGGCCGACAAAGAAGTGTTGCTGGGCAGTACAACCGTGACCGAAGCAGGTACTTTTGTATTGAGTAAATTGCCCACAGGCGAACTTACGCTTAAAGTGTCGTTTGTTTATTACAAAACAATGGTTCAGCGTGTGGTAGCCAACCAAGCTAATATTGATGTTGGTACTATTCAGCTTGCACCCGACAACACCGTGCTGCAAGAAGTACAAGTAAAAGCCGAAAAAGAAGCGGCTACTTTCGGTATGGACAAGCGTGTGTTTAATGTAGCCAAAAGCCTTACCAGTATTGGCGGTACAGCCGAAGCCTTGTTACGCAACTTGCCTTCGGTAAGCATCGACGAAAGCGGTAGTGCGTCGATTCGTAATTTGGCAACAACCATTTACATCAATGGCAAGCCCACTCAATTGACATTAGCCCAAATTCCAGCCAATCAAATTGAATCGGTAGAAGTGATTTCTAATCCATCGGCTCGCTACGATGCTTCTACTTCTGGCGGTATCGTTAATCTTATTTTGAAGAAAAACCGTGCGGCTGGCTATAATGGCAGTGCAAGTATTGGTATCGGCAACAATGCTCGTTATGATGCTTCCTTGAATTTTGACTACCATCAAAACAAATGGACGTTCAATTTGATGTACAATATGAATGCGACGAAAAACCCAACCAACGGGTACGTCAACCGAACGTCTTACGCCAACGGTGTACCACAGACATATTTCAACCAAAATACCATCAATAATCTCAACAATTTATTCAATAATGGCAGGGTGTCGGTTGAGTATGTTGCCAATAAGTATAATACCTTTGCCTTGGCTACCAATATAGTACTAGGGGCGTTCAACACCATTGGTCATCAGGAGTATAGCTACAAAGATGCCCAACAAAAAGTAACAGGTTATGGCGGACGCAATACCGTTCCGGCCAATGATTTTACCAATATTGGTGTAGAATTTGATTGGAAACGGACTTTCTCACAAAAAGGAAAAGAACTAAGCGTACTTACCTCTTTTACTCGAAACAACGTATCGAATGCCGCCGATTGGCTCACAACCAGTTTTAATGCCGATGGAACAAGCCAAAACAATTATCCAGAAACAGATAAAATCACGGGCTATCAGCGTGGGTATCAGTATTTATTCCAACTAGATTATACCAAGCCGCTCAACGATTCGAGCAAAATAGAAATGGGCGTAAGGTCATTTACCTATGACCGAGACATTCAATATTTATTCAACCAACTCGACAATACCACGCAAACCTACCGTTTGCAAGAAAGTTATTCGCAGAATGGTACGATTCTTGAAACCATCAATGCGGCTTATTTTTTGTATAGCCGTAAGCTAAAACACCAAATGAGCCTTCAAGCAGGCTTGCGTGTGGAACAATCGTCGATGCACGGTACGTCACGTTTCGACAACACCAGTTTTGGCTATGACTATCCGAGTGCCGCAGGTGACGATTGGCTAAAGTCTTTTTTTCCGTCATTTTCTATCGTAAAGCAATTGGGTAAAGATTCGGAGCTTGGTCTTAGTCTAAGCCGAAAAGTGGGTCGTCCTAATTTCAGACACGTTTTTGTAGGTATTCAGGCAAATGACCGCCAAAACATTACGATGGGAAATCCGAAAGTACAGCCCGAATTTGTAAATGCTGCCGAGTTGAGTTATAACAAAACCTTCGGACATTTCACTTGGTTGGCTACGGGCTATTATGTGTATGAAGACCATACCATTAAGCCTTATACACAGGCATCGGCAACCGACCCAAGCGTACTGGTTACGACCTTTATCAATACCAAAGCCGATATTCAATATGGTGTCGATAACACCCTCAAGTATAGCATTGGAGGACTCTCTGTTGTGGGTAATTTAAACGCTTATCATTTTATGATTCAGTCGGTTAATCAACAAAATGAAATGTTTACGTACCGTTCTAAGTTGACGCTTTCCTATCGTTTTCCAAGCAATATCATGGCACAAATTACAGCCAACAGCGATGGTAACTCGCCCACTTTACAAGGGTATCGCCAAGGGGTACAAGGCATGGATATAGCCTTGCGTAAATCATTCTTAAAAAATAGGGCTAGTATCGCTTTTACCGTAAACGACTTGTTTAATTCTCGACAATTTATTAATGTGTATGAACAAGGAAATGTACAACAATGGTCGATGAATAGAAGAGAAGTACGGTTTTATAAACTAACCCTCAGCCTTCCTATTGGTAAAGCCAATGGTAGTTTCAAGAAAAAAGAACGAGGTTTAGAAAAACCTGATATTTTTGTGGATTAATCTAGCCTCTATTGTAAAGTAGTTTCATAAAAAACTACGATTACCCATGAATTACTCATATTTTTGCATAAGTAAAATGAAATAAAGTCTGGTAAGTGTTTGATTATGAAAATCTAAAGATGAGTCCTTACTCCGTTTACCATCATTCATTAAGCAAGGCAAATGATACAAAAATATCCAGTAGGCATTCAAGATTTTGAAAAGCTTCGTCGAGAAAATTTTCTTTATGTTGACAAAACCGATTTTGTCTATCGAATGGCAAACATCGGCGGATATTACTTTCTTTCTCGTCCACGGAGGTTTGGTAAATCTTTGTTTATTAGTACTTTAGAATGTTTATTTCTGGCTAAAAAAGAACTTTTCAAAGGCTTGTACATTGAGGATAAATGGAATTGGGAACAAACTTTTCCCATTATCAGAATTTCTTTTAGCAATATCGGACATAAATCGTTAGGCTTAAAAGAGGCAATAGATACCCGTTTAGACGAAATCGCAAAAGAGTATGGTATCGGGCTTTCGGCTAAAACCATCGACCAAAAATTCAAAGAATTAATTGTTTCTCTCTCCACAAGTCGAGGCAAAGTAGTGGTTTTGATAGACGAATACGACCGCCCCATCATTGATTATTTGGGAGAAGACACCGCCAAAGCCATTGAAAATCGGGACATTATGAAGGTCTTTTATTCCATCTTGAAAGATGCCGACCCTCATTTGAAACTGGTTTTTATCACAGGCGTTTCTAAGTTTTCGAGGGTGAGTATTTTTTCTGATTTGAATAATTTGCAAGACCTTACCACCAACAAATTCTTTGCAGGTTGTTGTGGCATTACCGAACAAGAATTGGTTTCTTACTTTGCCCAAGAGTTAGAAGAAACCAATAAAGAACGCATCAAAGAATGGTACAATGGCTATTCATGGGATGTAAAAACGAGCGTTTATAATCCTTATTCTCTGCTGAGTTTTTTTGTACAAGGGTATGATTTTAAAAACTATTGGTTCGATACAGGCACGCCTACGTTTCTCATTAGGCTTGCCAAACAGATTCATTTATACGATTTTGAAAACCGAGAAACGAGTTTGTCGCATCTTAACTCTTATGACCTCGAACGCTTGGAACTGATACCCTTGATGTTTCAAACGGGCTATCTCACGTTCAAAAGTTACGACGAAGAAGGCGATATTTATACCTTGGGTTTTCCGAATAAAGAAGTCAAAAAGTCATACTTAGAAGTGCTGCTAGATGCCGTGCGAGAATACCCCAGCGACCAAGGCGTTGTGCTTGTAAACGAGCTACGGAAAACACTCTTGGCAGGCAATATTGACAAGTTGGAAAGTATTTTAAACTCGCTTTTCAAATCGTTGCCGTATGAACTTTGGCAGAAAGAAAATGAGCATTTTTACCATGCCATTATTCATTTAGCATTTACGTTATTAGGCGTTTATGTACAATCAGAAGTGCAAACTTCCGACGGTAGAATGGACGCATTGGTATGGATGAAGGAGTATATTTATTGCTTTGAATTTAAGTTGGACGGCTCGGCAGAGGAGGCGTTGGCACAAATCAAGGACAAAGGTTATTTGCAACCTTTTGCCCAAGAAGATAAGAAAAGGATAGCCGTGGGGATTAATTTTTCTACTGAAAAGAAGAAGGTAGAGGCATTGAAGTGGGAGGAAATAGTCTAAAATATAGCTAAGACAATGATACAGAAATATCCAGTAGGTATTCAAGATTTTGAAAAGCTTCGTCGAGAAAATTTTCTTTATGTTGACAAAACCGATTTTGTCTATCAAATGGCAAACATCGGCGGATATTACTTTCTTTCTCGTCCACGGAGGTTTGGCAAGTCTTTGTTTATTAGCACTTTAGAATGTTTGTTTTTGGCTAAAAAAGAACTTTTCAAAGGCTTATTCATCGAAGATAAATGGAATTGGGAACAAACTTTTCCGATTATCAGAATCTCTTTTAGTAATATTAGTCATAAAGAAAAAGGGCTTTATCGTGCTATCGACGAGCAATTGGATAACCTCGCAGAGGGCTATGGAATTGTTTTTCGAGAAAAAACTATCACTATCAGTGGAAAGTTTAAAGAACTTATTGAAAAACTTGCTGAAACTCGTGGGAAAGTGGTAGTGTTGATAGATGAATACGACCGTCCTATCATTGATTATTTGGGAGAAGATACTGCCAAAGCCATTGAGAATCGGGACATCATGAAGGTGTTTTATTCTATTTTGAAAGATGCCGATCCTCATTTGAAATTGGTCTTTATTACGGGCGTTTCTAAGTTTTCGAGGGTGAGTATTTTTTCTGATTTGAATAATTTAGATGATATAACCATTGACTATCGTTTCGCTGGTTGTTGTGGAATCACCGAACAAGAATTAGAAAATAATTTTGCAGAAGAGCTTCAAATATTTGATAAACAGGGGATTAAAGAATGGTACAATGGTTATTCTTGGGATTTGGAAGTGAGTGTTTACAATCCATTTTCCTTGTTAAATTTCTTTACCAAAAAGAAATTTCATAACTACTGGTTCGATACGGGCACGCCTACGTTTCTCATCAAACTCGCCAAGCAAATTCATTTATATGATTTCGAGAACAAAGAGACAAGCCTTTCGCACCTTAACTCTTACGACCTCGAACGCTTGGAATTGATACCCTTGATGTTCCAAACGGGCTATCTTACATTCAAAAGTTACGATGAAGAAGGCGATATTTACACTTTAGGATTTCCGAATAAAGAAGTCAAAAAGTCGTATTTAGAAGTGCTGCTAGATGCCGTGCGAGAATACCCCAGCGACCAAGGAATTGTATTTGTCAATGAGTTAAGGAAAACACTTTTGGCAGGCAAGATTGACAAGTTGGAAGGCATTCTAAATTCTCTTTTCAAATCATTGCCTTATGAGCTTTGGCAAAAGGAGAATGAGCATTTTTACCATGCGATTATTCATTTAGCATTCACGTTATTAGGCGTTTATGTGCAATCAGAAGTACAGACCTCCGATGGTAGGATGGATGCGTTGGTGCGGATGAAAGAGTATATTTATTGCTTTGAATTTAAGTTGGATGGCTCGGCAGAGGAGGCATTGGCACAAATCAAGGACAAAGGTTATCTGCAACCCTTTGCCCAAGAAGGAAAAAAGTTGGTAGCCGTAGGCATTAATTTTTCTACTGAAAAGAAGAAGGTAGAGGCGTTGAAGTGGGAGGAAATAGACAATTAATTTTGTTTTTATACCAAACTTTTCAAATCATTTGGCGTATCAATGTCCCAATTTCCTTGGGCAAAAGGTACAGCAATGCTATCGTATTGGTGTTGTGCAAGTACACTTTTCGCTCCTTTTTCTCCTTGAAGTTTTTGTAATAAAGCAAAATAAGGTCGCTTAAAAAGCATCGGTACGCCTTGCTGTTGGGCATATTGGCAAGCGACTATACCTTGCTTGTTGGTTTGAGCCTGTGCTAAAATGCCTGCTAATAATTCAACAGATACCGCCGGCTGGTCGCTCAAAACAAACAGTACTGCATCGGTGGTCGCACTCACCTGAGCCATGCCAGCCCTGATAGAGGAGGCCATGCCTTCTTGCCAATCGGGATTACTAATAATCGAAATGGGATAAATGTTTTGTTGTAAATGTTCTGTCAGCAGTGGCTCATTTGCACCTAACACTACTTTTACATCTGAAACAACAGCCAGTGCCGTTTCGATGATGTGACAAAGTAGGCTTTTGCCTTGGTACAACAACAATTGCTTAGGCTGTCCCAAGCGGCTACTACTGCCTGCGGCAAGTACGATAATGGAAGTTTGCATACAAAATATTTTACGTTTTCAACAATACCTAAGCCAAGGTTTTGTGGTAATATGGGCTTTTTTATAGCCCTCATACCAACGGCATAATGGATATAAGGCTATCACTACACTCAACCATAAGGCATAAATCCAGCCTAACGAAAGCCCCCAAGTACCTTCGGGGCGACCAAAGGTGAAGGGTTCAAATCGCATCATTTGCCAACTTGCTCCTTGTGCAAACAACACCACCAGCAAAAGGCTATGCAGTACATACCAATGTACTACGTAGTAAAACAATGGAACGTTGCCATACAAGCTGATGACTTTAGCCCATGAATTTTGGGCATTTTCTCCCCAATGCAACAAAGCAAATGCTCCACTCAGGGTCATGCAAGTATAAGCGAGGGAGGGAGGATATTTGTTGGTGTTGAGTATGGACAAAAAGGTATATATCGGATTTTCTTGCACTTGCCACGGACTTGGATTTGCTCCATATACATTGAGTAATCGAACGAGGCAAAAGCCTACTAGACTGATGAGTAGTGCAATGTTTAGTGTTTTACTACGACTTATAGAAATGTTGGTATAAAATGAACCAAAGGCGTAGCCCGCCAACATGATGCCAAACCAAGGTAAAATAGGATACGAAACAAAAAATGTAAAATTGGCTGTGACAGGAAATAAATTAGGACTCCAGCCCAATGCCCATAGTACCTTGCCCAAAGGGTTTTCGATGGCAGGTAACAACGCCGAGGCACTGTGGCCAATTATCAGTACTAAGGCTATGCCTAGTAACCATTGGGGCTTGAACCGTATGAGTAAACTTAGCAACAAAAATCCTACTCCTATACTCCCAATTACCTGAAACATAAGCATACGAAACTGAATGTCATACCAAAGTGCGAAGTTTACTATAGTACATTCTAAAGCAATCAGCCATAAGCCTCTGGTGCGTAATACACGCTTACTTTCTTGGATATTTTGCTGTTTTTGAACCGATAAATAAGCCGATAATCCTGCCAAAAATACAAAAGTCGGAGCACAAAAATGGGTAATCCAACGAGTGAAAAAAAGCCAAGGTGTAGTGGTGGTCAAATCGGTGGGGTCTTGCGTGAGGGAATCGACGTGAAACAAATCTCGTGTATGGTCTAATGCCATGATAATCATTACAATACCACGAGCAAAGTCTATGGCTGTTATTCTTTTCATCTGTTACTTGAAGGGTTTAGTATAAATCATACGATTGGTACAATCCTACCAAATATACTGATTTTACGCTAAATCTACTCAATATTGACTTGTATTTTTAGATGAAATCAAGAAATAAAAGCCGCTTTAAACGATGAAATTTTTACCTTTGTTCGGTACAATAATCTTTCAACAATTATGAAAATTTCTTTGCGATTAAAAACCTATTTAGTAGCGTTTTTTTGTTACGCTATTACCCACAGCACTGCTTGGGCCGCCCAAGTTGATACCATTCGGGTGTATAGCACAGCTATGAAAAAAAATGTACCTGTAGTGGTAGTAGTGCCA
The DNA here is from genome assembly GCA_013298025.1 of Cytophagales bacterium. GTDB lineage: Bacteria > Bacteroidota > Bacteroidia > Cytophagales > Spirosomataceae > Flectobacillus. The sequence goes on along the minus strand of JAAFJE010000001.1, from coordinate 423,289 downwards.
GATGCGTATAAAGACAAAAGTCAACATTTTCCTGTAGTTTATTTCTTGCATGGGTACAGTGGTAATCATAAAGACTGGGTGAAGAATATTCCCGATTTTCAGCAATGGGTCGATTTATACCAAGTGATGGCAGTTTGTACCGACGGCGGTTTCGATAGCTGGTATTTCGATAGCCCTATTGAGCCGAGCTATCGCTACGAAACGTTTGTGTCGAGCGAATTGGTGCAATACATTGATAAACAGTACCGTACTAAGGCAGAAGCAACGCAACGGGGTATTACGGGCTTGAGTATGGGCGGACACGGGGCTTTGTATTTGGCAACGCGCCATGCCGATGTTTTTGGAGCAGCCGCTAGTATGAGTGGTGGGGTCGATTTTACGCCTTTTCCGAATAACTGGAACATCAAAAGCCGTTTGGGAACATACGCCGAAAACAAAGCTTTGTGGGAACAAAATACAGTATTGAACCAGCCCTTTCCTGCGTCTTTACAGGTAATGTTCGATTGTGGTATTGACGATTTCTTTATTGAGGTAAACAGAGCTTTACACAAAAAATTGCTCGAAGCTAAAGTGCCACATATTTATACCGAAAAACCTGGCAAGCACGATTGGGTGTATTGGAGAAATGTAGTACCAGCACATTTTTTGTATTTTTCTATGTTTTTTAAAAAATAACAACCAATAATTTGATTTTGGATTGAGCATTTGGTTAAAAACATTTTCGTTTTAACCAAATGCTCTTGAAATCTTAACACTACAAACCGAAATCAGTCCTAGCTTTGTTCAGCGTCGTTTTGTGGTTTTCTTTTACCCATTTCTTCCATCAAACGCAAGCCCAACAAGCCACTTAATGCCCCATTTTGGTCTTGGTTTCCTCCTGTAATCAAAATGTCAGGAATCACCTTAATGTTTTCTTTACCAATGCTTTCGGTGATTTTGAGCTGGGTAAAATTGTGCTCGCCCATAGCCGATACCGCTAACTGATACGCCTCTGCTTCGGCTTTACCGATGGCCAAGATTTTTTCGGCTTCGGCATTACCTGTTTTACTAATTTTCTCGGCTTCGGCAACGGCAATCAATTTAATTCGTTCCGATTCGGCACTGGCTTGGAGCTTCACTCTTTCGGCTTCGGCAGCGGCTTGTAGCTTTAGGCTTTGGGCTTCCCCTTGGGCTTTTTTCACCGAAGCATCGGCTACACGTTCGGCAATTACAACGCCTTGGTCGGCTTTCACAATATCTTTCTGAATATCGGCAATGGCTGTTTCTTTTTCCAAGGCTTGTCGGGTTTCTTGGGCCATCTTTTGGGTATCGTAAGTTACTTTTTGCTCTTCTGCCAATTTACGGTCGGTGAGGGTTTTCATCAACGATTCGGGTGGCACGATGTCGCCAATGAGGGTATCTACGGCATTTACGTTGTACTGGTTGAGTACCGCCCCAATATACCTTCTGGCGGTGTCTTGTCGCTCGGCTCGTGAACCCAAAAACGAAATAACGTCTGAGTCTTGTGCCGAGTTACGAAAATAGTTCCCGATGGTAGGTTCTAATACTTGGCTCACGAGGTTGTTCATGTTACCAAATCTTGCAATGACCTTGGGAGCTTCGTAGTTGGGAATATGGATGATCTGAGAAACATCGAGATTGAATGGGAAACCGTCTTTTGAGCGTACCGTGATGGTCGAAAGGTTTTTGTCTAATTGGTGCGACTCCGACCTTGCACTTGCCCAGTTGAGTACGAGATTGGTGGTTGGCACTAGCTCTATTTTTTGTACAAAAGTATTCAAAGGATATTTGCCAGGGCCCAATGGTTCGGCCCAAACGCCTTTGTATCCTTTAGAAACAATATTACCGTGTTTAAATTCAGACCCGCTCACGTCTTCGCCTTCATCGCCTACATACGAAATCACTACGCCTACACTGCCAATGGGAATTTCGGTCATGTGAATTTCTTCTACTTTGACAAACCAAGGATTGAGGTTGTATGAACCAGCCAAAATGACTTGTTGCTGCAAACCCTTGTTACCGCCTCCATGCAAAAAGGCATCTACATTCTGGAAGTTGTTGTGTCCGTCGAGCGATTTACCCGAAATTTGTCCCGATGGAATCGAAGCACCATCCATGGTGGTCACAATACCAACCATGTTTTCTTTAATTTCGGTAATGTCGGTTAATTCTACGTCAAATAAAAAAGTATTGATTCGGTACGAGCCTGCCGTAATAATGGCGGTTTGTCGGCCTTTTCTACCACCATTTTTCAGAAATGCTTCGGCATCTTGAAAGCCATCGCATTCTATTTTTCGGGCAAGAATCCAGCCTGTTTCGAGTTCTTTTCCATCTTTTGCCAACACTAAGCCAATTTTACCTGTAGGAATAACGGTCAGTGGTCGCAACTCAATGTCGAATTGCCAAATCCAGTACCAAAAATAAATCCCAGGGGCCAAGGGTTTGGCTTGATAACCCGCTTCGCCTTCTGTGGCAAAGATACGTCCTTCGGGTAATGATTTTTTATCCCCAAACAGCACAAACTTTTTGGTAACTAGCCCAATGCGGTCTTCTGGAACAATGATAATACCCAATAAACGAAAGATGAATTTGTAAAAAATGAGGCATAATACAGGTATGGCAAAAATGGCATACGCAGAAATGGTAGTCAACATGACTGTAGTTGTTTTGGTTGTTGTATCAAACTTCTAAGAAGTTCACGTACCAAATTTGTGGGGTATTTGGGCTTGTTATACCGCAATTTGTAGGAACGGTAATTCTGTGCGTTGAGCGGATGCAAACAGGCATAAAGGTACAAGTACGGTATTTTTTCATTCGGAATATTGGGCATTTATCATGAAAATACTACTTTTGTGAAGAAGAATAAAAGTGTTTTCTTTTGGCATAACTCAATATTTTCATAGTAAATCAGAAAAAATACTGAGTTTTGTCTGGTGTTTACCTCGTAAAAAATCGTAGCTTTACTTGCTCTTTCAGAGGTACAGCCAATAGCGTTGCTCTTGCCTCAACTACTCAAAATACATTGCTATAATCCACTACAGCTATTGTTCATTATCAGTCAATCACATACCAAAAGCTGAATAGGATGAAACAGTACCTTACCTTGTCGATATGCTTTGCCATAAACTTGTTGGGAAAGATTAGCCCCAATATGGCACAGTCTTGTAACTGTTCGGTGACAGTTACCAAGAGCGGCACTTACACGCCTAGCAATTTGAATGTACCTGTCGGTGGTACGATTTGTATTCAGGCTGGAACTTATACCAACCTGACTTTCAATGGTTTTCAAGGTACAGAAAGCAAGCCTATTACTATCCAGAATTGTGCGGGCTTGGTGGTAGTTCAAAATACGAGCAGTGGGTCGGCTATTCAAATTGGTAACAGAAGTAGATACGTCAAAATGTCAGGCAAAGGCGATGCCAATTATGCACAAGGCATTAAAGTAGCGGGAACAGGAAGCAACGGGCGAGGCATTGCGATAGTTGACAGAAGTACCAATATAGAAATAGATAACATAGAAATACAACAGGTAAAAGGAGTAGGTATTGTTGCCCGCTCGGAGTTGACTTGCGATAGTACCACTTGGCGAGATTATTACAGCATGAATGGCATTAAAATTCACCATAATTACATTCATGATATTGAAGGCGATGGCATATCGGTAGGAGAACAGACGTTTGATATAGGCAAAAATATTACCTGCAACAACCGCACAATCACTAAGTTTACACCTTTGCTCTACAATTTAGAAATCAATCATAACCATATAGAAAATACAGGAGGGAAGGGCATCAATTATGCCGCCGCTCCCGATGCCCAAGTGCATCACAACTTCGTAACCAACTGTGGTAAATTACCTAATAGTACAAGCCTCAACAATGCCGTGGCTTTGGGCGGTGGTGCTGGGGGCGATTTTTACAACAACGTAATTGTCAATGCCCAAGGCTCGGCCATTTCGATGATTGGTTTTTTAGGTAATCAAAAGATTTATAATAACCTGATTGTACGACCTAATGGAGGAGGAATCTTTGCTGATGCCAGACCCGGAGCTATTCCGAATGCCTATTTACTTTTTGCCCATAATACCATCATATCACCCTCGTCAGATGCCATCAAGCTGTATAGCACGCAGCACCAACATACCATAGCCAACAACTTAGTACTGAACGTGGGCAATGGTAAATACATCACAACCTTGTCGCCAGATGTAAAGGTATCGCTCAAGCACAATTATTTCAACGGTATTATTGATGCCAGTTTTTTTGTCGATACTACTACCTTTCGGTATAGCCCTAAAAGTTTTACGCCGCTGGTTAATACGGGTGAAAATCTCCTCAGTTGGGGGATTAAAACCGATTTGTCCGACAATCCTCGTCCGAATGGCAGCGAGTTCGATATTGGTTGCTTTGAATCGAGTGCAAGCGTAGCAACGCCCAATCCTAATGTATGCGACTATACAATTAGGCAAGGAGGCAACTATTCGCCCAATAATCTTACGGCAACGGCAGGCAATACGGTTTGTATTGTAGCAGGAACATACAGTTATTTCGATTTTAACGATTTTGAAGGAAATGCCGACCAGCCTATTATTTTTAAAAATGTAGGAGGTAGCGTAAATATAGGAAATAGTGCCGCTTTGCTTGGCGGTATCACTTTTTCTAATTGTAAATATTTTAAACTTACGGGTACTGGCGATAGTACCTTGAGCTATGGTATCCAGATAAACTATACTGGCTCTGGGGCGATGGGTGTAAAAATTGATAGTAAAAGTACCGATTGTGAAATAGACCATGTAGAAATTATGAAAACAGGTTTTGCAGGCATTATGGCAAAAACCGACCCAAGTTGTGATAGCACTGCTTGGCGTGGCTATTTTGTGATGCGAAATGTAAAGATTCACGATAATTTTATCCACGATGTAGGCGGTGAAGGCATTTATGTGGGCAATTCCTTTGCTGCTTCTGGGGTGAAACTTACTTGCAATGGAGTGGCAAGAACGGTTTTCCCTCATGCCATAGAAGGGTTAGAAATTTATAATAATCAAATTGAACGAAGTGGTTGCGAAGGGATTCAGTATGGTTGTTCAATAGATGCCAAAGTGCATCATAATACACTAATCGACCCAGGTATTGCTCCTTTTGATGCTTTTCAGGCCAACGGGATTCAAATGGGCGAAGGTTCGGGAGGCGATTGCTATAATAATACCATTGTGAATGCACGAGGAACGGGTATTATTATTTTAGGTTTTCTAGGAAACCAAACTGTGTATAATAACCTGATTATCAATGCGGGATACAATGGTATCTTTGCCGATTCTAGGGCAAGCTCTATTCCGAATACGTATTTGCGTCTTGTCAATAATTCTATCATTACTACCCAAAGCGATGCCATCAAATTGTATAGCTTGATTCATACGCATGAGGTAGTCAATAACCTTATCGTAGCACCTGCTACGGGTAAGTTTATTGTAAAATTAGGAACGCCAGTGATTGTTAATGAGCGAAATAATTATAAAAACACGGTGGCAGAAGCGGCTTTGCTCAAAGATATAAAATACGGGTTTTATTATCCAACAGCACGCTCACCTTTGGTGAATGCTGGTGAAAATGTCATGAATTGGGGCATTACTACCGACCGTGACGACAACGCCCGTATGGCAGGAGGAAGCTTTGATATAGGATGTTTTGAATTTATTATGCCCGGTAATTAAATGGAGTATTAGTACTGTACGAAAGTTTTCATGCAGGAAATTGCTGATTTCGGAGAACTTATTTTACCTATCCGACATCAATAGATTTTTATTATCTTTCGTACAGTACCAACACATCGTTTACTGTTTATGAGTCTTTTTGCTTGCTTGTGGCAAGAGCGTATTTTTTGTCAATTCTTCTGCTAATTTCACGGCTTGGTAAGCATTCACTACCCCACCCGTAATACTCAATTGTTTGAGATTGACCAAATCACCCGTACCTGGCTGTGCCACTTTGGTATTAGAAAGTTTGGTAGCCGAGTTTAGAATAATACTTTTGATTTGTACAGCCGAAAAATGCGGATAATAACTTTTAATCATGGCTGCCACACCTGCTACTACAGGTGCAGCCATACTTGTACCACTCAACGATTCATATTTTGAACCCACTACCGTCGATTGTACATCAACGCCTGGGGCAAAAATATCGACAGTTTTTGAACCATAATTAGAAAAATCGGCTACGGCAGCAGGCGGTTGCATCCAAGTGGTAGCCCCTACTTCAATCCAATTTTGGGCAATTTCGCCATTGGTAAAACGCTTGTTGGGGAAATTATCGCTTTGGTCGATATTGGCATTGTCGTTGCCTGCGGCGTGAATAATCAATACATCTCTGCTTTCAGCATAACGAACAGCTTCGTCAACCGCATTTTTTTGAGGCGAAATGGATTTACCAAAACTCATATTGATAATTTTTGCTCCGTTGTCAACGGCATAATAAATGGCTCTTGCTACATCTTTATCACGCTCGTCGCCGTCGGGAACAGCCCGCAATACCATGACTTTTACGTCGGAAGCAATACCTTTTACCCCCAAAGCATTGTTGCGATTGGCGGCAATAATGCCTGCTACGTGTGTGCCGTGGCGTGCATCTGGGCCTGTTACTTCGTTGTTGCCATAGTGAAAATCGTTCAAGTCGTTGGGATTATCTCCCACAATGCTTCTAGGGTCGTGCTGGAGGTTGATGCCATACTGTAAAAGGCGGTCGTAGTGGGTATAAGCCTCTTTCAACGAAACTTCATTTTGACCAAATTTAGCCAAGGTTTCATACATTTTTTTGGCTTCTGCAATAGCTTTTGGAGCAGTAGCATCAATGTTGGCGATGTCGGCATCGGTAAACTCTTTTTTACCTAAAAATGCTTGAAGCGTAGCCTTGTTTCCTACAAATTGCTTGTACAATTTTACAACAAACTCCCCTTCTTCCTTTACTTCTTTCGCTTTGGCTTCATACTGAATTTGGTACTTTTTGAATAAATCATACGAGGCTTTTTGTTGAGGAGAAAGGCCTTCTGTAGTTTTGAGATGACCAAATTGTGCGTATAATTTGGCATACTCACGAGTCAATTCTGAACGTTCTTTGGCGAGGTCTTGGCCGTTTGTATTGCCAAGGTAGTCCCAACCATACACATCATCAACATACCCGTTCCGATCGTCGTCGATACCATTTTGGGGTATCTCGTTGGGATTCACCCAGATATGATCTTTCAGGTCTTCGTGGGTAATATCTACCCCCGAATCAATCACGGCAACAATAACTGTTTTCGACTTACGTTTGCCTAAAATCTCTCTGTACGCTTTTTCAGTGCTTATCCCCATGATTCCATCTTGATGTAAATCTAAATGTAACCATTCGTTGGGTGCATTAAAGGAAGAAACTTTTAAGTACTGAGATTGGGCAAAAACGTTGGTCGCAAACAAACAAGCAACTAAGGCGATTGCGTGCGTCTTTTTCATAATTTTCAATGCAATAATTTAAAATATAACTACTTATGGGCAAATTGTACTGAAAAGGTACGAGGTTTTTTGTCGATAACCAAAGCGTACATCCGACAAATTAACGTAAGTGCCTAGGAACTGATGTAACGCATTTTTTGTATATGAAATAGTGTATTGGATTACCAATGATACTGTTTAACCACATCCATGTGATTTTTAATGCACAAACTGGTCATTTTATCGAAAAATTGCCACAAATGAAGTGATATAAAAAAGGTATCGACTCATAGCTTCGTCGGATACGTATTAAATTTTAAGGCATGACAAATATAACTTTACCACTATTGACCAAAGATATTGCCTACCGAGTTTTTATCTGCTTTTCGGGCTTATTGATATTAGTTGTCATCAATGGCCTTACTACTACCACGATGTCGGTGTTTGACAAAACGCTGTTGCACGAATTTCATTGGACACGCACAGAGCTGAAATTCAGGGATTCTATTCCGAATGCTACAGCCTTTTTGCTTATCTTTTTTGCTGGTTCAATGATTGATAAATTTCAAGTAAAAAGGCTCTTGTTGTTGGGCGCTTTGGTGCTCGCCATTGCCTTGGGCTGTTATAGTACTATTCAAAGTATTCGGGAGGCGTATTTTATGCACTTTTTGTTTGGCTTGGCGTATTGTTTGGCAGGGCCCGTATCGGCTATTATTTTGGTTTCGAGTTGGTTCAACAAACGCAAGGGCTTGGCTTTGGGCTTTACGTTGGCAGGGACGAGTCTGGGTAGCGTAATTTTTCCCAATATTATCCATCATTGGATTATACTATACGGCTGGCGTACTACTTTTTTGGCACTAACTATTTTTCCGATAATACTATTTTTTTATATTTTATTCTTCGTAAAAAGCCGTCCGCAAACACCTGTGCTGACTGATAGCAATGCAATTAAAGTGTCTGTATTAGAAGGACTTACTTTCAAAGAAGCAACCCGCACATTTACTTATTTGGTTATTTGTGTATGTGGTTTTCTGACCTTTTACAGTTTACTCTCGGTAGTCGCCAATTTGCACTTGCATATCACAGACATAGGGCTTTCCGAACAGTACGCTACAGGTATGTTATCGCTTTATTTTGGTGTTGCTTTTACGGGAAAAATGCTTATTACTACACTGTCTGACTATGTAAATATTTACCGACTTTTCAGCATTTGTTGTTTGATACTTACATTGGCTATTGGTTTATTTGCTACGGTCAATCCTGCCCTGATTGTGTGGGCAACGGTAGGCATGGCCTTGAGTTGGGGAGGCATTTATTCGATGTATAACGTACTAACGGTGCGAACTTTTGGTTTAAAAGAGGCTGGTAAAATCAATGCCAGTATCAATATGTTCGAGTCGGCAGGGGGCTTTTTAGGGCCTATCGTAACGGGTTATTTACATGACCAAACCCATTCGTATCAGATGGCATTTATGCTCGTTGCCATTATCATGGGTCTAGCTACGGTGTTGTCGTTTTTCTTAGGGAAAAATGGTTAAACACTCTAGCTGTAAAAAAGAAAAAGTGTTTTAGCCCGAAATAAATTTTTCCTATCTTTTTAAATGCTTTTTTGTGTAAAAAATAGAAATTCTCCTATTTTTGGTGATTTTGTTTAAATGATTTGCTGTATATCCTTTATCCGCATATTTAACATTACTACTTCACAACATGCTAAAAAAATCTTTACTAGCCCTTTGCTGTGGCTTATGGTGTTCTACCGCCGACGCACAACAGGTATTACTACGACAGCCCAGTATCAACCAAGATGGTTCAATGGTGGCGTTTTCTTATCAAGGTGATATTTGGACAGTTCCGAGCTTGGGGGGCAATGCTACCAGATTGACGATTCACGAGGCTTATGAGGGAAATCCTGTGTTTAGTCCCGATGGCAAGCAAATTGCTTTTTCGGGCAGCCGTTTTGGAAACAACGATGTGTTTGTTGTGCCAAGCAAGGGTGGTACGCCCAAACGCCTTACGTTTTATTCTAATGCCGACAACGTGGCAAGCTGGACGCAAGCCGATAAAATTTTGTTTTCGACAAGCAGAGAATTTAGGCAAATAGAACGCCCTTTGGAAGTCTATAGCGTTAGTCCAAATGGTGGCACGGAAAGCCGTATGCTCGATGCCGTGGGCTTCGACCCTGTACTTTCGCCTGACGGTCGTTTCTTGGCGTTTGTGCGTGGCGACATCAACCCTGTGGCTCGACAAGCATATAAAGGAAGTTCTAACCGAGAAATTTGGTTGTACGATACCCAACAAAAAACGTATCAACAATTGCCTCTTTTCGACACCAACGATATTTTACCACAATGGGGCAATAATGGTTTGTTGTACTTTTTGAGTAGCCATTCGGGAGTGTATAATTTGTATCAACTAAAAATTGGGACTACTGGTAAAGCCGAAGGAACACCCAAGCAATTGACGCATTTCAAAGACGAATCAATACGGCATTTTGGCATTTCGGCCGATGGGCAAACGATTGTTTTTGAAAAAGAAATGGATTTATTTTTATATAAAATTACCACAGGAAATACCCAAAAAATACCCGTGACGATACAGGCTGATGAGCGTTTTGATGCGATAGAACAAAAAAGTTTTGTGGCTGGATTAGACCAATACGCTGTATCGCCCAATGGAAAATCTTTGGCACTGGCTGTGAGAGGCGAGATTTTTGTCAAAGAAGCAGACAAAGAAAACGCCCGCAGTGTCAATGTTTCACAACATCCTTATCGGGATAATGCTCCTACGTGGCTGAACGATAGCACGTTGTTGTTTACGAGCGACAGAGCAAACGGCAATTTCGATTTATACGCTGTGCGTTCAACAGATGCCAACGAGCCAAATTTATTCAAAACCCTTAAAACTAAGGTCGTAGCACTTACCCAAAGTGCGGAAGACGAGAAAAACCCCGTGGTGTCGGGCGATGCTAAAAAAATAGCGTATATCCGTGGCAGAGGTACGTTGGTAGTTGCCGACATTGCCCCCGATGGCAAATTGAGCAATGAAAAAATCTTACACAGTGGATGGAACGCCCCCAGCGATGTGGCGTGGAGTCCCGACAATAAGTATTTAGCTTATAGCCTAACCGATTTGTATTTCAACGAAGACGTATTTATCCAAGCGGCCGACAACAGTGCTAAACCCATAAACGTATCAATGCACCCCCGTTCAGACGGTCGCCCGTTTTGGTCGGCCGATGGCTCTAAATTAGGCTTTATCTCTGAGCGAAGTGCGGCACGCAGTGAAGATATTTGGTTTGTTTGGTTGAAAAAAGAAGATTGGGAAAAAGAGGCACAAGATTGGCAAGAAAAGGCATCTGACAACAAAAAAGAAAAAAGCAAAGCTTTACAAATAGATGCTGAAAATATCCACGAGCGAGTGGTACAAGTAACCAACTTTCCGGGCAACGAGTCGGCATTTGTGATAAGCAAAGACGGCGAAACATTTTATTATACAACCAACAGCAGTAGTGCCAAAGGCAAAGATTTATACAGCATTAAATGGGACGGTAAAGACCTCAAAGAACTCACCAAGGGCGGAAGCAATCCAAGCGACCTTGCTTTCGACAAAGAAGGTAAATATCTGTATTATGTACGTACAGGAGGTGGGCTTTCGAGGCTCGATACCAAGGCTGCCAGTACAGAAGTTTTACCATTCTCGGCTAAAATGAAAATAGACTACGTAGCCGAGCGAACACAAATTTTTGAAGAAGCTTGGCGTGCTATCAGAGATGGCTTTTATGACCCCCAATTTCATGGATACAACTGGAAAGCCCTCCACGATAAATACCAAGCCCGTTGTATTGCTGCTAGTACTTCCAACGATTTTAGAGATATGTTCAACCTCCTATTGGGCGAACTCAATTCGAGCCATACAGGGCTTACCGCACCTGACAGAGCCGAAACGCAAAAGGAAATGACAGGTATGCTAGGGGCAGAATTGCAACCAACAGCTACAGGTATGAAGGTAAGCCATGTTGTGCCTGAAACACCTGTAGATAAAAGTAAAAGTATCATTAAAGAAGGAGAAATTATCCTTGCCATCAATGGGCAGAAAGTGCAAGAAATGGATAATTTTTACGCCTCACTCAATGGCCTAGCCAACGAAAAAGTACTGATAGAAGTACAAGAACCTTCGGGAAAAACCAGAGAAGTAGTACTGCGGTTGAGCAGTAGTATTGCCAATAATTTATACGAAGAATGGGTTGGTAATCGTAAGAAAATGGTTGAGCAGTATTCTAAAGGTCGCTTGGGGTATATCCATATCAAAGGCATGGATTTTCCTAGTTTTGAGGTAGTTGAGCGAGAGTTCATGGCAGCAGGTTATGGCAAAGAAGGCATTGTGATAGATGTACGCTACAACGGCGGAGGCTCTACCACCGATTATTTGATGACTATTCTGAATTATAAACAACACGCTTATACCATTCCACGGGGGGCAAGTGACAATTTGGAAAAAGACAAACTCAAATTTAAAGCCTATTATCCTATTGGCGAACGCCTCGTATATGCTGCTTGGACCAAGCCCTCTATCGCTTTGTGCAACGAAGGAAGCTACTCCAATGCCGAAATCTTTTCTCATGCCTATAAAAGCTTGGGCATCGGCAAGTTGGTCGGACAACCCACCAATGGTTCGGTTATTTCTACAGGTGGAAAAACCTTGATGGATGGCTCGTTTGTGCGTTTGCCTGGCAGAGGATGGTTTACCAAAACAACCGATAAAAACCAAGAATTAGGCCCAGCCATTCCAGATGTGATAGTGGCAAATACCCCCGATTGGATTGCCAAAGGCACAGACGAGCAACTCAAAGTTGCCGTAGAAACCCTGCTCAAACAAATTGATGGACAGTAGTTTTTGCTCTTTGAGCGAAGTATTCCTCATGTTTTTGAGGAGTACTTCGCTTGAGCAGTAGCATGAAGTAAAGCCACAAAGTTTTGGTTTATACGATTTTATTTAGGTAAAAGGGCTAACCAATGTACTTGAAAGTAAAATAGCACTTGGGTTTATTACAACATACGCTAATAAACACTTGCTTATCACCTTGTACTAAGGTGTTTGCAAAAAATAATAAATATTATTAAAATTTTCGACTTTTGTGCCTTATTTTGTAAGTGAATTACATAAATCAAGCTTAAAATGATTGTAAATTTTAGTATAAAAAACTTTGGCTCAATCAAGGATAAGCAAACGCTATCTTTCGAGGCGACAAAATCTACTCACCTTGAGGATTTCTATATAACAGAGCCAATAAAAGGACTAAGGCTTCTTAAACTAGCCCTGATTTATGGAGCTAATGCTTCTGGCAAAACAACCGTACTCAGAGCATTAGCTTTTCTCAGAGACCTTGTCTTAGAACCTGCTGAAAAAAAGACAGCATTATTGCAATATGAACCCTTCCTTTTTGATTCTTTCTCACCTACGCAAAATTCGATAATATCCATAGATTTTATCCAGCATGGTATAAGATATTATTATGAGGTAGAGTTCAACAAAAAAGCAATTATATGTGAGGAATTGAATTATTATAATCCGAACAAAGCGAAAATATTCAGTAGAGTGACAAACCTGGATAATCAGTTTACCGAAATTACTTTTGGAAGCAAAATTAAAAAAGACAAATCTTCTGAAAAAGCTTTAGAAGCAAATACAATTTGGAATACAACTGTATTGGGAGGCTTTCTAAAGACTAATATTGATTTCAAAGAGCTTAGAGAAGTTTCAGCGTGGTTTTCAAATTATTTAAAACCACTGATTGAGTCTGAAACAAAGCTGGAAGGTTATGTCACTTCTGCCATAAACGAAGCTGATATAGATAAGAAATCAGTTGTTGAGATACTCAAAAAAGCAGACTTCAATATTTCAGATATTTTGATAAATGAGGAAGAAGAAGAGATTCCTAATGGTCTGCTTGAATTTCTTGAAAAACAAGTAAATACACACACTGATAAGCTTGAAGAAATAAAGAATAAAGGGAAGGTCACTACCATTAGTATAGCATTGGAATATACGGTTGGCAAGATGACATACAGCATACCTTTCGAGTTCGAGTCTCAAGGTACAAAAAGATACTACAGCTTTTCGGGGCTTTTGAGTATGTTGATTAAGGACTCAATTATTTTCCCCATAGATGAATTGGAGTCTTCGTTACACCCAGATTTGTTTACTCATTTTATCTTATCTTTTTTGGTCAATTCAAAACACTCTCAAATCATAGCTACTACACATAATAGAGAAATGCTCACTAATAAAGACATTTTTAGAAATGATGTGATTTGGTTTACAGACAAAGATAAGCTCAGAGCTACGGAACTGTATGCTCTTTCAGATTTTGATAGCAAAACCATCAGAGATACGAGTAATGTTTATAATGCTTATAAAATTGGTAAACTGGGTGGCGTTCCTAACTTGGGTGATTATTATGTGGATATAAACGATGAGAAAAAATAGAACCATTCCTTTTGCCAATAAGATTAAGTTTGCAATCGTCGTTGATGGAGATTGTGAATCTTGGTATTTCCAGATGTTAAGGAGGAATGAAAAAGGAATTAACGTTGATTTAAAACCAGAAATCCCTCAAAAAAAGAAACTCAAGGAGCAATTTGAGAAAGTTACGGAACAGTCAAAACACTATGATAAAGTTTTTTGGATTGTTGATTATGATGTTATCAATAGTGAAACGGCATCGGCTAAAAAAGGTACAGAAACGGCTTCGCAAGAATTGAAGAGATACATAACCCAATTAGCAAAAAAGTACAAAAATGTTGTGGTAATTATCAATAACCCCTGCTTGGAATTTTGGCTATTACTTCATTTTGAATCCACAGGGAGGTATTTTGACGACTGTGAATCGGCCCTTAAACAGTTGAAAAAACATTTACCCGATTATGAAAAAACAAGTAAGTATTTTACCAAGCAAGACAACGATATTTACTTAAAATTAAAACCTAACCTGAAAACAGCTATAGCAAATGCAAAAAAGCTGAAGGCATTCGACTTAGATAATCCCCAAACAGCCATGTCCCAAATGCAGTTTTTATTTGAGTCCGACGAACTAAAATCTATCATTGATGTCTAAAAAAGCCTACTTTCTATCACTGTATTGGTAAAAATAAGGTTAGACAATCAATCAAGTTCTGTAAGAACACACACACCCGAAGAAATAAAAGCACTGAACAAATCTACAGGCTTTTATTTCTTCGGGTGTGCTTGGTTATTACCCCTTTTCTTTGTAACCTTGTGAATAGTACGTTTTTAATAGTTTCCATCTCTAATCGACAGCCTCATGAAAAAAATCTTTTTTGGTTTAGTAATAACCATTTTAAGCACTACAACACCTTTGCTGGCACAAAAAAAGCAGCCATTATTTGTGTTGGATTTGGCTTCCTCCAAATATTTTAAAACTTTATACAGTCCTTACCAATTTAATATTTTTGAGGACAAACTAATGGCATTTAACGATGATGCACAATGGGCTGTGTATAATTATTCAACCAAAAAAGAAAGTATTGACAATACGTTTGCAATAAAAGGGGAAAATTATGAACCTTTTGAAATTTTGTTTAAAAATACCAATAAGAGTATCATTTCTGACTTAAGAAAGGTTTATTTCATGGATAAAAACAAATTGACGAGTTCTTTAAAATTTAATGTTACTATTCGACACGTTGTTTTACTAAATGAGAAATATCCTTTAGTTGTACTTCCTATTCTCACACCTATAAGGGTCGATTCTGGTAGAAGTTTTATTGAGCTAATTGTTTATGATAAAAGTAAACGCCTTTATAGTAAAAAAGATGTTATTGGGTATGATGGTAATTCTTTTCGTAGTTCAAAAAACGTATTATCAATGGTGACATACCTACCAGAGGGGCTCACAGAGTATCGTTATGATACGTTAAACAATACGCTGGTAAAATCATTTTATTTACATGATGAGAATGAAAGCTATTTAGCTTATTCAAACGAGAAGTACGTATATTGTATTGACTATGACTTTACTAAACTGAGCATTAAAAAAAGAAAAGCTCAAAATGAACACCTTGAAAATGTAATGACTATTCCACTAAAAGATTACTTCTCCAATCTCAAGACTAATCCATTACGCTTTATAGAAGGAGACCCAACCTTTAGAATGGTTGACATCAAGGGAAAATTACATCTTGTGTATGTATTCAATAAGAAACTTTATTGTTATCTGTTGGATGTACCAACAGCATAAACGTTTGTCAGGTCGTAGGGGTTGGCTACGACCTGACAAACGTTTTACATACTAATAATGCTCATATACAGAGGCATCCCTATCGTGATATTGAGCGGAAAAGTGACAGCCAAAGCCATAGGTAAAAACAAACCCGGATTTGCCTTGGGTACGGCAATTTTCATGGCTGCTGGTACAGCAATATATGAAGCACTGGCCGCCAAGATGGCAAAGATAAAACGGTTGCCTGTTTCGGTAGTGATAAATTGGCTCAACAAAGCCGCTCCACAACCATTAACCAACGGAATCACCAAGGCGAAAACCAAAGGAAACCAACCGCTTTCATAAAAATGGTGAATCTTTTTCCCACTCGTAATACCCATATCTAATAAGAATATCGCCAAAAATCCTTTGAAAATATCGGTCGTAAAAGGTTTAATACCTTGGGCTTGTTGCTCGCTTGCCAACAAACCAATCACCAAACTACCCACAATCAACAATACGCTGCCGTTGGTAAGCGAATGTATCACCAATTGCTTTAGGCTTTGTGTAGTAGATTCTTGGTCACGGCTGAAAAGTCGGATGAGTACAACACCTACAATGATAGAAGGAGCTTCCATGACCGACATCACCGCTACCATATAGCCACTGAAATGTTGTTGTTGCATTTCTAAGAAAGATACGGCTGTAACAAACGTTACGGCACTGACCGAGCCATAAGCCGCACAGATAGCCCCCGCATTTTCGACGCTTAATTTTTTCTTTAAAATAAAGAATGTGTAAAGCGGAATAACACAAGCAAGTAAAATACCAAAAAGAATTGCCCAAATAATTTCCATATCGAAATGGCTATGCGACAATTCTTGCCCTCCTTTGAAGCCAATAGAAAAGAGCAAATACAAGGAAATAAATTTCGACGAGCCGCTCGGAATTTCTAAATCACTTTTTACCTGTACGGCAAAAATACCTAGCACAAAAAATAAAAGTGCAGGGTTGGTGAGGTTTTCGATGAGTAAATCTAAGTTCATAAGATACAGTTGGTTAAGGAAGGTGTCGTAAGCAATTGTACACAATTGCTTACTTATGCCTTCTAAGGAATGAATGTATAGGGAAATTTTACTGATGTTGTCGCTTGAAAGCTCTTGAGAGGCGGTCGTTGATACTCCTTCCTAATTGTTGGTCGGGTACGCCTGTTGTAATGATATAATCTAGCTGGGCTTTGTCGAGTCTGTCGAGTGCTGCATACAAGCGATGACTCGCTTCGTCGAAATTGCCCATTGCCGAAAGCACTTCCTGCGTAATGCCTGTTATGGGTGCTGTTTCTTGAAAACTCAACACGCCAATACGTTTGTGTGGGTGTGCTTCGATAAATGCTTGTAAGTTATCAACCCAAAGTGCTGTGGTGGTAGGGGCATAGTGCTTGTAAAACATACCCGGTGCCATGAGTCCTTCCTGTGGTATATGAACGCTTTTCGACAATTGTGCAATGCTTACCTTGCCTACTATACTTTCAATTTTTTCTACAGGAATAGCCCCTAACCTATAAATGACAACCTGCCCTTGCTCGAAGCCCACAATGGTCGATTCGATGCCTTTTTCACAATTGCCTCCTTCTAGTACAGCAGGGATTTGTCCATCAAAATACTGTGCCACTTGTCCAGCAGAAGTTGGGCTAATGCGTGTAAACGGATTGGCACTTGGAGCAACCAACGGAAACGGTAAGATATTTAGCAAGTTTTGAAGCAAGCTATGGGCTGGCATTCGTACTGCAACGGTGGGTTTATTGGCCGTAATGAGGGGCAATACGCTTGGGTTTTTGGGCAAAATCAGCGTTAAAGGCCCAGGCCAAAAAGCTTCTGCCAATTGATAGGCCTGTGTTGGAATGCTATGGGCTAATCTGCTTAGTGCCTCGCCTTTGGCAATATGGACGATTAAAGGATTAAAAGTAGGACGTTGTTTTACCGTAAAAATTTTATTAACCGCTTGCTCACTAAACATATTGCCAGCCAAGCCATAAACCGTTTCTGTCGGAATGCCTACAATTTCATCCTTACAAAGCCAATCGGCAGCTATTTCTATATCATCAATAATCGAACACATGGTGCTTATTCCTTTTTTGTATGTGGTATCAGAACGATTGAGCTATTGCTTTACGCTTGATTCTTTGGCAAATTTCGTATAATTGATTCATATATTTTTATTTATATTTTTCATATTTTTAATAAATATTATTTATGTAAATTCATTATGAAGCCTTTAATGAAATAGTATCATAAGCCTAAAAAAGTGATAATTCTTTATGATATAGCAAATTCAAGTATAGATACGAAACAAAATGATTGAAAATGCGTATTTATTTTGAATCTTGCCTATCTTTTTTGTAAAAAAACATACAAATTTGTATATTGAAATTTTTATAAATAATTGTATTTTATTGTCTATTTAAACATGGAAAGATAAGAAGGTTTTTTGATGACAGATGATTTTACCTTGCTACTTACAACAGTTTATCAATAATCTGACCGCCAAAAACAAATGAAACAAGCCCTTTTTTCGAGAAGAAACTTAGACTTTACCTTGTGGGAAGTACACCAAGTACAGCAATTATTGGCGTATCCTTTTTTTGAAATACACGACCAAAGCACACTAGCAATGGTACTCGATATGGCTACGAGTATTGCCGATAAAATACAAGCCTTTTATCAGCCAGCCGATAAACAAGAACCTACGTGCATCGACCAGCAAGTAGCGGTGCATGAAGGCGTACACGTGTTTTTTAAGGCAATGGCCGAATCGGGCTTGTTGGCTGCTCCTTTTGCCTTGGAATGGGAAGGACAACAAATGCCTAAAAGCGTTTTTGCGGCGGTCGATTTTATATTGGGCTGTGCCAATAACAGCTTTGTGATGTTTTCCGACTTGGTACAAGGCTGTGCCAATTTGATACTTGCTTTCGGTACAGATACCCAAAAACAAACCTTTGTACCGCCTTTATTGGCTGGAAAATGGGCAGGAACCATGTGCCTTACCGAGCCACAAGCGGGTAGTTCGCTCGCCGAAATTACGACTACAGCTTTCCCTCAGTCCGATGGAACGTACCGCATCAAAGGACAAAAAATATTCATTTCGGCAGGCGACCACGACCTTACCGAAAATATTATTCACCTAGTCTTGGCTCGCATAGCAGACGCTCCGCAGGGCGTTAAGGGCATTTCTTTGTTTATTGTACCCAAACATAAATGGGACAATCCGACACAAACTAACGATGTAAAAACCATTGGTTTGTATCATAAAATGGGACAAAAAGCTACGCCAGCCCTTCATTTAAGCTTTGGCGAAGACGACCAATGCGAAGGTTTTTTGTTGGGAAAAGCCCATGAGGGTCTTCTCCAAATGTTCCAGATGATGAACGCCGCCCGACTAGGTGTTGGCTTGGGTGGTACGCAACTGGCTTCGGCGGCTTATTATACGTCTTTGCAATACGCCCAAGAACGACGACAAGGCAGGCGACCCAACGAGTCGGCACCTACGCCGATTGTCAATCATCCTGATGTGAAGAAAATGTTGCTCGACCAAAAGGTCATTACCGAAGGGGTGCTGTCCTTGCTTTTGCAATGCTACCTCTACCTCGACTTGGCTAAAGTGTCGCTTGAACAACAGGCGTATTATGAAGCACTCTTACAATTGCTTACGCCTGTGGTAAAAACCGTTGGTGCCGAAATGGGCAACCAAGCGGTACATCAGGGCTTGCAAGTATTGGGAGGCTATGGCTACACCAACGATTTTCCTTTAGAACAAATGGCAAGAGATGTGCGTATCATGAGCATTTATGAAGGCACAACGGGGATTCAAGCACAAACCTTATTGGGGCGACAAATAGGGGGAAGTCAAGGGAAAATCTTGACACTTTGGGAAAAAGAAGTGCAACAAACCTTGACGAATATGCCTGAGAATTTATCAAGTTTTACGACAAATTTCAATACCGAAGTGCTTCGTTTTAAGGAAATTACCGCTCGTTTGTTGCAACGTGCCACTACGCAAGGAACAGAAGCCTTTTTGGCCGATGCTACCCTGTATTTGCATTATTTCGGGATGCTCAATGTGGCTTGGCAATGGCTCAAAATGGGAAGTACGGCACAGCAAGCACTGGCTTCCGATACGCCTGACAACGCATTTTATCAGGACAAAATTCATAGCTTACGCTTCTTTTTTAAATACCATTTTCCTGCTTGTCATCATTGGGCTATTTCTTTGCAAAACGACGAGTTATTAACCTTGCCTTAGTCCTGTCCGAATGTTTTCGAGCTATTGATTTCAGGTATTTTAATTAATTGAGTGAATGATAATTTGTTGAAAATCAAAATACTAATTAACCATTCACAATTTCACCCATCCCTCAGCATTTATGAAACTATCGTCTGTCCAATCGCATATTCCAAGCCTGAAACCATCGCAATTTGATGATTATTTGTTTGGCAACTGGAAGCCCGAAGTGGCACAATTGTACGACCAATTTCACATAGAAAAAGTAGAATATTACAAACCTCATCTCAAATTGCCCTTACAACCGCATCGGCGTTTGGTGTATTTTTTTATTTATTTGACTAAAGGCAAAGCCATTCGTAGCAAAGGACTTACCCAATATGTGCTTGAGCCACACCATTTGTTTGCCCTGCCTGCCGACCAAATCACATCTTTAGAGTATATCAGCGAAGATGCCGAGGGATTTTATTGCCATTTTTTACCCGAAATTTTCAATCAATCGCTTACACCAACCGATTTTATTACCGACTTGCCCTTTTTCCAATTTACGGGCAATCCGATTGTGCAAGTAACTGACGATAAGGCTGTTGTTGCGTTATTGGAGCTTTTATGGGAAGAATACAAAAAAAATCAACCTGAGCGTATCAGCCTTTTGAAAATGTACCTCCTCAGCATTTTTGTAGAATTGAGTTTGCAGGTAAATCCCCAAGGTATGAAGCCCCAAAACGCAGCTACACAATTGACCCAACGCTACAAAGATGCCTTGTCGAGTTTTATTTATGAGAAGAAAACCGTACAAGAATACGCCGATTATTTGGCGGTTTCGCCCAATCATTTGCACAAAAGTGTGAAAGCCACCACGGGCAAATCGGCCCACGAGTTGCTCGAAGAAATGCGTATTTTGGAAGCTAAAGTAATGCTCAAACAAACCAGTATGAGTATTGGCGAAATAGCCTTCAAATTAGGCAAGCTCGACCCAAGCGATTTTTGTCGTTTTTTCAAATCTAAAACACAAATGACCCCAAATCGCTTTAGAAAAAATGAAAATTGATTGATTTATCCTATTTATTCTCTCTTCTTGCCTATTTAATCTTTAAAATAATTTGCAATTTTACATAAAAATTAAAAGAAAAAATTGTACTATTTGTTTTAATAAAAAGACGTTAAAAATCTTTAGCATAATTATACCAACCACGTAACTATCCAAAAAACAACATAATATATTGTAAATTAATCTATCCCCAAATGAGAGGTATCGAAAGCCAAGGTTTGTTCAACCCTTCGCAAACCTTAGCCTTCGTACCTCTTCTTAACAAACCAACTGTACTATGAAACCTCCTTTTAGAGCCGACCACGTGGGAAGCCTTTTGAGAACGCCAGCCGTGAAAGAAAATCGTTTGAAATGGAAAATGGGGCAAATTTCTGCCGAAGAACTCCGAGCTATAGAAAACGAAGGCATTGCCGAAACTGTGAAGAAATTGGAAGCTACAGGCATGAAGGCCATTACTGATGGAGAGTTTCGTCGAGATTATTTTCACCTCGATTTTTTGAAAGAATTGGCGGGTGTTACCGTAACGGGAGGCATTGAGGCAAATCCCAACGCCAAAGCTGCCGAAGATGGCTTTACGCCGCCAGTGCTGAGTGTAACAGGCAAATTGGCTCATACAAAAGATATTCAAGTGGCCGACTTCAACTACCTGCAATCGGTTGTGAGTCAAACGCCTAAAGTGTCGATTCCATCGCCTACCATGATTCACTTTAGAGGAGGACGCAAATCAATCGACATCAATTCTTACCCCGACATGGACGAGTTTTTTGCTGATTTGTCTAAAGCCTATCGCCAAGAAATAGCCCATTTGTATGATGCAGGCTTACGATATTTGCAACTCGACGATACCAATTTGGCCTATCTCTGCGACCCCAAAATGCGTGCCGCCGCCCAAGCTCGTGGCGAAGACCCCAACCAATTGCCTCGCACGTATGCCGCTCTTATCAACTCGGTTATCGACGACCGCCCCAAAGACCTTACCGTTGGCATTCATTTGTGCCGAGGCAACTACCGCAGTACTTGGTTTGCCGAAGGTGGCTACGAGCCTGTGGCCGAAATCCTTTTCAACGAAATCAATGTGGATGCTTATTTCTTGGAATACGACGACGAACGCAGTGGCGATTTTGCTCCGCTTCGTTTTGTGCCTTCGCACAAGCACGTAGTACTAGGCATTGTTTCGTCTAAAGTAAAAGCACTCGAAAACATCGACGACCTTTGCAAGCGTATCGACGAGGCGGCTCAATACATACCACTCGAAAACCTTTGCGTAAGTCCGCAATGTGGCTTTTCGTCAACGCATCATGGCAACGATTTGACCCACGACGACCAATGGCGTAAAATTGAATTGGTGGTAAACACGGCAATCAAAGTATGGGGCGAAGCCTAGGTGTGAGTTAGGGAGTTGTGAATTAGTTAATTAGGGAGTTGTGAATTAGGCAATTGAGCATTCAAAATTACTTTTGATTAAACTAAGCTGTAAGTGCCTAAAAACCAATACACTAATTCACAACTGACTAATTCACAATTTTCAAGTCCTCGTATCAAGGGAAAAAACGTATAAATATTTCATGCTGGGGTTGACGGAAAACTTCAATTTTCTTTTATCAATATATGAAAAAACAACTCGTATTGTTGGGATGGCTCTTGCTCACAGCCAGTGCAGTATTGGGGCAAAACATTGCCAAAATTGATTCGGGAGCTATCAATGGAGCGAAATACCGCATTTTATTTCCAGAAAATTGGAAAGGCAAATTGGTGATGTACGCCCACGGCTACGAATTTATGGGAAGCAAACCTTTGCAAAGCCAAAATCCTGAGTTTCTGGTACGCATGAAGCCATTTTTGGCTAAAGGCTACGCTGTGGCTGCTTCCGACTATCAATACCAAGGTTTTGCCTTACCGCAAGGCGTTGACGACACCGAAGCCTTGCGACAATACTTTATCAAACAATACGGCAAACCCGACTCTACTTTTATGGTGGGGCATTCGATGGGAGGAGGAATCACCTTGGCTACTATCGAAAACTTTGGACAATACTACAACGGGGCATTGCCTTTGTGTCCGCTTTCGAGCCGACCCTACTTGCAATGCCGCAAAGAGTATGATATGTATGCTACTTTCAATGGCTTGTTTCCAGGAATTGTACCTTCGTTGAAAGAAATTTTTGCCTCAAAAACCCTTACACCAGCCCTCAACATGAGAGCAATGGTGGGAAAAGCGAAAGCCATCAAAGAAGCCCTACTTGCCAAAGACTCAGTTTTGGCGATTGCTTTTGCCAAAAGATTTGACCTAAAACTCGACGACCTGCCATTTTCGTTGATGTTTAATGAAAATGTCTTGCGGGATATTGCCCAAAAAGCAGGAGGCAATCCTTTCGATAATACCAATACCTTGTACAGTGGTTTTCCCAATAATTTGGTGGTAAATCAACAAGCCGAACGTTTAGTTGCAACCGTTAATCCTAATTTGATTTTCGGTAAATACGACCGAACAGGTAAAATAGACAAGCCCGTTTTGTTGTTGCATACCATTTACGACCAATTGATTCCTGCCACTTATGGCGTGGTTAATTTTGAAAACATGGTACATCAGCAACAAAAAGACCAGTATTTTACCGTAAAATATACCAACGGACAAGGACATTGTAATTTTACTCCCCAACAAACCCAAAAGGCTTTTGAAGCCTTGTTACATTGGACCAAAACAGGGCAAAAACCCAAGGCTGGTTTTGTAGAATAATTCGACGGAAGTGTATTTTTTTGCATTAATATATTGATTTTCAGATAATTGTTTTTAAGAATAAAGTAAAACTTTCGTACACTACTCATGTAGGTTTGCTACTTAACAACGGAGTTTTTGTATATTTTAAAAAAATGATAGACATTCAAAAAGTCATAGCCATAGATGTACACACGCACGCAGAAGTGTCGTGTTGTCAGCCACACGACGATTATCGTTCGGAGTTTGACGAGGCTTTTGCCAAATATTTTAAATCAGACAAAAGACCTACCATTCAGGAAACCGCCGATTATTACCGTGAACGCAACATGGCATTTGTTATGTTTACAATAGATGCCGAGCATACCGTTGGCAAACGCCGTATTCCGAACATAGAAGTAGCCGAAGGAGCATTGAAAAACGACGATGTAATGATTGCCTTTGCGAGCATCGACCCACACAAAGGACGAATGGGTGCCAGAGAAGCCCGTGATTTGATTGAAAATTATGGGGTAAAAGGCTTCAAATTTCACCCAACAGTACAGGGTTTTTACCCACAAGATAAAATGGCGTATCCGCTTTATGAAGTAATTGCTGAGTACAAATTACCTATGCTGTTTCATTCGGGGCATTCGGGTTTTGGCAGTGGGGTGCGTGGAGGCGGAGGCTTGCGATTAGAGTATTCTAATCCGATTCACCTCGACGACGTGGCAATTGATTTCCCCGATTGTCCGATTATCATTGCACACCCAAGTTGGCCTTGGCAAGACGAAGCCCTTTCTGTGGCGATGCACAAACCCAACGTGTACATCGACCTCAGTGGCTGGTCGCCCAAATATTTCCCACCACAACTGGTGCAATATGCCAATACCTTGCTCAAAGACCGAATGCTCTTTGGAACAGACTTCCCCTTGATTACGCCCGAACGTTGGATAAAAGATTTTGAAGAAGCAGGTTTCAAACCACAAGTAAAGCCTTTGATTTTGAAAGAAAACGCCATTCGGATGTTGGGTTTAAAAAATTGATAATAAACACTTTGTGTTACAATTTGCATTGCTAAACTACTTAAACAGGACTATGAACATAACCTTAGAAACGCCTGCTGTATCGAAGTGGGCTTATACGACCATTCTAATATGCTTTTTGATGAATATGCTCGATGGCATGGACGTAATGGTGATTTCGTATGCCGCTCCTGCCATTGCGAAAGGCTGGAATGTAAGTCCGCAAGCCTTGGGCGTAGTGTTTAGTTCGGGCTTGATAGGCATGACCGTCGGGGCTTTGGTCTTAGCACCGTTTGCCGATAAAATTGGAAGAAAAAGCATGATGTTGCTCAGTGGCTTATTGATGAGCCTGACCATTTTCCTGACTTCTTATGCGGCGAATGTACAAATTTTGATGATTTTTCGATTCATCAACGGGCTAGGTATTGGATGTATGTTGGCGAGTACAGCAGCCATTACCTCTGAGTACGCTCCTGCGAAAACCAAGGATTTTTGGGTCAGTTTTGTGCTATCGGGCTATCCTGTGGGGGCGGTGTTGTCGGGTTTAGTGGCGGCGTACCTGATTCCTTTACAAGGTTGGCAAGCACTATTTCAATGGGCTGGTGTAGCTACGCTGTTGTCGTTGCCCTTGATTTATTTGTTTTTAGTAGAATCTATCGACTTTTATTTAAAATCACAGCCTGTAAATGCCTTAACCAAAGTCAATGGATTGCTCGTAAAAATGGGAAAAGTGCCATTGACTTATTTGCCCGACAAGCCTTTGCAATTGCATAAAAATTCGGTAGCAAAGGTTTTAGACAAAGCCTATCGAAAGCCTACTTTGCAATTATGGACAGCCCTATTTTTGGCATTTGCTACGCTTTATTTCCTCACAAGTTGGATTCCTAAACTGGCATCGGCCGCAGGTTTGTCGATGGAATTGGCGATTTATGCAGGCACTGTATTCAATTGCGGGGCATTTGTAGGCATCGTAACGCAAGGGTATTTTTCTAGTAAATATGGCCTCAAAAAAACCATTGGCACGATACTAATCCTCACGGGCATACTCATGGCAATCTTCAAGCTATTCATTGGCTCAGACGTATTGTTGCTGGTATTCGGGCTATTGGGTTTTGGTGTACAAGGCGGTTTTGTAGGGCTGTATGCCGTGGCTGCCAGAATGTATCCGACAGAGTTTCGTACCACAGGCGTAGGCTGGTCGATTGGCATTGGACGCTTGGGAGGCATTATTGGCCCCGCCGTGGGTGGCATCTTGATTGGCGTGGGCTTATCGATGGGGGCAAACTTTTTGATTTTTGCCATTCCTACGGTCTTGGCAGGTATCACTACTTGGTTTTTATCGTCGGATAAAATTAGCTAGAAAGCAGGCGTAAAGTCTGTGTTTTATCCTTAAACTTTAAGTATCAGATTATTCTAAAAACGAATCTTTCATATTTAAGCTACGGTGTTTTTGAATTTATTGTAAAAGACAAAAACACCGTACAAGTCCCTCTTTTATTTGTGGAACATTTCATGCAAAACCTGCCGTCAACCTTAGAGGTGACACGGCAAGACAATATCGTATTGGTAGCACTCAACCGACCAGAAAAGCGTAATGCCTTCAACGATGAGTTGATTTTAGGAATTGAAAAAATATTCGACCAAATCCCTAGTGGCGTTCGCTGTGTGATTATTCACGGGCATGGCAAGCATTTTTCGGCAGGCTTAGACCTCTCTGAACTCAAAGAAAGAGATGCCGTACAAGGCGTGTATCATTCGAGAATGTGGCATCGGGTACTCGATAAAGTGCAATTTGGTCCAGTACCAGTCATTGCTGTACTACACGGGGCTGTTGTGGGTGGTGGTTTAGAATTGGCGGCCGCTTGCCATATTCGGGTTTCAGACGACAGCACATTTTATGCCTTACCCGAAGGACAAAGAGGCATTTTTGTAGGAGGAGGGGCTTCGGTGCGAGTACCAAAACTCATTGGCATGGCACGCATGACCGATATGATGCTAACGGGGCGTGTATATCAGGCAGCCGAAGGCGAGCGTATTGGCTTGGCTCAATACTTGGTAGAAACAGGTAAAGGACTTGAAAAAGGTATAGAACTAGCACAAAAAATTGCCTCAAATGCAGGCATGACCAATTTTGCCTTGACGCACGTATTGCCAAGAATTGTAGATGCTGGGCAAACCGAAGGGCTACTGCTCGAAAGCCTCATGGCAGCCATTGCCCAAAATGCACCCGAAGCCAAACAACGCCTAGCAGATTTTTTGGAAGGTAGAGCTAAAAAAGTAGGCGAATAAACTCCGTATCTTATGAAAAACGCAGCATTCAAAGAGGTACATTTTGGCCCTCACCACACCGAAAGGCAAGTATCACCCGATGGCATTACCTATTACAAACTCCAACAACCTTTAGCCCCTTTCCCCGAAAAACTGGGCGATAGGTTGTTGCATTGGGCAAGCGTACAGCCAGATAAAACCTTTATCGCCCGACGAAATTCGGCTACTACTTGGCAAACTTTTTCTTACGCCCAAACCCTTCAACAAGTACAAGCCATTGCCCAAGCCTTACTCAACTTGTCGTTTTCGCCCGAAGAATCGGTCGTGATTTTATCCGAAAACAGCCTCGAACACGCTTTGTTAGCGTTGGCTGCTACTTGGGTGGGCATTCCTTATACGCCCATTTCACCGCCTTATTCCTTGGTTTCCGACGACTTTGGCAAGTTGGCTCATTGCTTGGCATTGATGAACCCCAAGGTGGTATTTGTCCAAGATAGTGTCGTGTATGCCAAAGCATTAAATTTTGTACAAAAGCATTTTCCTGAAACCCAACTAATCACAGTCGATGGTCGAATAGGTAGTGCATTCGACACGTGGTGCAACGTTGCCGTAACGCCACAAGTGGAGGCTGCTTATGCTCAAGTGACTTCAACGCAAGTAGCAAAAATATTATTTACGTCGGGTTCGACGGGTTTGCCCAAAGGGGTCATCAACACCCAACAAATGTGGTGTGCCAATTTGCAACAAATTACGCAGGCCTTTCCGTTTATGGCCGAAACGCCGCCTGTTTTCATCGACTGGCTTCCTTGGAATCATACCTTTGGTGGAAATCACAATTTCGGTTTAGCCCTGTACAATGGCGGTACGCTGTACATAGATGACGGCAAACCTACCAAAAAAGGCATAGAAGAAACGGTACAAAATTTACGAGAAATTGCCCCAACAGCTTATTTCAATGTGCCCAAAGGTTTTGAAATGCTGATTCCTTATTTAGAACAAGAACCTGCTTTACGAGAAATTTTTTTTAGCAAATTAGAAATCATTTTTTACGCAGGAGCAAGTTTGGCACAGCCCATTTGGAATAAATTAGAAGAGTTGTCTGTCAAAACAATCGGTAAAAAAATCCCCATCATCACAGGTTTGGGCTGTACCGAATCGGGGCCGTCGGCCTTGTTTGCCAATTGGGGAGGGGCTTTTTCGGGCTTGCTTGGTGTGCCTGTGGCAGGCATGGAAGTGAAAATTGTTCCTGATGGCGACAAGCAAGAAATTCGCTACAAAGCACCCAATATCACGCCTGGCTATTGGCGTAATGCCGAGGCTACAGCCAAGGCTTTCGACAACGAAGGGTTTTATAAAACAGGCGATGCTGTAAAGTTTTTAGATGAAAACGACCCCGACAAAGGCTTGGTTTTTGACGGACGTATCGCCGAAGATTTCAAACTTTCTACGGGTACGTGGGTGAATGTTGGGGTACTCAAGTCGAAAATTCTCTCTACGGGTTCTCCATTGATTCAAGATGTGGTATTGGCAGGTTTAGATAAAGAATACGTTGGTGCGATTCTATTTTTAAATGCGGAGATTTGTAAAAAAAATGCCCAATTGCCCGAATCAGCACCCAATGAAGTGGCGTTTGAGCATCCAGCCACCATAGCCTATTTACAACAATGGCAAACCAACTTTAACCAACAAGCCACGGGTAGTTCGATGTTGATTAAACGTTATGTGGTTGCACTCGACCCACCTTCTATCGACTTAGGAGAGATTACAGATAAAGGTTCGTTGAATCAAAGAATGGTACTCAAACACCGTACAAAATTGGTAGATTTGTTGTACGAAAAATAAGCTATCAGATGAATATTGCACACAATACATTTTTGGTTACAGGTGGTGCTTCGGGCTTGGGGCTTGCCGTAGCAACCATGCTCACGGAGCAAGAGGCACAAGTAGTAATTTTAGACATCAACCAACAAGCTGGCGACCTCGCACAAGCCCAGTTGGGCGACAAAAGCCTTTTTGTTTGTGCAGATGTGGCTTCCGAAACAGCCGTCAATCAGGCCATCGAACAAGCCTTACAACGCTTTGGCTCCATAGCAGGCATTATCAACTGTGCAGGAATTGGCCCCGCCAAGCGTGTGGTAGGGAAAGACGGCCCTCATGCCCTCGATTTTTTTCAAAAAGTAGTACAAATCAACCTGATTGGTACTTTCAATACCATTCGTTTGGTGGCGAATCAGTTACAGTATAATACGCCCAACCAAGAGGGCGAAAGAGGTATTGTCATCAATACGGCTTCGGTGGCGGCTTTCGACGGACAAATCGGTCAGGCGGCTTATGCAGCCTCGAAAGGAGGTATTGTAGCCATGACCTTGCCCATTGCCCGTGAGTTTGCACGCATGGGGATTCGGGTGATGAGCATTGCCCCCGGTATTTTTGAAACGCCCTTGTTGGCTTCGTTGCCACAAGAAGCCCAAGACTCATTAGGGAAACAAGTGCCTTTTCCACCAAGATTGGGCAAACCCCAAGAATTTGCTTTACTCGTAAAACACATCATTGAAAATCCCATGCTCAATGGTGAGGTGATTCGCCTCGACGGAGCTATCAGAATGGGAGCAAAATAAGACAGACATGAAAAAACAATTATTGCTTTTACTCTGTGGCTTATTTGCCTTATCGGCACAAGCCCAGCAAGTGATTTCTTTGTATGAAGGCAAAGCACCCGGTTCTGAAAATTGGACTTGGGAAGAAGGCATTTCTACCAATAATATGTTTGGTACGCCTACTGTTTACAATGTTGTAAAGCCTAGCATTACAGCCTATTTGCCCAATCCAGCCCTAGCCAATGGTACGGCAGTGGTAGTAGCACCGGGTGGCGCGTTTCATACCTTATCTATCGAAAGCGAAGGTACTAAGGTAGCCAAATGGCTCAATGCTCATGGTATTGCTGCTTTTGTATTAAAATATCGGGTGGCGCGTAGTTTTACCGATGACCCTGTAAAAGAAATTATGGGTAAAATGCGTAACATGAAACAGCTCGATGCTGAAAACAACGCTGTGATTCCTTTGGCAACCCAAGACGGACTTACGGCTGTAAAATACCTGCGTACCCATGCCCAAGAACTGAACATCGACCCTCAAAAAATTGGCTTTATGGGCTTCTCGGCAGGCGGTACGCTTACGATGTCGGTGGTTTACACAGCTACCGACGAAAACCGCCCTAATTTCGTCGCTCCGATTTATGCCTACGAAAAAGCCATTTTAGGGAATGTTGTGCCAAAAGTAAAAACCCCCATTTTTATTGCCGCCGCCAGCGACGACCAATTGGGCTTTGCACCGCATAGCCATCATATTTACCAAAAATGGCTCGATGCCAAACAGCCTGCCGAACTGCATATTTATCAACAAGGCGGACATGGCTTTGGGATGCACCAAAATCACATTCCGACCGATACATGGATTGAACGTTTTGGCGACTGGTTGCGTTTAAACGGCCTCATGAACAGTCCCGTAGCAACGCCTCTTACTTTTGTAGCTGAACTAAAAGTAAAGCTCAATCCTGCCTTGGTGGTAGGCGATACGCCCAAAGGGCTTAGAAGAATTATTCCGATTGTGGGAGGCACGGTAGAAGGCCCAGCACTGAAAGGTACGATTGTAGAAAGCGGTGCCGACTGGCAAATAGTAAGAACCGACGGTGTTGCCGAGTTGGAGGCTCATTACCAATTTAAGACCGACGACGGCGTGCTGATTTACGTTAAAAATACAGGATTACGGGTAGCCACGCCTGAAGTGGCCGCCAAAATTGCCAAGGGAGAAGCCGTTGATGCCTCACAGTATTACTTTAGGGCAGTGCCTAAATTTGAAGCACCCAAAGGCAAGTACGAGTGGATGAACAACGCCATTTTTATCTGCAAGGGCATCCGCAACCCCGACCACGTAGTGATACAGGTGTGGAAGGTGGAGTAAAACTTTCGTCCACTCAAAAATACAAAGGCTTTTGGTGCTGTTGAAAGGTTTTGGGTGAAACGCCAACCAATTTTTTGAACAAACGAGAAAAATACGCTGGGTCTTCAAAATTGAGCTGGTAGGCTACTTCTGCAACCGAAAGATTGGTGTACAATAGGTACTTTTTGGCTTCTTCTACAAAAAAATGATGCACAACCAACGTCGCCGACTGGTTGGCTACGTGCTGGCATACCCTGTTGAGATGCACCAAACTGATATGCTGGTTGTCGGCATAGGAGCGTAAACTTTTGAGTGGGCTGTAAGCTTCTTTGATGTCTTTCAAAAATTGTCTAAAAATAGCTAAACTTCTTTTACCCGTTACTTGATTTGTTTCTTGGGGTAATTCTCGGTATAATTCAACCAAAAAAGTACTAAGCAAAGCTTGTAATAAAAGGGATTTTTCGGGTAATACCAAACCAATTTCTTCGGTTATTTTACCCAATAATTGCGTAAGCTGACCAAACTTCCCCAAGTTATTGGGCAAAGGAATGAGCCCAATCTGGGCAAAAGCCAAGCTCATGGCTGGGCTATTGGCTAATAATTTTTCCCAATAAGAAGTAGAAATACTTAGAACAATACCCCGTAAACCTGCCACAAATTCAAACCCATGCAAGGTGTTGTCGGGAATCACAACAAAACTTGCCCCTTGGCTTGTCCATTGCTGTTGTTCGCCAATGATGCGTGCATTGCCTTCTTCAAAGCAAAATATTTGGACTAAATCGTTGTGTATGTGCGGGTCTATTTGCCAATTGTGCTTCTCGCTACGGGTTTCCAATAACTCGCAATGCACAAAATCGGGATAAAGGCGTTTTTGGTCGTCGCCGTAAAGACCAGCGTACTGCGTTATTTTAGTTGCCATGTTGGGTAAAATACGGTATAAAATCCCTGCTCTTTTAATCTTCTACCAAATTAAGAACTATGTTTAATTTGTCCAAATAATACCCACGTTTGTCCAAGTGTCATGTTGTTTGACTACGCTATCTTTGTTGTATAAATACAAGAAAAAATAGATTTGTTTTGAGTCTTCTGTAAAGGCAAATACTAGGATAAAGCCTTTCAGAAAACAACATGTCTCTTAAACTAACAACCGTTATTTCAGATTTATCCATCATGATACATCAAACTCAAGTTGGTATTATCGGAGCCGGCCCTGCGGGACTCACCTTGGCTCTGATGTTGCAACGTCAAGGCATTGACTGCATTATCCTAGAAAATAGAAGTCGTAATTACGTCGAATCTCGTGTACGAGCAGGCTTGTTGGAACAAAACACCGTTGACTTATGGCGTGAGTTGGGCGTAAGCGAACGCATGGACAAAGAAGGCTTAGAACACCACGGTGTATATTTGAGCTTCAATGGTGTACGCAAGCGAGTAGCTTTTAAAGAACTGACAGGCGGCCGTTGTATCACGATTTATGGGCAACAAGAAGCGGTAAAAGACTTGATTCAGGCAAACCTCGAACGCCATATTCCTATTCTTTTCGAGGCGGAAGCAACGCACCTAGCTGGCTTAGAAACTGAAACGCCCACGATTTTCTTCAAACAAAATGGCGAAGAACATCGCATTGATTGTGCCTTTGTGGCTGCCTGCGATGGCTATCATGGCATTGGACGCAAGCATTTACCCAAAGATTCTTACCAAGAATTTAGGATAGAATATCCATTTAGCTGGCTAGGAATTTTGGCAAATGTAGCTCCTTCGTCCGACGAATTGATTTATGCGTACCACGAAAGAGGCTTTGCTTTGCATAGCTTGCGTTCTGAAACCGTAAGCCGTTTGTACATTCAGGTGGACAATGAGGATAAAGTAGAAAATTGGACGGATGAGCAGATTTGGGATGAGTTAGCGATTCGTTTAGGAACAGAAGGTTGGACATTGAACAGAGGCCCGATTTTCGAGAAAAGCATTACACCTATGCGTAGTTTTATGATTGACAACATGCAGCATGGCCGCTTGTTTTTGGCTGGTGATGCCGCACATATTGTGCCTCCAACAGGCGGTAAAGGCTTGAATTTAGCGGTGGCAGATGTGCGATTTTTGGCGACTGCTTTGATACAATGGTTTGAAAAACAAGAAGATATTTTATTGGAAAGCTACTCACAGGATTGCCTAAGAAGAATTTGGCGAGCACAAGATTTTTCTAATTTTATGACTTATCTTTTTCACAAACAAGCCGCACATGGCTCATTTGAAAACTTATTACAAAAGTCAAAATTCGATTATATCGGCCTGTCGAAAGCCCAAGAAACAACCATTGCCGAAAATTATGTAGGCTTGAAAACCATATAATACAAGGGGTTGAACAAACCTCATTTTTATCCTTGATTTACTATTTCTAAACGCACACAGGAGCAATTTATGGCTGATTTTATGCAAGTAAATGGGCTTAACGTACATTACCGTTGGGTCAATCATCGCAAAGAACATACGTTTGTTTTCATCAACTCGCTCGGCACCGACTTTCGTATTTGGGATGCCGTAGCCCAAGCCTTGCAGTCGATAGGCAATGTTTTAGTATATGATAAACGGGGGCATGGTCTTTCTGAAACGGCACAAAGTACTCATGGTATGCAAAGCTATTACGAAGATTTGGTAGCCCTGCTCGATGCCTTAGCCATTGAGCAATGTATTCCTGTGGGCTTGTCGGTAGGCGGACGAGTAGCGATGTTACTGGCAGCCAATCAGCCTCATCGGGTGAGTCGTTTGGTGCTTTGCGACACCGCCCATAAAATCGGAACAGCCGAAAGCTGGAACCAACGTATTGCCCAAGTACAAACACTTGGCTTGTCGGGTATTTCAGATAATGTGATGGAAAAATGGTTTCCTGCGGCGTTTCGCACGGGCAACCCAAGTGCATTGATTGGCTATCGTACCATGCTAGAGCGGTGTTGCCCTACAGGCTACATTCATTGCTGTGAGGCCATCAGAGATGCCGACCTCACGGAGGTGGTCAAGCAAATCGCTCATCCGACCCTTTGTATCGTAGGAACAGAAGACCTTTCTACGACTCCAGCTTTGGTCAAAAGTTTAGTCGCACTCATGCCACAAGCCGAGTACCAAGCAATAGAAGGTTCTGGGCATATTCCATGTGTAGATAATCCAAAAAAACTCACGGCTCTTATCGAAGCATTTGTGAGCCAGCCAAGTGCGTTGTCTTTGTATGAACAAGGCATGAAAACCCGCCGTTCGGTATTGGGCAATGCTCACGTGGACAGAGCCGAAGCCAATAAAAATAGCCTCGACCAAGATTTTCAGGCATATATTACCCAAAGTGCTTGGGGGCTAGTTTGGTCTCGGCCACACCTAACCAAACGTGAGCGAAGCATGATAACCATTGCTTTACTGGCAGGTTTGGCACACCACGAAGAGCTAGAAATGCACCTCAAAGCTACACGCAATACAGGAGCAAGCATCGACGACATCAAAGAAGTACTCTTACATTTAGGTATTTATACAGGCGTTCCAAATTCAAATGAGGCTTTTAAAATAGCTAAAAAAGTATTTGGCGAAGAGATAAATCCTCAAAATTGAACTATATCATTCATTACTTAACCGTTGCTGTGAACCATGAACGACAATCAAAGAGATTGGGAAGTGCATCCCCCTTATAGTTATCCGCCTTACGCCTCTACGGTGTTGAGAGCCCCAGCCAAACCGCTCATTCCTATCAAACACAGTTTATCGGAGTTGACAGGTCCCGTGTATGGCCATGAGAGTTTAGGGAAATACGATAACGACCTTACTAAAAATGGTATCCGTAATGGCGAGCCACTCGGCGAACGCATCGTGGTATCGGGACAAGTATTAGACCAATATGGTCGTCCTGTACGAAATACCTTGGTAGAAATATGGCAAGCCAATGCTGCTGGTAGATATATTCATAAAGTTGACCAGCATAATGCGCCTTTAGACCCTAACTTTTTTGGAGGAGGACGCTGTGTTACCGATAACGAAGGAAATTATACCTTTTTCACCATCAAACCAGGGGCATATCCTTGGGGCAACCATCCGAATGCTTGGCGACCCAACCATATTCATTTTTCGCTTTTTGGTTCAAATATCACCAGTCGTTTGGTAACGCAAATGTATTTCCCTGGCGACCCACTTTTGGCTTACGACCCTATTTATCAAGGTGTTCCAGAAAAAGGGAGAGAATTGTTGATTTCATCATTCGATTTATCATTGACCCAGCCCGATTTTGCTTTGGGCTATCGTTTCAACATTGTGCTGAGAGGCGATAAAGCAACCCCATTCGAGAACCAATGAGTTATATCCAGACCCCTTCGCAAACGGTAGGCCCATACTTTGCTTATGGCCTGAGTCCCGTACAATATTTATACGACCATAGTAGTGTTGCCACCGGCATGGTGCGTACTCCCCAAACCCAAGGACAACCCATTACGATTGTTGGGCGTGTACTCGATGGCGAGGGAAAGCCTATTCCTGATGCTTTGATAGAAATTTGGCAAGCAGATGCCCAAGGTAATTATAATCCGCAAGATTCTGATTTTAAAGGTTTTGGTCGGTTTGGTACAGGTCCCGATGTCCACAACCGCTTTATTTTTCAAACCATCAAACCCGGTGCTGTACAAGGACAAGCACCGCATATTACGGTAGTGGTGTTTATGCGTGGGCTGTTGGTTCATGCTTATACCCGTTTGTATTTTTCAGACGAAAATACAGCTAATGCCCAAGACCCTGTATTGCAAACTGTTCCTTCCGACAGAATCGCTACGCTGATTGCTCAACGCCAAGAAACAGGTGAAGGTATTGTATATCAGTGGGATATAGTTATGCAAGGCGAAGGCGAAACGGTATTTTTTGATGTGTAATCAACCTTCGCCTAATAGTCAAGTTTGTAAGCAAAACGCTCAAATCACTTTTATTTAAAAATCATGAAACAAGTACCACAAATCACCGCAGCACAAGCAGCCGCATTGGTAAAAGATGGCGATATTCTGCTCGGTGGCGGCTTTGGGATGACAGGCAATCCTGTGCATCTTTTACACGCTTTGGCGAATACTTCTACCAAAAATCTTACTTTTATTGGCAATAATGTAGGCGAACCCAACCTTGGCGGTGGCCGCTTGTTGGTCAATGGGCAGCTTAAAAAAATGGTTGGTTCGTTTTTTACCAGTAATCCCGATGCCGTAAAAGCGGCACAGTCAGGACAAGTCGAATACGAGCTTTTACCACAAGGTACACTTGCCGAAGCGATTCGAGCAGGAGGAGCAGGCATTGGCGGATTTTATACCCCAACGTCGGCAGGTACGCTTATTGCCAAAGACCGTGAAACCAAGGTGATTCAAGGTCAAGAGCAAGTATTTATCGAAGGCATCAGAGGAAACGTGGCGTTTATCAGGGCTTGGAAAGCCGACACCGCTGGCAATCTGACTTATCGTATGACCGAGCAGAATTTCAACCGTGCAATGGCAACTGCCGCCGATTTGGTGATTGCCGAGGTGGAAGAAATTGTGCCAGTAGGCGAAATAGACCCCAACAATATTCATACGCCTGGTTGCTTTGTCGATTATTTGGTTGAAGCCAAAGTAACCGCCGCCGATTTAGGCTCATCGGCTTCGGTAAGTAAGGGGAAAAAGGTGAGTGAATCAAGAATGCAAATGGCCAAAAGGGCATTCGCCGAATTGAAAAAAGGCGATGTCGTAAACCTCGGTATTGGTATCCCGACTTTGGTAGCGGATTTGATTCAACCCGAAGATGGTATTATTTTACATACAGAAAATGGAATGTTGGGCGTTGGCCCTGCCCCCGAAGATGGAGGCGGTGCGATGGATTATCCTGTCAATGCAGGAAAAATACCCGTCACAGCCCTCAAAGGAAGCAGCTATTTTGATAGTGCCGATTCGTTTGCTATGATTAGAGGAGGACATATTGATGTAGCGATTATGGGTGGCTTAGAAATCGACGAAAACGCCAACTTGGCCAATTGGGCTGTCCCGGGCAAACCTTTGCTGGGCGTAGGTGGAGCAATGGATTTGGCTTCGGGGGCAAAAAAACTCATCGTAACCCTCACCCATGCCGACCCCGATGGTACTTCTAAAGTTGTGCCTGCTTGTACTTTGCCCCTTACGGCCGAAGGCGTTGTCGATTTGGTTATTACAGACTTGGCGGTTTTTGCTTATCCCGAAGGTAAACTTACGCTTATCGAATTGATGCCGAATGTAACGATTGAAGAAGTAAGAGCTAAAACTGCCGCAAAATTTATTGAGAAACTTTCATGAAAACAGCTTATATCATAGATGCCATTCGGACTCCCATTGCGAGTTTTGGAGGCAGCCTTTCGGGCATTCGTGCCGATGACTTGGCTACTTGGGTTATCAAAGCCTTGGTAGCACGTAACCCACAAATTCCGCAAGAAAGTATTGGCGATGTTGTTTTAGGTTGCCATAACCAAGCGGGTGAAGACAACCGCAACGTGGCCCGCATGGCGGCTTTGTTGGCGGGTTTACCCCATACCATTCCGGGCGAAACGGTCAACCGTTTGTGTGCTTCGGGGATGTCGGCGGTAATCAGTGCCGCTCGTGCCATCCAAACGGGCGATGCCGACGTGATGTTGGCTGGCGGTATCGAACACATGACCCGTGGCCCTTGGGTGATTTCAAAAACCTCGAAACCATTTGGCAACGATGCCCAAATGTTCGATTCGAGCTTTGGCTGGCGTTTTGTCAATCCGCTTATGCAACAAATGTATGGCACTGATGCAATGGGCGTAACGGCTGAAAATTTGGTAGTGATGTATCAAATTAGCCGTGAAGACCAAGATTTGTTTGCCTTACGTTCGCAACAAAAAGCCAGTATTGCCCAACAAGATGGTCGTTTAGCCGAAGAAATTACTCCTGTACATATTCCTCAAAAGAAGGGAGATGCCTTAGTTTTTGCCAAAGACGAATTTGTCAAACCTCAAACAACGGTAGAAGGCTTGGCAAAATTGCGTCCTGCCTTCAAAAAAGAAGGCGGAAGCGTAACGGCAGGCAATGCCGCAGGTCTAAACGATGGGGCTGCTGCGATGTTTTTGGCATCGGAAGAAGCTGTAGCACAATACCAATTAAAGCCATTGGCCAAAATTGTTGCTTCGGCAGTAGTAGGGGTAGAGCCTCGCATCATGGGTATTGGCCCTGTACCTGCTACACAAAAAGCTTTAGCCAAAGCAGGGTTGAGTCTTCAAGACATCGACATCATTGAGCTAAACGAAGCTTTTGCAGCACAGGTATTGGCGTGTACAAGAGTCCTCGGTTTAGCCGACGACGACCCACGCATCAATCCCAACGGAGGAGCTATTGCCTTGGGGCATCCACTGGGTATGTCGGGTACTCGTCTTATCCAAACAGCCGCCCTCGAATTGCACAAACAAAACAAACGTTATGCCTTGGCAGCTATGTGTGTAGGTGTAGGACAAGGCTATGCGGTGATTATAGAAAAATGTTAACCACAACTTCGCAATCAGACTTATGCTTTATGAATCGTTGTTTTACGATAAGGCTGTAAACCATATCTTTTCGCCCGAACAAACCGTACAATACTTGCTTACGTTTGAAGCAAATTTGGCATTGGCTCAAGCCCAAGAAGGCTTTATTCCAAAGGAATATGCCCAAATAATTGCCGAATGCTGTACTGTAAAGGCTATTGATATGCCCGCCTTGGTAGCTCAGGTTGGTTTGGGCGGAAACGTAACCATTCCACTTGTGAAGCAATTGACGGTGTTGGTCAAACAAAAAAGCCCCGAAGCGGCGAAGTTTGTGCATTATGGAGCTACCAGTCAGGATGTAATAGACACCGCTCAAATGTTGCAAGCACAGGCAAGTATTGCACTGATGCAAGAACGATTAACGGTGATTATTGCACAACTCTATGAATTGGCTTACGCCCATCGTCATACCGTAATGATTGGTCGCTCGTTTATGCAACAAGCCCGACCGATTACCTTTGGTTTAAAGGTGGTTACGTGGCTCGACGGCTTGGTACGTGCCAAAGAACGCCTCGCACAACTTTCTTTTTACGTACAGTTGGGTGGTGCTGTTGGTACATTGGCAAGTATGCCCGACAAAGGACAAGCCATTGCCCAAAGTTTGGCATCGCTACTAGGCTTGTCGTATCATCTCGTGGTTTGGCATACCCAGCGTGACCTGTTGGCACAGATTGCTACTACCGTAGGCTTATTGTCGGGAAGTTTAGGAAAAATAGCCAAAGATATTAGTCTGCTGATGCAAACCGAAATAGCAGAGGTATTCGAGCCATCGGCACAGGGCAAAGGTGGCTCTTCTACCATGCCACATAAACGCAACCCCGTATCGTGTATTGCCATTTTGGCAAATGCCCAAAGGGTGCCGGCATTGGTAAGTACGCTGTTGCAAGCTCAACTTCAAGACCACGAACGGGCTACGGGGGCTTGGCACACAGAATGGGAAACATTGGCACAAATCTTACAGTTGTGTGCAGGAAGTTTGGCTCAAACACAAGTGATGACGCAAAACTTAGAAGTAAATACGTCCCAAATGTTACGCAATATTGAAGCTACGCAAGGACTTATTTTTGCCGAAAATGTTAGTTTAGCTTTAGCCGAACAACTTGGTAAAGCCGAAGCACACGAGCGAGTAGAGCAATGGTGTAAGCTTGCCCAAGCCGAAGGCGTACATCTAAAAACAGTGGTAGCACGCCAACAACTACTGACACCAGAGCAGTTGGAGCAATTATTCAATCCTGTAAATGCTCTTGGCTTTGCCGTAACGATGGTAGAAAGTTATTGTAACAAAAGCCAAACAGCCTCCTAAGCCTTTTGGCTTTAAAGTGACAGGCCCGATACAATAAAATGCGGTAGTATTTTGCCAAGCAGAAGCTTATTGATTCTACAAAAGTTTTACGCCTACGGAGCAGTATCACTCCGTAGGCGTAAATTTTTTGTAGAAAGTCTGTTGGGTAAATCTAAGTTGCTTATTTTTACTGCACTACTATTTTACCTTTTTACCTTCCAAGTTACTAGGTATATCCATTTACATCGTATTTTTCGCTACAAAGATGTTATTTGATTGAGAAGATAGAGAGAAGTGACTTACATTAGACAAATGCAATTAAACAAAAGCAATCTTTTTATAGTCGGAAACAGCACTTTATTTCTTGTTTCAAACTATTAAAATTTCGATAGGTAAACGTGATAGAGCAAAGTAAATATAACTTCCTGTTCCAACGGAATAAGCATCTGCAAAGTAAATATTCCCTCCTGCCTAGACGGTATAAACACCTGCAAAGTAAATATGC
Organism: Cytophagales bacterium; assembly: GCA_013298025.1. Taxonomy (GTDB): domain Bacteria; phylum Bacteroidota; class Bacteroidia; order Cytophagales; family Spirosomataceae; genus Flectobacillus. The sequence continues at coordinate 383,021 of JAAFJE010000001.1, read as the reverse complement.
CCTCCTGCTCTAACGAGATAAGCACCTGAAAAGTAAATATGCCTCCTTGCCATGACGGTATGAGTTCCTGCAAATTAAATATTCCCTCCTGCACTGACAATATGAGTTGAAAAGCAGGAAATTGTTTTGCTTAATCCAAAATTGAATCTATTTTTGATAAGGATAAGTAATGTTTTGCTTAACACTTTTTTCGCAAGAACTTTGATAAACAAAAAATAACTTACACCATATAAGGGGTAGTGTTCTTTTTTGCTACTTGAAAATAAATAAACCCTAGCTTGCAGGTGTTCAAATGCAGGGAATCATGCTCGTTTATCCTATTCGACAATGAAACTATACAGAAACCTCGTACAATTATGCCTTGTGTTGCTCTTGGCAAATTGTAGCAATCCTACAAACACAAAAGAAGTTAAAACATCGCTCATAAAAGAGCGTAAAATCACCCGTAAGTCAACCAAGCACAGTTTTTTTAAACAACTGGCCGACAGTGCCATGATGCTAACCGCCGACCATGTGGTGTATGACCCCACTTATTTTCTTATATGCTATCCTAATGGTGATGTTCCTCCCGACAAAGGCGTTTGTACCGATGTGATTATCAGAGCATACCGGAAACTGAATGTTGATTTACAAAAAGCCGTTCATGAAGACATGACGGAGCATTTCAACGCATATCCTCACAAATGGGGCTTGAAAACAACAGATACAAACATTGACCATCGAAGAGTTCCCAACCTCATGAAATTCTTTGAAAGAAATAAAGCTCAATTACCTATCTCAACTAAGGCAACTGATTATCAATATGGCGATATTGTTTGTTGGGAGCTAGACGGTGGACTAACGCACATTGGCATCGTTGTAGATCGTATATCGGATTATAGTAAAAGAAACCTCATTGTGCATAATATAGGCGGAGAACAAGTCTTAGCCGATTGCCTTTTTAACTATAAAATCATAGGACATTACAGATTTAAGCCAAAATAAGCCGATGTTTTGTTATGAGGTTTTACATAAAATTCCCCCGAAAATTGTGCTGTTAGCTCTTTTTCGGGGGAATTTTACTGATACTAACATTGGATTGAACGCCTTTACTTGTTGGCTAATTTACTGTGTCGGTAGCCGTAGGTAAAGTAAATTGCCAGTCCAATCAGTAACCAAATAAAGAAAATAGCCCAGTTGCTTACGCCCAATTCTGTCATCAAATAGAGGTTGGTTAATATACCAAGCACGGGTAAAAGAGAAAAATTGTATTTCCAAGCCATAACGCTTATGAGCAACCAAATAAGCCAAAACACAACAAGCAGTTTCTTTTCTTCCAATTGTTCGATAAACGACCCTTGGCTAATACTAAAGATGAATGCGATGGTAAATAATAGTCCTACAATATATTTACCATTGATATAAGGCACTTTGAATTTGGCATCTTTAGAAAGCCCTTGGTAGTCTAAATACAGAATACCTCCGCACACCAAAATAAAGGCAAAAAATGTTCCTACGCTGGTCAAATCTACAAAAAAGCCCATGTCTAAAAATAACGATGGCACAGCCACAACCAAACCCGTCATGATGGTGGCAAAGCTAGGTGTTTTGAATTGCGGATGAATCTCTGAGAATTTTTTCCATAAAAGTCCATCTCTACTCATGGCCATCCAAATGCGTGGTTGTCCCATTTGGTACACCAACAAGGCACTCGTAATAGCCACCACAGCCGACACCGAAATAACGCCAGCGATAAAATCGAAGCCAATTTTTTGAAAAACATAAGCCAATGGATCATCTACTTTGAGTTCGGTATAGTTGACCATCCCCGTTAGTACCAGTGTAATCAGTACATAAAGTATGGTACAAATAATAAGGCAGTAAATCATCGCTCTAGGTAGGTCTCTTTGGGGATTTTCGCATTCCTCGGCGGTAGTCGAAATCGAGTCGAAGCCAATAAAGGCAAAAAATACCGAAGCTACGCCACCTAGTACGCCTTCTGCTCCATTGGGTGCAAAAGGCGACCAATTTTCAGGTTTTATATAAAAAGTACCTAAAATAATCACCAACCCAATCACCAGTAATTTTAGTACCACAAGCATATTGCTCGCAGCACGAGATTCTTTGATGCCAATATATACAAGGCTCGTAACCATCAGTGTAATTACGCCAGCCGGCAAGTCGATGAGCAGTTTGATATTCCCCACAAGGGTAGGGGCGTGTTGGTAGGCTTGGGCGGCGATTGTGCTGGTGTCGTTGAGCTTTTCGCCACGCATGAGTGCAAGGTAGGCTTGGTGTGCTGTGCCGTAGTCGATGGTAAGATAATCGGGAAAGCTAATGCCAAAGCCTTTGAGCATTCCTACAAAATATTCAGACCAAGAAATGGCCACAACCATGTTTGATACGGCGTATTCCAGAATCAATGCCCAGCCGATAATCCAAGCAAATATTTCGCCAAAAGATACATACGCATACGTGTAGGCACTGCCCGAAACGGGTACCATAGAGGCAAATTGGGCATAACAAAGGGCTGTAAAAACACAAGCGATTGATACAAATACAAAAAGTAAAGATACCGCCGGACCGCCATCAAAACTAGCCCTTCCGATGGTACTGAAAATCCCTGCCCCAATAATAGCAGCGATTCCAAAGGAGGTGAGGTCTCTTACGCCTAAGATTTTTCTTAATCCTCCATGATTGTCTTCATGCTGACTTAGAACGTTTCCAATTGTTTTTTTACGAAAAATACTTTGTTTAGACATTTAGTTTGAAGTTTAGTGTTGGGATGGCTAAAACTTTTGTTTAGGTAATTTAAGCATTTTTGTCTTTTTTTTCGACAAAAAAGAAGCCAGAAACCCCACTTTTTACCAATTTTATTGCGAATATACACATCTCTACGAGCGAAAAGTACTGCCGAGCCAAACTAATCGCTTACCTTTGTGCCTTCATTTGGGGCTTATATCTTTTTTTTACCTGAAATATGACCAACATTGCTGTTGTTATTCTCAATTATAATGGCCTAGCTTTTCTCAAAGCTTTCTTACCTTCGGTACTAGCTCACTCGTCAAATGCCCAAATTTATGTGGCTGATAATGCCTCAACCGACCAATCGTTGGCTTTTGTCCGAACGCATTTTCCTGCGGTGCAACTCATCGCTTTGGCTCAAAATCGGGGCTATGCCCAAGGCTACAATGAAGCGTTGGCACAAATAAAGGCGAAATATTATGTATTGTTAAATTCCGACATCGAAGTTACGCCTCGTTGGCTCGAACCCATGTTTGCATTGCTCGAAAGCAACGCCCAGATAGCCGCTTGTCAGCCCAAAATCAAAGATTTCAACCGCCAAACGCATTTTGAATATGCTGGTGCAGCAGGAGGATATTTAGACAAATGGGGCTATCCTTTTTGCCGTGGTCGCCTATTCGACACGGTAGAAGAAGACCAAGGACAGTACGATGATACCCGTGAAGTTTTTTGGGCCACAGGGGCTTGTATGTTTATCAGAGCGGCGGCGTTTTGGGAAGTGGGTGGTTTCGATGGGCTATTTTTTGCACACATGGAAGAGATAGATTTGTGTTGGCGTTTGCAAGCATCGGGGCATCGGGTGTTTTACTGCGGTGAGGCTACTATTTACCATGTAGGCGGAGGAACGTTGCATAAATCCAATCCTTTTAAAACGTATCTTAATTTTAGAAATGGATTAGCTATGCTCTACAAAAACCTTCCTACAACCCAAGTTTTTTGGGTGATATTATGGCGGCTTACCCTCGATGGACTGGCGGGCCTTCAATTGTTATGGGCTACAGGTTGGAAAGATTGCTGGGCAGTAGTGCAGGCACACGGAGGTTTTTACAAGCGATTGGGTGCTTGGCATCGGCAAAGGAAGGCAATCGCTCGTAAGAAAACAGTGCAGTTGTATGCTCATAGCATTGTGTGGGCGTATTTTGCCAAGAAACAGCGCAAGTTTAGCGATTTGCCTTCTACAAAAAAGAGGTAGCTTACCATTCCCAAACAGTAGGATGGTTGCGTTGGCGTAGGTATTTACGAATGTTCATCCAAAACGCAAGAATAAGGTACAAAATAATAGGCGACCCCATTGTGATGAACGAAGTGTAAATAAAATAGAGCCTGATACTTCCGATAGAAATACCAAACTTTTCTCCAATCCGAGTACATACGCCAAAAACGTGTTGTTCAACGAAGTATTTAAGTCTAAGCATTGGATGGATGAGGTTTTATGGTGGTGCAAGAGTACAGTAAAACTATACCCTTAGAATAATCCTAAACAAATTTAATAAAATTATTATAAATAGAAATTTTTTATACAAAAGTATTTTTACAAAAAGCTTGTAAATGAGTTAGTTATCCAGCTATGAAAAAGCTTGTGTTGTATGTTGTGATAATTTGTATTAAAAAAGGAAGAACTTTCGGCAATTGTAGCCAGTATATTGGTAAACTACCAAAAGCGATAGCAGATAAAATATTTATAATCAAATAATTGTAAAATTGTATAAAAATTCAAAAATACTTAATTTATACTTGTTGAAAAGCTCATATTTGGTTTTTTACAAGGTATTTTTACTTAAATTTCAAAAAAAAACATCCGAATAGCTAGGATTGTATAAAATTATGCCTACATTTGGTAAAAGATAGTTCTTAATGGTCAGATTTCCTAGTCCAAAGTTACCAGTTTTCAAGAGTCCGTCAAACTCCTCTAGCGTTGCCTCTCTTTGATTATCAAGTACTTGTTAGATTAAATCCATTCATTTATTGAGCTATTATTTCACCGCAAGCTAGGCTTGCTTAAAAGTCTTTATAACTAATTTTTTATCTTAATCATGCAAACAGGTACAGTAAAATTCTTCAACGAAAGTAAAGGATTTGGTTTTATCGTAGATGACAAAACCGCACAGGAAGTTTTTGTTCACGTAACGGGCTTGGGCGGTGTTCAGATTCGCCAAGACGACAAAGTTTCTTTCGAAACAATCGAAGGAAAAAAAGGCTTAAACGCTGTTAATGTAAAGAAAATCAGATAGTTTTTGTCTTTTATCGTCCTTGTTCTTGTGAGATTTTCTTATATCTGCGAGGGTCAAGACAAAAGCTAAACTATATATCCGTAGGGAATCCCAGCCCTTATTGCCTGGGATTTCTTATTTTCATTTTTTATTTTATTTTTTATGCAAACTGGTAAAGTTAAATTTTTCAACGAATCAAAAGGTTTCGGTTTCATTATTGACGACAAATCAAACGAAGAGATCTTCGTACATGTAACTGGCTTGGCTACAACAGTGATTCGTGAAAACGATTCAGTATCATTTGATGTTACTGAAGGCAAACGTGGATTGAACGCCGTAAATGTGAAGAAAATCTAGTTTTTTTCGGATGCTAGAATTCGATTGACAGAACTATAAACGATGATTTTCAACATTTATTTTTCTATATAATTAGGATTCTAAAGGTAAGTTTACCCCATCAAAAAAACCTCGGTACTTGTACCGAGGTTTTCCTGTTTTTAAGCTTATTCAAACCATTGCAATACGCTTTCTTTGCTTGGTACAGGAATGTCGAGCTTGAGTTTTTTACGCATACCGCCCAAATCATTGAACACTTTGTTGGGGTTGGCTTCTTTCAAAGCGGCTACAGTCATAAAGCCCATTTTTTGCAAAACAGGAATCCATTCTGTTGGTACGCCCAGTGCTTCGTATTCGGCATCGGTCGATACCTCAGCTTTTTTCTCAGGACGCATCTGTGGGAAAAACAGCACTTCCTGAATGGTTGTTTGGTTGGTCATCAACATAGTAAGGCGGTCGATGCCGATACCAATACCAGCCGTTGGCGGCATTCCGTATTCTAAAGCACGTAAGAAGTCTTCGTCCATCGCCATCGCTTCTTCATCGCCACGCTCGGCCAAACGCAATTGTTCTTCAAAACGCTCACGCTGGTCGATAGGGTCGTTCAATTCTGAATAAGCATTGGCTACCTCTTTGCCATTGACAAACAACTCGAAACGCTCTACCAAGCCCGGTTTGCTGCGGTGCTTTTTGGTCAAAGGCGACATTTCTACGGGATAATCAATGATAAACGTTGGCTGAATGAGGTTGGCTTCTACTTTTTCGCCAAAAATTTCGTCAATCAATTTGCCTGTGCCCATACTGGCATCTACCTCGATGCCCCATTGCTGACAATGCTGACGCAAAGTAGCTTCGTCCATGCCTTCAACATTTACACCTGTGTATTTCTCAATTGCACCAGCAATAGTCAAACGCTCGAATGGACCAGCAAACTCAATTTCATTTTCGCCCACTTTGATTTTGGTATTACCATTGGTAGCAAGGGCTACTTTCTCAAAAATTTCTTCGGTAATATTCATCATCCAGTTGTAATCTTTGTAAGCTACATAAAACTCCAAAGATGTAAATTCTGGGTTGTGCGTTCTGTCCATCCCTTCGTTACGGAACATTTTACCAAATTCATACACCCCATCGAAACCACCCACAATCAGGCGTTTGAGGTACAACTCATTGGCAATACGCATATACAAAGGCATATCCAAGGTGTTGTGGTGTGTTTTGAAAGGACGTGCCGAAGCTCCTCCGTGAATCGGTTGTAAAATAGGCGTTTCTACTTCTAGCCAGCCTTTCGAGTCGAAAAGTGAACGCATGGTTGTGACAATCCGAGAACGTTTCAAGAAAATTTCTCTTACTTCTGGATTCACAATCAAATCTACATACCGTTGACGGTAGCGAATTTCGGGGTCGGTTAAGCCATCATATACATTTCCAGCCTCATCTCTTTTTACGATAGGCAAAGGACGCAACGATTTATTCAGAATTTTAAACTCCGTTACGTGGATAGAAATTTCGCCCGTTTGCGTGGTAAATACAAAGCCATTTACGCCTACAATATCGCCAATATCAAGTAATTTTTTGAAAACGGTATTATAAAGCGTTTTGTCTTCGGTAGGGCATAGGTCATCTCTACGGAAATATAATTGAATCCGTCCGGTCGCATCTTGCAATTCAGCGAAAGAAGCACTACCCATGATTCTGAAACTCATCAAACGACCTGCAATTGCTACGCTTTTGTAATCAATCTTATTATTTTCGTAATTTTGATGAATGTCGGCAGCCGTTACGTTTACCTCAAACATCTCGGCAGGGTAGGGGTCTATGCCCAATCGCATCAAGTCTTCGCGCTTTTGTCGGCGGAGGATTTCTTGTTCTGATAGCATTGTATTTGGTTCGTTTATCTAGTCATAACGACTATATTCGTAATAAAATTCAAACTTGTCGATGACATCAATTGTTTTGATGTCATAAAGATTGCAAAATTAGTGAGAAATCACGGGTCTTCAAATCAAGAAAGGAAAGTCTGAGGGTATCTTTCAGCAAAAAACGAAAAAAATGTACCAGAAATGTGTTTACAGCATTTGCTTGGGCTGTGTATTGATGCTTCATGCCTGTAGCTGGAACAAGGCCAATCAACAATTCGATGTCCTTGCCGAAGCGTTTATACAACTATATTTACAGGCACAACCACAAGTAGGTGTAGCGGCAGGGTTGCATGAATACGACGGACAAGTAGCGGATTGCAGTGCCGATGCTCGTCGAGTATATCTTAACAAAGTAGTCACGTTACAAAGACAACTCGCAGAAATAGATAGCCTTGAGCTTTCGGAAGATAGAAAAATTGATTACCAACTTTTACAAAACCAGCTTCAAAATCAGGTATTTCAGCACAATGAACTGCACCTGTACGAACGCCCCATGGTGTATTGGCAGGCGGTTGACATAACGCCTTACCTCAAGCGTCATTATGCTTCGCTGGAAGAACGAGCGGAGGCTGTTTTGCGGGTAGAACAACAAATTCCGAGGCTGATGGCTCAGGCTAAAGCCAATATGAGTAGGCATAATTTTAAGGAAGAAATAACCTTGGCGACAGAGGCTTTCCGACAAATGGCTGTGTATCATGCCAAGCAAGTGCCAAAGGCTTTTCAGAAGGTATATAAAAAAAAGGTACAAATTGCCCTGAATCTCGCCACAAAACAGGCGGCTGTAGCCTTAGCCGATTTTGCCACTTTCTTACAAAACTATACTCAAGCCAAGGCATCTTTTGCCCTTGGTGAGGGCAAGTACCGTATAATGCTCAAGCTCAATGAAGCATTAGACCTGCCCCCCAATGAGCTACTAGCAATAGGCATGGCACAGCTACGTGCCGAGCAGCAAGCCTTTGCTCAGGCGGCTCGTGTGGTTAATCCTCGTTTGTCGCCTCAAGCGGTATTCCGACAAATCCAGCAAGAACACCCCACTGCCAACGATTTGATACATTTTACCCGACAATCCTGCGAAGCCATTCGGCAGTTTGTTGTGGCAAAACAACTCGTCACAGTGCCATCAGAAGTACGAGCTAAGGTAGTGGCTACACCCCCTTTTTTGTTAGGAGCAACGGCTGCGATGGATACCCCCGGAGCATTTGAAATGCCCCAAGCTGGCGAAGCTTATTATTACATTACGCCGCCATCTGCCCGTTGGACACCCCAGCAACAAGCAGAATGGCTCACGATGTTTAACCGTTACACCATCGAAATGATTTCTATTCATGAGGCGTACCCAGGGCATTATGTGCAGTTTTTACAGCTCAAACAATCGAAGGTGAGTAAGCTAAGAAAGCTGTTTGGGAGTTATGCTTTCATAGAAGGCTGGGCACATTATACCGAGCAAATGATGTGGGAAGAAGGCTTCGGAGGACAGCAACCTGTAGTAAGAGCCAAGTACCGTATGGCACAATTGGCTGAGTCGTTGTTGCGTTTATGCCGGCTCATTGTTTCTATTCAACAACATACCCACGGTTGGAGCGTTGCAAAAAGTACGCAATTTTTTATCGACAATGCCTATTATGCCCCCAAACCAGCCTACGAAGAAGCCCTAAGAGGCACGTATGACCCTGGGTATTTGTCGTATTCGCTTGGAAAAATACAAATTCTTTCCCTACGAAAAACCTATCGTAAACAAATAGGCAAGACTTTCTCTCTCAAGCAGTTCCATGATACACTCCTCAGCAATGGTATGCTTCCATTGGCACTTTTGCAAAAGATTCTATTGAAAAAAGAGCCGTAGTCCCAATTTTTACTGGTAAAATAAGCGTGAAGCGTAATTACGTAGTTTAGCGTATAAATACCTGTTTTTATAAAACTGGTATATCTACGCTAAAAATCCTGCGTTGGCTGTTGTTACTTTGTATCATCAAAATAGATAAATTACTTAGCCCAAAGAACAATATGCAAAGTACCCTGATGAATATGCCGCTTTTTGGTCAGTATAAAAAAAAGGCACAAGCTCAACTCGCAATTGATAGAAAGAAAACTTCATTTGAACTATCAGAAATATTGTATCTCGAAGCAGTAAGCAATTATACTTTGTTTCATTTTGCCAATGGTAAAACAGTCTTACTCTCAAAGACATTGAAGGAATTTGCCGAAACGTGTTTAGCCAATGATTTTGTAAGAATCCATAAATCTTATTTGGTAAATATGCACTTTGTGATGTCGTACCAAACCAAAGTTGACCCATTCGTAACACTGATGAACGGCACTCGGATTGAAATATCAAGAAGAAGAAGGCAAGATTTTGAGCTTGAAGTAGCCGAATTTATTAGAAGACAAATTTAGTTCTATGGTAACTAAAAATTTTGGTGAAAAGCCTCTAAACCCACAATGAAGTATAACAAAAGGCTAGTCCTTACTTTGAAAAGAAATATAAGTAGCTGATAAGCGAACAGCACATATAAAAAGAACTATTTTAGTGGTTAGGTGAATAACTCACACCCTCCCGAAATTTTCAGGAGGGTGTTTTTTTATGCAATTACAAAATTCTCAATCCTAACGTCACTTGCCATACACTAGCTTTCTGGCTGAATGTAAGTCCAGTAGCACTCAAGGCTGTTACATTCGATAAGCTACCTTCGTAACGTACATCCAATGAAAGTGAGCCAATATCGACACCACCCCCAGCTTGATAGCCCCAAGCAGCCGACTTAAAAGTATCGCCCACGTTGTTGCCACTCGACCCGATGATGCTTCCAAATTGTGTAGCAAGTTCATTAGAGCTACTTACATTGAAAGAGGCAATAGGGCCAGCGTTGATTCTGAGCAATCCGAATTTGTAGCCAATCAATACAGGTACATCAATGTTGGTGTATTGAATGTTTACTGAAGTGGGCGTACCAGACTTTAAAACATCCACAGAACCACCTTTGGCAGAAACGAGTAGCTCAGGCTGGATAAATAACAATTTTCCTACTCTGGCATAAACCCCCGCTACATAACCTGTTTGCGTTTTCAAGCTTTCTTGCACGTTTGTGCTGAAATTAGAACCTAGGCTTAATTGTGAAAGGTTGACACCGCCTTTCAAACCAACTACGATCAATTGTGCCTTCGAAGCAAATGTTACCATCAAAAGCAAAGCGAGTAATGTGCTAAGTTTTTTCTTCATCATTGTGAAATTTTTTAAAAGATTAAAATGGAAATTGAGTTTTAGTACTAAAGATTGTGTCTGTAAAAGATGCGTTAAGCTAAAGACACCTAACTTGGCTTTTACCACTACTTGCTTGTTGTACCAACAAGGTTTAAAACTTTACTAAGGATTTGTCGTTTACCTTGCAATATTCCTATCATAATAAGGTAATTTTATGCGATGTATGGCAAAGGTGTACTGTTCAAATGCCCTTAGCAACGGCAAGATAACGATAGAAAAGCTTTATCTCATACGATTCTGAAGCATTTTTTCATAATATTTAGTGAATGGCAATTAGTTATTAGAAAAATTCTAATCAAACTAATAAATGCAATAATTTACCGAAGGCTTGATTATTCGTTTAACAATCAGTTAGTTAAGTTTTTTCAAGCAGACGCATTTTTTGATTTATTTTATGGCAAAAACAAAAACCTCTTTTTTCTGTCAAAATTGTGGTCATCAACCGCCCAAATGGCTAGGGCGTTGTCCGTCTTGTGGCGAATGGAATACCATCGTAGAAGAACTTGTCCAAAAAGACGAGCCAAGTAAAGGCTCTTGGAAAACGAGTACTTCGTTGAAAGTTGCGGCTAAACCAAGGGCTATTCATGAAATTAATTACGAAGAACAACCTCGGATTATCACAAAAGACCAAGAACTCAATCGTGTGCTTGGCGGAGGCATTGTGCTTGGGTCGTTGGTACTGATTGGCGGAGAACCGGGCATCGGAAAATCGACGCTGATGCTACAAATTGCCCTTACGTTGCGACAGCATAAGGTGCTGTATGTGTCGGGCGAAGAATCGGAGCAACAAATTAAAATGCGTGCCGAACGATTGGCTCATAAAAGCGAAAATTGTTATATTCTTACGGAAACGTCAACACAAAATATTTTCAAGCAAATCGAACAGTTTGAGCCTGATATTTTGGTCATAGACTCTATCCAAACGCTTCAATCGGCTTTTATTGAGGCAGGAGCTGGCAGTGTTTCGCAGGTAAAAGAATGTGCCACCGAATTGATGAAATTTGCCAAAGAATCGGGTACGCCAGTGTTTATCATCGGGCATATTACCAAAGATGGCTCTTTGGCTGGACCGAAGGTATTGGAACACATGGTTGATACGGTTTTACAGTTTGAGGGCGATAGGCACTTGGCGTATCGGATTTTGCGGACAATCAAAAACCGTTTTGGCAGTACCTCCGAGTTGGGTATTTACGAAATGCTAGAGTCGGGGCTAAGAGAAGTAAACAATCCTTCTGAAATATTGATTTCGCAACGAGAAGAAGATTTTTCAGGGATTACCATTGGGGCAATGCTTGAAGGAAATCGCCCTTTATTGATTGAAATACAGTCGCTTGTGTCAATTGCTACCTACGGCACACCTCAACGAAGCTCTACTGGTTTCGATGCCAAACGGCTCAATATGTTGTTGGCGGTATTAGAAAAACGAGGCGGTTTTAGACTAGGCAATCAAGATGTATTTTTAAATATTGCTGGAGGCTTGAAAGTAGAAGACCCCGCTATTGATTTGGCTGTTTGTACGTCTATTGTGTCTTCTTATGAAGACATCAGCATTCCGAGTACGATTTGTTTTGCGGCCGAAGTAGGTTTGGGGGGCGAAATCAGGGCGGTCAATCGTATTGAGCAACGCATTGCCGAGGCGCAAAAGTTGGGATTCAAAGAAATATGGATTTCAAAATTTAACGCCAAAGGACTCAATCCAGACGCTTATACCATCAAAATTAACATGGCTGCCAAGTTGGAAGAAGTGTTTATCAGAATTTTGAGGAAATGAAAAAATGGACGTTGGGCATTTTTATCATGCCCAACGTTTTTATTCATCCTCTCTTCTGCCCGAAAGCATATTGAGGTAATACAGCAATTGTGCGAGCATCCCAAGGGCTGCTACAACGTAGGTAAGCGCTGCCCATTTGAGGGCATCTTTTGCCATTTCATGTTCTCTTTTTGTCACCATGCCTCGTTGTTCCATCCATTTCAAAGCCCGATTACTCGCATCGAACTCAACAGGAAGTGTAACAAAACTAAACAAGGTTGCAATACCAAAAAGAGCCACCCCAATACTGAGCAACAGGCTGTTACCTGTAGAGTACAGTACCATTACGCCAATCATAAGCAACATGGGCGTAAAGTTACTGGCAATGCTCAACACGGGTACCATAGCACTGCGTAGTTGTAGCATCGAATAAGCCTTGGCGTGTTGTACGGCATGACCACATTCGTGGGCTGCTACGGCCGCTGCTGCCGCACTTCTGCCATAATAGACATCAGGGCTGAGATTGACGGTTTTATCGCCCGGATTATAATGGTCGGTGAGTTCACCTTCTACCGCCGTAATGCGTACATCGTAAATACCATTGTCACGCAACATTTGTTCGGCAATTTCACGCCCTGAAAGCCCGTTTGCCAAACCAATCTGTGCATATTCCCTGAATTTACTTTTCAATTGCCAGCTCACCAACATCCCGATACCAGCAAAAACCAAAGAAATTAACCAAATACCACCCATCGTGTTCTTATTGTTTTAGGTAAATTGAAAAAGACTAACTTAAAATGTTATTGTATTGATAAACAAGAAAAAGATTTCTGATACTTCCAAAATACGCTATTACTATTTGTTCGTTGAAAGCCTCATTTTGGGTAAAATAAATTCTTACTTATACTAACCATTGCTCATATATCTTTATTTTTTGTAGGGACCTAGAAATTTATCTCCATTGAAATGTACTAAATGGTCAGGACTATCGGCTATCCAAACCTCTGTTTCCCAAGCAATTTCGGCTATAAATTGTCTGAACTTCGGTCGATTTAAAAAAGCTGTCACATACACAATAGCCGCTTTACAAGCTTGGGTCAATCGTTGAAGTTGTAAAAGTCGTATTTCTGAAATTGGTCCCGACGAATGTACTGCTTCAATGAGGTAAAGCCAATTCTTTTGCTCGGAATAGGCTATGACATCGGGTAGTTCTTCGTGTGCAATTTCAAAGAAATGAAGTTTTTCTAATTTTTCTTTTCAAGATAAAGGTACTTATCCGTAGCATCTCCAACATATAAAACTTCGGCTCCAAAACCGTACCTTGGGAGAAATTCCTCAATTATAGCTTTTTGTAAATCATTGTGTTCTCCTGCCGAAAAAGTCAAAATTGTACCCGATGGTAGAATAGCTTCAACTTTGGATAGTCGTCTTTCTCGCTTGAATTTTCGACTCAAGGGTTCAATTTTTTCAAGCTTTTCTTGAATATATTTCTCCCAATTGTTCTTATCAAAGTTTCTCATCAAATCACCATATATCGGATTGATTGCATAACCACGAGTAGAGTCGTTGGTGGCAGCATTTGGGCTTGACTGCAAGACAATCTCGGCGATGGTTAGTAGTTTCAAATCCTTTCTTCTAATGTCATCATAGGAGCCAAGGCTGATATTTTCGTTGAAATGCTCGTTGACAAAATTGATAATATCTCTTGTTTTTAAAGAAAATCCACTATTCAAGTCTTTTGTATTGGTAAGGTCTTTTAGCGATTTGATATTTCCGCTCGCTAAAAAGACAATAGCCATTCGCTCTAATCTTCGTGGTGTTCCTTCTATCGGAATGCCAAAGGTATCGAGTATGTACAACGCTATATTGATAAGCTCTTGAATAGCTTTTGGTTTTTCGCTGAATGTCTTTGAACTATCTGAACGTAGATACAGCTTCATGCTCGAATAATTTTAGTTGTTGAAAAGCCCTTGTGGAATAGTCTTCTGTGGAAGCCCCCATCAGGTGTGCTTTTATATTTTTTGCCAAATGGAAGGCAAAATTGGGTGCAACTGCATTACCTATTTGGTTGAATTGCTGCGTTTCTGTTCCCTGAAATTCAAACCAATCAGGAAAACTTTGCAGTCTTGCTGCTTCCCGAATGGTGAGTCTTCTTCTTCTGCCATCTTTCAGTTTTACTCGGTGCATATCTCCTGTAGCACCAGCCAAATTTCTGCAAGTCAACGTTCGAGCAGGTTTATCTAAATATAAATCTCTCGGATTGATACATTTAGAAGCTTTTTCATAATTAGCAACGTATCTGTCCATTGATGCCGTGAAAAATTTAGAATCCTCGTCAAAATCAAATGCAAGTGAGCCTAATGCTGCCCCTGCTGTAATTGTTTTGTGAATGGGGTTTGGCAATTTGATTTTTTGCTTTGAACCAAGTACAATCACACGTTCTCTGTTTTGAGGAACTTCGTAGTTTACGGCATTCAAAAGTGCATAGTCAACATAATACCCTAACTTTTCGAGTGCCTCTATTACTTCTTTCAAATACGACTTGTTTTTGTACAACATACCCCGAACATTTTCAAACATAAAAACCTCGGGATTTAACTGGCGAATTGCCGCTAAAAAAATAGGAAATCCATCTCTCGAATCTTGTAACCCAAGCTGTTTTCCCCCAACACTAAAAGGTTGACAAGGCGGCCCTCCAATCACGATGTCGGCTTTGGGGTAAATTGATTCAGGCGTTAATTTACCTGTAACACATGTTCCTAAAAGATTTTTATTATAAGTTTTAGAAGCGTTTTCGTCCATTTCATAACCAATGGTTTTAAATCCATTGGCTTCAAAACCAAGGGATAAACCTCCACAACCTGCAAAAAGGTCAATCACCGTTTTGTTTAAATCGGTGTCAACCCAAGGTTTTAGGTTCTTATTTATCTCTTGCCAATATTCCATGAAATCAATTTACGAAAATTTTCTTTTAGAGCCGAAACTTTGCAAATATTCCAAGCTTATCTAGGAATTGTAAAATGCTAAAAATCCAATACTCAATTCTAAAATCTCAACTACATCTGCTTGATTTTTTCAATTAAACTACTCGTCGAAAAGCCTTTTACTAAAGGAATCGTTTGTACGCATCCGCCATTGCTGATGACAAAATCTGAGCCAACAATATTTTCTACGGTATAATCATCACCTTTGACCAAAATGTCAGGTTTTATTTGTTCTATAACCTGTAAAGGTGTCGGTTCGTCGAACAAAATGACAGCATCCACAAATGCCAAGGCCGCCATCATTCTGGCACGAGCATACTGGTTGACAACTGGGCGAGTTGGTCCTTTGAGCCTCGAAACAGAGGCATCGGTGTTGAGTCCTAGCACAAGTTTATCGCCTAAAGCCCTCGCTTTTTCTAGGTAGTCGATATGGCCTAAATGCACAATATCGAAACAGCCGTTGGTAAACACAATCTTTTCTCCTGCCTGTTGCCATTTTGCTACCTGAACAAGGGCTTGTGGCAAACTAAGAATTTTATCTGCGGTCATTTTTGTTTGATAAATAATGAAATCAAAAAAATACAAGTACCCACCAACAACGTAGCCAACATTTGAGAGCTTTGAATAAAAGTCGAGAGCGTACCTGCATCGTCTTTGTTGAGGCCATACATACTCACCAAAATGGGCGATACGATGGCCGTAACAGCCCCTGCACCTCCGGGCGAAGGCAAAATCATAGCCAATGCTCCCGACACCAATACCGTAAAGCTTGCCATCATGGGCAAATCAGCAAATTTGGGAATCGCAAAAAACAGCACATAGCCCATCAGCCAGTATGTTCCCCAAATCATGATGGTATAGACGATAAAAAGCAAGGGGTTTTTGAGTTGGCGAATACTAAGAAGTCCGTCTATCAATCCTTTTACTTTTTGAAAAATAGCATTAATCACAGAAAACTGCAAAAGCTTTTGTCGAAATACAATACCTAAACTGCCTAGGACAACCAATATGCCAAAGGCTACAATCAAGCCCCAAGGCGTTTGGTTTTGTGTAGCTGAACGCTGTGCCAATTGTATCGAAACAAATTGCCAAAGTCTATCAAAATCAATGATTAAATGCAATAAAAGTAGGGTGAAAAGGGCTACCACATCGAAAAGCCTATCTACTACTACCGTGCCCAATGATTTTTCAATAGGGATTTTATCACTTTTGTACAACTGGCTACAGCGTGTTACTTCGCCCAAGCGTGGCACAAGGTTGTTGGCAAAATACCCCAGCCATACGGCATTGTTGATTTGTACAAAAGAAGGATGATAGCCAAGCGGTTCGAGGAGCATTTTCCAGCGAGCGGCCCTGCTGCCATGTGCCACAAACATCAGGGCAACCATCGACAGTACCCAGCCCAGACGGGCATTCGACACGTCGGCCCAAAGTTTGGTGGGATTGATGATGCCAGTGGCAACCGAATACCAAATTAGCCCAATGCCAATGGCTAAAAAGACGATATATTGTAAGACTTGTTTCATCGGTTTGATACAAAAAAAGCGATTGTATCAATCGCTTTCTTGTTGTGTTTAGTACGTTGCTTATACAACTAATTTGTTGTTGTGGTCGGGAAAAACTAATTTTGGTTGATGCGTTTTTGCCTCTTCTGGAGTCATGATGGCATAAGCGATAATGATAGCGATGTCGCCAACTTGGGCTCTACGAGCAGCCGCACCATTCAAACAAATCGTTCCAGAGCCTCTTTCGCCTTTGATAACGTATGTTTCAAATCGCTCACCGTTGTTGTTGTTGACGATTTGAACTTTCTCGTTCTCAATCAACCCCGCAGCATCCATTAAATCTTCGTCGATTGTAACGCTACCTACATAATTTAACTCCGCCTGTGTGATTTTGACACGGTGAAGTTTTGACTTCATGACATGAATAAACATGACTCTTTATTGATAAATGTGAAAATACTTCAAACAAGGCCGAGCTTGGTCTGAGGCTGATTTTTTTGCAAAGATAACCTAAGTATTTTGAATAAACCATTACTGCGGATTGATAACCAGGTTATCAATTAGGCGAGTTTTGCCTAAAAAGGCTGCAATGCACAGGGCTACAGCAGGGGTTTGTTTGCTTGTATCTAAAACACCAGAAAGGCTTTGTAAAGTTTCAAAATCAACAATTTCAAAATACTCTAAGGTAAATTCGGGGTGTTGTTGGAGGCGGTTGCTGACCCATTGTTTGACCACCTCAATGGTGGTTTGGGCTAAAAGTTGCTGTTGGGCAGTTTGTAAACATTCATGTAAAACAGGGGCAATGTGGCGTTGTTCGGCACTTAAATTACGGTTGCGTGACGACATCGCCAAGCCGTCGGCTTCTCGTTGGGTTGGACAAATCACGAGCGAAAGGCTAAATGACAAATCTTTCACCAAGCGATTGATAACGGCACATTGTTGTAAGTCTTTTTGTCCAAAATAAGCACGAGTAGGCTGTACAATATGAAAAAGCTTTGACACCACGATGCCAACGCCATTGAAATGCCCCGGCCGAAATTTTCCTTCCATGACGTGTTCAAGCTCGCCGAAATCAAATTTGAGCGAGCTAGGCTGAGGATACATTTCTTGCACCGACGGAGCAAATACCGCATGACAGCCCGTAGCTTCGAGCAAGGCACAGTCGGCTTCTAAAGTACGAGGGTAAACCGCCAAATCGTGGGCATTGTTGAACTGTGTAGGGTTGACAAAAATGCTACAAACCGTTATGGTATTCTCTTGAAGGGAAGTCCGAATCAACGAAAGATGACCTTCGTGTAAAGCTCCCATCGTTGGCACAAATCCGATAGACTTGTGGGCTAGTCGCTGTTCGTTTAGGTAGGCTTGAAAAGCGGCTATTGTATCGAAAATCAACATATTAAGCAATCTTTTTAGTAGTCTGTAAAAATCAAAAAAACATTTTATCGAACCTTGTAAAATACTTTGACTGAGCCGATAAAGGGTTTTTACGCACCAAAACTACAAGCAAACGCAACATTCTTCACCATTTAATTGTGGAAATTCAATATTTTTTTTATATTTTTGCATAATTTTTTTCGGAAATATCTGCTTGTTTTGGTTAATGTCGGTCTTTCCTTACCCATTAAATGTTCTTCAAAAAGCTTTTTATGAGCCATAGAAGACAAATGAAATTTGGTAAGATTAACACTTTTTAACAACCATTAAGCTCCTAACTACGACAACAATGTCTAAATTGCGTATCCTTTACGTCGCTAGTGAAGTTGACCCATTTCTTTCTACTACTCAGGTGGCTGAATTTGTCAGAAAATTGCCAGCAGCGATGCAAGAGAAAGGCATGGAGATTAGAATCTTAGTGCCTAGATTTGGGTTGATTAATGAACGTAAAAACCGTCTTCATGAAGTAGTAAGACTGTCGGGCTTCACCGTTCCTGTGGGTGACGACGACAAGCCTGTGACTATCAAAGTGGCAAGTTTGCCTGCGGCTAAATTGCAGGTGTATTTCATTGATAACGAAGACTACTTTCAGCGTAAGACTGTTTTTACAGACAAAGAAGACAAGTTTTACTCGGACAACGACGAGCGAGCAATATTCTTTTGCAAAGGCTCGTTAGAAACCGTGAAGAAACTGGGTTGGTCGCCAGACATTGTGCATTGCAATGATTGGATGACCGCACTTGTACCGTTGTACTTGAAAACAACCTACAAAAACGACCCGATGTTTAAAGACGCTAAGGTGGTGTTTTCGGTGTTTGATAGTTCTTTTTCATATAAATTTGACGCAGGTCAATTGTATGAAAAAGTAAAACTAATGGACATAGAAGACTCTATGTTGGGCAGTTTACGCACTGCCGATTATGAAGGATTTATCAAGATAGGAGCAGAGTACGCCGACATCGTGATTACTTCAGAAGAAGATGTTACGGAGAAATTTAACGCAATTTTGGATGAATTACCAGACAAGAAAATCGAGTTTGTACCAGAACAAAGTATTGAAACTTACTACAATCTTTACACAGAGTTGGCAAACGCCTAGCCTTTGGGTACTTTTATTAAGTACCTTGCTTTGGGGATGTGATGACCCTCAACAAATTGGTACAGAAGTATTTGGCGAAGAAATTGGGGTGCGATACACCGATACACTCAGCGTCAATAGCGCTACTGTTTTGTTAGATTCGCTACAAACATCAGCTAATGCCTTGGTGTATGTTGGAAACATGAAACACCCTGAATTGGGTGAAATTAGTGCTAAAACGTTTTTCCAAATTACCAATGCCGATACCCTTAAAATTGATACGTTGGGGACAAAAGCGTACAAAAGCTCGGTTGTGGAAGTAGCCGATTCTTTGGTTTTACGTTTGTTGTACAGGTATGTAGCCGGCGATACCAACGTGGCTCAAACTTTTAAAGTATATCGTGTAAAAAGCTCAGAATCTCGTAGTATTAGTACCATTTATAACAACACTTCCGATTTGCCAGCATACGAACCAACGCCTATCGGAACGGTTTCACTCAAAAATCTTCGTCCAATTAGAAATCCTTATGCTACAACCGATACAGGTAAATATGCGATTTTGAGGATTCCGCTTACGGCTGCTTTGAAAGAAGAAATCTTTTCTTACCGTAACAAAGCAAGTGCTTCGGCGGTGGTGTATGATAAATTTAAAGATGTGGTGAAAGGAATGGTGCTTGTCAGTGAAAGCCCTAGTAATGCCGCCATCGTAGGTTTTTCAACTTATACAAGCGACATGATGTTGTATTACCACTATACCTATAAATATCCGAAAAGTGGTGTAGATACGACCGTCACAACAAAAGATTCGCTGGCATTCTATATGTTGTATTCGCCTGAACTAAATGCACGCTATACGCAATTTACTGCTAAACGAACAGGGGCAATCGCCAAACTGACCACTCCTGGACAAAAAGTAACGGCTGTAGAAGCGGGCTACAAGGTGTATCTCGATGCTGCTGGGGGCTTGGCTATCAAAGTAAACTTTCCTTCGTTACTAAAATTGAAAGAACAGCACAACGTAGCCATCAATAAAGCAGAACTAATTTTTGAACCAGACGCTCTTCCCACAGGCTTTAACCGTCCACCTGATTTAATTGCGGTAGAAGACAATGGGCTGAATCGTCCGCTTAGGGTAAGTTCAGGGGCTTTAGCCTTTTTATCAAGCGAAACAAGCATTTCTACCTTTGAACCCAAAGCACAGGTCTATACATTCAATGTAACAAGTGCTATTCAAAATATTTTATCAGGGCGTATTGCCAACAATGGTTGGATTATCACCCCAACACAAACGGGTTATGCAAGCAGTACTTCGACTACCAAAACGGTTGCTTCTTCCTCCAGAATTGTGCTTTCGGCCATAACCAATGCGTCGTTTGACAGTAGAAAAATAAAGCTTAAATTGTATTATACCTATATCAATAAATAATACTAAGTTGTTGATATAGTGAAAGATAAAATTTTAAAAAAAGGGTTTTTGTTGATTTTACAACAAAAACCCTTTTTTTATGTAATATATTGCCGTAAAATTTTACCCTATTGCATCAATCTATATACAATTTCATTATTTTTACAAAATCAAATAGCCAATCGTATAGGTTCTGAATGTTATATTTCTAGTATATTTTTTTATTTGTAATGTAGCATTTTAACTTAACTACGCAAGCTTTTCAATCAAACGTAGGGCTATTTGATGAACGAAATAATCACTTAAACGAAATTTTGCTACTATGTGTGGAATTGTAGCCTATGTTGGGCATCGTGAAGCAGCACCTCTCATTCTAAAAGGACTAAAGCGTTTGGAATACCGTGGTTACGACAGTGCGGGTATCGCTTTATTGAACGGAGGGTTGAATGTATATAAGAAAAAAGGAAAAGTAAAAGATTTAGAAGAGGCTATCGTATCAGTCGATTTGAGTAGCCATATCGGTATCGGACACACCCGTTGGGCAACCCACGGCGAACCCAACGACCGCAACGCTCACCCACATTACTCGGCAAGTAGCAATTTGGCGATTATTCACAATGGAATTATCGAAAACTACAGTTCCATCAAGAAAAATCTCACCAAAAAAGGACACGTCTTTCATTCCGATACCGACTCAGAAGTATTCATTCATTTTATAGAAGATATTCAAACCAATACAGGTTGCTTGCTCGAAGAGGCTGTGAGGCTTGCCATGAAAGAAGTAGTAGGAGCGTATGCGATTGTAGTAATGGACGCTAATGCACCAACGCAGTTGATTGCTGCCCGTAAAGGTTCGCCCTTGGTGATTGGCGTAGGCGAAAATGAATTTTTCTTTGCTTCCGACGCTACGCCTATCATCGAATATACACACGAAATGGTGTATCTCAACGATTATGAAATTGCGGTGGTGAGAGAAGGAGAATTTACAGTGAAAAATATCGACAATGCCCTGCAATCGCCTTATATACAAACGGTTGAGCTAGAGTTGGAAGCCATCGAAAAAGGTGGTTTCGACCATTTTATGCTCAAAGAAATCTACGAACAGCCTCGTTCGGTAGCCGATTGTTTGAGAGGTAGGGTAAATGCTGATAACGGGCATTTGGCCTTGGGGGGGCTGCGTGAATACATGGATAAGCTCGCCAAAGCCAAGCGTATTGTGATTGTGGCTTGTGGTACGTCGTGGCACGCTGGACTGGTGGCCGAATATGTTTTTGAAGAATTGGCTCGTATCAATGTAGAGGTAGAATATGCCTCAGAGTTTAGGTATCGCAATCCAATTATCAAAGAAGGCGATATGGTAATTGCTATTTCGCAGTCGGGCGAAACGGCTGATACATTGGCTGCCATCGAACTAGCAAAATCGAAAGGAGCAACTATTTTGGGGGTTTGTAATGTAGTGGGTTCGTCAATTCCTCGTGCTACCCATGCAGGGGCTTATACGCACGCTGGCCCCGAAATCGGTGTGGCTTCTACCAAGGCATTTACGGCTCAAGTAGTGGTGCTTACCCAAATGGCTATTGCTACCGCTCGCAAGAAAGGTAGTTTGCACGAAGATACTTTCAGACGCTTGTTGTTTGAATTAGAGCGTATTCCTTCTAAAATTGAAGCGGTATTGAAAAATGATGAAAAAATCAAGGTCATTGCCGAACAATACAAAGACGCACGCAATTTCATTTATTTGGGTCGTGGCTACAATTTTCCTGTGGCACTCGAAGGGGCTTTGAAGTTGAAAGAAATTTCCTATATCCATGCCGAGGGCTACCCCGCTGCCGAAATGAAACATGGCCCTATTGCCTTGATTGATGCCGAAATGCCTGTGGTGTTTATCGCAACGAAAGATAGTTCTTACGACAAAGTGGTGTCTAATATCCAAGAAGTAAAGGCCCGTAAAGGACAAGTGATTGCTATTGTGACCGAAGGCGATAAGCTGATTCCAACCATGGCGGATTATGTGATTGAAATTCCTGCCATGCACGAAGCCCTCATTCCGTTGGTGTCGGTGGTGCCTTTGCAATTGCTGTCGTATCATATTGCGGTGATGCGTGGCTGTAACGTGGACCAACCTCGCAATTTGGCAAAATCGGTAACGGTAGAGTAGCAGCGTTCGATTGGTTTCTAAAATATCCGATGAGCTTTGAATCATTTCTCAAAGCTTATCGGATATTTTGATTTTAGGGCGTAAAATCAAAATATTTTTGCGTGATAAAAGGGTTTTATTCGCAATTGATGAATACAGACTAAAGTAAAATAGGTAATTTTGGCACTTCAATGTTGTTAACCAAATTCAAAAATGTCTGTTGTTGTTATTGCCCCGATAGAGGAGAGTTTAAGTCAGTTTTTAGCAGAAAATAAGTATGCTAAAATCCACGTGATTGTAGATGAGCATACTAAGCGTCATTGTTATCCGCTTGTAAAACCCTTGCTGCCTAAGCATACCCTTACCCAAATCAAGTCGGGCGAAGAAGAAAAAAACCTGCTTACTTGCGAGAAAATATGGCAAGGCATGACCGATGCCGAGCTCGACCGTCATAGTTTAGTGATTAATGTTGGAGGGGGCGTGATTGGCGACATGGGAGGTTTTTGTGCTGCTACTTACAAAAGAGGGATTGATTTTATTCAGATTCCTACAACGCTTTTGGCCCAAGTAGATGCCAGTGTAGGAGGAAAGTTAGGGATAGATTTTCATGGATTTAAAAACCATATTGGCGTTTTTCGGATTCCTAATGCGGTGTTGATTGATGCCGTTTTCCTTAAAACCTTACCATTTGTAGAGCTTCGTTCGGGTTTTGCCGAAATTGTAAAACATTGCCTTATTGCCGATGCACAGCAATGGAACGCCATCAAAAGAGTGGATTTTGAAGCCCAAAACTTTACGAATTTAATTGCTCATTCGGTCGAAATCAAAAAGCAGGTGGTAGCCCAAGACCCAACGGAAAAGGGCTTGAGAAAAATCTTGAATTTTGGACATACGCTAGGCCATGCTATCGAAACCTTTTATTTAGGTAAACCCAAACTACATTTGCTACACGGAGAGGCAATTGCTGCGGGTATGATTTGTGAGGCATTTATTTCCTTAAAAAGAGGACTCATAACAGAAGCAGAACTAGCTGAAATCGAAGAGTTTATTTTTGCGGTGTATGGAAAAGCTTCCATTGCTCTCGACGACCTCGATGCGATTATAGCACTCACAGCCCAAGATAAAAAGAATAAAGGCAAAGAAATCAGATTTTCTTTGCTCGAAGGTATAGGCAAATGTGGCTACGACATACCCGTCAATGCCAAAGAAATGCGAGAAGCTTTGTTGTATTATATTGGATAACGCTTGTTTGTCAATAAAAAGGTGGTCGAATTTTACGGATTCGACCACCTTTTATTTTAGGCAAGATGCAAGGTGAAATAAAACGTAGAACCCTTACTCGCAGTGGTATTGAACCAAATACTGCCATTGGCATTGTCCACAACCCATTTGGCTAGGGCTAGTCCTACGCCCGAACCGCCCTGTTTGGTGCTAAAGTCGAGTAAGAAAATTTTACTTCGGTCGTCTTCGTTGATGCCCGAACCGTTATCGCTAATGCTAAAAGTGATGGTTTCTACGCCTTTTGAAATGCGTATCGAAATCACGGGATTGCGTTCGGGTGGTACCGACTGAATGGCGTTTACAACCAGATTTTTGATGATATTGCCTGTCAAATGCCTATCGCCAATGACAAACGTTGGACTAGGAGGCAAGTCTTTCAACAATTTTAGCTTGCTGTCTTCTTGGAATAATGTAATAATTTTATTGGCTTCCGATACAATATCAAACACCTCTCTTTTAGGAATGGGCATTCGTGCAAAATCAGAAAACGAATTGGCAATGTACGAGAGATTGTCGATTTGTCCCGTCAGCGATTCGATTTGGTCTTTGATTAATGCCGTATTGATGGTTGTACCTCTCGATAGCTTATGTTGCAGCAACTGCAACGAAAGCTTCATGGGTGTAAGCGGATTTTTGATTTCGTGTGCAACTTGCTTGGCCATTTGTTGCCATGCCGACTGCTTATTTGAATCGGCCAAGGCAATTTTAGACTCTTCGAGCTTGATGAGCATTTGGTTGTAGGCTTTAATCAACATACCAATTTCATCGTTAGAACGCCACAAAATAGGCTCATTGGTTTTACTGAAATCAACTTTACGAAGCTTATTAATAATGAAACGTAGCGGTACAGTCAATAAATTAGAGGCAAAATACGACAATACCAAGAGCAACATAAATAGCGTTGTAAAGGTATTGAGCAAAGTACTTACCAAGGGCAGTACTTCTTTTTCGTTCACTACCTTGGCATCGTAAAAGGGTACGTTGAGAACGCCCAATAGCTTATCTTCATTCGATTTAATGGCAACAAATACGTTACTGTAGTCGATATTTCCTACTTGGTCGATGGTATGATATTGGTTTTTGTGTTCTTCTACAATAGCACGATATACCGAACGAGGTAAATATTGATTGGTTTTGTTCATTTCGTCGTCAACACCCCTTGTACTGGTAATTAGATTGCCAGTAGGGTCAAAAATATTCAAATAATGTTTCTGAATATTGTTGATTTGCGTGAGGGCATACGATAAACTATCACTTTGCAACGACGTTTCTGTGTATTGCTGAATAACATCTCGAATACTGATGCCTATGCCTTCGGCTTGTTCAAAATACGATTTTTGTTGGTTCTCGCTCAGTTTAGAGCCAATAATACTCAGCGTAATACCCATAATCAGGATTAAAGGCAAAACAAAAGCGAGGTTTAAATAAATCTGAATTTTGGTAGCAAAATTAATGTGTACAATTGATACCCCATAATTGGTGGCGTAAATCAACATACCAATGATAATTGTAATAACCAAATACAAAAATAAGTAAGAAAAATTGGCGTAAATGTCGGCATTAGAAGGTGGCGTAGAAGCAAAAATAATGGTTTTATTCCCGCTTTTTCCGCCAACATACCGAACGTTTTCGTAGAGAATCCCCGTGGTGTAGAGGTCTTTTTTCTGTAAAAAGCTACTCAATTTAGCATCAAAAGGGTATCCCTTGCTTTCGATGCTGATGAGTTTTTTGCCTTCGTAAATAGCATAACCATAGCTGGCAATTTCGGGTACAAGTAGGCCACCTTCGCCGAGGGTTACTTTGCCCGAGCCTGACGTTTCGCCGTATTCAGAAAAAAGTAAGACCAAATATCCGTATAGCCCTTGGGCATCTTGTAGGCGAATCAATTGAAAATATTCTTTGAAAAAACCTTTGCTCGGCTCATTGACCAAATACAAAGTTGTATTGTTGGTTTGTTGAACAGGCTTTTGGTATTTTTTCAGGTAGGTATCTAAATTACGCCCTTTGGCATCGCCCGAATTGAGCGAACGCCCTTGGCTATCGAACACTAAAATTTTTGACTGATACGATTTGAAATAGCTTTTAATGATACTTTTTGTATAAACATCTTCTTCTAATATCGCCTTGATGTCTTTTACCGAAACAGATGTGTTGGTAAGCCATGTTTTTACTTTGGTAAAGTTTTTACTAATGGTTTGGTCATAAATTTTTAGTAGTAAAAACTCTGAAAACTTATCTCCTTGTGAAAAGTATTTTTCTCCAAAAAGCTGCTTAAACTTGGTATCTCGTGCTACCCAACGATTGAGGTTTACCTTGGTTGACACAATGGAGCATACCACCGCCACGGCAAACAAGTATATAATGGTCTGATAACGAAAGGTATAAAGGAATTTTGGTAGTTTAAAAGTATAAATTAGTATTAGTAGAAGGGCGTGTAAACATAACAGCCATATATCTATATCGAAGTAAATACTCTGCGGATTTTCGCTGCTAGAAAAGGCGTAAAATTTCCAATAAAATATAATTGAAATCGCACTGCTCAAAAGTAACCATTGAATACCTTGGGCAACAGGCTGCTGGCGGGTGAGTTTGATAAAGATATTGGATAATAAATGGACGCTAAAAAAATAACAAAAACTAACCAAAATGAATACCAAAATACAAGAAAAGTCAAGGGCATCTGTCCATAAATCTATTTTGAGCGATAAATCAAGTGTCAAATAAGAGTAAATAAACAAATTCGATAACAAAGAATGGCACAAACAAAACACGCCAAAACTGATAAAAATCAGTAGGTTTGCAATGAGTATTTTATAGAGATTAGACCAATGTAATATTTGAAAATAAATCCTAAAACGGTAGTAATGTGTCACCAAAAAAAGTAGTAAGGTGATACTCACGACCAAATTGAGCAATAAATCGCCTATGGTTGGAGTAAGAAACGATGACCCCATGTAACTAGGATTGAAAACCTTGCTCGATTCTTGGAAATAGGAATACGTATTAAAATAGAGCATCACGCCCCTAATAAAGCCGAAATAAGCCAGTAAAATGAGAAACGACCTACCATAAAAACGCTTTTGATTGAACTGATGCACCAAGCCAACCATGAATAAACTCAGAAAAAATAACCCTATACAAGCCCAAATCAATACGTCTGTAGGAAGTTGCGTAAGGGTTTGGGTATCGCTTTGGGTAGCAATGGCAAATAAAAAATGAGCCTTGTCTGGAATATTCAATTTGTCGTTTGTACTAGGCGTAAGCGATATACTAGGGTTGTTGGCAAAAATATTCAGGTTACTCGGAAATATATGGTAATTGAGATGCTCCGTTACATTCCAGTCGGTTGGGTGACTGAGCTCAATTAAGGAATAAATTTCGTAATTAAGGCGGTTTTTTTCTGATTGATAAGAAATACGACGCACTAAAAAGGTGTATTCACCCACAACAATCACTTTGGCAATGTAAGGACTAGGGCTTTTCAGTAAATCGTAGCTAGGCACAAATTTAGCATCTGACCAATACGCCATTTTACCATGATGAAAGATAAAAAAGGGGTATTTCGCCTTGGCAGAATCTAAAGAAGAAGGCTTAAAGTTTTTCCTGAGAATATCTTTTATTTTGGCAAAATCATTATCAGAATCGCTCACGGCTGTGCGAATATTTTCTCTTACATCTTCAATATACTTTTCTGTTTGGTCTTGTGCCGAAGAAAAATGATACAGAAAATAGGCTATTCCGTAACAAAAACCAGCCAATAATAAGAAAAACTTATATCGAGCTAACGCAAATCGAGTAGTTGTGCGTAAAAACGTAACCATACAATCAGAAAAGAGTGTGCTATAATCTATAATAGTGGAAATCTTGTAAAAACACAACAGGCTGTAAGGTACTATTTTATGGCTTGGCTAAGAATAAAAATTTTACAACTGCTTGCACACTGTTATGAATGCTGAAAACTTCTATAAAGTACCTTAGTCTGCCTTTTGCCCTATTGTTGTTAGCGGTATTTTATTACTCTTTACTGTATTCTTTTTTTATCTCTATCAGTGTTTTTAAATGCACTAAAATCGCTTTTGTTGCGGCACTTTTAATCAACTCTTCTAGTTTTAACCTATAGCTTTTTGCGTCTTGTGCATAGAAGCTCTTGTGGTATTTGGGGTCTTTTGCAAACAATCGTAGCTCTACAGGATACGGTGCTACAAGGTCTTGACTATTTACTTCTATAAGCCTATACATATAACTCTTTAATGCTGGAACAACTATGTAAAGGGCATAGGTTGCCGAAGCCGTATCTTCTTGTATCGTTTCTGTGACTAAACCTACAAATTTACCATCGGTGTCATCTTTCAGTCGGCTTGCGTATTCGTTTAGTATTTTTTCAGGGTTTTCATCCGTTTTAGGTGCTTCCCCAGATATTTCCCATATTTTGCTCATGTCAATGTATATTTAAGGTAATTTTTAATGGAAGGTGGTCTGAGAAATCATCAACTAAGAAAGATTCATCAGGTCGTATGATAAAAGGTTTTAAAAATTGTCTTTGGGCAGTTGCTGTCAACACTTCTGTTTGTTGGTAATCTACTCTATTCATGATACTAGGTCTTAGCAATGCTCCATCAATCAAATTCCAATAGGGAACTTCAGATTCATTGTATAAGAAAAAAGTTCCAGTAGCGATTTTGTTAGAACTGTTTCTAAAATCATAATCGCCAAGAAGATTCCACATAGGATTGTACCAATAGTTTTTGTGGTTTCTCTGCCCAATAGGGTTTATGCTAAAATTATGAATAAGATGTTGGTTCTCAATAGCATTAAATACAAAAGGGTCAGAAAGCGTTGTGTCGTATGGATTGTAATTCAAATCTCCAATTAAGATAGTTCTATTATTGTTGGTTTGATGTTTTTCGTATAACTCAATTGTTTCAACTATAGGTTTGTTTTGCCATAGCTGTTGCCTTTCTGTGTTGAGTTTACTGTATAAATGTACGCCAGCAATATTAAAATCTTCTAAGCCTCCCCTTTTTTTTAAGTGAACAAAGACCAACTTATTTTGAAAAGCCGTTTTAATGGCATATTTGATAAAAGTATTTTGCTTTAGAAAAATTCTCACTCGTCGATTTATACCATTACCTGGATAGGGAATTTCCTCATAATGTGGGTCTAATATGGTGTTTACATATTGTCCTAAGCATTCCTGAAATACAAAAATCTCTGGTTCTTGTTCCAAAGCAAGCTCTGTCAAGGCATTTTGTATAAATGCTGTTTTCTTTTTATTTGTATTCCAACTAATAATTTTAACCATTGCTGTTGTATAAAATTATGACATATAAACAAGTGAGATACTATAAACCAACAAAGCTTTATTGGTTAGGAACTTTTTATAACAAAGATACAATATTAAATATCTATCGTTTGCCTTATTTTACAGCAAAAATCTTTCAGTTCGTATTCTTATGCGTCGGTTGTAGATATGTTGGGTTTATGAGCTGTTGCCGATACGCTTAGAAAATAGCTTGGGCTATTTTTTTAGTGCTTTCCGATTTGCTCATGGTATAAAAATGCAAGACGGGTGCTCCGAGTGCCATCAGTTCTTTGCATTGCTGAATGCACCACTCTATGCCCACTTGCTTTACGTCTTTGTCGTTGTCGCAAGCATTTACGGCTTCCACCAAATCTTGTGGAATGTCTAAATGAAAAACCCTTGGCAATACGGTCAGTTGTTTTTTGGTAGCCAAAGGTTTGAGTCCTGGAATAATAGGTACAAGAATCCCTTCTGCACGACATTTCGCCACAAAGTCAAGGTATTTTTGGTTATCAAAAAACATCTGTGTCACAATATAATTGGCCCCAAGTGCTACTTTTTTCTTTAGATAATCGAAATCGACCTGAAAATTGGGTGCTTCAAAATGCTTTTCTGGATAGCCCGCTACGCCAATACAAAAATTGGTGGGCGACGACTCCGTTTCATCATGCAGCAATTTGCCCTCATTCATTCGTACAACTTGCTGGAGCAATTCGCTGGCATAAGCATGGCCTCCCTTTTCTGGGATAAAGGCAGGATTCCCTTTTACGGGATCGCCACGCAACACCAATACGTTGTCGATGCCCAAGTAATGCAAATCAAACAAAAAATCTTCGGTTTCTTCTTTGGTAAATCCGCCACAAATCACGTGGGGAACGGCATCAACTTTAAAGCGATTGATAAGCGAGGCACAAATGCCCACTGTACCGGGGCGTTTGCGTGTAGGAATGCGTTCGATGCGGCCATTGATGATTTTTTCGATAAATTCTTCTCTGTGGTAAGTTACCTCAACAAAAGGTGGATTAAACTCCATCAATGGCTCTAGGTTGTTCATCAAGGTGTGAATGCTTTCGCCTTTGACAGGCGGAATGATTTCAAAAGAAAACAGGGTTTTACCCTTTGCCTCTTCAATATATTGCGTGATTTTTGTCATAATAAATTCTTTGCAAAATGATGCTTGCAAAGATAAAAAATATAGGTATATGAAGCTGATTGCTCTAGCAAAATAAAACGTTATTGCTACAATAACGTTTTATTTCAATACTTCTATTACTTGGGTTGGTTCTGGTAATTCGCTCCATTTGATGAGCTTCAAATAAGGTTTTTGGGTAAGACTAGGCTTCAAAATCTTTTGTCCCCACGATTCTACCGTTTTATCCAAATGCTCGATAAATGTTTTATGCTGGTTAAACCTCAAATGCGACAATTCTCGTGCCACGTTCCAAGCGTGTTCTTTCGACAAGTGCATATTGAAATGAATGATACCTACATTTTTGAGGGAAATTTTATCCAAAGTGCGCATCGGTATCCAAATTTCTTCTAGCTCGGTTTGGATACTATTGATTACTGCTACTAAAATTTGGATAAATCGAAGAAAATCATCCTCAATGGTATTTACGCTTTTATGTACTGATACCTGCGAAACGGCAATGCCTAAATCTACATTGACTAAGGCATTTAGCCCAAGCAATATATGCTGTATTAGGGTGATGTCATCTCGTTTGCTCGCTTCAAAACATAGCCGCCAAGAGTCAGATGTTTCGTGTTTGTGTGCGTAAGCGTTATAAGCGTCTAAATAGCGTCTGACCAACACCATTAATAGGCGTTGCACACGTGGAGCGTCGTCGAAGACTTCCGCTTCGGTTTGCTCGTGCATGGCACGCACGATTTTTCTATACACACAGGCAAAATAGCCAATGCGAGAACTGTCGGCTTGTGATTTGGCTATGATTGCGTCTAGCGACAAGAGAATATCGTCTATTGTTTTTTGCTCAATCATGGCATTCAAAGGTTTTGAAATGCTTGTAATAAGTTGTTCCATTCGTCGTCTAGTGAAATTGTTGGCATGGTAGTTTTGGCACGCCTGTACCAATAGTTGGCGTTCCAGTTGTCTCCTTCTTTTCGATGGAGATAAGCGTGTAGCCTATCATACGTTCTAGTGCCTTCTTTCGATTGGGCGATTTCATGGGCGGCATTCCAATCTCCTTTGGCATCGTACCAAAGTGCTTGGAGCAATTGGCTAAATGCTTGCGGGGGCTGAGGTTCTTGCAACGTGGTAATAAACTCTTGTACGGTAATCATAGGCTACTAAAGCAATTGTTACACGAAGGCGGTCGTGTTTTATTTTTTAAACATAAGTAAATTTCAGGAGAAATTATTGAAAAAAATACAGACTAACTTAATATCTTTACACAAATACAAATACCCATAAAAAAAGTACTATTATGAAGAAAATCTTATGTATAATCACGGCGTTTTTGGGGCTAATCAGCCTAAACACAAGCGCTCAGTCGTTCTTGCAGGCACAACTCAAATACGCCAAGGTGCGTGACGCTCAACAAGCTAAAAGTAAAGTTATAGAAGATTTGTTGACAAGCAAAGGAATTAAACCGACAAATGTAGAGTTGTTTATTAGAATTTTTAAAAAAGAACAACAATTAGAAGTCTGGGGCAGAAACAAAGGCGATGCTCGTTTTGTCTTGCTTCAAACGTATGCGGTTTGTGCCAATTCGGGTACGCTTGGCCCTAAACGAAAATCGGGCGACAGACAAATGCCCGAAGGTTTTTATACCGTCGATTTGTTCAATCCACAAAGCCAATATCATTTGTCGATGCGTGTAAGCTACCCCAATGCGTCCGACTTAAAATTTGCCGACCCTATCAATCCAGGAGATAATATTTTTATTCATGGTTCTTGTCTGACTATCGGATGCTTCCCAATTGGCGATGATTCGATGAAAGAATTGTACTTGCTGGCAGTGCGTGCCAAGTCGAATGGCAAGGATATTCCCGTGCATATTTTCCCGACCAAACTAAACGATAGTAATTACAAAACTTTGCAGGAAAGTTATGCTACCAATAGCGAATTGCTCAAGTTTTGGTCTTGGTTGAAGCCGGGTTACGATATTTTTGAAACCAAACATCAATTGCCTACGGTCACGATTACAGCAGCAGGTGAATACATGGCGTTTTAGGCAGCTATATTTTGTTATATAAGGGCTTTAATGCTCCAAAATCCTATTGGTATTTCTTTCCGTTAAAAGAAATACCAATAGGATTTTTTTGTGAAATAAAGTTTTTGTTCAAAACAAGATAGCACAAGCTTTGATTAGAATAGTTTTAGGTCTTTCTGTTTGGAGGAAGAAAAAAACGGCTGTCGGAAGCGTGTTTCAATTTGGAGGAGTAAAAAAATGGCTATCTTTTTTATGCTCCAATTTGGAGGAAGAAAAAAACAGCCGTCGGAAGTATGTTTCAAGTTGGAGGAGTAAAAAAACGGCTATCTTTTTTATGCTCCAATTTGAAGGGAGAAAAAAACTGCTGTCGGAAGTGTGTTTCAAGTTGGAGGAGTAAAAAAACGGCTATCTTTTTTATGCTCCAATTTGGAGGGAGAAAAAAACAGCCGTCGGAAGCGTATTTCAAGTTGGAGGAGTAAAAAAAACGACTGTTGGTACAACCATTTGAGTTATCCTTTCACCTTTATATACACACCTTTAGTCGTTTCTTGGTATTTGCGGGCCAAAGCAGGAATCCTCTTAAACAATTTGGGGGCTAGTTTGGCTTTATCAATAATAACATCGGGCGTATCTTTCTCAAAATTTCGGAGAATACTAATCACATTTTCGTAATTATCGAGATTTTCTAGTTCATATTTAGCCAAATTCCAGTTGAGATAAGGCGTAGCTGCATAGTTGTCGAGGTATTCTTCCATGCCATTACCCAAAACCAGCACTTTTTGATTTTTGATTTGCCAATCAACCTTGCGTTGTAGTTTCAAATTACTCAAATTAGCAAACGAATCTTTGTCGCCATACGCTCCTTCATAGTATAAAAACACAATCAAACCCAACGATGCCAAAAAGGTAAGCTCGGCTAACCATTGTTTTTTAAAACTATTGAAAAAGTTTACCGCAAAGAAAGCGATAGCAGGCACAAATAAAATGAACTGCATCGGTGCAATGAAAGGCATCAAGCCTATAGATAATACTCCTGTAAGACCCCAAAGCATCATGACTTGTTGGCAACGAATTTGAAAATTGACAAAGCCCGTTACATTGACCAGCCGCAAAAAGCCCAAAACACCAATGCTCAAAGGCAATAATAAAGTAGCCAATAAGGCTTTGAAGTCGTTGAGGTCGTACTGGCGAATTTCGAGTACCGAAGAAATGAAGTTGCGAGAAAAGTCTTCGTAAGTACCATTGATATAAAAAAACAAGGCAGTCAGAAACAAAGGAAAAATAAAGCCAAAAAGAGCCAAGGAATGCTGGCGGATTGTAGCCCCACTAAAAAACAACAACGATGCCGTAGCCCACGTAATAAATACACAAGCTGGCGGATAAAACAAGGTTGCAATGCCTATCATAAAGCCGATTTCAAACACCTCATCGGTTGCCTCCAAGCGGTTGATTTGTTTGACAATCGTACCAAAAGCCAACAGCAAAAAGCTATTACCCATCAACACAGGCGACAACGTACAGCAGTCGAACGACACGTTCAAAAATACAATATACATCAGCCCCGGCAGGTAATTGCGTTTGGGCATAATATCTCGGTTGTTAATCACCACGTTGAAATAAATCACCTGAAAAGCACTGACCATCAAGGCTAATAGCTGATACGCCGCCACCGAACGCCCAAACACCTTGTCGATGCCAGCATACACCAATGCCGACAAAGGGGCGGTATTATCCCAAATATCGGAATACATCACAAAGCCCTTATTGATTTGTTCGCCTACCAACATCCATTGCAGTTCGGGTATCAAATTGGGCAAACCGAAAAGATAACTAGGTATTCGAGAAAGTACCAATAAAATGAGTAAACTAAAAATTTGGTACAGGGCATTTACCCTAAAAAAACTTAACATACGTTTGGATGGTTGTAAACAATATTATTTGATATGGTCTGTCTGATGTGTGACGGCTACGACATCACATATTAGCTTCTTAGCGCTACACAAAAGAGCCTCTTTGCAATGCTTCATCAGGGTTAAACGTTTTGCCCAGTGCTTCTTGTCGTTAGGCCCAAACCAGTTCCAATTGTTGTTCTTTTGGTTTGGTTTTCTGTCCGTGATTGTGTTGGTCTATTTGGTCTGTGTCAAAATTACAAACAAGAGCTTCCACAACTGTCCGCCTGTTTTCGATGCTGCCGCCATTGTGATAAAAATGGTCTTTGGTAACAATGTTGAATTTGCTCCAAAACTTATTAATCATTTCATTTTCTCGCCAGTCGTTATGATGCCACGTTGAGAGAATAAATTTTGCTTTGGTTTCTGAAAGCAGTTTAAACAGTAGTTCTTCGTCCTGTTCTGTCCAGCCGTTATAATAGTCAACGTGTCTGCCATAATAAGGTGGGTCACAATAAATGATGTCGTTTTCTGTCGCCAGAGGAATGATATCAGCAAATGACTTGTTGTGAAATACCCAATTAGGTTCAGGTTGGATAATTTGCGAAACGGTTGCAACTTGGTTGGTTATTTTCGTAATATATGCTTGTGCGAAACGGTCGGGTTTTTTACAAAATGGAATATTCCAATTTCCTTTACTTCCAAAACGCATCATTCCATTAAAGCCTGCTCGTGAAAGAAAAATAAAATCATAAGGCGAAAACTCCCCACTGTTGAAACGAGTACGAACTTTTAAATAATGTTCATAGCCGTTATTTTCAGCTTCGCTTAATAGTTTACCTTCTTCTTCCAAATATTGCTTCATTAAAGGTGCAGAAATTGTCTTGTTTTGTATTCCTTTGTAAAAGCCAATTATATGAGGATTGGTATCGTTTAGAATTGCCTTTTTATAACCCGAATTAAATGCGACTACACCAGTTCCTAAAAACGGCTCTATCCATTTTCCTTTTTGATTGGCTCTGTTTACCAAATCCTTTATCCAAGGAACGAGTTTGGTTTTAATACCCTGACTTTTTATGGGTGGTACAATGACTTTCATAGGCTTACTCTTTTGAAGTTCTTGTTACAATTTTATTCCACAAATCCGTTCTGCCTTTAAATTCCAAAAAATCTTTGAGGTTGGTAATTTTTGTGGTTTTTCCTTCTTTGACCATTATCGGTAGAAACGTATTTTTCTAACGTGGTCGTGAAATTGCCAAGTGCTTTTTTAAAGTCCGCTTTATATTTCTCTTTTTCCTTTACTGTCATGGGTCAAATTTACTAAAAAATTTGGTCTGTTGAAGTTAGCACTGTTGCATGGTAGCATTGGGCATAACGGATAGGGCTTTGCGTTCGGGCGAGTTTCCAAGCACAAATGCTATTACTAAAGTTCGTTCAATGCACAAAACTCCAAGTCTGTACGTCAGCCCGCCTGATGTAAAACCCGTGTTAGTGGTAGGCTTTTTTGTCCAACCGATACAACACTTGTCTAAAATATCTATTCAATGTTCCAGTCCCACTAAATGTCTCTAGCACCTTAGAGGCTGCGTCAATTTCTGCTTGTCTGTATAGTTGTTGGTCAACATCTGCAACGCTACCTAAATAAGCCATTTTATAAATCAGATTGTCGGGTTGAAGTTTTGTCGCCTTGAGAAGCATTTCATTCCCTTCTTTTTCCAAGTCTTCATAGTCACCATACTCGTAAGGAAATATGGAAACAGTATAACCAGCAATGAAATTGAAATCAGCATTGCCGGGAAAGGCTTTCTTGCCTTCGTCAAACATTCCTTGAAGCAAATGTCGCAAGTTTATTTTGTCATGAAAACTGCTTGGAGCATCTTCAATTGCGGTCCACAAGAAAAAATAAAAGTGCTTCCAAACTTCGTAATTGTTTTTGTCCGTATTATAAAGGTCAGAATATGCGACAAAAACCTCGTCAAACTGGTTGTTGTCTTCTGACTTAAATATCTCATTGAGTGACTTTGTCATTGTCGTGGTCTTTTAAGCTTACCACAAACATCCTTATAAACGCCTGCTTACAGATTTTGGGTAAAAGCAATGGTATATGCAACGTGTATTGGTACAATGCTATCTAAAATCCTCAAGCCAATAGCAGTACGAGGCTTCATCGGATGACTAACTTATACTTATTTGTCACGAAATTACGCTTAATCAAATTAAATTCCCGAAATTTGCAAAATAATTAGACCATAATCCTTTTACTTGCTGTAGAAAGGATTTGTAAATGAGAAGCGGAAATGGATTCAAAAAGACAACAAAAATTTGCTCGATTGATACAAAAAGATTTGAGTGAGATTTTTCAAAAAGATATGCGTAGTACCTTCGGGAATGCCTTTATTACGATTACAGATGTGAAAGTAACGCCCGATTTGTCGATTGCCCGTACTTATTTGAGCTTTATGTTGGCAGCCGATAAAGAAGGACTTATTGCCGACATCAGAGAAAAAGCCAAACATATCAGAGGCATACTTGGCCATAAAATCAGACATCAGGCACGCATTATTCCTGATTTAGAATTTTACCTCGACGATACCGCAGAATATGCGGCCAAAATGGATCAAATCATTTCTCAACTCGATATTCCACCGCTCAAAGAAGGAGAAGAAATCGAGGATTAGTACTGTGTACGCCTATGAATGTGCCATTGTTTATTGCCAAAAGGTATTTTTTTGCTAGAAAAAAGACTTCTTTTATTTCGCTTATTTCATTGATTTCAATGTTGGGTGTATGTGTGGGTACGATGGCCTTGGTCATCGTACTTTCGGTGTTTAATGGGCTAGAAGCTTTTCAAAAAAATTTATTTAAAAGCTTCGATGCCGACCTCAAAGTGAGTGCCGTACAAGGGAAAAATTTTGTATGTAATCAAGCTTTTCTGCAACGTATTCAGGCCATCAAAGGCATTGGGAGCATTACGCAGGTGATTCAGGAAAGTGCCTTGATACGCTATAAGGATGCCCAAATGGTTGTAACGCTCAAAGGCGTTGACGAAAACTTCTTGAAGCAACAACGCCTCAAAGAAAGCATCATCGAGGGCGATATGGCTTTGAAAAACCAAGGTATCAATTTTGCCATTGTAGGCTCTGGTATTGCCTTTACCTTGGGCATAGATGTAGATGCCTTCTTTGTGCCACTCGAAGTGTGGTATCCGCACAATACGCATAGCAAAACCCTTGATTTACACGCCGCCAATGCCTTCAATCGCTTGAATATCACACCCATAGGTGTGTTTGCCATTGAGCAAGAATACGACAATAATTTTGTATTTGTACCCTTAGATTTTGCCCAAGAGTTATTAGAATATGGCGACAAACGCACCTCGCTAGAAATACAAGTGCCAGTGCCGCAACAAATACCTGTCGTGCAAGAAGCATTACAGCAAGCGTTAGGAAAAGATTTTTTGGTGCAAAACCAAGACGAACAGCACGCTAGTTTGCTCAGGGCCATTAAAATAGAAAAGCTCTTTGTTTTTCTGACGCTTTCCTTCATCATTGGTATTGCAAGTTTTAATATCTTTTTCTCTTTGTCGATGCTTGCCATCGAGAAAAAAGCAGATGTAAAAACCCTCTTTGCTATGGGGGCACCGGTACGCATGATTAAGCAAATCTTCTTATTTGAAGGAGCTATTGTGGCTTTTGGTGGGGCAATTGTGGGCTTAGGAATTGGCTTTTTGATATGCTGGTTGCAACAAACGTTTGGTTTTATTTCGATGGGAATTGTGGGGTCGTTGGTCGATGCCTATCCTGTAGAAATGCACTTTAGCGATTTTTTCTTTACGGCTATTGTGGTGATTATCATGACTTTGTTGGCATCGTATTTTCCAGCCCAACGGGCCATTGCCGCAAAAAATTAAGCATAAATTCATTGTAATAAATCAACCTTCCGTTAGCGTAGTATGCCCATCTATCCTTTATCAGACGAATCAAAGGCATTTATTCAAGAGCATAGTCATGAGCAAGCTGCTACGCTTCTTTTCAAAGCACATCGCTATCCGCATTTGCCTGTAGCCGAGTTGGTTGCCCAAATACAGGCACGCCAGAAAGCTAAAACCAAGCTACCTGATTGGTGTAAATATCCCGATGTAGTATTTCCGCCGAGCTTATCGCTCGAACAAGGCTCTTCGCAACAAACAGCCATGTTTAAGGCTAGTTTGATGCAAGGGGAAAGCTTGGCCGATTTGACGGGAGGCATGGGTGTTGATACCGCCTTTCTTGCTACTCGATTCAAGGAAGTGTATCATATCGAACGCCAAGCCGAATTACAGGCATTAACAGCCCATAATTTTGGGGTAATGG
Source organism: Cytophagales bacterium (assembly GCA_013298025.1). Lineage (GTDB taxonomy): Bacteria > Bacteroidota > Bacteroidia > Cytophagales > Spirosomataceae > Flectobacillus. The sequence continues at coordinate 344,220 of JAAFJE010000001.1, read as the reverse complement.
GTATCAATAATGTTCGTTTTGTCCATGCCGATGCCCTTGTTTGGCTTGATAGTTTGGCTTCGTCGCAACATTTTTCATGGATATATTTAGACCCGCATCGCCGAGATGATGTAGGACAAAAAGTTGTGCGTTTGCAAGATTGCGAACCCAATATACTTGCTTGCAAAGATGCCCTGTTGCGTCGTGCCGACAATCTCTTGTTGAAAGCATCGCCCATGCTCGACATCGACCAAGCCTTGCGTGCCATGCCCGAAACCGTAGCCGTTTGGGTTGTGGCGGTAGAGAATGAGGTAAAAGAAATTTTATTCCACCTGAGTAATCAAATGGTGCTTGAGCCATCTATCAAAGCGGTGGCGCTTACCAAAAACAATACCCAGCAAGTATTTGAAGGCATCAAAAGCCAAGAGGCATACAGTCCTTTGGCGTGGCATTCGCCTTTGCGGTATGTGTATGAACCCAATGTAGCATTGCTCAAAACGGGCTTGTTTAAGCAAATTGCCCATCAATGGCATTTGTATAAAATCGCCTCCAATAGCCATCTTTATACCTCAGAAAACCTCGAAAAAAACTTTATTGGAAGAAGTTTTGAAGTATTGGCGGTGACAAAATTGGATAAAAAAGAACTCAAACCCTTTGTGCCTGCCAACAAAGCCAATATTACGGTAAGAAACTTTCCGATGACCGTGCAACAAATCAGAGAAAAACTTAAATTGCAAGAAGGTGGCGATACCTATTTGTTGGCAACTACCGACAGCCAAGGCAAAAAAATCATCGTTGTGTGTAAGAGAGTAGAGCAAACACATGATTGATATTTTAAGTAGCTCCTAAGTGTTTTTTGTAAGATAATTTCATCCCCATTAACCATTATTTTTTCTTTCTCTATGTATAATTTTGACGAAATCATCAACAGAAAAAATACAGATTCAACCAAGTGGGATTTCAACCGAGACCCCGCCTATGTGATTCCGATGCCTGTAGCCGACATGGATTTCCGATGTCCTGAGCCTATCATTCAGGCTTTGCACGAAGTAGCCGAGCATGGCATTATGGGCTATTCGTTTGTGCCCGATTCGCTGAAAGATTTGTTTACCGAACGAATGAAAAACCTGTATGGCTGGTCTATACAAAACGAATGGCAAGTCTGGATTCCCGGTTTAGTGCCAGGTATTACGGCGAGTTATAGGGCTGTTGGCCAAGCTGGCGATGCCGTATTGACAACGCTACCCGTATATGCTCCGTTTCATTTAGCTCCTACTTGGGCCGATAAACGTTTGCTTACGACCCAACTTGTTGAAATCGACGGTCGTTGGACGTTCGATTTTGAAGCTTTAGAACAAGCCATTACGCCTGATACCAAGCTTTTTATGTTGTGTAATCCTTATAATCCGGGTGGAACGGTGTTTCGGAAAGACGAACTGGCTCGCTTGGTGGCAATTTGTCATAAACATGGCGTTGTCATTTGCTCCGACGAAATTCATTGCGACTTGATTTTAGAAGAAAATCTCCAACATATCCCAACTGCCAGTATCAGTCCAGAAGCTGCCGACCTTACCATTACATTGATGGCACCCAGTAAAACCTTTAATATTGCTGGCTTGGGTTGTTCGGTAGCCATCATTGCGAACCCTGCATTAAGACAGAAATTCATACAAGCAAAAGCAGGCTTTTTCCCTGAACTCAATCGCTTTGGGATTCAGGCGGCTTATGCTGCTTATAAAGACTGTGAGCCTTGGCGTAAAGCCTTAGTGGCGTATTTGAAAGAAAACCACGATATTTTATACGAAGCCATCAATGGCATGAAGGGCTTGAAAATGAACAAGCTAGAAGCAACCTATTTGGCTTGGATAGACGCACGAGCAACGGGCGTACAAGATATTGCACAAGTATTACTCGAAAACGGCGTAAGGATTGTTGATGGAAAGGTGTTTCAAGGAGAAGGCTTTTTTAGGGTCAATTTCGCTTGTCCGAGAGCGACTTTGCTGGAAGGCATCGCTCGAATGAAGAAAGCCTTTGCATAGCAATTTTATCCATAAGCCAACCAAAGAATGTTTGGTTGGCTTATGTTTTCTATTTTTATAAATTATTGATTTTCAAATGATAAGATGCCAGTGGTATAAGAAATATCCTAGGTGAAAATCCTCCGTTTATTGCAGGTATCATTACACTTATATCAAAAGCGTGATTGGCTCTGTCAAAACGACATCCTCCCGTGAGCATAAAAGTATCGCTGATTTCTGTGCCATTTGATACCGCAAAGAAATTTTCTGTAAAAACACTCATTAATGGTGATACTTTTTTCATATATCCTAACGATAATCCATAGCCACTTCCACTATTTTCGGTTAAAATAATAGGGCTAATATTAAAAAAAGCTTCTTTTTTACCAATACTCAACGAAGGAATAATGGCAAAAACGCCAGCATTATGCTCGCTATTCCAGAAAGTGCCCGTTGCCGAAAAGTTTATCCGTTCTGATTGATACAAACTCGCTTTTAGCTTAAAATTGTAGAGAAGACTTGGAGCAAAAGTAAAGAAAGCTGCCCCAAGACTGATATTTTTGGCAGGAGCATACGTAAGCTCACTTAGGTAAATTGCGTGGTTGTGGTATTCAAAAGACCCTTTTTCTGATGCAAAGCCCGAAGGAGTAAAGAAAAAACGGTTGACAAAACGGTTTTCGTAATACACATTAGAAGCCATACTACCACGAGAAAGCCGATTGGTACGCACAAGCAAATTCATACTCATAATTTGGTTGGTAGGCACTGTAACGATACCCATATTGGCGGTTTGAATTTTAGCCTCTTGGGTATTTTGGCTGATAATCGTACCTCTGATGGTTGTATGGTCTTTGAGGGTAATGAGGTACTCATTAAGGCCAATTTTAGCATTAGTAGAGTCTGGTTTTGCGTAATAGACGGTTGGGTTTTGAGCTTTTGCATACAAATGCAGGAACAAACACGCTACAAGGAGTAGTTTTTTCATAAACGTCGAGTAAGTTGGAGAGGATAAAAATAATTGGGTTGATTTTCTGATTAACGCCTCAAGATAGTATCGTATTGTAAATTAGTCATTAACGTTGCATAAAGATTTCAGCTATAAAGTTGCTTACTGGATATTTTACCAGTAAGCAACCAACTTGAATTGTAAATCAGTTTTTGAGTAACGTAACCTACTTAATTGCTTGGTGCGATGTATTCGAAACAGCCAATGTCATAGGCATTTCCTTGGGGTCTGGCGTTATCGTCACGGTCTTTGTTGATGCCCCAAGAAGCCACATTCATGCCTGCATTAATCAAAGGTGAGCCTGCAAGAGGGTAGTAATTTCCTGCGGCTACATTGTTGAGCATAGCTGTACTGATAGCGGTATTTTTGTAATTATTGTATTCGTTTACAATCACGGGCGAGCCAAGCTTGACAATATATTTGCCTGTAGCAGGGGCTAAAAGCAAATTATTGGCAACCACGTGGGTATGGATAAGGCTATACAATTTGATGGCATCGCTTTGCGACGTAATAATCGAATTATTCACAATTCGTAAGTAAGTATTAGGAATAGAGCTTGGTCTGGAATCGGCAAAAATGCCATTATAACCAGAATTAATAATTAAATTATTATAAATCGTTTGGTTGCCCAAGAACCCCAAAATAATTAAGCCCGTACCACGAGCGTTGACCACCGTATTGTTATAACAATCGCCTCCAGAGCCTTCACCAATTTGAATGCCATTGGCTTGAAACACATCGAAAGGACTGATACCTGTGTCAATCATGGTATTGTGGTGTACCTTGGCATCAGTTGAACACCCATATTGAATGCCTTCACAGCCTGTACGTTCGAGTTGGTTGTTATATACTTCTAAGCCCACAATGGTATGCGGATACACTTTTTTGCTCACACCATTACACGTGACAGTCATTCCGTTACTAGCAAAAGAGTTGCCAATGTACAAGCCTTCGCCTTTCACGTCGTGGATATAGTTATCATGGATTTTCACATTGTACATCACAAAATTGCCACGCCAAGTAGTGCTATCACAATTGGGGTCTGTTTTTGCCATGATTCCAGCAAAGCCAGTATTCGATACTTCCAAGTGGTCGAGTTCGCAATCACTACTTTTGGCATCTACTTTGATGCCCATGCCACCTGCTCCTGTACTTGCTACTTTAATACCATACACAAGTGTATTATCGCCAGCACCTGTCAGCTTGAAGTAACGACAATTCAAAAAAGCTACGCCATTCAAATTGGTTGTGGTGTTTTGAATATTTACCAGTCCTCCTACATTTTTAAATACAATAGGCTGGGTAGCACTGCCTGTCATATCGTTAAAAGTAAGTCCCGTATAGTTGCCAGCTTTGATACAAACCGTATTTCCTGCCGTTGCTGTAAGGTTATTGGGCGAATAAGTACCACTTTGTATAATGGTATAATCACAGGCATTAGGGTTTGTTGTAGCAACACTGTCGTTTGATTCAAAACAGCCTATATCAAACGCCGCTCCATTGGGACGAGGTTTATCGCTAATATCGCTATTGATACCCCAGCTTCGTAGGTCTTCTCCTTTGTTGAGTAAAGGCGTAAAGCTCTTAGGTCGATAATTAAACGCAGTAGTGTCTTCAAAAAAAGTGGCATCAATTACACCATTGAAGTAATTATTACGTGCCGACACCTTCACCGAAGAAGACAAGGTTTTGATAAAAGGACCGCTTCCTGAGTTGAGCATCACATTATTTACTACAATATGATTGTGCAAGCTACTATAGAGCGTAAGTCCTCCTTGGGCAGGTGATACTACAGTATTGTTGGCAAAAAGCAGATAAGAATCTGCAATAGTACCGGGACGAGCGTCGGCAAACATGACTCCTCCAGTAGGTCTGATAATCAGGTTATTGTAAAACTTTTGATTACCCAGAAAACCAAGCATAAAAAAAGCAGAGCCTTGAGCATTAACAATGGTATTGTTATAAACATCGCCACCGGCTCCACCACCCAGTACAATGGCATGGTTGAGAGTTGTGCTGGTAGCGAGTTTGCCACAGCTCAATATATAATTGTGGTGTAATTTAGCATCGGGTGCTGCGGCATAACCAATGGCTTGTCCGCCAGTTCTTTCAATTTTGTTGTGGTTGATTTCTAAGCCATACAACTGAGGTGTATTTTTGGTGATGGCAACGCCACTACACGTGATGGTTTTACCAGTTCCGAAGAAAGCTTCTCCTGCTATCACCCCTGGCCCTTCTAAGTCATGAATGTAATTATGATGAACCTTTATACCATTCATGCTATAATAGTTGCCCCAAGTAGTACTATCACAACCCAATTCCGAACGAGCCCATATTCCAATACCTTTTACATTGGCAATTTCTACATTTTCTACCTCAATATTACTGCTGCGGTCGGCTATCGAAATGCCTCGTCCATTTGTACCTGTACCTGCAATTTTAATTCCTAATGTATAGTTGCTATCGCCTTTCCCACTGAGTTTGACGAACCTCGTTCTGTTACCAAACGAAATAGGGTAGGTGGCATTGGTGGTATTTTGAATAATCACTTGTCCCGAACAATTTTTAATGGTAATAGGCTGTGTTGCAGTGCCTTGAAAACCATTAAAAGCGAGGTTGGTATAAGTGCCAGCCTGAATGCAAATGGTGCCTCCAGCAGGTACATTGAGGTTGGAGGGCGTATAAGCTCCGCTTTTGGTGATTGTTACCGAACAATTACAGCTTTGGGCATGCACGTTGGAGAGTAAAAGAAAACTTCCCAAGAACATAGCAAGAAATTTGAGTTTCATAGCGGTGTTTGGATAAGAAATGGAATGGATGATTGTGTTGTGGTAAAAATACTACATTTTTTTAAATTTAACACTGATTAATATTTTTTTTAAAATCGTAATTAGACGTTGTTTTTTCATGATTTAAGTCAAAAAAAATATTTAATTGTTTTTTTACGTATAAATATTAATGTTTTTTATTTGATAAAAATAAAGTAAAACTATTTATTATGGAGTATTTGGTTTTTGCCTAAAAAATAATATTCTCTTGTTTGTATAGATTTTTTAATACTTATCTCCAAATAGCTTTATGTGTCAACGTTTAGTTTTTGTATATAGTATAAATGCAGAATAATACAGATAAAGTAATAAAAACATTATTTTTGGATATGCCTTAAATGAAGCATTTACCTCTAAAAAGCAAGAAAGCATGGCATATCAACGGAGCGATGTGCTACTGTGAGGGAATAAAGTTTACTTGAGAAAATGGAGGAGGAGTGGGGTTTTATCAGAGTTGAGTTGTTTGCTTTCGTAGAAAAAGATTGTTGAACTATGCTGAAAAAACCTATCATGGTACTGTACGAAAGCGAAAAGAAAGGGCTGAGAAATAAAGTTTTTTCCAACATTTACAATCCAATATCGGCAAACGCTTTCGTACAGTACCAAAGGTATTACGCAGGAAGTTTTACAGCTTGGCGAGCCAACAAACGCCATTTACCTTTAGATTTTTGCCAAACCGTCATAATAGCCAATTTTACCGTGCCGGGCTGACCGCCGTCGAGTGTTTCAGCAAATAATTTATGACGCACAATGGCAGTTTTGCCAACTATCGTAATGGTTTGGTCTTTGAGTTCGATGCTTTTGAAATCAGATTTTCCACTGATAAAGGCTTCCATAAATGCGGCTTTGTCTTCTATTTTTCCGCCCGAGTGCCCGTAAGTCAATTCATTCATCGCAAGGTCTTCTAGGGCTTCTTTGCTTGGGTCAATCATGGTTTTGCGTAAATTTTCTACCGCTGCCGCTACGTCTGCTTCATCTTTTGATTGAGCCATTGTCAAAGTTGTGCCAAACAGGCAAAAGAATAAAGTCATGCAAATATTTTTCATCATTCAATTGGTTATAAAGAAATGGAAAAGATTAGTTTATTGGTAAAGAGATAAAAAAAAAGAAAAAATACTGTCCTGTATCGGATAAAAAAATTGAACCGCCAAGCTTCAAGGATGCTTCTTGAAACTTGGCGGTTGATTTTTCCTTCAACGGTAATACGTTTTATGCTACAGTTGCACCATTCCACACTTCTTTTGAAGGCTGCACAAAGGCCAAAGAGCCATCTTTGTCTTCTGCCATCAAAATCATCCCTTCCGACACCATACCCATCATCGGGCGAGGAGCAAGGTTGGCGAGGAACGTCACTTGTTTGCCTACCACTTCTTCGGCTGTAAAGTGTTCGGCAATGCCACTCAAAATAGTCCGTTGTTTGATGCCGTCGTTTACTGTAAGTTTGAGTAATTTTTTTGATTTAGCTACTTTTTCAGCCGCTTCGATTGTCCCAATCCGAATATCCATTTTGGCAAAATCGTCGTATTGTGTCGTATCTTTAATGGCCTGTACTTCTTTGCCAGCGAGTTCATTCATTTTTTTAGCGTCTTGTAATTTTTGAATTTGTGCCTGAATGGTGGCATCTTCTATTTTACTAAAAAGTAAACCTGGCGTTTCGATGCTCGTGCCTGTAGCAAGCAAATCGGCTTGTCCTGCCTCTGCCCACGTCCGTTGTCCAAGCTTGAGTGCTTTGGCAAGTTTTTGGGCTGTAAATGGCATAAATGGCTCAGAAACAATGGCTAAGGTAGCCGCAATTTGTAAGCCAATATTTAAAATGGTACCAGTACGTTCTAGGTCAGTTTTGACCACTTTCCAAGGTTCGGTATCGGCCAAATACTTATTGCCCAAGCGTGCTACGTCCATCATCAATGCCAAGGCTTCTCTGAACTTGTATTGTGCAATGGCATCGCCAATTTTTGAAGGCAATTCGGCTAAAGTAGTCAAGGTTTGTTGGTCAAAATCGCTGAGTTCGCCTCGGGCTGGCACTTGTGCATCGAAGTTCTTTTGGGTGAGTACTACAGCACGGTTGACAAAATTACCCAAAATACCTACCAATTCAGAGTTGTTGCGGGTTTGGAAGTCGCCCCACGTAAAATCTGAATCTTTGCTTTCGGGTGCTGCCGCTGCCAAGGCATAGCGTAATACGTCTTGTTGTCCTTCAAACGCTCGGAGGTATTCATGCAGCCATACCGCCCAGTTTCTTGAGGTCGAAATTTTATCTCCTTCAAGGTTCATAAACTCATTGGCTGGCACGTTGTCGGCAAGGATAAAACGCCCATCCGCCATGCACATCGCAGGGAAAATGAGGCAGTGAAACACGATATTATCTTTTCCAATAAAATGTACCAAGCGTGTTTCGGGGTCTTGCCAATACGTAGCCCATTGGTCGGTTAGCTCCTTGGTCATCGAGATATACCCAATTGGGGCATCAAACCACACATACAGTACTTTGCCATCAGTATCGGGCAAGGGGACTTTTACGCCCCAGTCCAAATCTCGGGTCATGGCACGAGGACGCAAGCCGTCGTTGAGCCACGATTTCACTTGTCCCATCACATTGGTTTTCCATTCGGGATGACTGTTTACGTAGGCTTCCAAAGCTGGTTGCATTTTATCGAGGGGCAAATACCAGTTTTTGGTTGGTTTCATGACTGGTTTTTCGCCACTCAAAGCAGAGCGAGGATTAATCAATTCAGTAGGCGAAAGCGTTGTGCCACATTTTTCGCATTGGTCGCCATAAGCATTTTCGTTAGCACATTTCGGACAAGTACCGATAATATAGCGGTCGGCCAAGAATGTTTGGGCTTTTTCGTCGTAGTATTGTTCCGTGATTTCTTCTACAAATTGCCCTTTATCATATAAATTTTTAAAGATTTCTTGCGAAGTTTCGTGATGAATGGCATTGGATGTTCTGGAATAAATATCGAACGAAATACCAAATTCTTCAAACGCATCTTTGATAATGGTATAGTATTTATCAACCACTTGTTGAGGCGTAATGCCCTCTTTTTTGGCTTTGATAGTAATAGGCACACCATGCTCGTCGGTGCCTGAAATAAACTTTACATCATGCCCAATCGAACGCAAATAGCGTACATAAATATCGGCAGGTAAATAGCACCCAGCGAGGTGGCCGATATGTATAGGGCCGTTGGCATAAATCAAAGCGGCCGTAACGGTGGTTCTTTTGAATGTTGTCATTGTTTGTATGAAAAACGTACCTGTCAGTACAAATGAAAGACCTTTACAATAGCCATGCAGCGTACATGAAATGGTTCAGTCGGCATGTAGGAAAAGAATGCTATCGTTGTGTAAGGTAAAAAACCTTACGAATAAGGGGCAAAAATACGAAAAATAGCCCTCGAAGCAATGCCTTTGTAGGAATAATACGGCATTGCTTCCAGTACCAAGAAGAGCATAGCGTATGATTATGAGAGTAGTAACCCCGTTGTTTGTGGAATACTGTTGGGGTGTTCAATGCTATGCGATGGATGGATACGAGATTCTTGATTCAGTTTTGTTAAAATAACTTTGTTTTCAATCTATTATCCCTTGCCTCATTTCTTGTGTTTGCCCTAGCTCAACTTACCCTCTTCCAAACCAATCGTATCAATAATTGCAGCAACAACAAACTAACCAACAACCCAATAAATGCTGGTGCTACAGACGATTCGCCTTTGTAGAGGGCATTGCCCAAAGCCGAGTCGGAACTACGGAAGTCTAAATAGGTATAAAACGCCATGATGCAACACAACAGGGCGGTAATCCATTGCTGTTTGCTCTGGTCGTTTACGGCTTGTCCTAGGCAGACGAGGAGGATGCCTATAACCGTCATGTGTACATACACCCAAAGCAAGGCATCGAAATAATGAGGCGACTGCAATACCACCGCTGGCACTTGAAACGCCGCCATACTAGGGATAAGTCCTTTGGCAAAAAGGCTTACCGACAACAGGATGAATGTTGTACCTATAAGCGTATAAGTGGTTTTGAAATTGGGAAGAAATCGTTGCATGGTTGATGGCTTTTATGGCTGGCTAAGTTATTGAGTGGTTTGTGGGTTAATCTTTTTATTTTTAGGTATTTTTTATCAGTTATTTTTTCTCTCAAAAGACAACGGTTACATCAAAACGCTAGGGTGAAGACCAAAAATAGCCATTAAACAATTTTTGGATTTGTTTCGTCAGTATCGCTTTGTTCAAGGGGTCTTTGTCTTGCAACGAAAAATCATTGAAAAACGCAACATTGTTATCTTGTGCATCCACAATCATGATATAAACTGTCGAATTGGATTTAATCGGGGTTTGGTAAAACGTACCTAATGTCAATATCCCCATCGCTACGCCTTTAGCGATTTGCCCTGCATAATTTCCTTTAACTCTTGTAAAGCCTGTGGTCATGGTAAGCAAGCCAAACCTTTTTCCGTTTAGTTCAAGTAATGAGTCTAGTACTGACGGTATGACGAGTGCTTCAATGCTTTGCTGTTTGCGGGCCGATAAAAACAAATAGGCTACGGCTTCTTCTATACGGTTTTTTGTAGAAGTGTCTGTTACAGTAATCGTGCCTGTTACTGGAATACTGGTAAATTCAGCCAATGCCTCATTGAAAATCGCTTTTGATTGTTTGGAAAGCGTGTCATTTATTTTTCCTCTATTGCCTCCTTCAATCAAAGCAATGTAAGAAAATGTTTCAAACTTCTGCATATCGCCGATTTCTGTTGGTGCAACATGCGATGTGAGTGCTACAGGTACACAAGAACTCAAAAAGCCTAAGCAAAAGATAAGGTATAAAAGTATTCTTACGGGTGTCATATTATGGTAGAGTTTATGATGATATTATTTAGATTTGGGTTTTAGGGCAACTGGGTAATTTTAGTTAATTTGACTTGTAAGTGTTTCAGATATAAATATTTAACTTAAAGTTCAATCCATGACTTAACACCATTAAACGCTTCAAATGTCAACGTTCTAAACGAACGCTAAAATAACAGTCTTTATACTTTTCAAAATCTTCATAAGTCACGCCAATGGATATGCGACTAATGAGATGTCTAGGGTTAAAATTAAATGATTTGAACAGTTCAGCTTTATAATTGATTCTATGAGCAAATATTGAGCTTGTCACAACCGTACTGATATTGGATTTTGAAAACCATTTGTCAGCGTAGAAAAGTCCGCCCACTTCACTACTATTGTTATCGTTGTTGCTGAGGCAATCGAACCCAATGGCTATGTTAATATATTTTTTTAGACGTAAACCATATTTAAGTTGATGATTCACAAATGCGTTTGCTGCATCCTCAATTTTTAAGCGTCTATTTTGATAATTATATGCGATAAAATCCGATAAAGTTGAATTTTTATAAAAGATATTCCATTTATTTACTTGCCAATTGACGTGATGAAACCCTCTATTGTCAAAATTATATTGTAAGGCAAAACCTCCGTTTACTTTTGCCTTGCCAATATAGGCGGTAGCATAAGAAGAATAAAAGCCTAAAGGTAATTTTGTAGCACCGCTAATGCCCAGTACTAAAGCGTTCGACTTATAGCAGTTTATTACCATCCCTCCCGAATTATAACAGCCTTTTTTGGGTAATGCACTTTTAAATGAGTCGTATAATTGCTTTAGCTTTAGTGTATCGGATAGGTGTTGTACTAAATCTAAAACAATTACGGCTTCTGGAATTGATTTTTGGGCTGAGGGTGTCCAATAGCTTTTTAGCCAATAATTTTTTTGGTCAGCATACTCAATAATGTAGGTTATTCCATCTAATCCTTTAAGCCATTTTTTTATATTATTTTCTGAAGGCAACGTTAAAATGGTAGAATTTTGAACGATAGTATAAATATGCTCGGCCTGTTTGGCTGATAAAACAACTGTATTCGATAAAGTGTCCGGTTTATTAGTGTTTGTGTTTTTGGTATGATAAATGAAATTGGTTACAGTGCCAGAAAAGGCAGTGCTATCTTTTGATATTTCTACGATTTGTCCTTGATTTCTGAACCTGAAATTAAACTCATCAGTAGATTTTTCAAAATCTTTTAGGTGGAAAGTTTTTTGAGATTCAATATTGATTTTATACCAAAAAGTAGTATCGCCTTTGATTGCTTTCGTTTGGGAAAATGCAGCAGGAAACGACAGGAGTAGTAATATAACGATATGTATTTTTCTCATAAATCATAAGTGTTAAGTACCAATGTAAAATTGTGAAATTGTCAATGAGTGAGTAGTTTTTTTATACATATTTGAAAATGAAAAGCTTAATGTGTAATTTACTCATCCACTTATTTAGTCATTCACTTACAAATGACTAAAATAATAATTAATCTTTACTTTTACAATCCTTGTTGTACAATAGCCTAATCGCTCGCTTGAATGCCTTACCCTATAGATACGCACACTCTTTTTTTGAGCATTAATTACCAAAATGTATTTGTATCTTTAGCAACTCAATTAATTAATGCAACCATGAAAAAACTATCATTACTACTCTTGTTGGTGGTATCAATGCAAACGACTTTTGCACAGAAAAAAGCAAAGGGCTGGATTTCACTTTTTGACGGAAAATCATTTGCTGGCTGGAAAGTAAATGAAGAAAATCCAAGCACCTTTTCTATCGAAGATGGAACGATAAAGGTAGCAGGCGAACGTACACATCTTTTTTATGAAGGAAAAGTAGGCAAGCACGATTTTAAAAATTTTGAGTTGAAAATAAAGGCAAAAACCTTGCCTGGCTCTAATTCAGGTATTTTTATTCATACGGCTTATCAAGCTTCTGGCTGGCCCGACAAAGGCTATGAAGTACAAGTAAATCAGACACATACCGATTGGCGTAAAACAGGAAGTCTGTATAGTTTTAGCGATGTGAAAGAAAATTTGGCAAACGACAACGAGTGGTACGAATACCATATCATTGTAAAAGACAAAAGAATTATCATCAAAATCAACGATAAAGTAGCGGTTGATTATACCGAACCCGAAACCCTTCCTGCCGACCGAGGTTTAAAAAAATTAAGCTCAGGCACAATCGCCCTACAAGGACACGACCCGAAAAGTGTAGCTTATTTCAAAGATATTAAAATTAAGATTTTGGAATAAAAAACGCCCCATTACAAAGCCTTGTAATGGGGCGTTTTTTATTCATACACGTGTTCTTGAAAGCTCATATAATCGCACATTTTAAGCATAAAATAGCGTTGTGCCAAATCGTATTCGTATAATAAGGTATGCAAGAGAGATTTTTCAAAAACTAATACTTGAGCGTTTGAGAGGGCTTTTACACTATAACGGTGTTGTTTGTCAGATAAAATCTCTTCTAAGCCTAAAAAATACCGAAAACCATCCAAAATGATAGGCTTGTGTCGTTCGTCAGCTAGTTCAAATTTCCCATCTTTTAAATAAAAAACAAATTCCGCCTCTTGTCCTTTCCGATACAAGTATTCACCGCCTTTGAAATGTAACTCTATACCACTTGCCAGTATTTTTCTTTCGGTTTCTAACATTGTTCAGTTGCTTAACATGGAAATGCTAATTTAGCCTAAATCTATAGCTCCTCCAATGACAATAGTCACTCGTCAAAGTGATTTGCACCTCAACTAATCATACATACTGCTAATTTTGACCAATTTATCGGTATTAATCAGCGTGATTTCGCTGCCATGTGTCGTAAGAATGCCATCTTCTTTAAATTCTGATAAAAAGCGGATAACGGTTTCTTTGGCTGTACCTACAATCGAAGCGAGGTCTTCTCTCGAAATGGCAATGGAAAACGGTTTTTTTGCCTCTTCTTCTTCATACGTCGATTTGAGCAGGAGCAGGGCTTCTGCCAAACGCTCTCTAACGGGCTTCATTGCCAAATGAATGAGCTTGTCTTGGGTATCGCCCAAGGCTCTTGCCAGCATCCGCATGAGGTCGGTCGATACTTTTACGTTTTGGTCGATGAGCTTGTTAAATTCGTTACTCGGAATAAAACATACTTCTGTTTCGTCGAGGGCAATGGCGGAGGCGGTGTATTTGGTGTTATCAATCAACGACCGATAGCCCAAAGTATCGCCTTTTTTGGCCAAACGAATGATTTGCTCCTTGCCATCAGAACCCATGCGGCTCACTTTTACTTTGCCACTATACACACAAAAAATGCCAAGTGGTCGGTTTCCTTCATGGAAAATCACTTGTCCTTTTTTATAGGTATTAAAGCATTTGCTTTCTGCCAACTCTTCTAGCTCGTTCAGAAGGCAGTTTTTGAAAAGCGAATTATCTTTAAATTGACAGCTTTTACATACTGGTGCTTGCGATTTCATAATAACAACAGAGATTAGGATTGACAAAAATCACTCTGCGAAGTTGCAAAAGGTCACTATCTGAAAATATGATTTTTATCAGGATTTCTCCTCACTGTACTCATGTAACCTTTGGTACTTTGGGGCAAATTTTGAAAAAAATTCGTAGAGCAGATGGAAACCCTTACCGAAAGTCAATTACTGTGTTATCACTGTGGCAATGAATGCGCCGATGACCATTTACATATAGACGACAAACATTTTTGCTGCGAAGGCTGTAAAACGGTTTATGAAATACTCGACCAAAACAATTTATGCAATTATTATGCTTTGGATGAAAAAGCAGGAATTAGCCCGCAATTGGCTCATTTCGAGTTTTTAGATAATGCCGAAATTGCTACGCAATTGTTTGATTTTAAGAATGATACCATTGCTAAAATAAGTTTTTATATTCCTGCTATTCATTGTAGCTCTTGTTTGTATTTACTCGAAAATTTATACAAACTGCATGAGGGCGTTCATGTATCTAAGGTTGACTTTCTGAAAAAACAGGTATCCGTTACCTTCGATTATAACGCTTTGTCGCTGCGTCAATTGGCCGAATTGCTGGCTTCGGTTGGCTATGAACCATTGATTAGTTTGAACGATGTTGTCAAAGAAAAAAATAAACCTTCGTACCAAAAATTACTGACGCAAATTGGCGTAGCAGGCTTTTGTGCGGGCAATATTATGCTTTTTAGCTTTCCCGAATACTTGGGACTCGACGATGCCATGTACAAACATTTGTTTGGCTACCTCAATATTGTGCTGTCGTTGCCCGTGGTGTTTTATGCAGGTTCGGGGTATTTCGAGTCGGTTTGGAAGAGTTTGAAAAAAGGTATTATTAATATCGACTTTCCTATTTTGCTGGGTATTTTGGTCGCTTTTTTTAGAGGCACTTACGAGGTGATTTTTCTGCATGGGGCTGGCTATTTCGATTCGCTTACGGGCTTGATTTTCTTTTTATTAGCAGGAAAATGGTTTCAACAAAAAACCTATCATTTTTTGTCTTTTGAACGAGATTATAAATCCTATTTTCCCTTGGCTGTAACCAAATTGAACCAAGGAAAAGAAGAAGCCATTTCGCTCAATGCTTTGAAAAAAGGTGATAAAATTTTGGTACGCAATGGCGAATTGATTCCTGCTGATGCTCTTTTGTACAGAGGAAAAGCCCAAATCGACTACAGTTTTGTGACGGGCGAGTCGGCTTTGGAAAGCAAAAAACTGGGCGATTTCTTGTATGCTGGTGGCCGACAAATAGGTGAAACCATCGAACTAGAAATTTTGAAAGAAGTATCACAAAGCTATTTAACCCAACTTTGGAACAACGATACTTTCCAGAAACAACAACAAAGCCGTATCAAAACTTTTGCCGATTTGGTAGGTAAATACTTTACGCTGACGGTTTTAAGCTTGGCGACTATCGTGGCAACGTATTGGTTTTTTCATGATGGCAACAAGGTAATGAATGCCTTTACGGCTATTTTGATTATTGCTTGTCCTTGTGCTTTATCGTTGAGCTATCCTTTTGCCTTGGGCAATGGCTTACGGATATTGGGCAAACAAAAATTCTACCTCAAAAACGCTGGGGTCATCGAAACAATGGCCCAATGCGATACCGTTGTTTTCGACAAAACGGGTACACTCACTACGGCCGAAGGAAGCCTGCCAGTGTTTCATGGCAAACGTCCGCTGACTGCCTTTGAAGAAACCCTAGTAGCCTCTTTGGTACGTAATTCTACGCACCCTGTTTCGCAGAAAATCAAGCAGTTGTATGACGATACGCTGTATTTAGAAATCAATAATTTTACCGAAATTACAGGTAAGGGCATCAAAGGACTTTGCAATGGTTACGCCATCAAATTAGGCTCGACAGACTTTGTAGCCCCATACCTACAAGCCGATAAAAAGGCGTACCAAACCAGTGTAGCCCATGTACAAATCGACCAAGAATACCTTGGGTATTTTGCCTTGCCCAACCATTACCGAACCAATATAGAAGCCTTACTGCAAACCATTACGCAGCGATACGACACCTATTTGTTATCGGGTGATAATGAGTCGGAGAAAAAACAATTACAAGGCTGGTTTGCAGACGCACAGCATTTACAGTTTAATTGTACGCCTCAGCAAAAGCTTGATTTTATCAAAAAATTGCAAGAACAAGGTAAAAAAGTAGTAATGATTGGCGACGGTCTCAACGATGCAGGAGCCTTAAAACAGGCAGATGTGGGCATTGCCATCACCGACGATACGCTCAATTTTACGCCATCGAGCGATGCCATTTTAGAAGCCAAGGCATTGCCAATGTTACCTAAATTCTTTGCTTACAACCAATATGCTTTGAAAGTGATTCGCCTAAGTTTTGTGGTATCGCTTATCTATAATTTCATCGGATTGAGTTTTGCCATTACAGGCGATTTGTCGCCTGTGGTTGCAGCAGTATTGATGCCTATTAGCTCGGCCTCAATGGTTTTGATTACTTCGGTAGGTATGATTTGGCGTGGTAAATATCAATTCGATGAATGACTTTTGTCAGCCTAAAGCAGCTTTTACTCGACTAATTTTGTAGATAATTTAATCATCCCCTTTTTCATGGAAATTCTTATTTTTTTTGTAGCACATTGGTATTTGTCGCTTTTCTCACAGACGTTTTTCTTACATAGATACGCTGCTCATCAGATGTTTACGATGTCTAAAGGCTGGGAAAAGTTCTTTTATGTGGTTACATTCATTACCCAAGGTTCGTCCTTTTTGAGTCCGAAAGCTTATGGCATTATGCACCGCTTACACCACGCTTATGCCGATACCGAAAAAGACCCACATTCGCCGAGTTATTCTAAAAACTTGTTCGATATGATGTGGAAAACCAAAAACATTTACAATGATTTCTTGTACGACCGTGCCAACGTTGAGCCTAAGTTCAAGAAAAATGTACCCAACTGGATGTTTATGGAAAAACTAGGCGATTCGTGGTTGATTAGAATTGCGTGGGGAACGCTCTACACGTTGTTTTACATGAAATACGCTACCCACGGCTGGGAATATGCTTTGTTGCCAATTCACTATTTGATGGGGCCTGTGCATGGCGTAGTAATCAACTGGTTTGCTCATAAATATGGCTATGTGAATTTTAAAGTAAACGATACAGCCAAAAACTTGCTGCCTTTCGATTTCTTGATGATGGGCGAGTCGTATCACAACAACCACCACAAATTAGGCGGAAGAGCCAACTTTGGTGTAAAATGGCACGAATTTGACCCTACGTATCCTGTTATTTTGATACTCAATGCCTTGCATATCATTAAGTTGAAGAAAAATAACGACTTGAATTATATGTAAGTTGTGCATGAGTTAATGGTGAGTTGTGCATGAGTTAGTGGTGAATTATAGAAATAAATTTTTGAAAATAATTTACTCACAACTCACTCATTCACAATTCACTGACTCACAATCAACCACCCCAATATATAAACATAGAGGTGTTATGCTAGAAAACTTTGAAGCCAAAACGTTTACCCTTGGCGAAACCATTACAGACGAGCAAAGAGCCTATTTCAATAAATATGGCTTTTTACATTTTAAAAATTTTCTTTCTAAAGAAACGGTCAAAACGTTCTTAGCGGAGGCACATCGTGTCGAGAAAGAATGGCTGAACAAAGGCATTGATAAGGTTAATGGTACACCTTTGAAATTTGGGAAAGATGCCAACGGTCAACCCATGATTCAGCGGATGTGCTTCTTGTCGCAATACAGCCCTGCGTTGCATGAGTATTTACAAGACCCTCGTTTGAAGGCTTTACTTACCTTGCTCGACCCCAACAACAATCGTATTGGCGAAACCGAGAAAGATGGCTTGGTATTCAATCATTATATCAACGAAGACAACAGTAAGTTTTCGCAAATGGGCTGGCATACCGATAGCCCAAGGGATTTGTTTTTAGGACAAAAAATCTTGAAAATGCTCAATGTTGGGACGCACCTCGACGACTGTCCTTTTGAAAATGGTGGTTTGCGTGTACTGCCCGGTACGCATAATTTGAGTAAAATGAAGGTATTGTTTTTGAAAAAACAATTCATCGACCACAACCCCGACCCCAACGAAGTAGGCCTCAACATCGAAGCTGGCGACCTCACGGTACACGATGGTGACTTGTGGCATAGGGTAGAGGTTTGTCCTTTTGTGGGCGAAAAATCACGCCGTAGGGTCATGTATTTCCCGATTATTCAAGGCAAGTACAGCCCTAAAAATGAAAAGAGCAAAACGCCTTTGTATCATAAATTGGCAAAAATTGTGCAAAAATAAGGTAGTTACGGGAATGAATCTAGTAGAAAAAAGTGTTATTTACTGGAAAAATAACCAATGAAATGTATGGAACAAATGCCACCATCACAAGCTGGGCAGTCGGTCAAGCGTAAGCTAGAAACCCGTGCAGATGTAGAATTGCTCGTGAATCGTTTTTACGAAAAAGTGCGAGAAAATCCTATGCTTGGTCATGTATTTGATGGCGTAGCACGGGTAAATTGGGAAAAACACTTGCCTAAAATGTATAATTTTTGGGAAATGATTTTGTTTGGAAAAGACGATTACGACGGCCATCCGTTGCGACCACACCTGATTATCAACAGTGTACATCAATTGACGATTCCGCATTTTGAACAGTGGTTGGTGCTTTTTTATCAAACCATCGAAGAGAATTTTGAAGGTGAAAAAGCCGAAGAAGCCAAGACGAGGGCCTATAATATTGCCAATGCTTGGGCACATAAATTGAGCTATATCAACCAACAAGACGCAAGCCCCAAAATGGAAGTAAACGAAGGATAACGGAATAGAAAAATAAAGCTGTTTTAAAAATGGCTGAGTCATAAAAAAAGCCTAGTTTAAGCTTGTTAAACTAGGCTTTTTTGTGCGTATCAATAGCATCGACTATACCGCAAAACTTTCGCCACAGCCACAAGTACGAGTAGCATTAGGGTTTTTGAACTGAAAGCCTTTTCCATTCAAGCCATCAGAAAAATCAAGTTCGGTGCCAGCCAAGTATAAAATAGATTTTTTATCAACCATGATTTTAACGCCTTTGTCTTCAAAAATCATATCGGAAGCTTTCATTTCAGAAGCAAAGTCGAGGTTGTACATCAAGCCAGAGCAACCCCCACCTTCTACGGCTACTCTTACGTTATATTCATTGCTAAGTCCTTCTTTATCACGAAGTTCTTTGATTTTATTTGCTGCTGTGTCAGTTACTGTTACCATGATGTAAAGATTTTTTACGTATCAAAATATCAACAAAGGTACAAAATTTCTGTGCCTAAAGCCTTAGCTGTAGTACAAATTTCGTTGCTGAAAAGTTCCGAAACTTAGCGTACTGGTAAATGTATTTCTGCCATCATACATCGAGCCGAGCCGCCGCCATTGCCCTCAATCATGCTTAGGTCGAAATGATGAATACTGCAATAATCACCCAGCGTACCGATTTGCTCAGGCGTGAGCGAGTAATAAGCGGCATCAGACATGATTAATAGCTTGTCGCCTTGCAAGTTTTTGATTTCTAGCATATTGCCAGCAAATTGGTTCATTTGTGCCAAACTGATTTCCACAATTTGCTTGCCTGTTTGTTCTAAAGTATTGCGTACCATGATACGCTCGTCGAGGTCGGGTATCGCTTCTAGGCATATTACCGCAAACATATCGCCTACACACATCAATACATTGGTATGGTAAATTTGTCGTTGTTGGGCATCAACGGCCGTAAACGATACAATATCGTAGTTCATTTGTATCGAAAAGGCTTTGAGTACGGAGGCGTGCGTGCGAGGCGACAAGCACGCATAGGCAATTTTATGCTTTCTGTCCAACACCATCGAGCCTGTGCCTTCCAAAAATGCTTCTTGGGCTTCAAACCCAGACAAATCGACCCGACGATTGATATAGAATTGTTTTTCTAATGTAGTAATAATGTCTTCTCGTCTTTCCAAACGACGATTTTCGGCCTGCATCGGATACGTAATCACAGTACCATTGTTATGGAAAGAAACCCAATTGTTTGGAAAAATAGCATCGGGCGTATGCGGTTCGGGGGTATCGTCTATCACAATTACGTCAACGCCCAATCTTTTGAGGTGTTGCGTCATCTGGTCAAATTCTTGCAAAGCTTCTGTTTGGGCATTTGCTTGGGTAGCTTCGCCAAAACTTATGTTTTGAAAAGCATTAGACGTAGCCGTTTGCTCGTTGAATCCAAAACGAACAGGGCGAATCATCAGTATATGAGCCGTTGTTTGAGAACGCATAGTACAATAGTTGTTGAAAATGAAGTACAATAAGTTTTTTGTAAAATGCTTATTATGAGTTTTTTAATGGCTTAAAAGTCGCTTCTTAACAAGGGCATCGACATACAATGTGAGCCACCCCTGGCCCTTGATAATTCGGCGGAAGGCAACAAAATAAAGGTATTTTCGATGGTATCGGGCGAACGTTTACCACTTTCAAAATCTTGCAATAAATCAGCCGTTTTGATAGCCTCAAACCCCAATGCTTTGAATGCCTCTAAGGTTTTGTCGTTGCGGTCGTAGCCAATGACTACGCCTTCTTTCAAAGCCAACAAATTGCAAGAGTCAGTCCATTGTTCACGGTCGCCATACGGAAATTCGTTGTTGCCCGAATACACAAATTGCACTTCGGCGGGGTTACAGCCCAAGTCTTTTACCGAAATTTCGGTGAGCAAATCTTCTAAATAAGCGATTGTTTTGGGTTCTTTTTCATTTCTTCTAAACTGAATAATCTTTAATTCTTCTGAAGCTTTGGGTTTAATCAAGCCAAGTTTGATGTAGGTTTCATCTTCTTGTTTGGCTTTTTTACCTAAAGACCCCAACAGCACCCACATATTGCGTTTGACCTGCGTAAAAACGGTATCAATGTGCATATAATCTCGCTTTTTCGGAATTTTTACCAAGGTGACTTTATCTAAAACTGCTTTTTCAAAAAGCAACTGAATCACTTGTTTGGCAGCATACACCGTTGTTCTTTCCGAAATACCAATGAGCAAATGATTGGGGGCAACCATCATTACGTCGCCTCCTTCTAGCGTTGCGGCATTGCCATTTTTTTGTTCTTCGGGCATCAAAAAATGATGTTCATTTTCTGGAATTTCGATAATATTATTCCGAATTTCAGCAAACATAGCATGGTAAAAAACAATGTATTGCATCAGCAAAGCCTCTCTCGAACGGGCATTTTTGGCTGGTTTGTTGAGCAACAAATGTTCGTTGATGGTAATACCAATGTCTCTGGTAAAAATAAAGTTGGGAATAGGAGCGAAGAGCATTTGCTTTTCGGGTGTCATGCCCGAAATCAAAATTTTCGCCAATTCGCTGGCAGGATATTGCAGTAATTCGGTTTGGGTTGTAAAGGAACAATGCTCTATGGCACATACGGCTGCTACCAATCGGGTGCAAGTACTGCGGTCGGAAAGTACATCAGATAATAATTTTTGTACTTCTATTACTTTATCGGAATGAAAGTAATCGGGATGTTCTGGCTTGAAAAAATTACGTGCCTCGTCGGCATCAATGGCTGCCAATCGACCTTTGATTTTAGCAGGGTCGAGAAAATACAGCAAGGTTTTTACATAATAATCATACTCATGCTTACGCATGGTGTCGAGGTGAATGATGTCTTCAAAAAGCCAATCTTGGGCCTTAGAAGGCACTACTTTACCTAAACCGCTGTCGGGACTATGAATGAGTAGTCGTTTCAGTCTGCCTACTTCTGTCGAAACTTTTATAGATTTTTCCATTGTTGATGCGTATGGGGAGAAAAGTTTTGTGTTTGCTAAAAATGGTGTTTTTAGCAAGAAACAACTTTTTTAGCCCAAAGTCAAGAACGAAGTAAGAAAGTACGTTGAAGAATGGCGTTTTCTGTTTTAAGTGTTTGTTTTTAAGGGATTTATGGTAAATGATGGATGTATTAAATTTAGGATTGTTTTTCTATCCATCGGTATTTTATTTAACTTTTGAGTACAATTTCATTGCTGGCAGCCCATTGTGTAATATCTTGTTTTTGAATAGCCGCCGCCATCAAATCGGGAAAAACGTCGGGGGTACAAGCAAATACTGGTACGCCATTTTCGGCCATGAATTTTGCCAAATTTCGTTCATACGACGGGCTACCTTCGTCGTTGAGGGCAAGCAAACAAATCATCTGTACGCCAGAGGCTACAATTTCTAAGGTGCGTCGTTTCATTTGTTCGAGGTTGCCGCCTTCGTATAAATCGGTAATCAATACCAAAATAGTATCGTTGGGCTTGTTGATAATGCCCTGACAATAGTTCAAGGCGAGGTTGATGTCGGTACCACCGCCCAACTGTACACCAAACAGCAAATCTACGGGGTCTTGTAGCATTTCGGTGAGGTCAGATACCTGCGTGTCGAACACCACCATACGGGTTTTTACTTGCGGCAAAGAAGCCATCACCGCCCCAAAAATACCCGAATACACCACCGATGTGCCCATAGAGCCACTTTGGTCGATACACAGCACAACATCTTTCAACGTTCGCTTGGCTTTTCTTCCGTAACCAATGCGTAATTCAGGGATAATCGTTTTATAATCAGGTTGATAATGTTTGAGGTTTTTACGAATAGTCGTGTGCCAATCTATTTCATTGTAGCGAGGATTACGGCTTCTTGTCGAACGATTCAATGCTCCTTTGAGGGCTGCAATGGTGCGTTGTTCGAGTTTTTGCATGAGTTCATCTACTACTTGGCTCACTACTTTTCGAGCCGTTTCTTTGGTCTTGCTCGGAATCAGTTTACCAAGTTCCATGAGGGTTGCCACCAAATGCACATCTGGGGTTGTTTGGGCTAAAATTTCTGGTTCTAGCATCATTTTACGCTGCAAATCAGGATGTTTGAGGGCATCTTGTTGCATGACATTCACAACCGTTTGGGGGAAATATTTACGAATATCTCCTAGCCAGCGTGCTACGCTAGGACTCGAACTTTCTCGTCCGCCTTTTCCTTTTTCGGCCTTGTAGTCGAAGCGTTGTCTTTTATCAAAATCATACAAAACCGTAAGGGCGTGGTCGAGTTGTTTTTCTTCTTCCGAAAGTACAAATCCAGTGCCGTCGGCTTCGTCACCCCCCAATATCAATCGCCATTTTTTTAATTCTTGTTCGTTCGACATAAGTTTATATGGTATTCATTTTTAACGATATATGTAGTTTTAAACAGCCATCAATTGTTCTAGTATCGGCAAAATCATCTCGGCTCTCGGCTCGTCTATGTCAGGCGATGCTCCAAGAGTTGAAGCACTGATAGCGACCAAGCCTTTACGAGCTTTTTCTCCGATTTGTTTGCGTTGAGCATATTCAAATTGCGAAAAAGTTCTGCGTAAAATAGGAAGTAACTCCGTGAAATGTTGTTCCGACAACGATGCAACCCAAGCGTATAATAAATTCCAAAGTGTATCGTCATAAATTAAAATAGCACCACTTCCTTTCAAAAATCCCTCTATCCATGCAGCCACATCGCTTGGTGGATTGGCAGGAGAAAGGGCATACGCAAAGTGTTGTTCGGCCTCGGAGGTAGTCCAGATTTGGGCATCGAATAAGAGCCTGCTTGTGCAGCCCAAAATGAGTGGATGAATACCCGTGCGAGCCAATAATTGTTGTAAGGTATTGAGCCACAGTGTTTGTGCTTCTTCTTGTTGGTTTAAACGAACGGCTTCATTAACGGCTACGATATGCCGAAACATTTGTTCGGAATTGGCTTCATCGAGGCCATAACAGGCATTGCCCAGCCCAATGGAAATGCGTGTGAAAAGTCCGTCGGCAATTTTTTGCATCATCGACAGGTCTGTTTTTCGTACATTGCCATACCGACTCACCTGCACTAAAGTTGGATACGCTGCCATCAAATCGACCACATCGGCCGACACACTTGCCAAATTTTGAATAGCCAACAACAAAGCTTCTATACATTCAAACAATTCTGCTGGAATAACCCTCGACAGCAAGGACGTAATATTACCTAGTTTTTGTTCTGCTTGTAGTTGTTGGAGAATAACTTGCTGGGCGGCAATCTGTACCGTATTGCCATAATAGGCTTTGTCGATAAGCTCCAATATCATGGCAGGCGACCATTCTAGCACCCATGATTCCTTGAAAGTTCCTTTGTTCCGATTCTCTACTGTTCTTCCCCAAGTGACCGAGAGCATAGCCAAACGATGTAAAAAAACGCTTCGTTTCAAATCATTTTCTTGTCGTAAATCTAAATCATATTGTTTGGCATTGGCTGTAAGAGATAGCCGAAGACTTTTGATTTTCTTTTCAAAATCTTCTTGCAAAGGTACTTTTGGTATATCTTCTGGTACTTTTCCTAGTTTGTTGCCTATGATAAGGGCTTGTTCAACCAATTGAAAAAGGACAGCATCGCCCATGCACATCACCGAAATAACAGCTTCGTTGAGTTCGTTGAGCGTTGGTTGTGGACGATTTCTGAGCGAGGCTAGGGTACAAGCCAAGCGATAGGCTTCGATGACGTGTGCCGTAGAAATATCAGCTTGTTTGCTTCTGAACAAACCAGCCACTTGCGTAAGCCATAGCATGGCGGTATCTTGTGGGTACTTCCAACGATGAGCATACCAACCGGGCGAGCTAATGCCCGCACCATATCCCGACTGTAAAGCCAAGCGTTGTGCCGTCCAAGCAATCCACGTGGCTAAAGGTTTAATTTTGGTTTTGGGTAAAGTTTTGAGCAGTTTGGCATCGGCTTTGGCAGTCGTGTCAACTTGTACTAACGCTGGAGCGTGCCAAGCACCACATACTATTACGATATTTTGGTAAAGTTCATTTTGGGCTTTGCGAATACACTCACGCATATAGGCTTCTCGCAGGGTATTTTCTTCTTCCAAAAGCGAAGGAATCGCTGCTTGGCGTAGCGTTTTCATCGTAAGCATCACGGCCTCAAAATGTTCGGCAGAAGTATGAATTTGAAAATGGTTTTCAAAATAATGGTCCCATAAAGCCGAGCCAGAAGCAAAGCCATCGACCTCTGCGAGGTAGTCGAGCGGGTCACGCACTGGTGCTGACAATGTTGTATCGTTCTCGGCTAAAGCTTGCTGAAAACTGATAGCGACGGGTAAGTCTATTGCCCTAAGAGGAATACGATTTTTATTGGCATACAAAGCCGCTACCCATTCTGGAGAAAACGTTGCAAAAGGATAAAAAACAGCCTGTTGTGGATTATCAATATTATATAGCATCACCGAAACAGGCGGTTTGAGTGCCTCGTGACCAATGACTTGTAATGCCTCTGTCATTTCAGGAGGTCCTTCTACCAGAATTAAATCGGGTTGTAATGCTTCTATGCGTTCGGCTACATATCGAGCCGACCCCACGCCATGATGGCGAATACCTAAAATATGTAATGGCATAAATTTTTGTCAAAAACTTTCCTGATTGCTCGCATCAATATGTATGTAGCTATCCAATAAATTCCCATTTCAAGGCTTCTACTTTCTTCTTTTCACTCGAAAAATTAATGCCTATGCCTATCAATTTCTTTCCTTCTTGGGCAAAGGGTTGCAGATAGCCTTTGTCCTTGATTTGTGCCAACGCCTCCTCTGCCGAGCCGTCTAGCTTAAATTCAAAGCAATAAATATACTCCTTCATCCGCACCAACGCATCCATCCTGCCATCGGAGGTCTGTACTTCTGATTGCACATAAACACCTAATAACGTGAACGCTAAATGAATAATCGCATGGTAAAAATGTTCATTCTCCTTTTGCCAAAGTTCATACGGCAACGATTTGAAAAGGGAGTTTAGAATACTTTCCAATTTGTCGATATTACCTGCCAAGAGTGTTTTCCGTAGCTCGTTTACAAGTACCACACCTTGGTCGCTGGGGTATTCTCGCACAGCGTCTAACAGCACTTCTAAGTATGACTTTTTGACTTCTTTGTTGGGAAAACCCAAGGTATAAATATCGCCCTCTTCATCGTAACTTTTGAACGTAAGATAACCCGTTTGGAACATCAAGGGTATCAACTCCAAGCGTTCGAGGTCGTAAGAGTTAAGGTGCGAAAGGCTTGTCTCTTTGTTCTCGAAATCATATAAATGAATTTGCTTGGCGAGTTTGATGAGAAACGTAGGCATGCCCGTATCGAACCAGTAATTATGAAATTTACCTTCTCTAAAAAAGTGCATCAAAGAGAAAGGATTATATACACGCACGGCTAAATCCCACGAGTAACCATTGTACCACGCTCGTATTTTTTCTTTGTCGTAAATCTTTAATTCTTCTTGAAAATAAGTTTCTAATTCAGTTTCTGAAATACCACAACTTGCTGAAAAGTGATGACTAAGCGTTATATCGGTCAAATTATTCAAATCAGAAAAAATACTCACCCTCGAAAACTTAGAAACGCCTGTGATAAAGACCAATTTCAAATGAGGGTCGGCATCTTTCAAAATCGAATAAAATATCTTCATAATATCCCGATTCTCAATAGCTTTGGCTGTGTCTTCACCCAAATAATCAATGATAGGACGGTCGTATTCGTCGATTAATACCACCACTTTGCCTCGACTTGCGGAGAGAGAAACAATTAATTCTTTGAACTTTTGGTCGATAGTTTTAGCAGAAAACGTGATGCCATACTCTTTTGCAATTTCGTCTAAACGGGTGTCTATTGCCTCTTTTAAGCCTAACGATTTATGTCCGATATTACTAAAAGAGATTCTGATTATGGGAAAAGTTTGTTCCCAATTCCATTTGTCTTCGATATATAAGCCTTTGAAAAGTTCTTTTTTAGCCAGAAATAAACATTCTAAAGTGCTAATAAACAAAGACTTGCCAAATCTTCGTGGACGAGAAAGAAAGTAATACTTTCCTTGAGTCACCAGTGTATGAACAAACGCCGTTTTGTCCACGTACAAATATCCACCTGTACGTATCTCACCGAAATCTTGAATGCCTACTGGATATTTTTGTATCATTTTCTTAGCTACGTTTTATGCTATTTCCTCCCACTTCAGGGCTTCTACCTTCTTCTTTTCACTCGAAAAATTAATCCCCACAGCTATCTTTTTCCTATCTTCTTGGGCAAAAGGTTGCAAATAACCTTTGTCCTTGATTTGTGCTAGTGCCTCCTCTGCCGAGCCGTCTAGCTTAAATTCAAAGCAATAAATATACTCCTTCATCCGCACCAACGCATCCATCCTGCCATCGGAGGTCTGTACTTCTGATTGCACATAAACACCTAATAACGTGAACGCTAAATGAATAATCGCATGGTAAAAATGTTCATTCTCCTTTTGCCAAAGTTCATACGGCAACGATTTGAAAAGGGAGTTTAGAATACTTTCCAACTTGTCGATATTGCCAGCTAGAAGTGTCTTTCTTAACTCATTAACTAGCACAACGCCTTGGTCGCTGGGGTATTCTCGCACGGCATCTAGCAGCACTTCTAAGTACGATTTTTTGACTTCTTTATTCGGAAATCCTAAAGTGTAAATATCACCTTCTTCATCGTAACTTTTGAAAGTAAGATAGCCCGTTTGGAACATCAAGGGTATCAATTCCAAGCGTTCGAGGTCGTAAGAGTTAAGGTGCGAAAGGCTTGTCTCTTTGTTTTCAAAATCATACAAATATATTTGTTTGGCAAGCTTAATGAGAAACGTAGGCGTGCCTGTATCGAACCAATAGTTTTTAAATTTCTTTTTGGTAAAAAAATTAAACAAGGAAAATGGATTGTAAACACTCACTTCCAAATCCCAAGAATAACCATTGTACCATTCTTTAATTCCTTGTTTATCAAACACTTGAAGCTCTTCTGCGAAATTATTTTCTAATTCTTGTTCAGTAATTCCACAACAACCAGCAAAACGATAGTCAATGGTTATATCATCTAAATTATTCAAATCAGAAAAAATACTCACCCTCGAAAACTTAGAAACGCCTGTGATAAAGACCAATTTCAAATGAGGGTCGGCATCTTTCAAAATCGAATAAAATATCTTCATAATATCCCGATTCTCAATAGCTTTGGCGGTGTCTTCGCCCAAATAATCAATGATAGGGCGGTCGTATTCGTCGATTAACACTACCACTTTGCCCCGACTTGCCGAAAGAGAAACAATTAATTCTTTGAACTTTTGGTCAATGGTTTTAGCAGAAAATACAATGCCATACTCTTTTGCGATTTCTTCTAAATGTGTATCTATTGCCTCATTTAAGCCTAACGATTTGTGTCCGATATTGCTAAAAGAAATCCTGATTATCGGAAAAGTTTGTTCCCAATTCCATTTGTCTTCTATGAATAAGCCTTTGAAAAGTTCTTTTTTAGCCAGAAATAAACATTCTAAGGTGCTAATAAACAATGATTTGCCAAAT
Organism: Cytophagales bacterium; assembly: GCA_013298025.1. GTDB lineage: Bacteria > Bacteroidota > Bacteroidia > Cytophagales > Spirosomataceae > Flectobacillus. The sequence goes on along the minus strand of JAAFJE010000001.1, from coordinate 315,635 downwards.
CTCCGTGGACGAGAGAGAAAGTAGTATTTCCCTTGTGTCACGAGTGTATGGACAAATGCCGTTTTGTCCACGTACAAATATCCACCTGTACGTATCTCACCGAAATCTTGAATGCCTACTGGATATTTTTGTATCATTGTCTTAGCTACGTTTTATGCTATTTCCTCCCACTTCAATGCCTCTACCCTCTTCTTTTCAGTAGAAAAATTAATGCCTATGCCTATCAATTTCTTCCCTTCTTGGGCAAAGGGTTGCAGATAACCTTTGTCCTTGATTTGCTTGAGAGCCTCCTCTGCCGAGCCATCCAACTTAAATTCAAAGCAATAAATATACTCCTTCAGCCGTACTAATGCGTCCATTCTACCGTCGGAAGTTTGTACTTCTGATTGTACATAAACGCCTAACAACGTGAACGCTAAATGAATGATGGCATGATAAAAATGTTCATTCTCCTTTTGCCAAAGTTCATAAGGCAACGATTTGAAAAGGGAGTTCAAAATACTTTCCAATTTGTCGATATTGCCTGCCAAAAGTGTTTTCCTTAACTCATTGACAAATACAATGCCTTGGTCGCTGGGGTATTCTCGCACGGCATCTAACAGCACTTCTAAGTACGACTTTTTGACTTCTTTATTGGGAAAACCCAAGGTATAAATATCGCCTTCTTCATCGTAACTTTTGAACGTAAGATAACCCGTTTGGAACATCAGCGGTATCAACTCCAAGCGTTCGAGGTCGTAGGAGTTCAAATGAGAAAGGCTTGTCTCTTTGTTCTCGAAATCATATAAATGAATTTGCTTGGCGAGTTTGATGAGAAACGTAGGCGTGCCCGTATCGAACCAGTAGTTATGAAATTTCTTTTTGGTAAAGAAATTTAACAAGGAAAATGGATTGTAAACACTCACTTCCAAATCCCAAGAATAACCATTGTACCATTCTTTAATCCCCTGTTTATCAAATATTTGAAGCTCTTCTGCAAAATTATTTTCTAATTCTTGTTCGGTGATTCCACAACAACCAGCGAAACGATAGTCAATGGTTATATCATCTAAATTATTCAAATCAGAAAAAATACTCACCCTCGAAAACTTAGAAACGCCCGTAATAAAGACCAATTTCAAATGAGGATCGGCATCTTTCAAAATGGAATAAAATACCTTCATGATGTCCCGATTCTCAATGGCTTTGGCGGTGTCTTCTCCCAAATAATCAATGATGGGACGGTCGTATTCGTCGATTAGCACTACCACTTTGCCCCGACTTTCTGAAAGTTTTTCAATGAGTTCTTTAAACTTTCCACTGATAATCTGTTCTCGCAAAACAATTTCGTAACTCTCTGCGAGGTTATCCAATTGCTCGTCGATAGCCCGATAAAGCCCTTTTTCTTTGTGTCCGATATTACTAAAAGAAATCCTGATTATCGGAAAAGTTTGTTCCCAATTCCATTTATCTTCGATGAATAAGCCTTTGAAAAGTTCTTTTTTAGCCAGAAACAAATATTCTAAAGTACTAATAAACAAAGACTTGCCAAATCTCCGTGGACGAGAAAGAAAGTAATATTTCCCTTGCGTTACGAGCGTATGGACAAACGCCGTTTTGTCCACGTACAAATATCCACCTGTACGTATCTCACCAAAATCTTGAATGCCTACTGGATATTTCTGTATCATAACTCACCATTCTTTAGACAAATTTACACTTTTGTCAATAATAAAAAGACACTTTAAATGTGAAATCATTTGTCTATTTAAACGCTTTGTAAATCAAAGCTTTATCTTGATATTTCTCTACAGGCTCTATAAATATCTTTCCAGTCGTCACGTGTTTTTACGACCGTTTCTAGGTATTCTTTCCACACAACGCTATCTTGTACAGGGTCTTTGATTACTGCACCGATGATACCAGAAGCTAGGTCGTGGGCGTTCATTTTACCATCGCCAAAATGGGCGGCAAGGGCGAGTCCGTTGTTGACAACCGAAATGGCTTCTGCCGTACTCAAAGTACTGCTAGGTGTTTTGAGTCGGGTTTTACCGTCTTCTGTTACGCCATTTCTCAGTTCTCTGAAAATTCTTACAATGCGTTGAATTTCTTGTAAAGCGGGGGCTTGAGCTGGAATTTCTAGGCTACTCGCCAAGCCTGCTACACGCTGACGAACAATGGCAACTTCTTCGGCAATAGAGTCGGGAACGGGTAAAATAACTGTATTGAAACGACGTTTCAAGGCTCCCGAAAGTTCATTTACACCTTTATCACGGTTGTTTGCCGTGGCTATTACATTGAATCCTTTCACTGCTTGTATCTCGCTATTGAGCTCAGGAATGGGCAAGGTTTTTTCCGATAAAATCGTAATCAGCGTGTCTTGCACATCAGAACCAATACGGGTAAGTTCTTCTATACGAGCGATTTTACCTGTTTGCATCGCCTTCATCATAGGCGTTGCTACCAAAGCGTTTTCCGAAGGGCCTTCTGCCAATAATCGGGCGTAATTCCAACCATAGCGGATGGATTCTTCGCTTGTGCCAGCCGTACCTTGTATCAATAAAGTAGAATTGCCTGAAATGGCGGCCGCCAAATGCTCTGATACCCACGACTTGGCTGTGCCTGGCAAGCCATAGAGCAACAAGGCTCGGTCGGTGGTAAGGGTTGCTACGGCTATTTCCATCAAACGGCGGTCGCCAATGTATTTGGAACTTACCTCGAAGCCATTCCGCAATTTTCCTCCCATCAGATAGGTCACTACAGATTGAGGCGAAAGTTGCCAATTGGGTGGTAAATGACCCGAATCATGGCGTTTTAATTCGGCTAATTCGTGAGCAAATTGCTCTTCGGCGTGTTGACGTAAAAGGTTCATTGTGTGAGGGTTGCTATTTTTTCTCTGATTGCTGAATTCATTACTAATGTATCGACGATGCGTTGTTGCCAATGCAACCGCAAATGCTGATGCTGTCCGATGGATGTGTCGAGGCTCTCTAAAAATGCAATACTCGACGGGTGTAAGTGTGCCGATAACAGGGCTATAAGTGCTTCTGAAATATAACCACTTCTTTTGAATATAAGCTCATGACAAGCTTTGATGATTTCTTTTGAAAAATGAATCGACCATATTTCTTGCGTACCTTCAAAACAAGTATTGAGGATAAACGCATCGGTATGTACTTTGTGTTGGAGTATCAACTTTTCTCGCTCGGCTTGCGACAATAAGGGTAGGACCGACGCAAAATTTACCCAGTCTTTTTGCTGACATAAAACTGATGCCAAGTGCTGATTACCAAAATGTAAGGCGTTTTGGATGAGTGCTTTTTGCAAAAAAGGATATTTCTTTCGGTCTATGCTGTGACAATAAAGGTCTTGTTGCCAGTATTTTACCACTTCTTCGGTATTTTTTTGTAAAACATTTTCCCAGAAATTCATGGGTATAATCTCCAACAAATTACTCAGCCAATAGGTATGTGCCGAAGGCAGGTTGTCGTAGTCTTTTGGCGTAAGCAAGCCCCAACGCTCTTCCATACTTTGGGCATTGAAAAAGGCATCGTCGCTGGTGGGCAAGGCAAAGCTTAGTTCGGTTTTACCCACCCAGCCCAATACGCCTTTGCTTTTTTCAGCTTGTACATACGTTTTTAGCTCGTTTGTCAATTGCTGATATACATTTGATGTGGTAAAACGCATGAGTAAGCCCGTGAGCAGCCAACGGATTTCTTTGTGGGCTTTTTTCTCTTGACTTTTAAAGGCAAACATCAACCAAAGATTTTCTAAAAAAGCTATATCGCTTGAAACCAACGTTTTAGCAATTTCTTCGAGAAAAGCTTTTTTTTCAGGAAGGGTTTCGGTTTGCCATGTTTTTTCTAATAAAGCAATGGCTTCTGCTGGATTTTGTTGCCGTAATTTTTGAAAAACAAGTCTTCGTTCTTTTAGCTTTCCTTCTTCCCATATTTGGGCATCGGGTTGGGTTTCTTCTGCTTGAAAATCGCTATAAAAAGGCAAGAGCATTCGCCCTTTTTTGCCTAAACACAAAGCAATTTTGGCTTGAATGTGTTGCGGATAATTTGTAAAATCGCTCAAAAGCGTAATGGTATTGTCGGGCGAAGGAATAGCACCGAGGCGTACAAAACCATCGAGCCAAGCATACATACAAGCAAAGCGAGCAAAGGGTGGTAGCTCTTTGATGCTTGGGTACAATTGTTGATATACTTCGGGGGCTTCGGCTTGTTCTTCTACAATGATTTCGGGGTTTTGGTTGCCTTCAAAAATGGGGGGCTTTCTACCCGATTCTTCATAAAAATGACTCAACGTAATGGCTTGCAAAAGAACGGTTTCGGCTTCTTGCGTAGCAATACGGGCAAGCGAGGCTTGCAAGGCATTCGGTAAAGTTTGGGTGTCAAGGCTTTGTTTTTCAGTACCAAAAAGTGCTGTGCGAAGGATATGTGGTATCATGAGGCAAGAAAAATATAGCGATTCGATTCAAAATAACCTAAAGGCAAGAAGCCGTCTTGTCGCAAGATTCCTGCCAATAGCACTGGATTATTGCCTGCATGGGCAAACATCTTATGCAAGGTTTTAGGGACTACGCTGGCACTCAGGCGTAAGTACCGCCACGTGTGGTCGCATAAATACAGTTGTTGCTCATGCGTCATGAGCCGCACTTGTTGAACAACAACGGGCAAATCGCTGACCAAGGGCAATAGTGCCGTAGCCTTACTTTGGTATTGGAGGGCTTCTTCCCAAGACGAGCAACTTTGGGGCAATTGTGGGATTGTTTTTACATTTTCCAAGCTTTGCTTGATGATGGCTCGCTGTGGAACAACGGCTGGGAAAAATGCCAATATAGCCCTAAAAATATGACCTATCGGAATCAACGCTGGCGGTGGGGCATAAGGCGTAACAAAATGCAAAACCAATGCCGTGCGATTGCTCTGCAAGCCCCAAAGCCACGTGCGATGTGTAAGAATACCCTCGGTTTCTACTTCTTCGTGCCCTAGGGCAACCCATGTATCTTGTATGGTTTCGGCCTGCTCGTCTTGTAATAAATCTTTCGACGATTGACTCCAACCAATCAGATTTTTGATATTTTGTTGAAAAACAGGGTTTTGCTTATCGAGATTGCGGTACGCTTCTAGCAACAGAAACGTTTCGGCAATAATGCCCAATGCCTGTGTTTGCCAAGCATCGTTGGTATAGTTCAATTCACGCAAGGCACGTATTTTGGCGGCCAATCCTGTGGCTTTAGCATCGACCATGCGGGCAATTACTTGGTCGAAAAAACGGGTATTTTTGTTGGGCAAATCGAGCAGCCCTACTCGTACCAAATCTTTGAGCCACAAGCGTAGCTCGTCTATGCCTGTTTCTACTTGGCTGAGGCGTTGTTGCTGGCGTTTTTCCTTGGCTTTTTGGGCTTTTGCCTCGTTGGCTTCGGTGCTTTCGGGTGTTTGTTCCGCTTTTTTTTCTTCTTTTTCGGCTTTGGCTTGACGCTTGTCGAGCCATTCTTTTACCCAATCGGGTTCGCTTGCATCAGCTTCAAAAGCAGTAGCTTGCGAAGCAAAAGCCAGTAGCAAGCCTAAACCGTGTTTGCAAGGAAATTTGAAAGAAGGACATGAGCATTTGAAAGCCAATTGTTGTAAATCAACTTGCGTGCGGTAGGGCTTACTACCATTGCCCTTGATTTCGCCCCAAATAGCCCGATGGTTGTGCTGTTTTAGCAACCATTGTTGTGGTTTTGAAAGCGATTTGCCTGCTTTTAACGAAGAAGCATCGGGTGCTAGTGCTTCTATTTGCTTTTCCGATAGTTCCAAGGTGGGGAAGGTTTTATGAATTATTTTATTCAAAAAAAATAGAATTTGAGCGAATTACAAAATTTTGACTATAAAAAATACAAGGAAACAAATAATATAGACGTGCAAGATAGCATAGTGGCGGAAACCTAGCAGGAAAGAAGCTTGTCTTGCAACGATACCAGACACTTGATTCATGAATTTTATGTATGTTTGTTTGAAATATTTTATAAACCTAAAAAAACTGTGACCTCCATGTTTAAAAAGATTTCATTAGCTTTTGGTCTGTCTTTTTTATCAACCATGATTCATGCACAAATCAAGGAAATGCCTTTGTACGAAGGTAAAATTCCTAATTCGACCAATCCGCCTAATACCGAAAAATCGGCGGTTGATAACAACGGCGTGTTGCGGTTGTCGGAGGTGAGTGTGCCTACGCTTACGGTGTATCCTGCACCAAGCAATTTGGCCAATGGTACGGCAGTAATTATTTGTCCGGGCGGAGGCTATCGGATTTTGGCAGCATCGCACGAAGGCTCTGATGTGGCTAAAGAATTTAACAAATTGGGTATTACGGCATTTGTATTGAAATACCGCTTGCCCGACGACAAATTTCAGACCGATAGAAGTATCGCTCCTTTGCAAGATGCCCAACAGGCTTTTCGTTTGGTGCGTAAAAATGCCAGTGCTTTTGGCATAAAGCCCGATAAAATTGGCATCATGGGCTTTTCGGCTGGGGGGCATTTGGCGGCTACTACGGCTACGCATTTCGACCAACAAGTAGGCGAGTTGGCCGACAACAGCAATGTGCGTCCAGATTTTGCGATTTTGATTTATCCCGTTATCACCATGAAAGATTTTACCCATAGCGGGTCGAAAAGTAATCTTATTGGGGCAAATGCCAGCGACGACCAAGTGAAACGCTATTCAAACGAAACGCAAGTCACTTCACTTACACCTCCAAGTTTTTTGGTGCATGCCAGCGACGATAAAGCAGTGCCTGTGAAAAATTCGTTGAGCTATTACGAAGCTTGTGTACAAAATGGAGTAAAAGCCGAGTTGCACGTGTATCAAAACGGCGGACATGGCTTTGGTCTCAACAATAAAACGACGCAAGACCGTTGGTTTGAACGCCTCAAAGCTTGGTTGCAAGCCAATGCGTGGCTTAACTAAGGCTAGGTAGATTTTTCGTTGTGCATCGGCGAGTCGAGGGGCTTGGCTGGTTCACAACGAAAAATCGCTATCTTTGCATTTTGTTACGTTTAGAAGTGTGAAGCTATGCAGCCAATCCAACAGTTTGAACAATATATTCAAGCGTCTTTTCAAGCCCAAACTTTTGTGAAACTTTCGTTAGGAAATTTCAAAGGAACAGAACCCAACCTTAAAAATATTTATATCAGAAAAGTACGCATCAAAAACGTGGAAAAGATGGCTTTTACGTATCGCTATCAAACCAAAGATGTGGTAAAAAATTTCGATTTGCCAGAAGGTTTGTTGCTCATCAAACAATGGCTCAACGATGGTTTTAAAGTAGCTACGCTCATGACTACGCAAGCCGATTGGCAATTGGAAGTACTGAACGAGCAAAAAGTAGTTTTACGACAAAAGAAAGCAACCATCACACAAGCACCTGCGGTGACGCACGACAAAGCAAAACAACGCCTTATCCAAGCTGAAACTTCTTTTCTGTATGAATTGAAAATTACCGACGAACAAGGCAATGTGTATAAAAATGCCCAAGATAAATACAAGCAAATCAATCATTACGTAGAAATTATCAGCAGTTTGCTGAAAGATACACCAACCGAAGCCATCAAAAAGGTAGTCGATATGGGTTCGGGAAAGGGCTACTTGACCTTTGCTTTATATGATTATTTACAAAACACCCTCGGCATAACTGTGGAGGTACAAGGCATCGAATACCGACAAGATATGGTGAATTTGTGCAATAGTATTGCCCAAAAAGCCCAATTTGAACAACTGCATTTTAGCCAAGGTACTATTTTAGACTACGAAGCCCAAGATATAGACTTGCTCATTGCCCTTCATGCCTGCGACACTGCCACCGACGATGCCATTTATAAAGGCATACAATCGGGGGCATCGCTGATTGTCGTAGCACCGTGTTGTCATAAACAAATTCGGAGAGAAATAGAAAAAAACAAAGCTCAAAACGAACTCCATTTTCTTACAAAATACGGTATTTTCCTAGAAAGGCAAGCCGAAATGGTTACAGATGGCATCAGGGCTTTGTTGTTGGAATACTGTGGCTACAAAACCAAAGTTTTTGAATTTATCTCAGATGCCCATACGCCCAAAAATGTGCTTGTCGTAGGCATCAAACAGCCCCAAAATACCCAACGCCAAGCGGCTATTTTACAAGAACTCGAACATACCAAAAAGTACTTCGGTATAACTTATCATCATCTTGAAAGATTATTGTTCGCAACGAAACCCTAAGATATTTGTTCCCCGATTTTCTGAATTTATAGCTCGAAAGCCAACACTTAGCATTTATTTGAGGTAAAACATTTGTTTTCTTATTTTTTTCTTTGATATTTACTCAAAAAACTACAAAAAATATAGTTTTTGTACTATAGCTTATTTGTTGACTCAATTCAGTAATTTTGACTGGGTCATAATTATAAGTTATCATAGACACCACACATAAAATAAACTATTGGCTCATAATAAATATCTTGCTAACTTGTTCATACGACCCTTTTAGACAACCACTTTTGAAAAACACTTCTTGTACTTTTTGCAGACACCCACTCAAAATACAAGCCTCTGCGTAATCATTGCTGTTATGATTACAAGCCATAAAATTTCTGCCACAATGTTGCACCTGTAGAGCCAGCGTGTTTTGCCTGCGTATGTTCTCTCCCTCTTAAATTTTCACACTTTCCATGCTATTCAACTGCATTGGCTGTATGCGTGTGTGTACAGTACGAAGCAGGGTGTTGTTATTTGTATCATTTTAAACAGCTTGTACGCTTCATTTTGCCGTGAAAGAAAAACCTTTATACTGGAAATTTTTATTACTTATTGCCCTCGTCTTACCTTTGTTGGTCTATGTAACGGCCATTGAATTATATGGAGTAAATACGCCCTATAAAGACGACTTTGCCCTCAAGGGCTTCCTTACGCAGTTCAATAAAGCCGATAGCTGGTCTATCAAATGGCAGCTTATTTTGAGCCAACATCATGAAAATCGCCTGATTTTTGCCCATCTTTTAACCCTTTTATTCAGTTTTTCAAAAAAAGTTGTGCAGTACAAAGCCCTGATGTGGGTTGGTAATGTACTACTTATTGGGGTTGTAGGGTTGTATGCTCGTTTTTTCAAGAAAAACATTATTTCTCGTTTGTACTTATTACCTATTCCTTGGCTTTTATTTGCCTTGACACACTATGATAATACCTTTCATGCACTGGCTTCGATAGAAGTATATGGAGGGTTGTTTTTTAGTTTATGGGCATTTCTGGCTTTATGGAATAATCAACTCATTCGACTTTCGGTAGCACTTGTGTTGGCAATATGTACCAGTGTGTATGGCTTTGTGGCTTTGCTGGTGATTGCCTTTATGTTGCTGGTCAAGAAAAGTTGGATGCACTTGTTGGCAGTCCTCTGGCTAGGGGCGATGCTTGGTTGGCTATACTTTACGGGCTACGAAAACCCCTGGAAGGGTAACGTTGGCGACCTAAGCTTGACACAGGGCATTTTGGCACTGATGGGGAGCTATGTGGATACAACGCTTAATGCTTTCGTGACTAACCGTTTGATGTTTGTACTACTTGCAGGTGGTGTTGTGGCTGCGTTGACGCTGTTTTGTATCATCAAAAATATTCCATTCGATATGCAAACCCTCAGCTTCGATTTTCCTCGTCGTTGGCCTGTGTTTATTTTATGTGTTATTGGTTTTATTATAGGCATTGCCGTCCTCACGATTCGTCATCCGGCCAATCAAGACATGGCAACCCTGCTGGGCAGTAAGTACAAAATTTATAGTGCCGTGCTGGTGGCTTCGTTGTATGGTTGGAGTATCAATAATTTTGCTCCGCAGTATAGAAATGTCATTTTGGGGTGCTTTATGCCTTTCTGTATGTTTATTTATGGCCATAGTTGGCTTGGCAATATGGGCTTGCTCAATCATCGCTACAAACATACGGCAATGGGGTTGCTTGCCAATTCATCAGACGAAACCTTGGCGGGTGTTGACCCCGAAGTTAAACAATCGGTGGGGAAATTGCTCGGCGAATCGCTGAAAAACAAGCCTACTTTACCTTTGCAAGAGGCACGTGTACGCAACAAAACTATTGTGGTAAAGGGACGAGCCAAGTTTGCTTTCTCATCGTTGCATCCCGACGATGGCATTTATTTATTGGCTAAGTCAAAGAAAAAATTATACATTTTTCCCTTAAAAAAATCGCAAGAAGAAAGCCAACCAGAGGAGCATTTTGAAGGAGAAATCCCGACTGAAGCCTTGCAAGAAGGAGCATATAAATTAGGCTTGTATGTAGTGCAAGAAAATGAAAAACAAATCTTTAACACGGGCGAAACGATTCGTGTGGAACATAATTAAGGTTGAATTGCCCCCCAAAAAACAGATTTTCCTAAGCTTACTTTTGGCGAATAACCATTACAAGTAAACTTAGGAAAATCACTTATCGCTAACATTAGCTTATTCAAAATACGAACCCACAATTCAGCAGCATGCTTTGTTTATAATCAAATAAATTAAGATGATATAAAAAGTAAAAGGTAGCCATAAAAGATGCCAAGTACTGAAATGAGCGGCTAAAAGTCCGCCACTGGCAAAACCAATAATGATAAAAATTTTGATGAGCAGGTTTTGAATGGCTTCATTTTTTTGACAAATTTTTTGAAAAGGCAAGCGTGATAAGTCTAACCCCATGTCCATGACCAGCCCTGTGATTTGAGATGGTTTTACCTTGAGATGGCTATGGTTAGAGGCAAAGGCATTGTGATTGCTCATGGCAAAAAGCCATAAATACACCGATGCTTGGGCGGTATATAGACTGTACCCTATAATGACCAAGTTGGTAACAGGACTCACCAATTGTTTCTTCACATCAAATGCCACTGCATTGTAATTGTACCAATACGAACTCCACGTTGCACCCGCAAGATACGTCAGGATATAGCCCAAAAACGCAAGCGAAGGCTCTTGCTGTTGCCATGCTTGTATGGCAAGACTCAACCACCCCGTGACGTTGGTCGTAACACTCGCCAAAAGCTTGATTCCCAGAATATTCATGATGCCCGATATAAAGGCAAATCCCAAGGCTATTTTAATGTACTTTAATGCTGGTAAATACGACATACGCAAGAATGATAAAAAATACCATCATGCTACAAGCTGTTTTGGTATTTTATGTTGTTATATGAACATATTTTCATTTTGTTAAAAACAAATATATAAACATTTTTTCATATAAATAGGAAAATACATGATTCTTATAGCAGATGCCTGATTTTAGTTAGTGCTGTGCATAAGACCTATGTCACTGCTTGAAAGCTAAAGATTTACAAACCAACAAAATACAAGAATTTTGTAAGAAAACAAGTTTATGTCATTTAGCCGACTTTTAGTCAGGTTGCGATTGACGAAGTTTGTGGCATAAATTTTAAATCACAAAATTATGAAGACCAAATTATTTGTATTGCTTTTATTGTTGGGGGCGATTAGCCCTTCGCTTTTGGCACAAGAAACCGATGTTTTCCAGAAAGATGGAATCGCTATTCGTGGGTACGACCCAGTGGCTTATTTCAAGCAAAATAAGCCAGTTAAGGGTATAGAAACGATTGCTTATGACTGGAATGGCGTAAAGTGGTTGTTTTATTCAGATGAAAACAAGGAAGAATTTAAGGCTAATCCAGAAAAATTTGCACCCCAATTTGGAGGATATTGTGCTTATGGATTAAGCGAAAACCACAAATCACCAACAGACCCCGATGCGTTTACGATTGTGGACGGCAAATTGTATTTGAACTATAGCTTGAAAGTAAAGGAATTATGGAATAAAGACATTCCGGGAAGAATCAAAAAAGCAAATGAGCTTTGGCCAGCCCTGAAGTCGAAAGAAGCGAAACAATAGTACGAACGCTTTAATCAAATATAATATTTCGCTGAGATTATAGCAGGTTTTAAAGCCAATTAGATGTTGATTAAATGTAGTAAATTCAGTCGTAAAAAAATAAAAGCCTTTTTCCTTATGAAGTTCGAGTAAATTTATTTCAATAGTTATCGAATATTGTCCCTTGCTGCATTTGGATAAAAAGCTTTTACCCAAATGCAGCAAGGCATGATTTTAGATTTTTTCGCAACAATCAATGCTTACATATCCTCTATTCGGAATAAGTGCATGGGCATAATGTGTGGGTCTAAGTCCACAAAATTGTGTTCGCCATGCCAAGTATATTTAGCTCCCGTCAACAAATCGTGTACGATATACGCTTCGTGTTGGTGCTTGTGAATCAGGTGCAAAGGCACACGCAACACGCCGCCTTGTCGGTGATAAGGGTCGAGGTTTACTACGCAAAGGATACGGTTGCCGTTGGCGTGCGTTTTGAGATATACCAGCACTTGGTCGTTGGGAATATCGCAAAACGTAATATTATTGGTACGCTGTAAGGCCGAATTTTCCATACGAGCTTTGTTGGTCATACGAATAATATGGGTAAGTTTATTTTCAAAAGACCAATCCCAATGTTTGATTTCGTATTTTTCTGAATTGCGGTATTCTTCTTTGCCCGGATTTGCCTCATGGTTCATGCTTTCAAACACAGGCCCAAAAATGCCATAATTGCCCGAAAGTGTTGCCGCCATAAAATAGCGTGTAAGGAAAACGGGTTCGAGGCCGCCTTGCAAGCACCAAGGCAAAATATCGTGGGTATTGGGCCAGAAATTAGGACGCATGAAATGGCGTTGTTCGGTTTGGGTAAGCTCCTGCATATAGCCTATCAACTCGGCTTTGCTGTTACGCCAAGTATAATAGGTATAAGATTGTGTATAGCCCAATTTGGCCAATTGTGCCATTACTTTAGGTTTGGTAAAAGCTTCTGCCAAAAAAATCATATCAGGATACACCGCCTGCACTTCGGCAATAACCCATTCCCAAAAATTAAAGGATTTGGTATGAGGGTTATCAACCCGAATGATGCGAATGCCCCAAGAAGCCCAAGTCATAATTACGTCTTTGAGTTCTTCCCAAAGTGCTTCCCAATCGTCTGATTCAAAATTGATAGGATAAATATCTTGGTATTTTTTGGGTGGATTTTCAGCATATTGAATAGTGCCATCGGGACGCACCTTAAACCATGCTGGATGCTCTTTGGCCCAAGGGTGGTCGGGCGAGCATTGAATGGCCAAGTCCATGGCAAGCTCAATATCATAGGCTTTACAGCTTTCTATTAGTTGTTTTAAGTCGTCGAGTGTACCCAATGCTGGATGAATCGCCGTATGGCCGCCCAACTCAGAACCAATGCCATAAGGTACACCTGGCTCGCCTTCTTGGCAAGTCGTGCTATTGTTTTTGCCTTTTCTAAATTGGTGGCCAATCGGATGAATAGGAGGGATGTACAACACATCGAAGCCTAACGATTTGAGGCGAGGCAGTACATTGGTGGCTACGTCTTTGAACGTGCCATGCGTGCCTTTTTGCGAGGATGCCGAGCGAGGAAACATCGAATACCAAGCCGAAAACGCCGCTTTTTCTCTATCTACCCATAGTTTGAGGGTTTGGTAAGTGCTGGCAAAATCCCGTGTAGGGTACTGATGAATCCATTCTTGCACTTGATGCCCCTGTGCCAATTCAACAGCGAGGGCGTATTGGCTCGGATTACGGAATATGGCTATCACCTCACTTATGGCGTGGCGGTCGGCTTCATTGGCGAGGGCTTGTTTTTTTTCTAAAAGATTAGCACCTACCAGTAGCTCAACGGCTACGTGTTGCCCATCTTTGATTTTCATCGCTATTTCGTGTTCCCAAGTGGCGGCGTGGTCCACCCAAGCCCGAATGCTATACTCATACAGACCTACTTGTGAGGCAATAAATGCAGCTTCGTAGCGGTCGTTATTGACAAAACGCATCGGAACAGTCTGCCATTGGTCGTCGGAAGCTTTTTTATAAAGTACTTCGGCGGCCAGTACGTCGTGTCCATCAAGGAAAACATCTGCTTCTACCCCAATTTTATCGCCAACAATGGCTTTTACGGCAAATCGGCCTGCGTCTATTTCAGGGCTTACTTGTGCGATAATTACACGCTGTTGTCCTACGGTGGGCTTTTTTGTGAGTTGTTTTTGAATAGTCATATAACAATGAATTTATTTATAAAATGGTATTTGGTCAATGGAAAAATGACTCAGCCTTGTATTGGTAAGTGTGATGCCAAGTTAGGAAATATATTTGAAAAATGATTCTTACGCTTTACTGAAATAATGCTTAGAATTATCTATACATTTGCTTAGAATAAATTGTATATTTTAAATATGATTTTCGAGAAAAATACAAGGGTATTTTAATTTTGTTTACAAAGGCTTAATATTCAGCTAGGTATAATTTTATTTTTTGTAAAAGAATAGATGTATTTAGGACTTTTTTTAGTTTTTAACAAAAATGGCATAAAATTTGTATTTTTGTAATAAATATCTTATTTTTAATTCTTTGCCCACCTTTACCCTAAAATTTTAATGTTATTTTTCCTACTGGTGAAATGAGGTTTTTTCCTTATTACTTACATCTAATTTTTAATCAAAAAACACTATAACATGAACAAGTTAGCAAAATTCGCTTTTTTATTCGTAATTGGAGGTCTTTCGTTGAGCTCTTTGGCCCAAACAGGTAATGTGGCAGAAGAAGGAATTGCAAAGTATTATGCAAAAAACCTAAATGGCAGAGTTACGTCTTATGGTGAAACGTATGACGACGCACAGTTGACGGCTTCGCACTCAAAGTACCCTTTGAATACAATTCTAAAAGTAACGAATTTAGAAAATATGAAATCGGTAGAAGTACGTGTAAACGACTATTGCCGATGCGAAGAGGAAGGAAAGCTTATTAATTTGTCGAGAGAAGCAGCTACTCGCTTGGGTATGATTGCCAGTGGCAAGGCTTATGTGCGGGTAGAGTTTGTAAGTAAAAACGGGGTTTCGCCGTCGTCTGTGCCTGTAGCGTCTAACCCTACGGCCCACAACAACCTCACTACCGTGCCAGCGTCTTCTCCGCTACCAGCTACTTCCAACGCCATGCCTCCTCGTGACATGGTAGCTTCTAACGATAATAACAAAGTTGCGGCTGTAGCCCCTGTCCGTACCTCTTACGCTGCTACCGCTACTACTTCGGCAACGCCTTCGGTGTATTCCGACCGCTCTTTGGCTTTTTTACCCGACCGTACTTACGACATTAACGGCGGAGAAAAGTTTCCCAAAGGTTTTGGTGTACAACTAACAGCCCTGATGAATCTAAATAAGGTTCAGGATGTATATGATGAGTTGATTCGCATGGGAACAAGTCGTGACCAAATATTTATTCAGGTAAGCCTCAAAGATGTGGGTAAAGTGTATCGCTTACTTTTGGGCGAGTTTCCTACAAGAGAAGCCGCCGAAGCTAAAAAAGTAGCGTTGGAACAACAAGGCTACAGAGGCATGATTAGAGCACATTATAATTTATAAAAAGCAAAAATTGATAGCATTTAAGGTCGGGGGTTCACCTCGACCTTTTTTAATTTCTTTGCTCAAATTCTTCCTTAAACTTAGGGCTTTCTGTTTTAGCCCATTTATCCCAAAAAGTAAAGTAAAGCCCAAAATTATAGCGGTAATATTTATGGTGATGGCTGTGGTGTGTAGCACCAATCATGTATTTTCCTAAGTGATTGCCCCAATTATTTTTAGGGTAAATCTCAATGTCGAGGTGATTGATAACCGCCGTGAGGGTCATAATACTCAAATGGGTAAGCACAGCATACACGTGCATCGGAACAACACATACAATGCAGGGCATAATGAGGGCTTCGAGTAGTCCTTCTATCGGATGAAAAGAAAAGGCTGTCCAAGCAGAAGTGATTTTGCTATCGTGGTGAATTTTATGTACCCATTTGTAAATGCTCGGTTGGTGCATCCAACGATGCAACCAATAGTAGTAAGTTTCGTGGATGAGCATGGCTAGGGCTATGCTCAAAGGCAACCAATACCAAGGGAATTGCTGCGTTTCGAGGTAGATTTGGGTGTATCCTTTTTGCCATAAAACCGCAGTGCCTGCACCGATTATGCCAAAAATCATAGCCGTAAGCATCGACCAAGCAATTTCTTTTTTGAATTGGGCAGGGCTATAACTTTTCCGATTGATTTTGCGGTGCAGCCAAACGTCTTTTTTCCAATGATAAAAATACCAATGAAAAATGCCCGAAAGTAATACATAACGCAATACTACTACACCAAACATACCGACAGACAGGCCAATAAATACAGGTATGGAGGCAAAATCAAGTGCTAATAAATCTGGTTTCATACAGCTACAACTTTTTAGAAGAAAAATTGTTTGGCTGTGAAGCTGAAATAAGGTGTCGCAGCAATCCTGTGTTGTTCAATTGTTTTTTGTAATTTTACAAAACTCACCATTTCAGCGTTTCTATTTATGTCTTATTGTAAAGCTATTCAAAACATGCAACCCGAAGAACGAAAGGCTTTGCATGGGCATTATCACGACTATCACTACGGCTTCCCGATTCATAACGACAACGAGCTTTTCGGAAGATTGATTCTTGAAATCAACCAAGCAGGGCTGAGTTGGGAAACTATTTTAAGAAAAGAACAGGCATTCCGGGAAGCGTACAGTCATTATGATATTGCCAAGGTAGCGGCTTATACCGATGCCGACCGAGCAAGGTTATTACAAAATGCAGGTATTATCCGCAACCGTCTGAAAATCAATGCAGCTATTGAGAATGCCAAGAAAATCCAACAGCTTCAAAGCGAATACGGTTCTTTTGAAAATTGGTTGGCTGGGCATCATCCCAAAGATAAAGAGGCTTGGGTAAAGCTTTTCAAGAAAACGTTTAAGTTTACGGGGGGCGAAATTGTAGGCGAGTTTTTGATGAGCATTGGTTATTTGAAAGGAGCACACGACGAAGATTGTCCTATTTATCAGCAAATTCTGCAAACACAACCCAAGTGGATGACCGCTGAGTTATGAGCTTTCATATAATTGCGAAGGTTTGATTTTGGATGTAATCGCTTTTATTAAAATTCCGAAATCAAACCTCCATACTCTTTGCTCTTTACTTCTTTATTTGACAACACCTACCCAAGGTGGTGGTAAAATGCCTCGTGTGAAAATAGTAAATCTGCTGATTTTTACGGTATTGTCTTCAAATATGCACTGAAATTCTTCGGTATGAGGGCTTTCGATATAACGAATCGTTAGGTAAAGCGTTTTGTCGTCTGTCCAAGTATAGCTACTGGCAAGCTGATACGCTGGCAAGCCTACCCGATTGTGTTTGGCTCGTTCAACCAAGTAAGGCCCTGGCTTGAGGGTTTTACTCAGTTCCCATGTATGTTTGGCACAAGGAATGCTGTAATTGAGCGAATCGGTTTGGATATGAAATGTACAAAGGTCTTGGTCGAAATCAAATTTGACCGATTTTAGCCCATTGGCATTAACGACAAATGTTTTGCCTGAAACTTGAGTTTCAATACTGCTTTTAGCAAGTTTTTGAGGAGGCGTAAGCACCAAGTTTTTGATTGATTCTTGTAATTGAGCCGTCGCTTGAGCATTTTCAGGAAGGGCTTTTTCCTCAATAGCAGGATATAAATATTGCCAAATGAGGTTCAACTCGCCTTGCATATCGGTTGTTTCGGCAGTGATAGCAATGACCACGTCTTTGTCGGGCAGTACAATAATAAACTGACCATTTGCTCCGTCGGCACGGAAGCCATTGTTTCGACAACGCCACATCTGATAGCAATAGCCTTGTAGCCAATCGTTCGTTTTGGCTTGCGGAGCGTTGGGGTCTTGCATGATTTGCATGCTAGTAGCTTCTTCTACCCACGCCTGTGGAATGATTTGTTTGCCTTTCCATTGTCCTTTTTGAAGAAAAAGCTGTCCAAATTTTGCCATATCTTCTGTTTTCAATCGTAGCCCCCAGCCACCTGTATTGATGCCCTTGGGGTCGGTTTCCCAATCAATGCCTGTAATGCCCAGTGGCTCAAATAAGCGAGGTGTAAGGTAATCGACGAGGCTTTGCTTGGTGACACGTTGCACAATGGCCGACAGCATATAGGTTGCGGCAGAATTATACAAAAATTGCGTACCGGGTTTATGTACAATAGGCGTATGAAGAAAGGCCATCACCCACTCGTTATGTTGGCTTACAATCGTTCCTGTGGGGTCGGTGGCTTGTCCGACGCTCATGCTGAGTAAATCTTTGATACGCAATGCTTCTAAATTAGGGCTCATCGGCAAAGGTATTTCGTCTGGAAAAAACGTTGTCACCTTGTCGTTTACGTCTAACAGTCCTTCCGAAACAGCAAAGCCCACAGCCGTGGCTGTAAAGCTTTTACTCACCGAATACATGGTATGTTTGAGGTCTTTTCGGTACGGATTCCACCATTTTTCAGCAATTACTTTGCCGTGTCGGAGCATCATAAAACTGTGCAGTTCGTGCTTACTTTGGGCAACGGCTTGTAGAAATTGGTTGATTTTTTCTGAAGAAACACCCATAGCTTCGGGCGTACTTCGGGGTAATACATCAGCCTTTTGTGCCAATACTGGCAACGAAAACAAGAGTAAAAAAAGAAGCTTTTTCATGGAAGAAACTGTTTTGGAAGGCTAAATATATTAATATTTTGTGTAAAAATTGATACAATTGAAGTTGTATGAAGCAATAGGCAGGATAAAAACCCATACAAAACAAAAAAGCGAAACATTGCTGTTTCGCTTTTGTACCCAGGGCCGGAGTCGAACCGGCACGAGTGTAACCTCATTGGTGTTTGAGACCAACGCGTCTACCGATTCCGCCACCTGGGCTTAATCAAACGACTTGTTGTTTCGTTTTCGTGGTGCAAAAGTAGTTGTTTTTTAAATACGGTACAACTATTTCTGTAAAAACTTTTACAAGGTATTGCTATTGTTTTTTCTCACAACTCTTGTTTAAAGCTTTGTTTCGAGCCATAAAAGTGTCATTATGAGTAAGATAAGCAAGTACCAATATTCGTCTGCTAATGCTTGAAAAATAGTATTATCTGTTACTTTTTTTTGTATGGCTGTCGCTTGTGAGGCCGCCAAAAAGTTGCTCAGATAGGCAGCTTTCAGCAAAGGACTTGTAGGGTCTTCTACATAAAGCCCCAAGGTATCTTGCCAGCGTTGCCAGCCTGTTGTATCGGGTACAAACTTCCCCATTTGTTGTGCTTGTTGCAAAGGATTGGGCGAAGTATAAACCGTATCGGTGTTGATAAAGGTTTGTTTGCTGTTGCTTGGAGCAAAGGCGATTTGTATGTTGGTTTGAGGCAACAAAGGTGCTTTTACTTGGGCTTCTGCCACAGGCTTTGCCAACAATGCTTGCAAAGTATTGTACCAAATTTTTGCATAACGAAGACTATCGCCACTGAGCATCAAGCCAAATGTTTCTTGCAATAACGAAACGCCTACTTTTCCTTGTTTTTTCTGCACAGCCATTTCGTCGAAAATAGGCTGTTGTAAAGGTTTTTCGATAAAACGATAAGGCAAGGCCGTTAGGTCTGGAGCAACGATTCGATTGTCTTGATTGCTTGTTCGTTGTACTGCCCAAGTTGTCCCCAAAGCCTGATTGACTTGCCGAATTTCTTGTTCGGGATTGGTAAAATTCATAAACAACACACTTTTCCCTGCTCCCATGCCTTTTTTTACCAAGGGATTATTTGCCTGCGATGCGTCTGTAATAATGCAATCGAATGTTTGTGGAGTTTGGGTGGTATTAATTCCAACTTTATAGGTGGTCTTTTTGGCGACTTGCGTAAGCATTTCTACCTGATGCCCTTGTCGTCCAAGCCAATCGGCTAAGGTTTTACTCTCAAAATCAGGATTGCTGAGAACAAATAAATAATGCTGTTTGGCTGTAGGATAGCTAAAAAAACGAATATCGTACAAAGCCTGCGTGCCAAGGCTCAATTCCCAGTGATTTTTGCCTAGGGCAAATACAGGAAACGTAAGACTAAATGTGGAAAAACCTTTGGGTAACATAACGCTATCTAGTACGGTGTTGGCATATTGCAAACGTAGCGTTTGAGGTGTCGTAAGGGCTATACTTCCTGTAATGTGTTGTTTGCTTCCTTTAGCCAATACGCCTGTCCATGACAAATTTTGTAGGTTGTTTTCAGCAAAATAAGGAATCCAATGGAACTTGGGGGCATGAAATTTCGCTAAAAAAGCAGGCGAAAAATCTTGCCCTAACCAATAGATTTCTCCTATTTTTAGCTCTAATGTAGGGTTTTCTAGCATCTTTCGTAATAATGTTTTGGCATCATAACGCAGGGGAATACCAAGGCTATCTTGTACGGCCTTTACTTTTGCCGATGGTACGTCGTTGCTGTAGCAGAGTAAGCGTTGTGCGTTGGTGCTATGTTGCCAACGAGGTTGCCATAACAAGCCACCCAATGCTATCCATAAAGCAATATGCAAGACAATTTTAGTCCATCTTTTCAAAGAGGTGGCAGCTTTTTGTTTGCGTAAACCCAACCACATCACGCCAGCTATTGCAAGCCAAAGCAATACCAATAGCCAATCGCTTGGGGTTTCTATTATTCTATCAATAATCATATTTCTTTCGGTTAAATATCTCTCAACGCAATCCTTCCAAATGTTGTCGAAAAGCCTTTTCTAACTTTTCATTACCTGTGCGATGAGCATTGCTATGACCAGTTTTTTGTGCATATATTCTTGCGACAAGTTCGTATAAATGGCGTTCAAGGCGTTTGCGTTCGGTGTTGGTTAGTGCTTTTCCATTAACCATTTTTTGTAAATCGCTCAATACACGCCAATGTGTCATCGACTGATTGATTGCTTTTTCACTCAACAACATACCTAGTTGTAAGATTTGTTGTTTTTGAAATGCTGTCAATATCGGCTTGGTTTGTTGCTCTTCGGCTATGCCCATGACGGTTGCAATACGAGTATAAAGCGATTCATTGCCAAGGTTTTTTTGGAATTGAAAAGCGGTGTTAAATTTAGTTAGCTCACCCGTCAGTCGTTTTTCTTTTTCTTTAATTGGCGGTGGGTCGAAACTTGTTTTTTTCACAAAAGTTCTAGCCTTGTGTTGTGCCGATTTCAAATATTCGAGGGCTTTTTTCTCAAAAGGCAAGGCTTTTTCTGGCTCGTACATCCGCAAATGCAACTCTGATTGCCACATTTGTTCGAGCGACATTTTCAATAAACTGCGAGTCGATTGTTCGTAAAAAGTATTTGCTTCGCCATCGTCGTGGCTGTGCATAAAATCGGCTAAAATAGCACTCATGGGGTCTTTTTCTTCCGACTTAGGGGCTTCGTGTTCATGGTGGTCGTGGTGGTCGCTTTTGTTTTCTTCATGGTCGTGTTCGCCTTCGTCGTGGTCATGGCGGAAGCCTTTCAATGGGTCGTCGGTGTGCATTTCTTCGGGTGGACCACTGCCGCCAATGTTGTTTTCAAATTCTTCTCCTAAATATTGCCCATACCGCAACCGCAAGGCTTTTTGGTCGAAGCCTATTTCATTAGAAGTACTATTAAAACTATGTTTGTCTAATTTTTTTCGTTTGGCAATCAATTTTTCTGTATCAATAATAATTTGTCTTTGACTGCGAAAATACTCAGGCATAATATTCATTGCCATTGTAGCCAAATCAGCTTCTTCGGCTTGCGTAGTGTCTTTATATACAACAAAATACGTATCGGATTTAGTAAAATTAGGCTGTGGTTGTCGGTTGTCGAATGCAGCCCAATAGTAATACAATTCGTCGCCGGGCGTAAATTGCATAGCTTTCAAATCAAGGGTTTTCTGTACTGTGGCTTGTTTGGTTTGATGGATATTGAGCGGAATTTTCATTTCTCTAAACTTCACATTTTCGCCCGAACCTCTTGCCAAAGTAGCCACCAAAAATGCCTCCGAAACAAGAAAGTCATCGCTGATTGTAGCGGCAACAGTTAGACTTTTAGGGTCGTTGAGGTGATGAATTTGGTACAATTCTTTGCTTTTGGGTTCAATTTTAGGCGCTAAATCAGGCAAGGCTTCTAACCTAAAATAGTCGGACTGATACAACAATGAATCTTTCCAATACGCTTTGATGGCATACAGCCCATTGCTGAGTAGTTGGTCTTCATACACAAAACCTTGGGGCTTTTTCCGAAAAGGCAAGGCTGTGCCTTGTTGATTGACAAGGGCTACTTGTACCGCTTCTGGATGAGAAAATAGCACCGTCCAACGCAGGCGACTGCCCACCAAGGCGGCTACATCGAGGCGTTGGGTTTTTTGTGCTGGCAAACCCGTGTATGCTGGCGGCTGAATTTCTACAACCATCCCTTGCCACTGTGGCGGTGTAACAGGCACAAGCAAAGTCGAAGGAGGCTTTGAAGAAGCCCTTGCCGAAGATTTTGACGTAGCTCCAATCATCGTCCATGCACCATACAACAGTAGCGATACGACCCACGCAATAACCATTCTTATCAGCCAAGGCGAAAGGGCGAAAGGCGTTTGAAGAACCTGTTGCTGCATGAGTCGTTCTAGTTGCAACTGCTCGGCGATGTTTAATGTTGAGCGTTGTAATAAAGTTAAGCTATACTCAGTTTGTGGTAATTTTTTATGTAGCAAAGCTACACTTTGAGCGTGTTTATCCTGAAAAAGCTTGGTCGAATAAGCCAGTAAGGCAAAGCTCAACGCTGCTCCCACAGCCGACCACCCCAAGGATAAATTAATCCAATGACAGATAAAAAAGACCCATCCACTGCCTAGCAAGGAGATTGCGAAAGCAGAGCAGTAGAGTTGAATTTTGACGTTTGTGATGATGCGTTGAAGTGGATTCATGAATTTTTCTGTAATGACAACCATCGTTCTATGCCTATCACCAATAAAAGTGCTACGAATAACACATCCGACAACTTGCTTTGGGTTGGTCTTGGATGATAAGGCTGTAATGTAAACAAAGCATTTATTTGCTTGCTACTGAGTGGATTATCAGTATTTTTTAAATGTAATTCTCTAACAATATGTTCTCCAATAAAAATGGGTAACTGTTCACTGAAAGCCATCGCTTGCCAAGTTTCAGGCAATGCTACCACGTGACTGTCGAAACGGGTAGGCTGATATACAAATGCAAGTGCCGTTGACGAAGGCACATCAAAAGAAATTTGGGCTTTGGTGAGTTCGTTTACCTTTTTGAACGAAAAACCATACACTTGCGTCAGGGCTTGTAAGGCTGCGTGTATGTATTTTTCGTCGGGATGTTGCTTCGGAATAAAATAAGCAATATCGCCTGTATAAACCCGTTGATTGCCTTGGGCTATTTGTGTTTGCTTGACCAACGAGCCTGAATCATCTAAAGTAATAAACTGATTTTGACTTACTTGTATATAATTATTTCTATTTTTAGTAAAGTTTGGTCGAACGTAATGCAAGTCATAAGGCATAGGAGCATAGATATTGGGCAAGGTAAGCAAAGCCTCTGTATTGGTAAAGTACAATTGTAAATGATTGGTATTGGATGCAGTCAAGCTATTCAACACGGCTTGAAACTGCCAAGCCGACCAGCTACTTGAGGGGGGCTGTTGCCCTTGCACAATGGCTGTCAAAGGTTGGGTTAGCCAAAAGCAGGGTTCTCCTTTTTGCAAAGCCGATGCTATTTCAAATTTATAATTTTCGTAAACCCATGCCGAGGGTTCTACCAAATGAATAGACTTGGCTTGGCTTGCCGAGCTAGGATTGAGCAAGATGGGCTTGCTCAAAAAAAGACAAAGCAAGACAATCGCCAAACAGCGTAACAACAGTAGCCACCATTCGTCGAAGCGTAAGCCTTTGGCTTGTTGGAGGTTTTTCTCCGACAGCCATTGCGTTGCCGCCCAAGGATAATATTTACCTTTTTTCTGGTGCCAAAAATGAATCGCTACAGGTATTGCTATACCCAGCGTTCCCCAGAGCATCAGAGGGTTGAGTAATTCCATTGAATTGTTTGTTGAATCTTTTAGCGTTTTAATTTTTTCAAACCTTCTATCAAGACCTGTGCTATGGGCGTTTGAAGCGTGATTTGATGAATAAAAACATGGGGTATTTGTAAATTTTCTTGCAACGAATCAAGGTAAGCATGGGCTTTTTGCCTTACTTCTGCTCGAATCGCTTCGGCTTGTAACTCAATTTCTTTGCCTGTTTCTAGGTCTTTGAAACGAAAAAATCCTTTCAAGTCGAATGCCAACTCTTGTGTTCCTAATACCTGAAAAACAAGTACTTGTCTGTGCGGATTAGCAAGTTTTTGAATGAATTGTACCCATTCGTCTTTTACCTGTAATAAGTCTGATACAATGACGACCAACTCTTTTTCTTTTTGATACAAGGCACTTAGTTCGAGGTCGTTGCTAGGTAATGCTCCACTGGCTTGGGCTTTTTCGAGTTGGTATAAAATCCGTTGAAAAGCCTGTTTGCCCGCAGGCACAAGCGTTTGTAGCCGTCCAGCTTGGCGAGCATAGAGGCTCATTATATCGCCTTGTCGGTAGCCCAAATACGCCAAGGAAGCCAACAAAACCTTGCTGTAGGCCAGTCGATTGATGGTGTTTTCTTCGTAATTCATCGAGCCTGACAAGTCGAGTATCAAACGCAAATGTGTATTACTTTCGGTTGACGACTCTCGCACCAAGTGCTTGTCGGTACGTGCGTACAACTTCCAGTCGATACGCTTGGGGTCGTCGCCGGGTTCGTAATGGCGGTATTGCTCAAATTCAATTCCATAGCCAAACCGCTTACTGGCATGAATCCCCAACATCACTTCCTCGCTGATGAGCCTACCAGCTAATTGAAGATTGTTGAGTTTGATAAGTTCTTGAGACATGGGTTCTGAATTTGAAAATTGGGTAATTTGAAGATTTGAAAATGGTGGTTTATCAATTTGAAAATTGGGTAATTTGAAAATTTGAAAATGGTGGTTTATGAATTTGAAAATTACCTTATTTTCAAATCTTCAAATTACCTCATCTTCAAATTAAATTATCTTCAAATCACCAAATTTTCAAATCGTTTTCACCAAAGCGGTTATCACATCGTCGGTTGAAATTCCTTCTGCTTCTGCTTTAAAATTCAGGGCGATTCGATGCCGTAGCACGGGGAAAGCGAGGGTGCTAATATCTTCGGGCAATACGGCAAAGCGTTCGTTCAACACTGCCCTAGCTTTGGCACACAAAATCAAAGCCTGTCCTGCTCGTGGGCCTGCTCCCCAACTGCACCAATCTTTCACCACTTGCAAAGGCGTTGTGGCAGGTCGGGTGGCTCTTACCAATTGGTTTACTTTGGCAATCAGGGCATCGTCGATATGGACTTGACGAGTGAGCGTTTGCAAAGCAGCAATGTCTTTTTCGTCCATAATGGTTTGCAAACTAGCCTTGTTTGTCCCTGTTGTATTTTTCAATACCTGTAATTCTTCGTTTTCGGAAGGATAGCCCAGTTTGATATATAACAAAAATCTGTCGAGTTGAGCTTCGGGCAAAGGGTACGTTCCTGCTTGTTCGATGGGATTTTGCGTAGCAATAATTAAAAAAGGCTTGGGCAAATCGTAGTTTGTGCCAGCATACGTTACCTTGTATTCTTGCATGGCTTCGAGCAAAGCCGCTTGCGTTTTGGGCGGCGTGCGGTTGATTTCGTCGGCAAGAACGATATGGGCAAAAATGGGGCCTTTGTTGAATTTGAAGAATTTTTTACCCGTGTCGTGGTCTTCTTCTAGCATTTCTGTTCCTACAATATCGCCGGGCATCAAGTCGGGCGTAAATTGGATTCTTTTAAACGACATGGCAAGGGTTTCGGAAATCGTCTTTACCATCAACGTTTTTGCCAAGCCTGGCACACCCTCCAATAAACAGTGCCCCCCCGCCAGCAATGCAATCAGTATTTCGTCTATTGCCTC
Organism: Cytophagales bacterium; assembly: GCA_013298025.1. Classification (GTDB taxonomy): domain Bacteria; phylum Bacteroidota; class Bacteroidia; order Cytophagales; family Spirosomataceae; genus Flectobacillus. Next base: position 289,747 of record JAAFJE010000001.1, on the reverse strand, counting down.
GGCTTGTCCGACAATAACCTTGGCTATTTCTTGTTTCAAACGGGGCAAATTTGCCACCAATGCTTGATAATGCTTGATTTCTTGTGTTTCCAACATTCAAATATTTAATGCGTAGTTGATGATGTTTACTCCAAATTTGGTATTGTCTTCGGCAAGCCAGCGTTTATTTCTAAAGTCATAATCCCACTCACAGCCATAGTCTTTGTTGCTATACAATACGCCAATCCGACCTTTTATGACAACCGCTTTGAGGTAGTCATGCACGAGGTCGTCGCCCCAGCCGTTGAGTTCAAAACTGGTGGTTGGCGGGCCTTCAAAATCAAAAAAAGCATGGTAAATCGGATGGGTATTAGCAATTTTTTGTAAAGCCTTTTCGCCAAAGGTACGTGCCATTTCTTGCTCGAATGATTTGGCGAAAAGACCGTCGATGTCGTGGTTGCAATCGTCCACAAATACAAAACCGCCATTTTCTACATAGCGATGAAAATGCTCTCGCTCTTGCGTTGAAAACTCAACTAATTTATGCCCACTGAGGTAGCAAAACGGACTTTTAAACAAGTCGTTGCTGCTCAATAAAACCACTTTTTCCTTTTCTTCAATTGGAATCGTTGTATATTCAACCAAAGAATGTAGGATATTGGAGGGCATTCGTTGGTCGGTATCCCAATCGCCAGAGGTGTATTGAATACGAGTAAATACAAATGGTTTCATAAATAAGTAATCAAGGGAAAAATACTGCGGATTTCGGATAGTTGCTGTCGGAATTGATTCAACCTCATTCCGACAGCAAACCGCTGTTTCACAACGTCCTATACCTAAACCGCATCCGACAACGAAGAGAAGGTAAACTCCCTGATTTTCATGGGTGGTACAAGGTAATTGATGTTACTTTCGGTACTCACCACACGCTCTGGTTTGCCTAACATTTCGAGGTTGTTGAGCATAATGACAGGGCTTTCGTTGAAACGGAAGTTTTTGATAGGATGCTTTATTTTTCCGTTTTCTATGTAAAAAGTACCATCTCGTGTAAGTCCCGTGAGCAATAAAGTTTGTGGGTCAACACTACGGATATACCAAAGTTTTGTGACTAAAATGCCCCGTTGTGTACTTTTTATCATTTCATCTAAAGAGGCAGTACCGCCCAACATAATCATGTTGCTGGGGTAAGGAATGGGCTTCACTCCTTTCTGACTAGCCCAATAGCGTGAATACGACAGGTTTTTGACAACCCCTTTGTCAATCCATGCCAGTTTTTCTTGCGGAAGTCCCTCGCCCGACCAAGGTGAAGAAGGCAACTCTGGATTGCTTGGGTCTGAGAAAATCGTGACTCTTTCGTCCACAATTTTATCGCCAATTTTGCTTTTACCTCCAGCTTTGCTAAAAAACGAACGTCCTTCGTCGGCACTGCGGGCATCCATATCGAAGTACAGATTTTCGAGCAATACTGCCGCCGCCGTTGGTTCGAGGATAACGGTATATTTGCCCGGCTCAAGGGCTTTTGCCCCTTTTGAGCCTATTGATTTTTGAATAGCAATTTTCGTAGCGGCGGCTGTGTCGAGCTTATTTACATCGCTGTAGCCCTTAATCACATAGCCCGAACCGGTGCCATCTTCGGTACGAACGGTTAAAGAAAAGTTGACATTGGCACTTTTGTAATACGCAAACAAGCCTTTCGAGTTCATCATGGCATTGTAGCCTTGTTGGTCTTCTAAAAAGCCTGCACCTATCAATTTTTGTGCTTTTACCAAGGCCAAACTTTTGGCAACGGCATCGGCTCTTGTGGCAGGATTGATATTGGCTGTAGAGTCAAAAAAGCCATTGACTTTTGTATAAGTTTGAGGGGCAAGTACGCCCATGTACTCAGGGTTTTCGGGGGCAAGTTGGGCTAATTCTTCCGACCGACGCACCACTTTTTCGAGCGAAGCGTCGTCAAATTCGTCAATAGTAGCTACACCCACTTTTTTACCAAAAGCCGATTGTACCGACAAGTTTTGGTTGGTCAATGCACCACTGGTCGAAACCTCGTTGCGTGCATAACGGATATTGCCTCGTGTTTCGCCGAGAATATTGGCTTCGCATTCGTCGGCTTTAGAATAGCTCAAAACCTTTTTCAATAAGGCTTTTGCTTCCTCTTCTGTTAAGATGATTGACATGAGTTTTGAGAGATTTACGGGTAAAAGATGCTGGTTTTAGATTTTACGGGCTGTATTAATCACATTTACGCCACTGAATCGAGTAGTTGAGCTACCATGCGATACGGCACTGCTTTGAGGCGGTTGACCTTTGCCATCGAAGAATGAGCCTCCTAAGCGATAGTCTCTTTCATCGCAGATTTGTACGCAGGAGTTCCAAAACTCTTGGGTGTTCGACTGGTAAGCCACATCTTTGAGCATTCCTACAATTTTACCATCTTTAATCTCATAAAATAATTGTCCACCAAATTGGAAGTTATAGCGTTGTTGGTCGATAGAAAACGAGCCATCGCCAATGATATAAATGCCTTTTTTCACATCTTTAATCATGTCATCGACCGACAGAGGCGTTTTGCCCGGTGCAAGCGATACATTTGCCATGCGTTGAAACTGTACCGACGACCAGCTATCGGCATAGCAACAGCCATGCGATTCGGTTTCGCCCAAAATATGCACTTGGTCACGGATGGCTTGGTAATTTACGAGCGTTCCTTCTTTGACCAAATCCCAGCGTTTGGTTTTTACGCCTTCATCGTCCCAGCCTACAGCCCCTAGCGAGCCTACTTGTGTTTTATCGGCAAAAAGGTTAACCAATTTACTACCATAATTAAAGTTTTTCGATTGCCATTTGTCTAAGGTAGCAAAAGAAGTTCCAGCAAAATTGGCTTCATAGCCCAATACACGGTCGAGTTCGAGCGGGTGTCCTACCGACTCGTGGATGGTCAGCCAAAGGTGCGAAGGGTCTAAAATCAAATCATACTTACCAGCTTCTACCGATTTGGCGGTCAGTTTTTCTTTGGCTTGTTTGGCGGCGGCAGTTACGTCTTCGAGCATATCATAGCCCTTGTTGTAACGTGTAGTAATGCCCGTCAGTTTGTCGGAAGGATTGGTTTGCAGGTACTCGTAGCCCATGCCCGTTGGGGCACTGAGGGCTTGGCGGTTTTCAAATTTACCTGTTTTCGGGTCGATTGCCGTAACGTTGAAAATAGGCCATACACGGTGAATGTCTTGGTCGATGTAAGAGCCATCGGAAGAAGCAAAGTATTTTTGCTCATTTACAAAAAACAAGACAGAATTGACATAATTAGCTCCATTTTTTAAAGCTGCATCGTTCACCCCCAAAAGCAAATCTACTTTCTCTTTGATAGGAACTTCAAACGCATTTTTTTTGATAGGAGCTTTCCAACTTACCTCGCCAAAGCCTTTTTGAGGTACCAGTTGTACGGGTTGTGCCATAAGTTTGGCATTTGCCTTGGCAATAGCAACCGCCTGCTCGGCGGCACGAGCCATATCGGCTTCTGATTTGGCATCGACAATGGCGGCAAAGCCCCAACAACCATCGGCAATCACACGCACGCCTACGCCATACGACTCGGTGTTGGTGATGCTTTGTACTTTGTCTTCACGTGTCACTACAAACTGATTGAGGTAACGCCCAATACGCACATCGGTGTAAGTAGCACCTTTGGCTTTAGCCGTATTGAGGGCGGCATCTGCCAAACGTTTCTTGACCGCTACATCTAGCCCGCCATCAAGCAGGGCTTCGGCCGCTACAGGGCGACCCATCACAGGTATGTTAGGCAGCATGATAGCACCCATGCCCATACCCGTCATTTGGAGGAAATCTCTTCTTTTCAAGTTTTTTTAGTTTTTGATTGATAATGAAAAGTAAGCGTACAAAGAAGTCGCAACAGCCCTCAAGCTTCGTTGCACCATCACCAATATGAGTCAATGATGGCGCAATAAACCTTGCTTATGCGGTAGGCAACGCTCTTTTTGTAAGATACGTAATCTGACGCTTAACTTAAATTTATCAATTTTGATGAAGACAAAAAATTATATACCAATCTGTTTTTGATAAATGGCAATATGCTTTGTTGAACGGACGAATCGTTGTTCATTTGTAAACCACAGCACATTCCTACACCGCATCAGAAAGCGAACTAAAGGTAAAGTCACGAATTTTGAGCGGCGGTACCAAACATCCCCCAATACGCATAGGAGTTCCCATAGCTTCGAGGTTGTTGAGCATAATTACGGGACTTTCGTTGAAACGGAAATTTTTGATAGGGTATTTGATTTGTCCTTTTTCGATGTAAAAAGTACCATCACGGGTCAAACCTGTATAAAGTAAGGTTTGGGGGTCAACCGAACGAATATACCAAAAACGTGTAACCAAAATGCCTTTTTCTGTACCTTTAATCAAATCGGCTAAGGATTCTGTGCCGCCCAACATGATAAAACCGCTTGGCGGAGGCGTAGCAGGCACGCCTTTTTTATCAGCCCAATAACGAGAGTAGGTCAGGTTTTTGACTACCCCTTTATCGACCCACGTGATATTTTCTTGCGGACGACCATCGCCTGAGAAAGGAGAACCAGGGATTTCTCCATTCATGGGGTCGGAGTAAATAGTAACTCTTTCGTCGAATAGTTTTTCTCCTAAACGAATGCCCCCACCTTTTTTACTCAAAAAACTACGCCCTTCGTCGGCGTTGCGGGCATCCATGTTTCGCATCATGTTTTGTAGTAAATCAATCGAAGCGGCAGGTTCGAGAATAACCGTATATTTGCCTGGCTCAAGGGCTTTGGCCCCCATCGAAGCCATTGCTTTTTGCATAGCAATTTCGGTAGTAGCTTTGGTATTGAGCTTGCTTACATCGTTGAAATCTTTGATGCCATACCCAGAACCAGTGCCGTCGGCGGTACGTACCGTTACGGAGAAATCGACAGAAGTGTATTTGTTGTAGCCAAACAACCCTTTGCTGTTGCCTATCGCCGAAAAGCCCGTGGTGTCTTCCAAATAGCCTGCTGCCGTAAGGTTTTTCTTGGCACAAGGATCGAGGCTATTAAAAGCCGCATTTGCCCTAAACTCAGGGTCTATTTTAGCTGTACTTTCGTTGAAGCTAGGCGTTTCTAGGTATTTTTGAGGCCCTAATAGGGGCATATACTCGGGGTTTTCGGGGGCTAATTTGGCAATTTCTTCGGCTCTTCTAACGGTTTTTTCTAATGATTGTTCGTCAAATTCGTTGATGGTTGCCGTGCCCGAACGCTTGCCATACACGGCTGTAACAGCCAACGACAAATTGTAAGACTCGCCACTGGTCGATACCGAGTTGCGTGCATAACGGATATTTCCCGTGCGACCGCCCGAAAGGCTTACGCTCATTTCGTCGGCTTTAGAGAAACTAAGTACTTTATCTATGATTTTTTTTGCTTCTTCTTTTGATAAGATAATCGCCATTTTTTTACGAGATTAAAGGTTGATGAAAGGGGCAAAATTAGATTTTACGCCCAGTATTAATCACATTGACACCGTTGAAACGAGTGGTTGCACTCCCATGCGACACCGCACTTACTTGCGAAGGCTGTCCTTTACCATCGAAAAACGAACCAAAAGTACGGTAGTCGTCTTTGTCGCAAATTTGTACGCAAGAGTTCCAAAACTCTTGGGTGTTCGATTGATACGCCACGTCGTCGAGCATACTTGTGAGTTCTCCGTTTTTAATTTCGTAGAAAAGCTGTCCGCCAAACTGGAAGTTATAGCGTTGTTGGTCAATCGAATACGAGCCTCTACCAATAATGTAAATGCCTTTTTCAACACCTTTAATCATATCGAAAACACTCAGCTTTTCTTTGCCCGGTTGTAGCGAAACATTGGGCATACGCTGAAACTGCACCGAGTTCCAGTTGTCGGCATAGCAACAGCCATGCGATTCTTTTTCTCCTAAAATACCCACTTGGTCACGAATCGCCTGATAGTTGACCAATACGCCATCTTTAATCAAATTCCATTCTTTACAAGGTACACCTTCGTCGTCGTAGCCCACTGTGCCTAAGCAATGCGGTTGGGTTTTATCGGCCACGATATTGACCAACTTGCTGCCATAATTGAATGCTTTGGTTTGCCACTTGTCGAGGGTTGCAAAGCTTGTACCTGCATAATTGGCTTCGTAGCCCAACACACGGTCTAGCTCGGTGGGGTGTCCTACCGACTCATGAATGGTAAGTCCTAAATGGTTGGGGTCGAGTACCAAGTCGTATTTGCCGGCTGGAACAGTCTTGGCGGTTAGTTTTTCTTTGGCTTGTTTGGCGGCCATGATAGCATCTTCTACCATGTCGTAAGAATTACGATAGCCCACTAGCCCATTGGGGGCAGCAATTTTTTCGGAAGCTAACCCGTCGAGGTATTCATAGCCCATACCCATAGGAGAACTGATGGCATCACGAGTTTTGAATTTTCCGGCTTGTTTATCTACGGCCGTAACAGTAAAAGTAGGCCATATTCTGTGAATATCTTGGTCGATATAAGAGCCATCGGAGGAGGCAAAGTATTTTTGTTCGTTGACAAAAAACAAATTGGAAGTCACAAAGCCAGCCCCATTTTTCATGGCCTCCGAATTGACTTTCATCAATAAGTCAATTTTTTCTTGCACAGGCACTTCAAAAGCATTGCGTTTGATGGGAGTGTTCCAAACCACTTCGCCAACACCTTTTTGGGGGGCTAGGTTTACGGGTTCTTTCTGGATTTTGGCATTGGCTTTGGCAATGGCTACAGCCGTTTCAGCACATTTGGCAATCCCTTGGGTAGTTACGTCGCTGGTGGCGGCAAAGCCCCAAGTGCCATTGGCAATCACCCGAATGCCCACGCCATACGATTCGGCATTGACAATATTTTGTACTTTTGTTTCTCTTGTAAACAGGTATTGTTGCATATAACGCCCAATACGCACATCGGTATAGGTTGCTCCTCGTGCTTTGGCGGCGTTTAAGGCAACATCTGCCAATCTTTTCTTAGTAACGGGGTCTATTTTAGGGTCGAGTAGGGCTTCCGCAGGAACAATGTTGCCTAAAACTGGCACCGATGCACCCAACATCGCACCAATACCCATGCCAGAGAGTTGGATAAAATCCCTTCTGTTCATAATTATATGGTTTGTTTTTGTTTGTTGACTTGTTGTAGCAAGATACGCTAGACGATGCCTGCAACACATATTTTTAAAAATAATTAATAAACCAATAACTTGTATGCCTTATTCGACCAAAAGCGAGGTTTTCAAGACATTTGTAGGTATATCGAAAGATAATTTTTGTTAAAGTTTGTTTTGGAATGAAAAAACGTAGCTAAAAATAGCATGGGACAAAGGACATCGTTTGAATACTCATGAGTATTGTTTTGATGCTCACGAGTATCATTTTCATGCTCAATAGTCCCATTTTAGTCCTTCCAAGCACCTTTTTAATGCTCAAGAGCATGATTTGAATACTCAATAGTCCTATTTTAATCCTCATAAGCACCTTTTTAATGCTCAAGAGTACCATTTTAGTCCTCACAAGTCCTATTTTAATCCTTTCAAGCACCATTTTAATGCTCGTGAGTCCCATTTTAGTCCTCCCAAGCGTCATTTTAATGCTCATGAGCATCATTTGAGTACTCATTAAAAAAAAAGCGTAGCCAAAGTGTCCCATTTCAATCCTCACGAGTATCATTTTCATGCTCCTGAGTCCCGTTTCAATCCTCTCTAGCGTCATTTCAATCCTCACGAGCACCATTTTAATGCTCGTGAGCATCATTTGAGTACTCATCAAAAAAAAGCGTAGCCAAACTATTGAGGGGCTACGCTTTGTTTATGAGTGCTGTCTAAGGAGTATTTTATTGATGGGTTTATAGAAAAACACTTAGACTGGCAGGGGGGAGGGTTTTACAAATGATCCCCAAACTTGAGTGCTAAATTATTATCTAGTTGCATGAGATAATCTCGACCAAATGCTTCATTTTCCAGTTCGTTAAAAAGGAATTTGGGCAAAGTACTATTACAGTTTTTCTTTTGAGATAAAATGGCTAAACAAAGGGCGGCAACCGTATCGGTATCTCCGCCAAAGTCGATGGCTTTTTTCAGACAATCTTCCATAGCATCCGCTTCGGAAACAATTTTGATCACAGCCCTTGTCGTTGGATAGCAGTGCATATCAATTGGAGAAGTAATCTCGTAGTGTTCGTTTTCCTCCAATGTGGTGTTCAGGAAATCAACTAGCGAACCTTTTTCCTCCAAACGATAGCGATAATAGTGTACAGCCAAAGCGATTCTCTTTGCTCCAGAAATCCCTTCGGGTGTGTTATGTGATACCTTTGCTTGTATCTCACAAAGCCTTAATAAAGTAGGAATATCCTTGAGGAAACCTATCGCATAAGCACGCATCGCAGAACCATTTCCCGAGCTTCTATTATCGATAATTCGAATAAAATCCTCTCCATTCTTGCTGGCATCTAGTGCATTATAAACACGGTCTGAGTAGCCTCTCCGTTTATCTCGATGAAATACTTCTACAAACTTATTGGCGACTTTCAACTCTGTCCAGTCGTTGGTTTCTAATAGCAGTTCTGCAACAGCAATCGCCATTTGGGTATCATCAGTATAGCGTTTATAGATTTCATCATGAAGACCATGAACGTGATACTTTGTTAGATTATTATGCTGAAGAATATAATCATTATCTCTAAACTCAAAGCCTGCTCCATAAGCATCTCCGATTGCAGCTTCTAGTATCATATTTTTGAAGGTGATTTATTGAAAAAAACGCTTAGGAGGCGTTGTTTTTTTCGGATATTTAAGAAAATTAAATCAAGTTTATCTCCTGCGAACAACCCTCAAAACCCAAACAACCTGAGCTAATACAAGTATGAAAAACGCAATAATGTATTCAAGAGGATTGGTTTCAAAATTAAAGAGAGGTGCTTGTATCGAGAAATATCGAAATCTGCTACTCATCACAAGTAAGTTTATATATTTTTGATAAAGAATATACAACACAGGAAGTACCGTACACAAAAAGTAAAGGATAGAAAAAGATTTGTTGAATATCCTGTTGGTTCTTAGGCAATAAAAATGTGTAACACACAAAAAAGCGAAGAGCAGTGCTGTGGGAAAAAACAAGCCAAATGACTTCTCAGAGCTTTCTATTCCATTAGCATCTATATTTGTAATCATTTGACTACCAAATGAATAATCTAATAAAAAAAAGGCTAATGCCAATAATCCCAAAAGTGTGATTACAAGAATCTGTGTACTTTTCATCTTTCAACTAAATTATGAATTTTAGGTCTATCAGTTTTGATTTCTTTTTTGGTGTCGAAAATACCTGTGTCTAAAATAGCTTTACACAACACCTCAATCACTGGTACAGAAACACTGTTACCCACCAATTTCATCCATCTGGCTCTATTTTCAGGCAAAACGTAATCTTTCGGAAAGCCCTGTATCATACAAGCTTCCTCTTTTGTAATTCTTCGATAGTTTTCTTTTTTATACACTTGTTCAACGAATTGCTTTTTATGGTCTTCTTCGTTTTTAGCGTTTATTACTTTGGTTGTCACAAAGTCGTTGGTATCACTAGCCACAAGTGTAGGAAAGATATTTGACGTTGGTAAAAATACCCTATTTACTCCATAAAGACCGGTACTTATTTTAGTATTTTTAAAATCGTATCGTTCTTCGTTGCTTATCAAAATACCTTGTTCGATAAGTGGTAAAATCGTTTTTGAAATTGAAATCTTTTTAACTTTCACCTCTCTATTCATTTTCAATTTATCCATGATCAAAACATTGTTCTCACAAAGGTTTAATAAAAGACTTTCTTCTTCTGTCAGCTCATTAATTTTAGTGCTGTCAATATTGAATGAATAATGCTCTTTCTTTAAGATTTTTAACGCTACTAATTCATCAAGCTCTTTTTCGGTTATGGTATTGTCTAAACTTTGAAAATGTTCTAATGATAACGGATTTCCATCTAAATCGCCATAAGCACTTTTTCGTCTGTTTTTGAGTAATAAATAGCAAATCTTCTTTTGTCTTTCGGTAGTTTCGATAATATCCCACGAATGAATGGTTGAATGTCCATTTCGTAAATCATTGAAAAGAAAATAATCATTCAAACCATTGCTGGTTGATAAACTCATACTTTTCTGTGTGATAATCTCACCAAATAAATTTCTTGGCATCTCATTTTCTGTTTCAATGATTTGTTGCGAAACGTCGCTCGCCTTGAAGTCAGATAAAATGTCTGCTAATTTTATTTTTTTGTCGAGGGGTTTTGGAATCTTGAATTTATCTGCAAAGGTTTTGTCTTTAAAACCTATAATGTAAATTCTAATTCTATTTTGAGGAACGCCATAATCAAAAGAATTGAGAACGTAGTAATTAGCAAAATAACCTGCTTCTTTTATTCTGTCTAAAATATAGCTCAATGCCTTTTTATTTCTTGGGTCAACTAAACCTTTTACGTTTTCAAAAATAAAAGCATCTGGTTTAGATTGATTTAAAAGAAATATAGTATCGTTCCAAAGTTGTCCTCTGTCGTCGTCAAATCCTAAATTTCGTCCTGCAATAGACCAACTTTGACAAGGAACTCCTGCTGTCAAAATATTATGTTTCGGCAGTTCTTTAATTTTAGTAATATCTCCTAAATTTTTCTCAATTGGTTCGTTTGAGTTTGCACAATATGCCGTTATAGCATCCGAACTAATTTCGCTAAAATGCAAGCATTCGCCTCCATTTTTTTCGAGTGCCATTCTGAAACCACCAATACCTGAAAACAGGTCAATAAATGTAAATACGGGTCGTCGTCCGTTTGCTTTTCTCATTTTGCCTATTTAAGTGGTGAATCGTTAACGTTTTGTGGTGGTTCGATGTCCAAAAATTCTTTATAAATACGTTCTTTATATTCTTTTCCGAGTTTATTTACTTCGGAAATGAAAGTATTGTACGTTCCTTCGCCACCAATTAAGTCCCAAAATTCATTACCAATTAGAACAGATTCGTCTTCGTGCATATTAAACCAACGCATGGGAAAAGACCATTTATAATCTTCTTTTTTTCCATACGGGTTGTAGGCAAGTGCATAGTAAGCATAGTCCACTTGCTTTGGATTCATCGCTAACAGTTTCAACATTTTTTCCTTGCTTACTTTTGTTTGATCGCTGTTTGGTAATGGTGCTTTTATTTCAAAAGCATATTTTGTATTGGTTTCTTCGTTGTGAATAAATATGTCACAAGTTACACTCACAGGAATAGGTTTACCGCCACCTTTCAATATGTAGTCAAGTTCTTCTTTCCAATGTGGTTTTACTTTCAATTCGCCTTTCGGATTGTGTTCAAGTCTGTTTAGCACTTCTTGAATCCGTCTTAAACTTTCACTTCCAACCGTCCCATTTACGCTATGTCCTAATGAGCAATTTCCGTGTGCTTCAATGGCGACAACTTGTGCTAATTTTTCCCAAACGCCACCAAATGGTGTTACAAATCTTCTTTCAAAATGTGAGCCTTTAAAAATTTCGTCTGGAACTAACGCTGCATAAAGTGGTTTTGCCGCATGGTGAGCTTCTTTTATAAAAGGGTCTTTTATGAGTACATTATTCATAACTTTATCCATCATAGTTGAAACTACGTTTTTTATGGCTTCTGCAACTCGTTTTTGCTTACTCATAACTTATCTGTTGTTAGGCGACAAATTTACAAAAATTATTTCTTAGTGTTAGGCTTTTTTAGGAGGTGACAAAATCGCAACATTTAATCATCGTTTTAGTCCTCACGAGTATCATTTTCATGCTCCTGAGTATCATTTTAATGCTCATAAGTCTCATTTCAATCCTCCCAAGCGTCATTTTAATGCTCGTGAGCATGATTTGAATACTCATCAAAAAAAAGCGTAGCCAAACTATTGAGGGTTATGAGTGCTGTCTAAGAAGCAATTATTTGTGGGGCTATTGAAAAACACTTAGACGAGCAGGGGGGCGTACTTTTTATATTAGAGCATGAAGGTAGTCAGCAGTATCTTTTAATCCATTTTTTCTAAAAATATCAAGTACATCATATTCATTAAATGGAGGGTTCTTTTTGCTTAAAACCAGTTTTTTAAATGCTTGAACAGATATGTCATGGTTCAAATCAATTATATCAGTAAAAAAGTCATCAGGGGCTTTTGCCTTTAATCCGAAGCTGGTTAAATAATCTTCTGGAAAATCTTTTAAATTATTGGTAATGATGAGGTCGGCATTAATCTTTATTGCTGCTGCCAAAACATGTCTATCATTTAAATCTGGAAGCTTCAATGAGTCAATTAACGGTTCGTAGTTTACTACCAAGGCATCAGGAAATGCAAGATTCATTTTATCGGCACGTTTCAAAGCCTCATGCTCTTCAATTCCTTTTCTTTTCATTACAGTAATCCACTCATCGAAGATGTTGCTACTCCATTTGGGAGTATAAAGTTCGTAATAAGCAAACCACATCAATAAATCACGTATCCAAAGTGGATATATAACATTGGTGTCTAATACACATTTGAATTTTACACTATGAATCATACAATCCAGCTTCTTCGTCAGAGCTTATTATTTCATTAATTAAATTTTCTTGCTGTACTTTCATTTTGTTTTTGTAGCTTATGACATCTTCATACCTGATTCTTCGATGTTTGCCAACTTTTGTAAACTTCATTTCTCCTGATTCAAGAAGCTTTATCACATGAGGTCTTGAACAGCCAAGTAACTCTGCCGCCGCTTGAGTTGTCAATTCGGTTGCAATAGGTACAATTGAAAAGGGTCGTCCATTACTCGTCTGCTTTAAAATTTGTGCTAATAATTTTAAGGCACTCAATGGAACTCTGATTTTTTCTCGTGTTTCTTCAATCTCAATTTCAGGATTGCTATCTTTTAATTCGCTAAGAACATGGGCAAGAGCATCATAAGATTTCATTGCAACAAGCTGTTCTTCCTTTGTTGGTCGTGTAATATTTTCTAAAATTTGCATATCTCTCATTTTTTTCTCAACACAAATGTAATCGAAATAAACGAAACAGGCGAAATAATCGAAATGTTTTAGTGTAATGTCTATCCTCTTCTAAAAAACGTGACAGTATTAGGGATGCGACAACTTGTTCTATTTGGGAATCAAATAGTTTACCCCAAACATAAAGGTATTGAAATTATCTTTCCATGAAAACCATTTACTTCCCCATGCACTCTGTAAGGATTCATTGGGATTTCCTTTTTCCATGCCTATTGATGGTGATATAGTACCCTTTACTGTCCCATATTCAAAGGTGTTGATTACATTGAATTTATTGTTTCTATCTTTATATCCAATGACATCAAGTCCTATCCAAAAACCATTTTGAGGAATTTCTAAGCCAAAACGCTCAATATCAAATTCTAAGTAGCTTTGATTGGCATCAACATCGGTGATTAAGTCTTCTTTGATTAAATCTTGGTATGGAAGATTGTTTTTGTTGCTCATCACACGCATACGAACCCTATATGAAATGGCTTTTTCAGATTTTTTGGGTACTAACCGATAATTTAAGCTACTCAAAAGACTATTTTCAGGGTTTTGAAGTTGCAAAAACACAGCCATTCTCAAGGCTGTATTAGGTATATAATCATAAGTATATAAACCTCTGATTTTTTTGTAATACCCTAAACTTTTCTTTCGGTAGGATAATTTAGTAGCTTTGATTTTGACTTCCTCAAGCATTTCTATAGCTGGTACTAATTGAATGATATTGCTGTTGGTGAGGTCAAAAGATGTGATTGTTTTAGCAATATAACCTACGCATGAAAAATGAATGCTTATATCTTTGGGTTCATTGGTAGTGAAAGAAAAACTCCCAGTGCTATCAGCATAAGTACCTTGCTGCAATTTAGTATCAACTATTGAAACATAAGGAATACTTTTACCATCAGTAGCGTCAATTACTCGACCACTTATTTTTTGAGATATAGCTACATAAGGGATAAAAATGATCAATATTAACAGGTATCTCATGTATTTTCTTCGATTTTTGAACTTCCAATTATTAAACAGTAATTAACTCATGAATATATTGATTTTGCCTGTCTTTTAAATCGTAACAAGGTTTAGGATGTGACACTGTGTACCATTTGGATACTCCTGAGCATCGTTTTAATTCTCATAAGTCCCTTTTCAATCCTCTCTAGCGTCATTTTAATGCTCATAAGTCTCATTTTAGTCCTTCCAAGCACCATTTCAATCCTCACGAGTCCTATTTCAATGCTCATGAGCATCATTTTAAGGGTTTAAAGCATCGTTTTAATACTCAAGAGTCCTATTTTAATCCTCACGAGTACCATTTTAATCCTCATGAGTATCATTTTCATGCTCCTGAGTCCCGTTTTAATCCTTCCAAGCATCATTTCAATCCTCACGAGTCCTATTTCAATACTCACAAGCATCGTTTTAATACTCGTGAGTATCATTTTAATGCTCAATAGTCCCATTTTAGTCCTCACGAGTCCTATTTCAATGCTCAAGAGCATCATTTTAATACTCAATAGTCCTATTTTAATCCTCCCAAGCACCATTTTAATACTCGTGAGCATCATTTGAATACTCATCAAAAAAAAGCGTAGCCAAACTATTGAGGGGCTACGCTTTTGGATTAATATTTTTGCCAGCGTTGCTTACGCCGTGACGCTTTGTGTATGAGTGCAGTCTAAGACTGCATTTATCTGTGGGTCTAAGTGAAAAAACACTTAGACCAGCGGGGGTTGCTTACGCAACATTGAACGTCGAGCCCGAACCGCTGCTGATGCTTGCACACAGCTGATGTTACAATGTCCAGCTCTGCTTTTGCAAATACTTTTGTTGTGTGCTGTGCTTGTTTACGCTTAGCTATACCATTCTGTTTTAATTTCTTCAATGCTCATGTTCTTCCATTCTTCTTTCCAAAGTTCCCAATACGGTATATCATTAGATGATGGTTCGTTTGTACATCTGTCAATTTGAACAATGGAAGGTAAAATAATTGATTCTCCAACAAGTAGTGCTTCACCTTGTTTCAATGATGGCATTGTATCAATTAGAGTTCCTAAAGTGTCGGGAAGAAGTTTTTTTACATAGCCTTGGTCAACAGGGTTTGTCAAACGCATGGCAATAAAGTTGTTGCATTGTGAAAATATTGTTTCGGAAATTTCGGATGGTCTTTGACTTGCAAGAAGCAGAGTAACACCATATTTTCTTCCTTCTTTTGCAATTCGTTCAATTGATTTTTTTGAAGAACGATACTTAACTAAATCGCTATGCGGTACATATTTGTGTGCTTCTTCGTAAACAAGCAAAATAGGTATGTCATTATTGATTTTTTCATTTGGGTCTTTGGCACTTCTTAATCGTTTGTAGAAATAGCCATATTCAAAAATCATTCTGGAAATTAAAGAAACAGTAATACTTAAAACTTCAAAAGGAACGCCGCTAAGGTCTATGACAGTAACATTAGATTGCTTGCCAGCTTGGTAGCCTAATAATTGGTTTAGTGTTTCTTCAAAAGTTATGTCTTTTGATTTTTGTGAAAGTAAAAAGGCAAGTCTGTTATCGTTTATTTTATTTTCTAAGCGGTTTACAAAATTTGTTAGTTTTCCATTTAGGCTGCCATTTGTAAGTTTAGGTTGCCCAGCTTTTTCTTTATTACTTGCAGCATATACTTCTCCCGAATCAACTAATTCTGTGTTTTTAAATTTAGCGTATTCTAAAACATAGTCAATGTCGAAGTATAAAGGTGAATCATAGTGAATTTTGTTTTTATTGGCTTCTACCCCCTTAAAATGCTTTTTTCTGTCTGTAACAATCGCTTCTTTAAAAATAAATTTTTGATTGTGGTCATTCGCTTCCGTATCCAAAAAGAATTCTTCAAGTTCTTCACTGTTTAAAAGCCAATATGGCAATACTAAATTTTTAATGTCAATAAAGTTAGCTTTTGGAAATGCTGACTTATATTCTGAATGAATATCAAATATGATAACGTGAGAGTTGTTGATTGAAAAATTACCATTTTTTTCTGAAACTGCTTTTTGTATAATCGTAGATAAAGTATGTGATTTTCCCGAACCTGTTGAACCAACTATTGCAAT
This sequence comes from Cytophagales bacterium, assembly GCA_013298025.1. Taxonomy (GTDB): domain Bacteria; phylum Bacteroidota; class Bacteroidia; order Cytophagales; family Spirosomataceae; genus Flectobacillus. The sequence goes on along the minus strand of JAAFJE010000001.1, from coordinate 273,634 downwards.
ATGTTTATTGAAAAATTTATTTCCGTTTACTGATATTCTTATGTTTGAATTAGAAGATAAGGAAGCAAAAGTAAATTTCTCCTTTTGCTCAATTGATTGCTCGTATATTTTTTTAATTTCTTCTTCCGTTGCAGGTTCAACTTTTTTTGGTGGAATAGCTAAAGAATCTCCTCCTCTTATGAACTTGCCATTTTTTATCATCCCTAATGGAAGTGCTTCGATTGCATAATCTCTTTTTCCTACATCATTTACGATGATTGAGAAGTTTTCAATTATTGCCATTAATATAGCATTTTCATTGTCTGAAATTTTTAGGTAGGAACCGACTTGTAAAGCCTCACCTGCTAATCTAAAGTCTTCAAGATTGTCAACGACAATTTTTATTTTGTCTGGATAAACCGCAATTACTTCTGCATTTATTTTTTCAACTTCGTCTGCCATTTTATATAATTTTTTTGATGTCGGCTAATTGTGCAAATTGAATTTGTGCTTGTCTTACACTTGGATATGAAATGCCAAAAAATGGATTAGTATTGTAAAACTGATAAATCTCTTTGGTTTTGCTTATTTCCTTAACAGTTAAATCGATATGTTCAAATTTATTGAGGATTTTAAGTTTAATTGAGTTGCCGTTATTTGCTGCTTTACAAATTGATTTTGGATTAAAGTCTGAACCATCAAAATCAAATCCATCTATAAATGTAAAACCTTCTGAAAAAAGTTCTTTCTTCAAATCAAGTAACTCTTGTGGAGGAATGTTATGCAAATAAATGTAAGGACAGAAAGGTCGTGGTTCTCTTGCAGAAAGTTTCGACCACTTTCTTGAAATCGTCAAGATTAAATCTTTTAGCTCTGCTCTTACATAATTCTTGGTTGGGACTTCGATGATAAAAAAACGTTCAAAAGGTGAGGTGTTTAAACCTGTGAAATATTGGGTTCTTAATTCTGCAAATAATTTCGCTTCCCCCTTGTATGCAACAAACCATTCATTGAATAAAATTCTTTTGAAGTCAATTTTTTTCAAAAACTCCGACTTGCTTATTTTTCTTTTTGATATGTCATTTTCGACTGCAATGTCTTTTATTACTTTAAGTGCATTGTTGTAGAAAAAATGTTCGGCTTCAAAAGCCTTGCAACCAAATTGCTTCATCAATAATGTTGATATTTTTGAAACTTGTGTTTGGTATTCTAAAGCAGAAATGTCTATAGTAAGTAGTGAAATGAAATCGTCTAATTGAGCGTCTGTAAGGCTGTGCTTTGTATGGTGATAGTATTTTACTTTATTTTCGGTGTAGGTTAGAAAATGGTCTTTGAGAAAAGTTGAATCTATTGGCAAAGTTAGCTTTGCTTGTCCTGACTGAAAATAACCATAGAGTTTGTAGTTTATTCTTTGCTTAGTTCCATTTGTTACCTCTTTGTAATGGTCAAGCATTAGTCTAATAGGTTTTGCAATTACTGAATGATTGTATTCTGTCTTAGCATAATACTTACATTGAATTGCAGTTTCTTCTGTTGCTGTGCTTATATCTACATCTTCAATTCCTTCAACAATAATTGTGTCTGTATCTTTTCCTAATTCTAACAACTTTGCAATAGCATAGTCGAACTGGTAGAAGTAACCTTTTATCGTGTCAATCGCAGTCCTGTCTGTCATAGAGTTTAATCTGATAAATTATTTTGTCAACTGTTAAAGTTAGTAGAGTGTTCGATAGCATAGCACACAACGGACGAGGCTTGTAGCTGTGGCGATTTGCCAGCAACTCCGCCCAACCCTATTCCAATGTTAATTTATAATTCTGTCGTTCAGTCTATTCCTAAACCGCCATAGCGACAAGCCTATGTTAGCGGCAGGCTTTCTTTGCCAAATTGTCCTTGTCCGTTCGGAAAAGGTTAAATTTGTTTTTTTGAAAATTAGCATCAAAGCACTGTTTATCAATGATTTAAAATAGAAAATCTTGTCCAAACAGCAAATAAAAAATCAATATTTTACGAAAAAATTCACTTTCAAATCGCTTGTCCAGCCAACGAAAAGCTCCTTTTTCCAACGTCCGACAAGCTTTTTTTCATTACATTTCAAGCTCAATTTCGTATCAATTCATGAAAAATCGTGTCCTAAACGAAGGTCTTTTCTAATTGTCAAACTTCCGTTTTCCTTTTTTCAAAAGCATCAAAAGTGCTGATAAAATATCTTTCAAGAAGCATTTTCTGGCTCAATTTTAATCGAAAAAACCAACTTTGTCGCTTAACCTTTCAGTCCAAAAGTTCCTAAAAAACATCCGTCGAGAAACATTTTTTAGCCCAATTCTCAGCCGAAAAACCCCAACTTCGTTTCTTAACCTTTCCCAGAAAAATACAAATACCAAAAGCTTTTCCCGTAGAAAATTTTCCGTCCGCAAGGTTTTTCCTCCTAAGCTTGCCGCCAACGAATATATAATTCCCACAACACGCTGTTTTTTAAAGTTTATAGCGGTTATATTATGTGAATCTGAACTCGTTAGCTTGTTTAAATTTATTAAAACTAAGTATTTACTTCAAAATATCCAATTGCTTTTAATAGCAATATTTAAGCATCGTTTTAACTCTCACGAGTATCATTTCCATGCTCCTGAGTCCTATTTTAATCCTCCCAAGCATCATTTTAATGCTCAATAGTCCCGTTTTAATCCTTCCAAGCATCATTTTAATGCTCAATAGTCCCATTTTAATCCTCCCAAGCATCATTTTAATGCTCAATAGTCCCATTTTAGTCCTTCCAAGCATCATTTCAATGCTCCTGAGTCCTATTTTAATCCTCCCAAGCATTAAAATGATACTCGTCAGTCAAAGCGTAGCCCAACAAACGAAAGGCTACGCTTTGGTTTAAAGTTTATACGGTGGTATCCCCATTGTTTCCTTTGGTGGGGGGCTTGCGTTTGTATCGTTGGGCAATTCTGTTGACCAAATCTTTCATCGAACCGTCTTCATTGGAGGCTGCCTTGAGTAATCTGTAAGCCTTATCTGAAGCATTCATCGCATCCGAACTCGCTGCCGACATGGTGTCGTCTATTTTATCCAATAAATCTGCCACAGCTATCCTCACACTCCATAGCTGGTTAATCAACGCAACATCTCTTTCCAATTCTGGTGTATCAAAATCTCCCGTCATTTTGTTCGGATAGGTTTTTGCTCCTTCCAAACACAAGTTTACATACTCCACACTCTTGGGACCCATCACTCTGTTGGTGCTTTCGGTGCTGGGCGTACTAATCAAAAATGGCAATTTGCTTTTTACTTGTTCAAGTAAAGCGAGGGTAGCGGCTTTGTCTGCATCAGGCAAAACGGCTGAGATTCTGTTGGTGTTACTCATGTTGTTAAAGGTTTAAAATGTACAATAGTGTAAGAATATGCTTTTCGATATGGAATGGCAGGTGCATTTTCCTATCGGTGAGCCTTAATTTGATTGGGAGGGAAAAAGTATAGGAGAAATTGATGGGTTATTTAGTAAACGGTAAGAAATAGACGAAAGATAGCCGACCAACAGGGAAAAAAGAGGAGGTTTGGGTATTTTGACCGAAAAGCCGACAAAGGCATACGAAAAAATGCCAAAAAAATACGTACTTGCCCTAAACAAATCAACCATTTAGCATTGTGGCAATGGAAGGAAGGAGCGAGTACCCATGTATTGCTTTTGCCCGATATTTGTCCATAACCTCACTATGAAAAAACTATTTATACTACTCTTTTGCGTACATCTCTGTGCTTGGAGTTACGCACAAACGTCTTCGTCTAGCCTACGTATTAAGGTAGATTTGACCAAAAAAACAGGCGATATGCGTCCCATTTGGGCGTGGTTTGGTGCCGACGAACCCAACTATGCCTACATGAAAGACGGTAAAAAATTGCTTACCGAGTTGAGCCAACTAAGTCCTGTACCCGTCTATTTTCGGGCTCATAATATGCTTACCTCTGGGCATGATACGCTCACGATGAAATGGGGCTCGACCAATGTTTATACCGAAGATGCCAACGGTAAACCTATCTATGATTGGACAATCGTGGATAAAATTTTTGATACGTATTTGCAAAGAGGCATCAAGCCTTTGGCACAATTTAGCTTTATGCCCGAAGCGTTGTCTATCAAACCACAACCTTACGAACACCACTGGAATCCTGACAAAACCTATAATCAAATTTACACAGGCTGGACTTATCCCCCCAAAGATTACCAAAAATGGGCCGATTTGGTGTATGCTTGGGTAAAACATTCGGTTGAAAAATATGGCAAAGCCGAAGTGGAGTCGTGGTATTGGGAACTTTGGAACGAACCTAATATTGGCTACTGGAGTGGCACGGTTGAAGAGTATTGCAAGCTCTATGATTATACGGCTCAGGCAGCCAAAAAGGCTTTGCCGAGTATTCGTTTGGGTGGCCCCGAAACAACGGGCCCAAGTTGGGACAAAGCGGCTACTTTTTTGAAAACCTTCCTGACGCATTGTGTTTCGGGTAAAAATTATGCTACGGGAAAAATTGGTTCGCCTATCGACTTTATCACTTTTCATGCCAAAGGCTCGCCCAAAATGGTGAACGGTCACGTACAAATGAATTTGGGTACGCAACTGAGAGATATTTCAGAAGGGTTTCGGATTGTAGCGTCGTATCCTACGCTCAAACATTTGCCTATTATTATTGGTGAATCAGACCCCGAAGGCTGTGCGGCTTGCGGACTAAAAACGAATCCGCAAAATGCTTACCGCAATGGTACAATGTATTCGAGCTATACCGCCGCTGCTTTTGCTCGTAAATATGCCTTGGCCGATTATTATAAAGTAAATTTGTTGGGAGCGGTAAGTTGGTCGTTTGAGTTTGAAAATCAACCGTATTTTTATGGATTCAGAGATTTAGCTACCAATGGAATCGACAAACCCGTACTGAATGTGTTCAGAATGTACGGGTTGATGTCGGGGAGTAGGGTAGAGGTATCGGGCGATTTGGCGTATGCCTTTACAGCCGTGCGGGATTCGAGCGTAAGAAAAGCCGCCGACATCAATGCCTTGGCAACCAAAGATAGCCATGCCGCCGCCGTAATGCTTTGGAATTATCATGACGACGACCTGCCTGCCGAAGCTGCCCATATTGCTTTATCAATCAAAGGTTTACCAAGCAAGCAAGTGAAAATTTCCCATTATCGCATCGACCATGAAAACAGCAATGCGTATGAGGCATGGAAAAAAATGGGTTCGCCTCAAAATCCGAGTGAAGAGCAAATACGCTTGTTAGAAAAAACAGGACAACTTACCTTGCTTACATCGCCAAGCTATGCCCCAACTCCTACAGGAGTGCTGAATCTTCCTATTACCTTACCTAGGCAAGGTGTTTCGTTGATAAGATTAGATTGGAAAGACTAATAAGATAATGATGTGCTAATGAAGCAGGTGTTATTGAGTTGTGAATGAGCGAGTTGTGAATGAGTGAGTTGTGAATAAGAGAATTGATAATAGCGTAAGTTAAATATTTTTTTATCGACTTTTATCTTTTTAATCAAAATTAGATTTAGCTATTTGATTTAGAAAAATATTAACTCACAACTCACTAACTCATTAACTCACAACTCGCTCATTCACAACTCACTAACTTAATAACCTACGGTTTCAAACCCTTCCACATTTTCATGAATGGCAGGCTTATCTTGCACCAGCGTAGCGTGTACATTTTTTAGTTGAATATGTTTGATAGGCAATTCTTTTTGACCTAAAATTCTTGAAATAAACTTTACATCAGTAGCCGAAACGTCGTTGAGCAATACGTTTTGGATGGGCGTAAGGCGTTTTTCATGGGTAGGCACAAGGTTACGCCATTGGTAAAGCACGTCCGTTTCGATGCCCAAAATACCTTGGTCTATCTTGCCCGATTTTACATGATTGACATAGATATTCTTTACATAACCGCCCATGCGTTCGTTGGTTTTGATAAACAATAAATGAAAAAGCTTCGCTCCATCAATCACCTCACAATTTTCGATGAATACATTTTCAATACCACCCGATAGCTCACTGCCAATAGCCACCAATTGATGTCCGTTTTTAACGGTACAATTCCTGATAACAATGTTTTTGGAAGGTGTTTTCAAACGCCAACCTTCAGGATTTCTTCCCGATTTAATGGCCACGGCATCATCGCCTTGGTCGAAAACGCAGTTTTCTATCAGCACATTTTGGCTCATTTCTGGGTCGATGCCATCGTTGTTGTGTCCGTGTGCATAAACATTTACTTTTCTGACTACCACGTTTTTACATAAATAAGGGTGGATAGTCCAGAAGGGGCTGTCTTTGATAGCAATACCTTCGAGCAATACATTTTCACAACGATTGAATTGAATAAACTGCGGACGCAAATGTGCCGTATCGTTGACCATCTGGCGTTGTTCAACAGGCGTGTAAGTAATAGCCAAATTGTACAAACGCTTGATGCTTTCCATGTGTGGTTTAGGACGAGCAAACCATACTTTCCAAGTATCCATTTGTGCTTTTACAGTGCCTTCGCCCGTAATGGCCACATTTTTACACTGATAAGCATAAATCAGAGGCGAATAATTATAACATTCCATGCCTTCCCAAGTACTATGCACGGCAGGCAGATAATCGCTAGGGTTGCCTGAAAAAAGCAAAATGGCATCTTTGTCGAGATGTAAATTGACATTGCTTTTGAGGTGAATTTTACCCGTAAGCCATTCCCCTTTGGGTACAACAACACTGCCTCCTCCAGCTTTGTGTGCGGCCTCAATCGCACGGGCAATAGCGAGCGTCGTTTGTGCTTGGTTGTTTGGCACAGCCCCAAAATCAATAATCGAAAAGCGTTTCGCACGACTAAAATCGGGTACTGCAATGGCAGGCATGGCAAAAGGAGCTTTTATATGAATTGCTTTTACACCAACCTGTGGAGGAGTATCAATGATAAAACTTGCTGATAAACAAAGCAATACCAGAAAAGTATGAATGTGTTTCATGATTCTACGGTTAAATTTTCAACGAATTTAATCCAACAAGCATGTTGTAGCGTCCTGTGGTGTGCGAGTGTGTTAATTAAGGTTTTGTAGGAACTTTGTAGCCTGTTAAAACAGTTCTGTAAACAAATCGTATAACATTTACCTTTATCAAACATGAAAGCTATCGGATTTAAAACGTCACTTCCTATTACTGCACCAGAAAGTTTTATCGAATTTGACCTTCCTACGCCCGTGCCCACGGGCCATCAACTGTTGGTAAAAATACAGGCCGTATCGGTCAATCCTGTCGATTTTAAGATTCGTCAAAATGCGGCTAAAAATGTTGTGCTAGAAAACCCCAAAGTGATTGGTTGGGATGCCGTGGGTGTGGTAGAAGCGGTGGGCGAAGCCGTAACGCTCTTTGCCGTTGGCGATGCCGTATATTATGCTGGCGACATTACGCAAGCAGGAAGCAATGCCGAATACCAATTGATTGATGAAAGAATTGTAGGTAAAAAACCTCAAAACATCGGTATCGAAGCGGCGGCGGCTATGCCCCTAACGGTGCTAACAGCTTGGGAAACGCTATTCGACCGAATGCGTTTGAGTCCAGAAAAAGATGCGGGTAAAACCATCTTGATTATTGGCGGTGCTGGCGGTGTGGGTTCTATTGCGATTCAGTTAGCCAAAAAGCTCTTGGGGCTTAGGGTTATCGCAACGGCATCTCGCCCTGAAACAAAGGCTTGGTGCGAAAAAATGGGTGCCGACGTGGTGGTCAATCACAAAGATTTGGTCAATGAAGTGCGTCAAGCAGGATTTCAATATGTCGATTTTATTTACGATGTAGTTGATACCAATTATTATTGGGATAGCATGGCAGAGTTGATTAAGCCACAAGGACACATCAATTCTATTACAGGAAGTGCTACGCCAGTGGTGTTGAATAAACTCAAAACTAAAAGTGTAAGCTTTTCTTGGGAGTTTATGTTTACCCGTTCAACTTATCAAACCGACGATATGATTGAGCAACACCATATTCTTACCCGTGTGGCGGCTTTGTTGGACGAGGGCGTTTTGACTTCTACGCATACCACAACGCTACAAGGACTCAAGGCAAGCACTTTTCAACAAGCCCATGCACAATTAGAATCGGGTACAACCATTGGGAAATTGGTCATTACGTTTGATGCCTAGTATTATGCCAAAATGGTTTGGGTAAAAAACTATTTTACCTAAACCATTTGACATCTGATGATAGCGAATGTGCTTGCTGAACTTGCCCAATATCTACTTATTCCATCGGCCCAAGGAAGGAAGTTTTTACGTGGTCTATTACTTTTCCGTTGCTTACAATATTCACGTATAGCTTTAACCGTGAATCTTTAAGGTCTTTTTTCGGAATAATAATAAAAAATGAACCCTTTGTTATTTCGCTACCTTTCAACTGCAAAGGCTTGCCAACCAAACGAATTTGTGCCGCAGGATAATCTTCTACCGCCAATGTGATGGGCATTTGTTGGGTGGTTTTATTTAAAATTTCGATGTTGTATAAATTTGAAACGCCTGTTTTTTCTTCTTGATAGGTCAAGCCGGGTGTTCGTAACAGCGTTGTTTCGATGTCGCTTCGGTTCAATAACAAATAGGTCAAGCCCGAAACCAAAGCCAATAATACCGCACTGTAAGCTCCAATACGCAAATTGAATTGCAATTTTTTGCCTTGTTCTATGCCTTCCAAAGAAGCATAGCGAATTAGCCCTTTAGGTTGGTGAGTTTTTTCCATCACTTCGTCGCAGGCATCTATACAAGCCGTGCAACCGATACATTCCAACTGTGTGCCATTCCGAATATCAATGCCTGTAGGACATACTTGTACGCAAATATTGCAATCGACGCAATGCCCTTTGGCGGTTTGCTTGAGGGTATCGAGCGGATTGTCTTGCTTTTTCATTTTCCCTCTAGGCTCGCCTCGGAGGTAATCATACGCCACAATAATGGATTTTTTATCTAATAAAACGCCTTGCAAACGACCGTAAGGACATACAACAATACAGACCAATTCACGGAAACGAGCAAAGACAAAATAAAATACGGCTGTAAAAATGGTAATGGCAAACAAGCCTGTCAAATGTTCTAGCGGATTGTCGGTAACGATAGCCAGTAAGGCTTTTTTACCAATAATATACGCCAAAAAAGTATTGGCTATCAAGAAAGAAAGCACAAAGAAAATGCTGTGTTTGGCGGTTTTCTTTAGGAGTTTTTCGGTAGTCAAAGGCGACTCGTCTAGTTTGCGTTGGGCTTTGTAATCGCCTTCAATCCAGATTTCTATTTTACGAAAAAGCATTTCCATAAAAATAGTTTGCGGACAAGCCCAACCGCACCATACACGCCCAAATATAACGGTAAACAAAATCACAAACACAATCACCGTGAGCAATCCAATGGCAACCAAATGAAAATCTTGCGGAAAAAAGGTAACGCCAAAGAAGACAAACTGTCGTTCGATGACATTAAACATAAACAATGGATGCCCTTCTACTTCTATCCAAGGCAGTCCAAAGAGTAAGCCCAATAAAAGCCAGGAAAAGTAAGTGCGGTACTGGTAAAGCTTCCCTTTGACAACACGAGGATAAATCCAGATGCGTTTGCCATTGTCGGTTACATTCGATAAATGGTCCCGAAATTCGTTTGTATCTATACTGGGCTGTTTCATAATTTCCGAGTACTTTAAAGTGTGTGGAGTCGAGATGAAAATATAAAAGGATTTTCATATTTAAACTATTGAGTGAGTTAGTGATTGAGTGATTTTTTAATAATCAAGTTTGGCTTTTTAGGAAAACAAACAGTAAGTTATTGAAAATGAATTACTTAATCACTAATTCGCAAATCACTAATTCACTAACTCACTCAATCACTCAATAAAAAAGCTGCCCAACACCCTAGCATTGGGCAGCCGAATGATTATTTAGCGGCTATTTTATCCCCTTGTGGCGCTTTAGCATTGGCTGGTTTTGTTCCCTGAATAGAGAAAATATAGCTCAATACTTGTTGCACTTGGATAGGGTTCAACGATTTTTTCCAAGCAATCATCCCTTTTTCTGGTACACCTTCGGTAATGGTATGGAACACAGATTTTGCTGTACCGCCATGCAACCAATACTCGTCGGTAAGGTTGGGTCCTACTACCCCTTCGCCGTTTGCACCATGACAAGCTACGCAGTTTTGGGTATAAATTTTCTTGCCATCTTCCAAGGCTTTGGCTTCTGTAAGTACTTTTACGTTGTCTTCATTAACCGAATTGGCAAATTTTTTCATGTATTCTTCCCGTGCTTTTTCAGCAATGGCCACTTCTTCGGTGTATTCGTTGGTCATTACTTTGCCGTTTCCAACAAGGTGATAACCACCCATATACACTACCGCAAACACAATGGTAATATAAAACAAATACATAAACCACGGAGGCGTTGGGTTGTCTAGCTCTACGATACCATCGAAATTGTGTTCGAGCATTTGCTCTTTTTCAAAAGCCAATGGTTTGAGGCTACCCAATTTTTGCCAGAAAGTACGGTTGGCCATTGCTTGTTCATAAGCATCGTTGACAGCCCCTTTGGGTTTAACCAAATTTTTGAGTTGGGTATTCAAACTAATGGTGAGTACTATTACTACGGCACTAATAACGCTCATGATACCTACCAAACTCACCATCAAAAGCTCTTCGCCAGTTTTGATATGGGGCAAGTATGAATCTGTAGCTGCATACGCTCCGACCGTTCCGAACGGTATGAGAGCCAGCATAAGAAGAAAAGATTTTCGTTTCATTCGTTTAATATGATTAACTATTTGAAAAATCGAAAGCTTAGATGAGATACAGCAAAATGCTCCTAAACGTTTCTCAAACACCTTTGGGTTCGTCTTCAAGCGGTAATGTTTCCATTTTGCGGAGGTACGATTTGTCCATCACGAGCAAGTACAAACCTACCAATACAAAAAATAGCATAAACATGAGAAAAGAGGTAATCATGAACGTATCAGCTCCCTCTACTTTATCGATAAATTGCTTAAACATAAGGAATGGAAATTTAGGAGCAACTTGGAGAAAAGGCTTTCTCCAAGTTACCAAAGGTTATTTTTCTGCTGTTTCTACTTTGTTGATGTCGCTACCAATGCGTTGCAAATACGCAATCAAAGCAATGATTTCTTTGTCGGCACTTACTTTTACGCCCTCTTTTTGAAGGTTGGCAGCAATGCCTTGGGCTTGCGTTTGAAGGTCTTCGGGGGCTTTCATAATTTGGTACTCATCATACGGAACGCCCATTTTACGCATTGCTTTGAGCTTATCTTGTGTTTTCGACACATCTAATTTTTGTTCCAATAGCCACGCATAATTAGGCATAATAGAACCTGGCGACATCGAAGATGGCTCTCTCATGTGGTGATAGTGCCAAGAGTCGGGATATTTGCCCCCTTCTCTGTGCAAATCGGGTCCAGTACGTTTCGACCCCCACAAGAATGGGTGGTCATACACAAACTCGCCGCCTTTTGAATACTGTCCGTATCTTTCGGTTTCGCTACGGAACGGACGCACCAACTGGCTATGGCAGCTTACGCAACCCTCACGGATGTACAAGTCACGGCCTTCGAGTTCGAGTGGTGTATATGGCTGTACTGCCGAGATGGTTTCAACGTTCGATTTCACCATAAACGTTGGTACTAACTCAATAAGTGAACCCACCAAAATCATTACCAATGAGCCAATCAACAACGGAATAGGTTTGCGTTCAAACCAACGGTGCCAGTAAGTATCGCTACCAGTAGGCACAAATTCTTTGGTAAGGGCAGGAGCTTCGGCGGCTTCGTTGGCTGTAAGCGAGCCTTGAGCCATCGTTTTAAATAAGTTGTAAGCCATCACAATTGCTCCAGCCAAGTAAATCGTTCCACCGATGGCCCGCATGGCGTGCATGGGTAAAATTTGTAGGGTAGTTTCGAGGAAGTTACCGTACTGCAATGTACCTTCTGGCGTAAAATCTTTCCACATCATCCCTTGCGTAAAGCCTGAGATATACATCGGAATGGCATAGAAGGCAATTCCCAACGTACCCATCCAGAAGTGAACATTGATTAATTTTTTCGAGAAAACTTCGGTATTGTACAAACGAGGTACTAACCAATAAAGAATAGCAAACGACAAGAAACCATTCCAGCCCAATGCCCCTACGTGTACGTGTGCAACAATCCAGTCGGTAAAGTGAGCGATGGCGTTTACATTTTTCAACGAAAGCATCGGGCCTTCAAAAGTAGCCATACCGTAGCAAGTAACACCCACAACCATAAATTTCAAGATGGCATCTTCTCTTACTTTGTCCCAAGCTCCACGGAGCGTCAGCAGCCCATTAATCATTCCACCCCAAGAAGGAGCAATCAGCATGATAGAAAAGACCGTACCCAACGATTGTGCCCAGTCTGGCAAACTTGTATAAAGCAAGTGGTGAGGTCCAGCCCAGATATAAATAAATATCAAAGCCCAGAAGTGCAAAATAGATAATTTGTATGAGTAAACAGGGCGGTTTGCCATTTTAGGCAAGAAGTAGTACATCAAGCCCAAGAAAGGCGTTGTAAGGAAAAATGCTACTGCATTGTGTCCATACCACCATTGTACCAAGGCATCTTGTACCCCTGCGTACATCGAGTAGCTTTTCATAAAGCTCACGGGCATTTCAAACGAGTTAACCAAGTGCAATACCGCAACCGTGATAAACGTAGCAATATAAAACCAGATGGCTACGTACAAATGGCGTTCACGGCGTTTGATAATTGTACCAAACATATTGATACCAAACACCACCCAAATCAAGGTAATGCCCAAGTCGATGGGCCATTCTAATTCGGCATATTCTTTAGAAGTCGTAAGCCCCAAAGGAAGTGTAAGTGCCGCCGATACGATAATCAATTGCCAGCCCCAAAAGTGGATATTAGAAAGCAAATCGCTAAACATACGGGCTTTGCAAAGGCGTTGAAGCGAGTAGTAAACACCCATAAAAATGGCATTTCCTACAAAAGCAAAAATCACGGCATTGGTATGCAAAGGACGTATTCTACCGAATGTACCGTATTGGGTAACGTTGAGTTCAGGTTTGACAAGTTGAGAAGCGACAATTACGCCTACCAACATACCCACAATCCCCCAGATAATCGTTGCAACACCAAAGTTACGAACGATTCGGTTGTCGTACTCAAAGTGTTCAATGTGTGTACTGATAGTTGACATATTTTTAGATTTGGTATTTGGTTACAGTTTGATTTAAGGGCGCGTATCAGGTCATGATTTAGAAGGTTTGTCGTCCAACAAAATGCGCATCGCTGGCGTGTGCAAATCGTCGTTTTGACCATCTTTCATCGACCAAAAAAACGCTGCAAGGAAGGTCAGTGCCATCAGCAAACTGATACCTATCATGACGAATATGATTTGCATTTTTTCGGGTTTTAAAGGGTGATTTTCATGTTCCAAAATTGGGGCAAACTCTTGGGTTGAGCTATGAGGAATGTTAGCGGGGGTACTTGCATTTATTAGCCTCGTACATGATAAAAGTCAGTAGAAATATGGGATTGGGTCTATAAACCACCAAGTAAGCAGACCATAATAGAGGACACATCCGACTACAAGAAAGCCCTATATTCTTCGGAAATAGGCTTTGTGCGTTGTTTAACTATAGCATAAAACAATTGTTTTTTTGAAATAATCTGGATTAAATATGCCTTTGTGTTGATTTTTTTATACTATTGTTGTAAAAAAATCTAATGTCGCTTGCGTTCATGACTATCATTTTAGACTATTTTATTCATGCTTTTACACATCTACGCCGTGATAGTAAAAACGGAGGAGCACCGCACAAACCTATTTTGCTATTAGCCATTATTCACGAATACGAATTAGGACATATCCCCGACCACAAGATTTATATTACGCCCGAACTGACGCATTCATTCGCTCTTTTTTGGAATCAGTTGGTCACTACTTCGCACGACCCAAGATTTGCTTTGCCTTTTTTTCATCTTACTGGAGAAAAAGGGAATTGGTGGCAATTAATGCCTAATGTGGGCTGTGAATTATGGATTGAAAACGCTGGTTCCATGCGAAGCTTTGGCAATTTGAGTGCTGCTGTGGCTTATGCTACAATTGATATAAATTTGGCGACTTTACTACTCAATCAGGAAAGCAGAAATAGTTTAAAACAAGTGTTGTTAAAAACCTATTTTCCCCAAAAGACGTTACAACAAGATTCTTTTGAAAAAGATAATTACTTTGCTCAACTCAAAAATGATATTTATGAGCCTGCCATTGCTTATAAAAGTAAATTAGAAGATTTAAAGAAAAACCTTGACCCCGAAACCTATCAAATTGAAGTGTATAATAGAGGGACTATTTTTAGAAGAGAAGTAGTAAAAATCTACAACGCTACTTGTGCTATGTCTGGATTAAGCGTATCGGCTTCTTTTAGTATTTCAATGGTGGACGCTTGTCATATTATTCCTTTTGCCATTGGATTTGATAATACATTAACCAATGGAATAGCCCTTTGTCCAAACCTTCATCGAGCTTTCGACCGTGGACTTGTCGCCATAAACGACCACTACGAAATCATCTTATCAAAATCTTTCAAAGAAAATCAGGAAAGTGAGTATAGTTTTCATAAATTAGAAGGAAAAACAATTAAACTACCCCAACAAGCTGAATATCAACCATCGTTAACGAATTTTGCTTGGCATAGAAAAGAAATTTTCAAGAAATGATATATCCATATTTTAAATTAATAGACATCGAAAACTGACTAATTATTGATTCAGCATTAAAACTTATCTGCTCAAAAACCGTGAAATGCACATTCTTGCTGACACTGTGTTTTCATTACTAAAAATATACCCCATATTACCTTAATGCGTCTAAACACAAATCCCTAGTTTAATGCTTGTTGGCATTAAACTAGGGATTTGCTATACTGATGACTTGTTACTTGATTTTAAGCTTACTTCCTACCTTGATTGTAGGCGAACTCATACCGTTGAGTTCTAGTAATTTTTGTACCGTAATACCATGATTGACCGAAATACGATAGGCCGTTTCGCCAGGTTGTACCACGTGATAGCCGTCTGGCGTAGTACCTACTGGTAGGCTAGTAGCTGAGGTGGTAGTGGTGGCAACAGGTTTTGGTTTTTCGGTTGGTTTTACTGCACTTGAATCTGCCGTTGCCTTTTTGTCTTTCTCTTTTTCTGGGGCATCAATATTCAACAAATCTTTGACACGCCCATTTTTATCTGTTGTTACCGCTGGCGTATTGTTGGCTGGTGGCGTTGGTGTTGAAGAAGCTCCTCCTTTCGGACGAATGTCGAGCCCGTAAATAGAAATTTCTTGCGAAACCTCCACGTCTTCCAGTGCTAGGCCGTTCCACGATTTGAGGTTATCAAGACTCACTTGGTAATAGCGTGCAATTTTAGATAGCGTTTCGCCTCTTTGTACGGTATGTACTACCCGGTTGAGTGGATTGACAATCTCGCCCGTATTGCTCACCGAAGGCGAAGGTCTTGTGTCTGGGGCTTTGGTAACAGGTTTTTCTGCCACAGGCTTTTCAACCACCTTTTCAGGCGTAGTTTTCGGCAACTCGGCTGTAGGCTTGGGTTCTGCTGGCATAAGCACTGGCGTATTAGCCCCAACGCCCGTGTTTTTGTCGGTCGTAGTGCTTGGCTTAGTTTCGCCTTCGGCATATACCCTCAATACCTGTCCGGGCTTGAGTGGGTCTGTCACAAAAATTCCATTCATTTGCATCAACTCTTCAACCGACATACCATACTTTTCGGCAATTGTATAGTAAGTATCTGTTGAGTGTACATTGTGCAGTATGATTTTTCTTTGATTCAAATATTTATCGTTGAGCGATTTGTTGGGCTTGTTGTCGTCAGAAGGCTCTGTCGCTACAGGTTCTACAGGTTTCGCCACAGGCTTAGGCGTTTCAACAGGTGCTTTTTTGGGTTGTTCTGGCTCTGGCGTTGCTTTAATCTCATCTTTATAATCAAGCGGACGTTCGTCTATCAACCACAAAATTTTACCTTTGGGCAGTTTTTGTACAGGATTTTCAATCTGGTTTTTCTCCATTAACGATTCTAGCGTCATGCCGTACATTTGCGAAATCCACCACAAACTTTGGTTGGTTTGCACCGTATGGAAAGAAATAGGCCCTTTGCGTTCCTTCTTTTTGAGGTAATATACTTGGTTGGGTATAATACGGTCGGATTCGTCTAAATCATTAAATTTCAAGAAACGTTTGAGGCTAATATCGGCTCGCTCTGCAATGCGAGCAGGGGTATCGCCATCAATAGATAGAATCCCTTTTTTACCATTGATTTCATAATAAACTGGTTCGTCAACAGCAGTTACTTTGTCGGTTTTTTTCACCAAAACAGGGAAACCATCTTCGCCAGTACTTGGACCTTTTACAGCCACAGGCTTGGGTTGTGGGGTATTCATGGCTATAACCGCCGTGGTTGCTTTACCGCCTACGGGTATAAATAGAGTGTAGTCTTTGTCGTCGGGTATCGACCTCGAACTAAGCCAAGCGTTATGTTGTTCTATATCTTTGACCGATACTTTCAGTTCTGAGGCAATTTCCGAAAGGTTACGCCCTTTGGTTTGGTTATATTCCAATAAGCTTGGTACTGAGTCTGGCTTTTCTTGCTTAATTTGGCGGTATTTGTTGTCGAGGGCAGTACGGTAAGCAATAAAACGAATCACATAATCTTCATCTTTATTATCACCTGTCAAAGTGATTTCCGATTTTGAAGCCCATTCTGCCAAGTCTGACTGCTTAAAAGTAGTTAAGCCCCAACGATAAGCGAGCATACACGCAGGCCAGCTATTGAGTTTTTCGTTGTGGTCTTTGAAATAGGCACTGGCCGCTTTTGTCGAGGCAATCAAATGTTTACGTTCGTCTATCACGCCATCTACCCGCAAATACAATCCTTGGGCTGTTTCTTTTTTCAATTGCCAAAAGCCTACAGCGTTCGACTTCGACACGGCATTGGCATCGAGCATACTTTCTATTACACAAATGTACTTCAATTCGTCTGGGACATTTTCTTCGGCAAGGATACGCTCTACAATGGGCAGATGCGTGTACATTTTTCCTACAATCTTATCTACATAGTTTTGGTTTTTGAGGCTTCCCGACATTTCCTTTTGGATTTTTTCCTTGGCATTATCGGAAATATTAATTTTAACAGCCCCGATAAAAAGAGTCTGGGGTACGTTTTGGGCAATGATTGTGCTGTAACATGAAAGAAGAGCAAACAACAGCAAAAGGTTTTTTTTCATGAGTTTTGGATGTAAAATAAGAAGTGGAATGTTAGACAAACGGCTACCGCTATGGCACTGGAAACGTTAGGCTTTGCAAGCATATCAACAAAGTAAAGTCTATTTGTAAACTTCTTCAATTAAAATGCCAAATTGTGCATAAATCTAATAAATTAACTTAAATTCGCTGCATTTTTCTTGAGATACTTTCAACCTTCTTAGGCGGTATATTTTTACAAAGAAAGCAAAACATCTAATAAATAACCAAATATCAGGAGTAGGATTATGATTTTAATTGATAATACGGTCATTAGTGACGACATAGCCGAGCAATTTTTTGTCTGTGATTTGCTCAAATGCAAAGGGGCTTGTTGTGTAGAAGGCGATTTGGGTGCACCACTCGAAGTGGACGAACTAGCCATTTTAGACCAAGTTTTCGACGAAGTAAAGCCCTATCTTTCAGCCGAAGGCTTGGCAGTGATAGAAGCCGAAGGTAAATATGTGAAAGATTGGGAAGGCGATTTCTCTACGCCTGTTATCGAGGGTCGAGAATGTGTATATGCCCTATACGATGAAAAAGGTATTTTGAAATGTGGCATCGAACAAGCCTATTTGGATGGGAAAATTGATTTTAGAAAGCCCATTTCTTGCCATTTGTATCCTATCAGAATTACCAAATACGAAGAATTTGATGCCCTCAACTACGACCGTTGGCATATTTGCTCGGATGCCTGCTCACATGGCGAGCAGCTAGGTGTGCCTTTGTATCAATTCTTAAAAGGGCCGCTTATCCGCCGATACGGCGAGGAATGGTACGAAGCATTGGTGCAAGAAATCAACGAGCGGCAACAAGCCCAAGGTTGATAAAGTAGGTAGTATGCCGCATAATTGTCTGGCTATCAATTGTTACAGTTCGATACAATAAAATGGGTAAAGGCATGAAAGAGAACACGATTTTTGATGAAATATACCAAGTGGTGCGATTGGTGCCGGCTGGTCGGGTGACAACCTACGGAGCGATAGCGGCTTATTTGGGTAAAAAAAGCGGTGCAAGATTGGTTGGCTGGGCCATGAATGCCTGTCATGCCGATGCCTCCATTCCGGCACATCGGGTTGTCAATAGTACTGGATTACTTTCGGGGAAGCATTTTTTTGGTGGCGACACCATGGAACGACTGCTTGCTGCCGAAGGAGTGATGGTTAAAAACGACAAGGTTGTCGATTTCAAGAAGCATTTATGGATTCCAGCAGAAGAATTGCTTTAACATAAAAAAAGAACTTTGCCATTGGCGAAGTCCTTTCCCGTCTTACCTCTAAACCTATTTAACTATGAAAAATAACTGCACTTTTGTTCATTCCAACAGCTTCTTTCTCGCATCGACCTTTGCCACACATTTCTTAAAAAAGCTATTTTTTGAAAAAAGTGGCGTACTCACAGAATACGCCCTTTCCCGTCTTACCTCTAAACCTATTTAACTATGAAAAAATCTTGTATTAGTCAAAAGGTAGGTTTGATAAAAAGTGGCGTACTCACCAAGCACGCCCTTTCTCGTCTTACCTCTAAACCTATTTAACTATGAAAAAAATATGTCTATGCCCTAGGGCTTTTGTTCACTGCTACTATACCCACAAAAACTGCACCAAGAAGATAATGTTGTATGCCGAATGAAGCATTAGTAATCAATTAATAGCTTTTTGGTTAGGTTTTTGTCTTTTTCGACAAGGTTTTGTTTTTAAGTATTAGTACTTAAAGAGAACTTTATCGGTTTCATATTATACTAACGAAAAACATTGTTGAAAAGTTTTAGAAAAAAACAGAAAAAAGCAACTATTTAGCGTATTTTTTTTAATATTTTTCAAAAAAAGCTTTCGTCGATTAGTACAAAATATTTTTTACTGCGACCTCTTTGCAAAGTTCTGCAAAGTTTTTGACTTCTCCAAATTTAAAATAGGCTTTTTTTTACAAAATATAGCTGTAAGTATTTCAAAATCAAGTTGTAAAAACAACATTGCAAGAAGCAAGCCCTATCGTTTCAAAATAATATTTTGCAAACTCATAATATCGCTTATATAATATTTTGATTGTATATTTTTGATACAATGATTAAATTCTTTAAAAAATACAATCATTGGTTGTATTTATTCATGGCCACAGCCAAGCCTTGTGTACAAGCACATAAAAGCATCTCATGGGCTCGCTCTAAATGCAAGGGAAGTTCCGCCATTTCGTTCTCCGTAAAATTACCTAAGACGTATTCTACTTGGCGACCTTTGGCAAATTGGTCGCCTACCCCAAAACGCAGGCGGTTGTATTGTTGTGAGCCCAATACCTCTTCTATATTACGCAGGCCATTATGCCCCCCGTGCGAGCCTTTGGTTTTTAAACGTAGCTTACCATAGGAAAGTGCAATGTCGTCTGTCGTAACAAGCAGATTTTCTGATGGTATTTTTAATTCCTTCATCCAATAATTCACAGCCTTGCCGCTGAGGTTCATATAAGTAGTAGGCTTGATGAGGTGAAAATGTTTGCCTTTTGTCTTAAATTCTGCATGATAGGCGAGGCGTTCCATGCTAAATTTCACCTCAAACGTATGGGCTATTTTATCCATCACCATAAAGCCAATGTTGTGCCTTGTGAGGAGGTATTCGGGGCCAATGTTTCCTAAACCAACTAATAAATATTTCATGTTTTTTTGCGTATTAAACCAAAAATTAGACACTCAAAAACAACTTTTTGAGCTGAATCATTACGTATAGGCTCTTATTTTTTATGAGAAAAATCCTAAAATATAGCCATTAAAGGCAATTTGTATTGTGTTGGGTTTACACAATTGCTGATGATGGACAAATATTTTAGTATAAAATTTTAAGGCACGTGTTGATTCATGTTACAAATTTATGGAGAAAAAACGAATCACTTTCGCTCAGTAGATAAAATGATAAAGGCTAGATGTAATCTTTGATGCTTATTTATCTCAATTTTATGTAGCCAGCCTTTTGCCCAAAACAAAATAATCTCTTATGTTTGTTGTACCAAACCATTCCTCTGTTATATTATCCAAAAGTAGTCTTTAATTATTTTCTTGAATCTTATGTTGTTTTTTTATCACTTTACTCCATTTTTTGAGAATATGCTATCTCGGTTTATAGGTATATATCGTACTGAATTGATAGACAAACTTCGTTTTCTACGAGCGGTAATTCCTTTAAAATCGACAAAATTTGTTACTTTTGTATAGTAACTGGCTACGCATGAAACAGACAACCCTGCATAAATACATAAAGTTTCTTCTTTCTCTTTCGCATCTTATTGCATTTATCGGCTATGCTCAAAACAGCCAACCAACGGTAGGTAAGGCCTATCCTTTGCTGTTGCAGGCCGAAGATGTGCAAAATCATTTTGTGTTGCCAGCCGACATGGAACTGGTGCATAAGGCTAGTGGTAAAATTATCGCTTTGCAATACAATGCTACAGCCATGCAATACCAAGCGGTAGTCACTGCTGGAGAAACCTACGATGTGCGGGTTTCGATGAAAGGATATTATGCTCAAAGAGAGTTTTTTGTGAGCGAAACACCCAAAGACAACAAGCCTTTGAAGGTCATCAAACTGGACCCTACCACGAGCAATGTGATTATCAACGCCGTTGATGCCGTTTCAAACCTGCCCCTAAAAATGTGGCGTGCTACACTCACCGAGCTGCATACGGGGCGTTCGAGTACCTTTTTGGTCGATACGCCCGAAGGCGTGGTACGTACCCAGTTGGTAGAAGGACGCAAGTACCGTATTGATGTGCTTGCCAATACCTACGAAACAGCCAAACAAGAGTTTGTAAAAGATGTCAATAACCAAGAATTTACCCTAAAACTCACCGCTAGGAAAGCAGCTTTTGTTACCTTGAAAGCCGTCGAAGCCGAAAGTACCTTGCCCATTGCAGCCAAGTTTAAGGTGATAAGTCGTCAAAAGAAGAAGCCGATAGAAGGAAAAACTTCGCTCGAAGCACCCAATTTTACGGTAGAAGTGCTGGACCAATCGCCTTTGGCGGTAGAGGTTGAAGCCGAAGGATTTGCCCCTGTTTCGCAACAAATAGATGTACGCAATTTGCAAAGTGGTGAAGTAAAAGAAGTGGCTATTCCGCTCAAAACCACGCTTTTCCCTTTGAGCATTCGAGTGCTTGATGCCGACACCAAAAAAACTGTTGAAAAGGTATTGGTGAAAGTTACCGACTTTGCCCTGAGCGAGGTGCGTCCTGTGACAAAAACGGGCAAAAGTGAGTTTTCGGTATTGATGAAGCATCGGCAAAATTTTGAAATAATGGTGCGGGCCGATGGCTATAATGTATTGACGCAAAACATAGATAAATGGCCAGAAAAAGGGCAAATAACTATGTTTGTAAGCAAACGCCGCCATGCTACGGTACTATTTTCGGTGGTAGATGCCAGCACTGGCAAGGCTATCAAGGTACAACAAATGAGCGTAAAACCTCAAAGCAATACCGACAAAGAATTATTCAACGACTGCACAGAAGCCGAAGTCGTAGCTTATAACAAAGAAGTATTTACCATCGAAACAACCGCCGAAGGATACCAACCTAAGCAAAGTACTTTCAATATGGCGGATTTTGAAAATGGTAAAAAGTATAACTATGTGATTCGTTTAGATAAATCATTGTTGAAAGTTGCCATCAAAGCTATTGATAAAAAGAACCAAGAACCTGTCTCGATTGGGAGTTATGCCTTGTACGATGTCAAAGAAGCTAATAGCCAGATTGCCGTAGAACGAGGCGACGACGGCAGTGCTTATGCGATGTTATCGCCCGAAAAAAACTATCGCCTCGAAATGGTTGCTCAGGGCTACGAACGTTTTGTACAAAACTTTACCATGGGTGCAGCACAGCAACAATTGGTTTGTCCGATGATACGCAGTGGCAAAACGCTCATGCTTACTATCTCACTACGAGATTCTGTTTCGCATAAGCCATTAGAAGGGAGCGTCACGGCTACCAATGCCGAACACACTTGGGAATATGAAAAAAAGGCAGTGGCAGGCAGTATGGAAGTGAAAATTCCTTTGCCTAATTTGGGCTTATACCAACTTGCCATAACGGCCAAAGGTTATTATAATAGACAAACAACCTTGGCTGTCAATGCGGTAGAACAAGTGCTAAGTCAAGTGGTTTTTTTAAGTAAAATTCCTAAAGACCTCGACGTACAAGCCGTGCAAGATTTGCCCACAGTTCCGGCTTGGAATAGTATTTATTTTGAACAAAGTAGTTTTCAATTACAAGCCTCTTCATACCCCATACTCGACGAACTAGCAGCCCGTTTGTTGAGCGATAAGCAATTGAAAATAGACATCATTGGGCATACCGACAACGTAGGCGACCCCAAACTCAACCTCGCCTTGGCCGAAAACCGTGCAAGGGTTATTTTCAACTATTTAGTAAACAAAGGTATCCACGAAAGTCGTTTGTTTTTCAAAGGCTATGGTGGTCAAAGACCTGCGGTGCCCAACGATTCGGAAGATAATAAGAAGAAAAATCGGAGGGTTGAAATCAAACTTAGAAATCTTTGAGTTGGGAATTTAGGCTTTTTGCATTCCCAATTCACAACTCAAATGTACTTATGCACATCGGATTTGATGCCAAACGCGCATTTAATAACCACACAGGTTTGGGCAATTACAGCCGTTTTATAATCAATGCACTGTTGCAATACGCCCCAGCACACCAATATACCGCCTATACGCCCAAGATTGGTCGAGCCAATTGGCATCCCGAAAAGCTTGCCATTGGTACGCCACCCCATAAAATGTTGGGGGCTTGGTGGCGGAGCGTTGGCATCAAAAAGCAATTGCAACAAGACCATGTGCAGCTTTTTCACGGCTTGAGCAACGAGTTACCTTGGGGCATTCATCGTACTGGTATTAAATCGGTAGTAACCATCCACGACCTGATTTTTTTACGTTATCCATCTTTGTACCCACGCATCGACCGTTGGATTTATGCCCGCAAGTTTAAGCAGGCTTGTATGCAAGCCGATGTTGTGGTAGCCATTAGCGAACAAACCAAACGTGATATTATCACATTTCTAGGTATTCCTTCCGAAAAAATTGTTGTCATTTATCAAGATGCCGACCCCGTTTTTGCCAATCCTTTGAGTCCTGCTACGCTTCAACAAACCTTACAACAATACCGGCTTGCCAAGCCTTATATGCTTTGTGTAGCTACCATTGCCGAGCGGAAAAATCAATTGTTACTCTTGCAGGCTTATGAAGCTTTAGCAACCCAAGCAATAGATTTGGTATTGGTAGGAGGGAAGGGGAGCTATCAAGAAGTATTACAACAATTTATTGATAAGCACCAATTGAAAGGCGTACATATTTTCAATAAAGTTCCGTTCAAAGATTTGCCTGCACTTTATCAAGGGGCAAGCCTTACGGTATATCCTTCCGTGTTTGAAGGTTTTGGTATTCCGATTGTAGAGTCGTTGCACAGTGGTGTACCAGTGATAGCCGCCCAAGGCTCTTGCCTCGAAGAAGCAGGAGGCAAAGGAGCGTTGTACTGCTCACCTACCGATGCCCTTGATTTAGCAGAAAAAATACAACAAGTTTGGCAAAATAAGGCATTAGCACAAGAAATGGTTATGGCAGGCAAACAACATATTCAGCAATTTTCGGCAGCAACCATCGCTCATCAACTGCATCAATTATATACTGCTATCTAATCTTTACTTTTGTTTAAATTTTGTTAAAAAATATAACAAAAAAAAGATTAGTCATGAGGTGTCTTTATTATACTTCCGTACTATATTATGGTAATATTATTTTGTTTCGGTAAAATATTACCATTTAATCTTGTTTTTAAACTATAATCATATTGTTTTCTTAATCTTTTCATTACAATACAAAGGAAAAGACGCTTCTAACTTTGCACCGACAAAAATGTACTATTTCAATATCCATTACCGTAGTCTTTTAGACAAAAATGGTACTTTATGGGGTTGTTGTAGCACAAAACAATCAACAATAGCAAAGAAAACAATATGAACAACTTCTCCAAATCTGTCTCCAGTCGTTTTATGACACAGGGACTTATTGGGTCTGTTTTTTTGGTAGGACTTATCGCCCAGCCAGTCAAAGCAGAAAAATCCTTACCCAGCCATCAGATAATTGTAGCAAACAAGCAGGCAGGCGAACTGAGCATCAAAGGCAGCGTAACAGACGCTACTACCGACGAGCCGTTGGTGGGCTGTTCGATTCTTGTGAAAGGGAGCAACCGTGGGGTAAATACCGATGTCAACGGAAAATTTACGATTAGTGCCGACGAAAAAGCCGTTTTGGTTGTGAGTTATGTAGGCTACAACAAGCAGGAAATTGCCGTGGCAGGTCGTGCCAATATCCAAATCAAAATGGTAGCAAACAGTGCGGCATTGGAACAAGTAATTGTTATCGGATACGGCAGCACGACGCAAAAAGACGTAACAGGCTCGATGAAGTCTATTAAAGAAGGTGCTTTCAATAAAGGGATTATCAACTCGCCAGAGCAGTTATTGCAGGGCAAAGTAGCAGGGGTAAACGTAACTTCTGCCAGTGGCGAACCCGGTGGAACACAAAGCATTACGGTGCGTGGCCCCGGTGGTGTGCGTACAGGTAGCACGCCTTTGTTTGTAGTAGATGGACTCGCCCTCGACAACTCTAGTACGGGTGGAGCTACCAATCCGCTCAACTACCTTAATCCGCAAGACATTGCTTCGATAGATGTACTCAAAGATGCCTCGGCCACAGCTATTTACGGTGCACGTGGTGCTAATGGCGTGATTTTGATTACGACCAAAAAAGGAAAAGCAGGTACTTCGACGCTGACCTATAATGTTGATTATGGTATTTCTACAATGGCTCGCCCTTTGTCGGTGTTCAGTGCCGACGAATACCGCAAGCAAGTAGTAGCCGTTGGTGGCGTACTCGAAGACCTAAAGGCTTCTACCGACTGGCAAAAAGAAATTTCGAGAACAGCCATTACACAAAACCATAACTTATCGTTTGGCGGTGGCAATGAGAAACTGACCTATTTTGGTTCGTTTGGGATTCAAAACCAAGAAGGTATTATCAAAAATAGCCAACTCAACCGCTATTCTGGTCGTATCAATGCAACACAAAAGTTGTTGCAAGACCGCCTCACAGTAGATGTAAACCTCAGTGCTTCACAAACCTACAACGAGCGTCCGCCGATTGGGGCTGTCTTGGGTGGTGCTATTGCCACCAACCCTACTTATCCTGCATACAACAGCGACGGAAGCATTTATTTGTATCAGTCAGGCACAAACCCTTTGTTGTCGCTCAAACTCGAACAAGACGCTACTACTATTACTCGTATTGTTGGTAATATCAGTCCATCCTTGAAAATCATCGACGGCTTGGTTTATAAACTCAACTTTGGTATCGACAATTCTAGTTCAGCCCGTGACTTGCGGTCGGCGGCCAATGCCGTACCTTTGCAAGACGGACGTTTAGAAACCATCAATACCTACAACAACAACAAGCTGGTAGAGAATTATTTAACCTATAGTAAAACGCTGGCAGCCCATAGTTTTTCAGCTTTAGTAGGACATTCGTATCAGAAAATATTCTTGCAAGGTCGTGCGTACAGTATTAATAAATTTCCGATTTCCGACATCGACCCTATTTATAATCCGGGCTTAGGACAAGACCTCACACTTGCCAACAACAAGCCATCGGGCTATGCACTCATCAATGAATTGCAGTCGTTTTTTACAAGGGTAAATTACCAGTACAAAGACAAATATTTAGTAACAGCCACGTTGCGAGCCGATGGTTCTTCTAAATTTGGGAAAAACAACAAATACGGTTATTTCCCCTCGTTTTCGTTGGGCTGGCGTTTGTCGGAAGAAGCTTTCTTGAAAAATACCGCCATCAGCGATTTGAAATTAAGAGCAGGGTGGGGTAGAACAGGAAACCAAGAGATTCCGTCTAAAATTACCCAAGCACGCTTTACCTCGGTGGTGTCTTCTACCACAAGTTACCCTTTGTCAGAATCGAACACTTCTCCAGCAGGTACTTCATACACTCGTTTGGCCAATCCTACTATTCAATGGGAACAGTCAACTCAAACCGACTTAGGGCTAGACTTTTCTTTCTGGAAAGGAGCTCTTTCAGGTACAATAGATGTATTCCGTAAAGTTTCGGGCGATATTCTTTTGGAAGTTATTCCATCAGACCCCGTACAACCAGCAGGTACTTATTGGACAAATGTATCGAATATGACCATCACCAACAAAGGTTTAGAGCTAGACCTTAGCTACAAGCACAACGCCAGTAATGGTTTGAGCTACGAAATAGGTGGAAACATCACGTTTATTGATAACGTCGTGAAAAACTCGCCTTATTCGGTTATTCCTTCGGGTTCTGCTTCGGGTTCGGGACTTACCTCGGCAACCATCAACGGCTACGTGAATGGTGCACCTATTGGAGCTTTCTTCTTAAAAGAATTTACAGGCTTCGACGACAAAGGCGTAAGTACGTATCGTGATGTAGATGGCGACGGCCAAGTAACCGACAAAGACCGCATTGTGGCAGGAAGTGCGTTGCCCAATAAACAATTCAATTTCTTCGGAAAAATTGCCTACAAAGGCTTCGATTTGGCGGTAAACTTCAACGGTGTTTCAGGAAATAAAATCTATGACAATACCGCCAATGCCAATTTCTATAAGTTACGCCTCTCGAAAGGCATTAATACCACGCCAGAAGCCATCGCTTTTGCACAAGAATCAATCAATAATGCTGCTCCTGTTTCGACACGCTTCTTGAAAGACGGAGCATTTTTACGCCTCAATAACCTATCGCTTGGGTACAACCTTAATCCGCAAAGTATTGGGTTGAAAGACTGGGTTCGCAGCATTCGTTTGAGCGTAACCGGACAAAACCTCTTGGTTGTGACAGCCTACGACGGCTACGACCCCGAAGTAAATACCGACCGCACCATCAATGGTATTACGTCTTACGGTATCGACTATTTGAGTTATCCTAAAGCCCGCACGGTGATGTTTGGCTTAAATGTAACATTTTAATTAACAAGATTTTATGAAAAAGAAAATAATCGCATTTGGTACATTGCTGTCGATACTTGCTCTTGGCAGTTGTACTTCACTCGAAGAGCAAGTCCTCGACGAGTCGTTTACGTCAAGCCTTTCGGACAACGCCATTGCCGACGGTGCTTTATCGCCTGTGTATGCCTTATTGCCTAGTGTGTATTTGCATACCAACTATTTTGCCTTACAAGAAATCTCTACCGATGAGGCTATTTTACCTTATCGAGGAGGCACCGACTGGGGCGACAACGGGATTTACTTGGCATTGCACCGCCACACTTATACCAGCACCGACCCCAACATAAAAAATACATGGGGCTTCTTGTTGCAAGGTATTTCGAGGTCTATTTCGGCCATCAATACTTTACCTACTTCTACATCGGCTTCAGCAAAAGTATATCTTGCCGAAGCAAGAGGGATGAGAGCATTTTATAATATGCTTACGTTAGATATGTTTGGGGTGGCATTTGTAAAAAATGATATTGGCGAAACGTCTAAAATCATCAGAGGAAACGAAGCCGTTGAATACATCAAAAACGAATTTTTAGCCGTCGAACCCGACCTTGCTACCAATGTTGGCCCAGGTCGCCTCACCAAAGGGGCAGTATGGGGCTTGTTGGCTCGTTTGTACCTCAACGCCGCCGTTTACCGTGACCCTTACGGTGCTACAGTAGCTTTCAAAAATGAAGATTTAGATAAAGTAATTGAATATACCGACAAAATTATTGCATCGGGACAATACCAACTTTCAAACGATTACTTTGCGATTTTCAACTCTGATAACCATACCAACAAAGAGCTCGTATTTGCTGTTGACCAACGAGCCGAGGTAAACGGACACAACCGTCTGGCGTATTTCTCACTTTCAGGCGACCAGTTTCCTTTGCCAGCTTTCCCAAGTGCCAACGGAACCGACGGCCCAGCTATTACGTCAGATTATTACAGAACATGGGCGAATGCTTATACGCCACAAGACCCTTCGGTGGACCCTCGTTTTTATAAACAAAACTTGTCTATCTATTCAAACCCAGCCGATTCTTGTGTAGCGGCCGAAAACTTCAACATCAACCGTGGGATTCTTAGAGGACAACAATACGGCTTGATTCGCAGAAATGGCGTTTTCTTGAAATGTCCTGATGGTAAAATGAAGGTAGGCAAACTCTACAACGATACCCGCAACAAACCTACACTGCCAGTAAACTTTACCGAGCAGGTCGATTTTACGGTGGCAGGCAGTGATTACAGCACTGGATACCGTGTAGAAAAATATGAGTTTAGTAAAAAATCATCGTCGGGTCGTAACCTTGGCGATGCCGATATTGTGATTTTGCGATTGGCCGACGTGTATTTGATGCGTGCCGAAGCCAAGCTCAGAAGAAGCAATGACGCAGCCTCAGCCCTTGCCGACGTAAATACCGTAAGAGCATCTCGTACTAGCTCAACGCCTCCACCAGCCCTGACAAGCATGAACTTGGAGTTGCTGTACAGAGAAAGAGGTTTTGAGTTTTATTGGGAAATGTTGCGTCGTACCGATATGATTCGCTTTGGTAAGTACGAAGATACTTGGACTGAAAAAAATAATACCGACCGCAACAAGCGATTGTTCCCTATTCCACAAACGGCCATCGACGGGGCATCGAATTTGCCTGGATATTTGACCCAAAATGCGGGATATTAAGTATCAAAGCAAAATTGTGAGTTAGTGTTTTGATTTTCAGTAAAATAAGATTTAATCATTTGAACTTATCAGTATTTGAAAATGAAAAAACTAACTCACAATTAACTCAATAACTTAAAGTCATTTATTTCATTTCTACGCCTTTTTCCGAATTTGGATGATATTGACAAAAAATGAAAATGCCATAGAAAAGTAAATATAGCCTTTCGGAATGTGAAAGCCCAGTCCTTCTGCCATCAAGGCAATACCCACCATAATCAAGAAACACAAAGCCAATATTTTGAGCGAAGGATGTTCGTTGATAAAATTACTAATTGCCCCAGATACACTCAGCATAATTGAAATAGACACAATTACCGCTACGTACATCACCCAAAGCTCATCTACCAAGCCAACGGCTGTAATGATGCTATCGACCGAAAACACTAAATCAAGCAGGATAATTTGTCCAATAATTTTCCGAAAAGATTTGGCTACGTTGGGCGTATGAATGTCATGTTCTTCGGTATTTTCAAAAATCTCCTTGTTACTTTTGTATAGCAAGAAAAGCCCTCCGAGTATCAGAATCAAATCTTTTCCCGAAATTTCGTTGCCCGAAATGGTAAAAAGCGTTTGGTCGAGCTTCATAATCCAACTGATACCTGCTAGTAAAACTAAACGAGAAATCAGTGCCAAACTTAACCCAAGGGTACGGGCTTTTTTTCGGTTTTCTTTGGGTAGTTTGTCGGTAAGAATAGAGATAAAAATGATGTTGTCGATACCCAGTACAATTTCAAGCACAATCAGGGTAACGAGCGATACAATTACTTCGGTAGTCATAAGTTGTTGTTGTATATGGTTTACCTCCTCAACGCCTAAAGCCCCTTGAATGTTGGCAATATTGTTTTGAATGGTGCATCTTATTTTTAAATGGCATTAAGGCAGGTTTATTGGTTTTTGCATAAAATAAAATTAGGTAAAAGATACACCCCTAATAATTCACTTCCATCAAAAACAGGCCCTCGGCTGGTACAGAACGACCGGCTTTTTGGCGATTTTTTTGTAAAATAATTGCCTCAAAGTCTTCAAGCGAAATTTTGCCTAAACCTACCTCTAGCAAAGTACCTACAATAGCTCGTACCATGCCTCTGAGAAAGCGATTCGCTTTGATATGAAACACCAAAAGCTCTTCGGAGGGCTGTTGCCAGTGTGCTTCTAAAATTGTACAATTGAAGGTTTTGACATCGGTATGTAATTTACTAAAGCATTCAAAATCATGGTGTCGAAACAAAATTTTAGCGGCTTCGTTCATCGCATCAACCGACAAAGGTACTTCAAAATGATAAGCCATGTTTTGATAAAAAGGCGATTTTTTTCGTAAAATTCTATACTCGTATTTACGAGAACTGGCTTCAAAGCGACAATGATAGTCGGATGCAACTGAAAAAATTTGACTTACGACAATATCTTCGGGAAGAATTTTGTTGAGTTTGTACAAAAAACCTTGTATTGGTGGGAAAACCGATTCATACTCAAACTGGGCAAATTGCTGTTGGGCGTGTACGCCTGCATCGGTACGGCTGCTCCCCGTAAGTTCGATAGGTGTTTTCAACAAAATAGAAAGACCTCGTTCTATTTCGCCTTGTACGGTTTTGGCATTTTGCTGAATTTGCCAACCACAATAGTTTGTTCCCAAATAGGAACATTCTAAGAAATATCTCATAATAGATTATCTGGAAAAATCTTTTTTCGCTATACAATAAATTTAAAAACCTATTTACAAGCGAAAACAAGCTGTTTACATACTAAAAACAAACTTTAACACTAATTAATGGTTGCAAAAACAAATTTTTTTATATATTTGTAGTGAAAACTTATCTAATAGGTTAGTGATCAAATAATAGCAAGAAGCAATATGGCAAAGCTGTAAGGTAAGTATCTTACAGCTTTCTTTTTTTACCTCAGACCAGTCCACAAAAATACTTTATTTCCCTCTTCGTGAAACGTCCTCAAATAATTATTTTGTGTGTGTTGTCCGTTATCTGCGTATCTGTTATCGGTGTATCCGTTATCTGTTAACTGATATACGGATAACAGATATACCGATAACAAAAATCGGAACTTCATGGCATGAATGACGAATTTTTAACTGTACCTCAATTCATGCCATGAGTTATGCACCTTGCAGGAAGGTTTCATGGTATGATTTTCTTTTACTCCGTAGGAGCAACACCTTTGTAGCATTATAGACCGATAACCTGTTTTGTAATGTTGGTATTTTTCTACAAAGCTTCCGTTCTTACAGGACTTTTGATTTAATATCTGCCAATAAATCAACTGACACAGTTCGGTTCGGTGAACAGACTACTATCTTTTATGGGAAATCCTCTCTTTTTTATGGAACAAGCTATCTTCAAGATAGGCTAGGTTATGTTTGAGATGGAAATTTCCCTCTTTTTTATGATGTGTGTACTCATGGCATGAATTGCTCATGCCATGAGTTTGTCGTGATTTTTCGTCGGATTGAAAATCCGTGTTACGGAGGTGTACACTGATAACGGTCAACGGATACACCGATAACAGAATTAATCAGTTGATAAATAATGGGTATCGAAATAGCTATTTTTCGTCGGATTGAAAATCCGTGCTACGGAGGTGTACCCCGATAACGGATAACAGATATACAGATAACAAATAACCTTTAATTCGCTGAAACGTACAGCAAAAAGCTCATCAATCGCTCATATACCACAAAATCGTCGTCGGTAGCACCATTGGCAACCATGTATTTGTGGTGCTTTTCGGCGATGTCTAAAAATTGATGGCTGTCGATAAGCTTGGCGGCAATCATGCCTTTGTAGCAACGGTGCATTTGGTTGTAGAGGTATTTGCAAGCAACCAAGGGCTTGTCGTTTAAGAGATGATGAATGGCTTCTAATGAAGCATTTTTTTCTAAAAATGGAAAACCTTGGGTCGATAAAAAATGTTTGATTTCTTCGCAGGTATCGTCCAAGTCGGGTTCGGTCATGATTTTGTACCGAAAATATTTGGCATTATTGAATTTCCCAATTGATATGACCAAGGTATTGGAATCGCCCCAAAAATCTCGTGTATTACCCAAAAACTGCTGGGCTATTTGCTCGATTCTGTTGTTACGACAACCAATATTTACTTCTAGCCACGTTTCTTCGTCGTAAGTAGATGACGTAAAAATGACGTTTTGAAAACCAGAAGGTGTAATTTTGCGAAATTGTTTTTTTTCACTAAACAATTGATAGCCATGACTCGCAAAAAATGTGCCGAGTTTTCGATACAAAGCGTTTTCAAATGATGTAATAGACATGGCTGTATGGGGCTAAGTTGAAAAAATACCTTGAGCTATTGCTTCCCTCAATTACAACGGCAAAATACAAAAATATTAGCTACGACAAAAAGGCTTTTTTCTATTTTCGAGTAAAAACTTAACAAACGTTCAGCGAAAGTCATAAGAAGTAGAGTGAAAGTGTGATTGTTGAAAGATTAATCTATTGTTTTACAGTGTTTTAGTTATAGAAAAAAAAGACTAAAAAATAACGTTTGTCGAGCAAATAAAAATAGCCTAGAAGCTATTGATAGAACTATTTGAAGATAAAATCTGTTTGAAAAAACAGCAAGATATATGCAAAAAATCCTAATTCT
Source organism: Cytophagales bacterium (assembly GCA_013298025.1). Lineage (GTDB taxonomy): Bacteria > Bacteroidota > Bacteroidia > Cytophagales > Spirosomataceae > Flectobacillus. Next base: position 240,896 of record JAAFJE010000001.1, on the reverse strand, counting down.
GTCTGATACACATAGCTATTTAGACCCTCGTTTAGCACCTCATCTTGACTGGTGCGACCAAATTTGGCACGGAGGCGATTGGGGCGATGTGGCTGTAGCCGATACCCTGCTCTCGCTAAAACCTGTACAGGGCGTGTACGGCAATATCGACAATGCCACGGTGCGTTTGATGTTTCCGAAAATCAACCATTTTAGCTGTGAAGACGTAATGGTAGGCATGACGCATATTGCTGGGGCACCGTCGAAATACAAACCCGATGCTTTGGCTTGTTTTGCTACCCAAGCCCCCGATTTATTCGTATGTGGGCATTCGCATATTTTGCAAGTAAAAAGAGATTTAAACCGCAAGGGAATGCTTTTTATCAATCCGGGAGCGGCGGGCCAACACGGTTTTCATACGGTTCAAACGGCGGTTAGGCTCAAGATAGAAGGCAAGAGAATTTTTGATGTAGAACTCATCGAAATACCCCGATACAAAGCAACGCAATAACGTTCAACAATACTATTTTTGTCATTCCATTTTATCCAGTACAAAATTATGATTACGACTATTTCAGGAACAGCCACTTTACATCACATCATGATGATGGGCGACAAAGTATTGGTACGCCGACAAGAAGGCAATGGACAAACACGCTCGGGTTTGTTTCTGCCTCCGACGGTACAAGAAAAAGAAGAAATCCAGCGTGGGTATGTAATTAAAGTAGGTCCCGGCTTTCCGATTCCTGCTGTGCAGGAAGAAGAACCTTGGAAAGATGCCGAACACGTCAAATACATTCCTTTGCAAGTGAAAGAAGGCGACCAAGCACTTTTTCTCAAACGCAATAGCTACGAAGTAGAAATAGACCAAGAAAAATACCTCATCATTCCACAATCAGCTATTTTGATGGTGGTAAGAGAAGAATGGTAAAATGCTCAATTACCAAATGGTAATAAAAGTGGAAAAACTGCCTTTTTGCTTCCTTAAAGTCATTCTCAGGAATGACTTTAATTATTTTTGGCACGGATATTGTAATAATTTTAGGCATGAAGCATCCTTTACTGATATATTAAATAAGCCTTACTTGTTCGTTTAAACTTATCTTTCCATTCTTTTTGCCGCCACGAAAAGAATTGTTTATGAGTCAGCGTAGCGACTTTATGCAATTTATCTAATTGAGTTTTACTCAATGCGTCCAGACATCGCAAACAGCGTTTTGCCGTCTGCCATTTCCTTACCCTGTTACCAAGTATTAACCTTTCAGATGAAAGTCTGATAAAAGCATTGTGTTGCCCTTACGGCATTCAATCAAACGCAATGGCATATCATGCCATGAATTATAATCCTTACTTTTATATTGTTTCTGTGCTATTAATTTCAAAGAGAATCACCTAACTTTTTCATAGCCCGAAAACCTGAGATTTTCGGGCTATTTTTATGCCTGTACTTGTAGAAAGTGATGTTTTTAGCCCTGCGTACAACAAGAATACTGTATATTTGCTTTGCCTATTGCGGCTTATTTTCTTAGAACAATCTCATTATTCATCAATATGATTAAAAAAATTGTGCTTTGGGGTTTGTGTTGTTGCTGGATGCTCCACACACAAGCACAACTACGCTTTGAAGTAAAAATACCATCTTCAACAAATCCAGAAGGGCTGAAAATTTTTATGGCTTGTAGTTTTAATAATTGGTCGCCGGGCGACCCACTCTTTGAAATGAAAGCCGCTACTAATGGGCGTTATTACCTCGAATTGCCCGATACTTTGCAACGTTTTGAGTATAAATATACCCAAGGCTATTGGACAATGGTAGAAGGCACAAGCAAGGGCGATTCACGCCAAAATAGAATTTTTGAACAAAGCAAAGAACGTCGGCTCACGACGGTACTCGACACCATACAGGGCTGGGAAGCCAAGCCTACGTATCGCTTGTATATCAAAAGTATTCCTGCCAATACGCCCAAAGATGCCCGCATTTATGTTGCTGGAAATTTTAATAATTGGGAAACCAACAACGAACATTACCGCCTGCAACGGCAGTTTGATGGAACGTACAGGGTTTCTGTGACGACCGATTTATCGAAATTAGAGTTTAAATTTACCCGTGGCGATTGGTCGTCGGTAGAAGGCTTGGCGAGTGGAAAAGCCCGGCAAAATCGGGTTATTTTTCGGGAAAGTGCTTTTAATTTAGAAGAAATACCCATTGATATTGCCAGTTGGGAAGACCTGTCGGGTACGTTCAATTTCTTTTCTTTGTACGATTTACTCTTATTATTTTCGTCGTTTCAATGTATTTTGCTGGTGATTGCCATTCCAACCATGCAAGATTACAACCGCAAAGCCAACCGATGGCTTTCTTTTACCATTCTATTTACCAGTGTAATTTTGTTGATAAAAGTCCTTACGGGTTACAGAATTATCACAGAACAGCTAAGTAAAATATTGTTGGTCCCCGATTTGGTTTTCTTACTATATGCTCCTTTGTTTTATTACTATTTACAAAAATTATTGTTTAAAAAACCAACCTTAAACGTACCCTTGTGGTGGCATTTTGTGTTGCCTGGTTTGCAATTATTGGTGATGCTTCCCTACTTTTTGATGGATGCCAAAGAATTGCAACTGACCATCTTGAACCGTCCAACCGATTTTCATTATGTATTTGTGGGCATTGGCGTAGTGGCTTGGTGGGCCAATGTGTTTTATTGGTACCAATGTTGGTTGTCGGTTAAAAATTATCAGCAGCAATACCTTACGCAAGCCTCTATTGAGCAACGCACCGAATACCTGATGACTGTACTGGTCATTCAGGCGATATGCTTGGTGCTATGGCTATTTACAGGTATCGTGATGCTCGTAGGTAAAATGTTTGATTACGACACCTTGACGATTGCCGACAAAAGCGTTGATATTATATGGCTGGCGTTTTCGACGATACCCTACTTTTTGGGCTATTTTGCCATCCATCAACCCGAAATATTCAAAATTTCGCAGGAAGCACCTTCGAGTAATGCCGTATCGCCCAACCATGAGCCAGTAGCTACGGATGAGGTGGCTATGCCCGAAAACGTTGCCCTTCCGCCCAACCATACGCCCGAACCTTTGCCCGTTTTGGAGGTGATTGATACCGAAAAAGAAGCAGCCCAAGAACAATTGCTGTTGTCATGGAAGGAAAAAATAGACCTGTTCATGGACGAGCAAAAGCCTTACACCAACGCAGGACTTACCCTCAACGAATTGGCTGGAATGCTGAAAATTTCACCACATTTACTCTCAAAAGTTATCAACGAAGTATATCAGAAAAACTTTTTCGATTTTATCAATTCCTATCGGATAGAAGCCTTCAAAGAGCGTTTTGAAGACCCACGCAATCGGCAATACACCATGCTTGCCATTGCGTTTGAAGTGGGCTTTAATTCTAAAACAGCATTCAACCGAGCCTTCAAAAAAATGACCCAACAAACCCCAAGAGAGTACTTCTTTGATTCGAGAGCCGAAGAGTAAAGCACTATTTACCCAAAAAATATGTGCCATTTTATAAAGTGGAATGTTTAGGTGTATAGGTAAGCTATTGCTATTCAGGTGGTTGTGTGTATTGTTCAAGTTTTTCATAAAAAAATGCAGATTTCAGAAAGTGGAACGACTCAGGCTGTTTTTAGATAGTATTTTTGCAAGAAATATTTACAAAATATTTACATAGCATAATAATTCCAACAGCCTAGCTACACCCAAGTGAAATACTGAAAGCAGACACAACCATCCAGCAATATACCAAAACTAACGTACAAGACCAGTACATCATTAACCATGAAAAACTTATACACGCACACTTCTCGTACAGCAACCGCCAAGCCGTTGCCCAGTCCTTCGTTTTTATCTAGTTTTATGTATATCACAGGGAAAATTCCCCTGTAACCTTTGTGTTTGAGCCAAACCTACGCTTGTATGTCTTGCTCAAAAGCAATACCAACCTTGTAAGTCTTATCCTTGTACAGGTCTGTTTAGCCGACTTGTACAACCATAGCTTATTTTTTATCATCCATTAACCATTTCAAATTTATGATTAAACACAACTACAGAAGAGTTTTGTATTCTTCTCGTTTAGGAGAGTCGTTTTCCTTTGCTCGAAAACTATGGCTCATCCTTTTCATGAGCTGCCTGAGTGCGGCTACTTTCGCCCAAAACAATATCACGGGTACGGTCAAAGATGCCAAAGACGGCTCGCCCTTGCCCGGTGCGACCATTCAAGTAAAAGGCACAAACAAAGGAACACAGACCAACGCAGGAGGTCAATTTCAAATCAACGTACCGAGCAATGCTGTATTGGTCGTGTCGTTTATTGGCAAAACAACGCAAGAAATTAGTGTAGGGAGTCAAACCTCATTGACCATTACTTTGCAAGACAACGAACAAACCTTGGGCGAAGTCGTTGTGATTGGTTATGGTTCGCAGAAAAAGAAAGACCTAACAGGTTCGGTGGCGGCCATCAATTCGGAAGACTTCAACAAAGGAAACATTGCCTCGCCCGACCAATTGGTAGTAGGGAAAGTAGCTGGGGTACAAATCACGTCGAACGGCGGTGCACCGGGCCGTGGAAGTACCATCAGGATTCGTGGCGGAGCATCGTTGAACGCCAACAACGACCCACTGATTGTGATAGACGGAGTACCTTTGGATAACGCTGGTATTTCAGGAGCACCCAGTGCCTTGAGTTTAATCAACCCGAACGATATTGAGTCGATGAATATTTTGAAAGATGCCTCAGCTACAGCCATTTATGGTTCAAGAGCATCTAACGGTGTGATTTTGATTACCACCAAAAAAGGTACAAAAGGCAGTGGCTTGAAAGTAAATTTCAGTTCGCAGGCTTCTTATGCTCAAAGCACAGGTTTTATCAAAAACTTTACAGCCGACGAGTTTAGAGCCTTAATTAACGAAAAAGGCAATGCCGCTCAAAAGGCAGTATTAGGCACAGCTAATACCAATTGGCAAGAGCAAATTTACCGCAACGCCCTCAGTACCGACAACAACTTGAGCGTAACTGGGGCGATTAAAAGCACGCCGTTCCGTGTTTCGGTGGGTTATACCAACCAAGACGGTATTTTGAAAACCTCTAACATGGGTCGTGCCTCGGCAGCCATTGGCATCAGTCCGATGTTGTTGAACAACCATTTGAAAGTTGATATTAACCTCAAAGGTTCATCGGCAGACAATACCTTTGCCAACGAAGGTGCTATTGGTGCAGCAGCCGTTTTTGACCCAACGCAACCCATTTATTCGGGTAAAAACACCTACGGAGGCTATTGGGAATGGCTCAATTCAGATGGCTCGCCCAATACCATTGCTCCACGCAACCCTCTTGGCTTGTTGTACCAAACCAGCGATAAAAGTACCGTTCAACGCAGTATTGGAAACATTCAGCTTGATTATAAATTCCATTTTTTACCCGAACTACGGGCCAATTTGAACGTAGGCTACGACATCAGTAAAAGCGATGGCACAAAGTTGATTCCAGCTTCGGCAGCTTCTAATTTTAGTACAGGAGGTGAAAAAACGGTTTACTCGCAAAACAAAACCAACAAGCTATTCGACTTTTACTTGAATTATGCCAAAGATTTAAAGGCAATCAAAAGCCGTTTCGATGTGATGGCAGGGTATGAATACCAAGATTTCTTAACAGAAAGTACCAACCTCAGAACCAACGCCGAAGGAAGCAAAGTATTAACGGATAGTCCTTACAAAACTCAAAATACCTTGGTGTCATTTTTTGGTCGGATGAACTATACTTTTGATGAAAAATATCTTTTGACCGTTACGGTACGTCAGGATGGTTCGTCACGTTTTAGCAAAGACAATCGTTGGGGAACATTCCCATCGGCGGCATTGGCTTGGAAGCTAAAAGAAATGAGTTTCTTGAAAAATGTAGATGCCATTTCAGAACTAAAACTTCGGGTAGGCTATGGTATTACAGGCCAGCAAGATATTGGTCAGAACTATGCGTATTTGCCTCGTTATACCGCCAGTTTAGACAACGCCCAATACCAGTTTGGCAATACGTTTTACACTACGCTTCGTGCCGAAGGATACGATGCCAACATCAAATGGGAACAAACCGCCACCACCAACGCAGGGATTGATTTTGCCTTCAAAAAAATCCGTTTGTCGGGTAGCTTAGATTACTATTACAAAAACACCACCAACCTCCTCAACGTCATTCCGGTAGCGGTAGGTACAAACCTTACCAACCAATTGTTGACCAACGTAGGTTCGATGGAAAACCAAGGCGTTGAATTGGCTTTGAATTATAATCCTATTCATACCGATAAATTTGATTGGAACGTAGCATTTAATGCCACTTACAACGAAAATAAAATTACGAAACTTACCAACAACAACGACCCATCGTACCAAGGTGTATTGGTTGGTGGCATTGCAGGTGGCGTAGGTAGTACCATCCAGATTCATTCGGTAGGATACCCAGCGTATGCTTTTTATGTACTCAAACAAGTATATGATGCCAACGGCAAGCCTATTGAAGGCGTGTATGCCGACAACAAAGCTGATGGCATCACGACCGTTGACGACCAATACCGTTATAAATCGCCAGCACCGAGGGTATTTTTGGGTTTCAACTCACAAATGACGTATGACAACTGGAGTTTTGGTTTTGTCGTGAGAGCCAACGTAGGCAACTATGTTTATAACAACTTCAAGTCGTCGAATGGAGCATACATCAATTTTGCTGGTTCTAATGGCTATATTTCAAACATTTCGCCCAATGTTTATGAAACACAATTTGCCAAAAACCAATTCTTTTCTGATTACTATTTAGAAAATGCCTCGTTTATGCGTGTCGAAAACGTTACCTTGGGTTATACATTCAAAAAAGTATTGGGGAATAAAATCAATATGCGTTTGAATGCCACGGCTCAAAACGTATTCACTTGGACAAAATACTCGGGACTCAACCCCGAAGTATCGGGCGGTATCGACAACAATATTTATCCCGTACCACGTACTTATTCGTTGGGTTTAAACATTGGTTTCTAAGCGTAGGAAACATTCAACACTAACATTGATTTATCAGATGAAAACAAGATATTTTAAAAATATAGCCATTCTAGGAGGCATCGTAGCCAGTTTGTGGACGACCTCTTGCGTAAGCGACCTCGACAGAACGCCATTCATAGAAGTAACTTCTGTAACGGTATTCAACTCACCTACGGCATACAAACAAGCCGCCGCCAAGCTTTATGCAGGCTTGGCACTTACAGGCCAAGAAGGCCCTGCTGGCAAGCCCGATTTGGGAGGCATCGACGAAGGTTTTTCGAGCTATTTGCGTCAATATTGGCAGTTACAAGAATTGCCCACCGACGAAGCCGTGATTGCTTGGGGGGATGCGGGTTTACCCGAAATGAACACCATGCAATGGTCGTCAAACAACCCATTTGTGCGTGGATTGTACAACCGTATTTTTTACCAAGTGGCAGCTTGCAACGAATTTATTCGGGAAGCCAGCGATGCCAAACTCAGCAGCAGAGGCATTACAGGTACTTCGTTGACCGAAACCAAGCAACTACGTGCCGAAGCCCGCTTTTTGCGTGCATTGAGCTATTGGCACGCCTTGGATTTATTTGGCGGAAACGTTCCTTTTGTTACAGAAGCCGATGCCATTGGTTCTACGTTGCCACGTCAAACCAATGCAAGTGAGCTTTTCAACTACATTGAAACGGAGCTAAAAGCCATCGAACCAGAAATGGCGGATGCCCGTAAAAACGAGTACGCCCGTGCCGACAAAGCAGCCGTGTGGATGTTGTTGGCAAAATTGTACCTCAATGCCGAAGCTCAAGGGCTCACAGCCAAGTATGCCGATGCGGCTACGTATGCCAAAAAAGTAATAGACGCAGGTTATACTTTAGAAACGAAGTACGATAATTTGTTTAAAACAGATAACAACAATTCTAAAGAAATCATTTTCCCTGTGGCTTTCGATGGTACACGTACAAAAACATGGGGCGGTATGACTTACTTGGTTCATGCTCCTGTGGGAGGTTCGATGTCGGCGGCAGCTTTTGGTATTGATGGCGGTTGGGGCGGTTTACGCACCACCAAAGCGTTGGTGAGTCTTTTTGCCGACCCATCGGGCAAAACAGATACCCGTGCCATGTTTTATACAGACGGACAAAAATTGGAAATCGAAGATTTGACGCAGTTTTCTAATGGATACGCCATTACAAAATACAAAAACGTATCATCGACAGGCACAAGAGGAAGCGATTTGACGCACCCCGACACCGACTATCCGATGTTCCGTTTGGCCGATGCCTATTTGATTTATGCCGAAGCCGCTACCCGTGGGGCAGGCGATAGAGCCCTCGCCTTGCAGTATGTCAATGCCCTTCGTGCCCGTGCGTATGGCAATGCCAACGGCAATATTACAGCCGCTCAACTTACCAGCGATTTTATTTTAGACGAAAGAGCCAGAGAATTATTCTGGGAAGGTACACGCCGTACCGACCTTGTACGATACAATAAATACACTTCATCCAGCTATGTGTGGCCTTGGAAAGGGGGTACAAAAGAAGGAAAAGCCGTAAGCGACTACCTTAAAATTTATCCTATTCCAGCAACCGACCTAACGGCGAATCCTAATTTGAAACAAAATCCAAATTACTAGGCAAAGCTATTGAAAAGAGAGGCGTAATGCCTCTTCTTTTCGAGGTTTCAAGTCAATCTAAGTCGTACATTTTCGTAACGAACATTCAACATGAAAAAGGTATTTTATTCATATTTACTTCTCATAGCTGCTGTTTTTGCCTTGGCCTCTTGTGCCAAAGAAGAAGAAAGAGCTATCTTAAATGCAGATGGCTCGGTGCCTGCTGCCAAACTATCAGCCACCTCGGTGGTGCTGCTCAAAGATAATGCCACTGCCGATGCCGTGACAGTTTCTTGGGGAAAGCCTAATTATGGCTTCGATGCAGCAGCGGTTTATACCATTTTAATAGATAAAAAAGGTGGTTCGTTTATCTCGCCCATTGCCGTAAGTACCAATACCACCTTGAGTAAAACGTTTAAAGTAGCTGAATTAAATGCTATTTTATTAAAATTAGGCTTGGTAGCAGGCACGGCTGGCGATGTGGACTTGCGTGTGCAAGCCAATGTAGGTGACAATACCTCTAAATTGGTCTTTACTTCACCGACCATTTCGCTTAAAGGGACACCATATTTAGACAAACTCGACCTCAGCACCGCTTGGGGTGTAGTAGGAAGTGCTACGCTAAATGGCTGGAACGGCCCAGATATGCCTTTCTATAAAACTGACCAAACCGACGTTTTTGTGGCTTATGTGACGCTCAATACAGGACAAATCAAGTTCCGTAAAGACAATAAATGGGAGGTGAATTATGGTGACAACGGGGCTAATGGTACACTCGAAGCAGGAGGCTCAGACATTGCCGTTACGGCAGGAACGTACAAAATTACGTTCAACTTGGCATCGCTTACTTATACCATCGAAAAATATGGCTGGGGCTTGGTTGGTAGTGCTACCGTAAGCGGTTGGAATGCGCCAGATATGCCCTTGACTTATGACCCTACCACCGACACTTGGAAAACAACGGTTTACCTCAAAGATGGTGCTATTAAAGCCCGCTTGAACGAAGATTGGGGCGTAAATTATGGTGGCTCGGCAGGTGTGTTGTCGTCGGGAGGCGGTGATATTACGGTAAGTGCAGGGAATTATAATGTAATGTTTGATTTCAAAAAATTGAAATATACCGTAGAAAGTACCCAACCTTGGGGTATCGTGGGCGATGCCACACCAAACGGCTGGAATGGCCCTGATGTAAAATTCCGCCCCGATTTTGCTACCGAAAAAGTATGGGTGATTGATGATATTACTTTAACTGCGGGTAAAATTAAGTTTCGTTTCAACGACGCTTGGGCTGTGAATTATGGCGACAATGGAGCTGATGGTACACTCGAAAGCGGTGGGGCAGATATTAGTGTACAAGCAGGCAAATACAAAGTTGTATTAGACCTTTCCAACGCCAATAGCCCTACTTATACATTAACTAAAAAATAAAAGTAAGGCATTTGGCTCACTTTTGTAAGCGTTTCGGAGTGGCGTAACCCCACTCCGAGGCTATTTCCTCGACTAAATTGGTTAATGAACTTGTAGCCTAGCGTGGGTTGTGACGCTCCTACAAGCAATTAGTGCCTAAGCACCGCCGAACATTCAGCGGTGCTTTTTATGGACTTTTCCTAGCAAAACGCATTTCTCAATCATGAAAAAACTTCTTTTCTGGTGCTTGCTATGCCTTACATGGCGAAGCTATGCCCAACAAACGCCGTCGGTTTGTTACGAAATTTTTGTCCGCTCTTTTGCCGATTCCAACGGCGATGGCATTGGCGACATCAACGGCGTGACGAGTAAATTAGACTACCTCCAATCGCTCGGAGTAGATGCCCTTTGGCTTACGCCCGTTAGTCAATCGCCTTCGTACCACAAATACGATGTGACTGACTACAAGGCTATTGACCCCGAATGTGGCACCTTGGCCGATTACAAAAGGCTCATTGCCGAAGCACATAAACGAGGCATGAAGATTATCAAAGACTTGGTGATAAACCATACAAGCGACAAGCACCCTTGGTTTGTAGAAGCCAAAAAGGGTAAAAATAACCCTTATCGTGACTATTACGTGTGGTTGAGTCCGCAAAAAATCGACTCGATGGGCGTTGCTACCCGTGAGCGTACAGGCGACTCTTGGGAAATTACGCCTTGGCATTTGGCTAGTGCCAATGATACCGAAAAATACTACGCCCTTTTCTGGGGAGGAATGCCCGATTTGAATTATGATAATCCTAAAGTAAGACAAGAAATCTATGCCATTGCCCAATATTGGCTCAAAGAAGTAGGCGTTGATGGGTTTAGGCTTGATGCCGCCAAACATATTTATCCTGATTGGGAAGCCGAAAAATGTCATCAGTTTTGGGTTGAATTTAAACAAAAAATGCAAGCCGTAAAACCCGATGTATATATTGTAGGTGAAGTATGGACCAGTGCCGACAAAGTAGCTCCTTTCTTCAAAGGGTTGCCTGCAAACTTTCATTTAGATGCTTGTTTTGCCATTCAAAAAATGGTCAATGAAGGTAAAAGCGATGGTTTTGTAACCAAACTTTTGAATGATTATAAAGCTTTTGGCAGTCAAAATCCAAATTTTATTGATGCAACCATCATCGACAACCACGACCAGGCACGCATTGGTACGGTGGTGAAAGGGAATACCGATAAAATGAAAATAGCCGCCCAAATCTTACTTACGTTGCCCGGGCAACCTTATATCTATTATGGTGAAGAAATCGGAATGCTCGGCGATAAGCCCGACGAAAACATCCGTGAGCCTTTTTTGTGGGACGTAGCCAGTAAGGATGCCAGTCGCACCAAATGGATGACTCCACAGTTGACTACCGAGCAAAGCGTTATGCCATTGGCTGTACAGCAAAAAGACCCCCATTCGGTGTTTCAAACCTACAAAAAACTCATTGCTTTCCGTAAAGCCCAACCTGCTTTAAAACAAGTAATCAAGCCTAATTTGGCTCAAAGTAGCATTACAGAAGAAGGTATTTTGGCGTTTGTTCGTACACACCGCAAGGGCAATTTATTGGTGATTCACAACCTTACCTCCAACGCTAAAACTATCACGTTTCCTGCCAAAGAAGCTGCCTATACAAAGGTGAAATTTGCTTCTGGCACAACAAGTATGCAAGGCAAAACCCTGCATATTGCCCCTGCCAGTGTTGTAGTTTTAGGAAAATAAAACAAAATGGGTTGATTTTAATGCAAAATTGCGAATTGTTAATTGTGGGTTAGCGTTTTGATTTTCAAAAAGTTATCTTTTGTTGTAATCAAAAAGCCAATTTGCACGATTACGCATATAATGATTTAGCCAAAACGCTCATGCGATTGCCTCGAAACAATCGCATGAGCGTTTTGGCTATTGATTACCTACGCCAATAATCCATTGGGTTGAGGTAAAACATTTTCTTCCAGCCTTGTTTTGCTCCGTCTATACGCCAAGGATAAGGTATAAGACTTACCAGCGCATAATGCAAATGAGGTGCTTTGCCTTGAGCGTTGCCTGTATTGCCTACCTTGCCAATGACTTGTCCTGTACTGAGCCATGCCAAGGTTTTGGTGTTGATTTGGGCTAAATGAGCGTAGTAATGCAAACGCCATTTAGGGCCTAATGCAATAATAACATTGCCTCCTACTGGAATATTTCCTTGATACAAAACCAAGCTGTAGGTAGCTGCTATTACCTTTGTGCCTTTGGCGGCAAAGATGTCTATGCCTTTGTGCGTCACCGAACGCCCCCAAGGATAATACCAAAAAGATTGAGAGTTATAACTCGCATCGCTTGCCCCACTTACGGGGATGACCAACGATTGAGGCATGGCCAAGCCTAGCAGTATAATGCTGATTGCTCTAAGACCTCTTTTGGGTATATGAGTGGAGGGAAAAGATAATAAACGCATAGATGAACCTTTTTGATTGCCCTAATTTACAAAACTAAAGTATAAGGGTTATTACTCATTTTTATTAAAAAATTTTAATAAATAGCTTTTTTTCCGATTTTTGTTGTAAAAAGAGTGCTGTCTTGTATCCAATTTTCTTAAAAATGTTATATGATTTGTTTATGAAAAAACTATGTAAGTGCTTGTTTATCAGTATTTTTTTCTTGTTTGTTGGTATCCAGAAGAACTTGTTGGCACAAACCCAATATGAGCTAAATACTGCTTGGCGTTGTGCCGCTTACGATGCGGTGAAGGCAAATGGAGAACAAATTTCTCAGCCTACTTTTGCCCTAACCGACTGGAAAAATGCGGTTGTACCCGGCACTGTCCTGACTACCTTGGTTGCCAACCACGAAATGCCAGACCCTTTTTATGGGCTCAACAATGAAAAAATTCCTGATATATACCATGTCGGAAGAAATTTTTATACCTATTGGTTTGTGAAAAATTTCGAGGAAAAAAAGCCTAGCAATGGGCAACAAGTATGGCTGAAATTCAGAGGTATCAATTACAGTTGCGATATTTATTTGAATGGTAAAAAAGTCAACACACAGCCTGTTGTTGGGATGTTTTTGCGTAGAGCATTTAACATCACTTCGCTCTTAAACGACAAAGGGAACAACCGTTTGGCGGTGGTGGTGTATCCGCCCAATCCGGTGGGAAACCCCAATGGCGGACAAGGTGGCGATGGTACAATCGCCAAAAATGTGGGCATTCAATACACGGCTGGCTGGGACTGGATTCGCCCGATTCGTGACCGCAACACAGGGATTTGGGATAAAGTATATATCGAAAAAACAGGAGCGGTAAACCTAAAAGACCCCCACGTAGTGACACGTGTGCCTGCTCAACGTCTTCCGACGGGTACGCAAAAACCTGCCTTTATAGAGGCCACCGCCGACCTCGAAAATGCGTCTGATGTGGCACAAACGGGTACGTTGGTATTTGCTATAGCAGGAAAAAAAATAACCCAAACGGTTCGATTAGCACCTCATAGTACCACAACGGTCAAGTTGCCTACTTATACGCTCGAAAATCCCCGTCTTTGGTGGCCCGCAGGCTATGGTGAACAAGCTTTGTACGCTGCTTCCTTTACGTTTGTGGCAGCTAATAACCGTGTTTCTGACGAAGAAAAACTCAACGTTGGTGTCAGAGAAATACAAACCGATTGGAATAGTACCACCAACAGCCGTCAGTTGTATGTCAATGGGCAACGCATTTTTATCAAAGGAGGCAACTGGATTATTTCCGATGCAATGCTTCGATTTTCGGACGAACGCTACGATGCCGAAGTGCGTTTTCATCGGGATATGAACCTCAATTTGATTCGGATTTGGGGCGGTGCTTTGGTCGAGCGACCAGAGTTTTATGCTGCTTGCGATAAATATGGCTTATTGGTTTTCCAAGATTTCTGGATTTCAGGCGATTGCAACGGACGATGGATAGACCCTGCTAAAAAAGAAGACCAATGGACACGCCGCCGCTATCCCGACGACCACCAACTTTTCTTACATTCGGCTGCCGATATGATTAAAATGGTACGCAATCACCCTTCCTTGGCTGTCTGGTGCGGAGGCAACGAAATTACGCCACCCGAAGACATCCTTGTGCCACTGCGTGACGAAATTTTGCCTACCTTAGACGGCACACGCTGGTTTGTGGATTATTCCAACTCCGATGCTATGTCGTATAATTTCTTAGGAGGAAACGGCGATGGCCCTTATGGTATCCAACCCTTAGAAGTGTTTTGGCAACAACGTACTTTCCCTTTCAACTCAGAAGTGGGGTCGGTAGGTACTGGCGACTATGAATCGTTGAAACGGTTTATTCCAAAAGAAAACTTAAAAGTACCTGAATATGGCACTAAACCCGATACCGTTTGGACTTACCACACCTACACAGGCGTGGGCTACAACCAATTTATCGACCCTTATGGCAAACCCAAAGACGTACAAGATTTTGCCCTAAAGGCTCAGTTGGTCAATTATGACCAATACCGTGGACTTATCGAAGGCTTTTCTGCCCACAGTTGGGAATGGTACACAGGCGTAATGATTTGGAAAACACAAAATCCTTGGACTTCCATGCGTGGGCAAATGTATGACTATTACCTCGACCCCAATGCTTGTTTGTACGGCTTGCGTAGTGGTAGTGAATTGGTACACGTAATGGCCAATCCGATTGATGGCATGGTCATGATGGTAAACAATGGATTCAGTGCCAAAAGAAACCTCATGCTCGTGATTAAAACTTACGATATGACGGGTAAAGAAAAATTAGTAACGCAAGTGTTTACTTACATAGAGGCTGGTTCGGTTAAGAAAATTCTTTCTGTAAAAAATATACTCGACGAACTAGGAGCGAAAGATGGGGCATTTTTATCTTTACAATTACTCGACGAACAACAACAAGTGGTAAGCGATAATTTTTATTGGTATCCAAACAAAGAAGGGCAATATACAGGTTTACAAACAATGCCTCAAGCAGGGCAATTGGTAGTGAAGGCAAAACGGATTTCTCCCGAAAAAATACAGGTTACGCTGTCGAACCCGACGCAACAACCCGTCGCATTTTTCAACCGATTATCGTTGATAGATGCCCAAAGCAAGGAACGCCTTTTGCCAACATTTTACGACAATAATTACGTATCAGTACCTCCTGCCACAAGCAGAACGCTTACGATAGAAAGCAAGCAAGCGTCTGGTAATGTACAAATTGCTCTGGAAGGTTGGAACGTTCCCTTGCGTTATATTACGATTGAGTAGCCATCAACATACACGGCAATCCTTGTGATTGCCGTTTTCAAACAACTATTTACTATGAAAATAATTCATCAGCTTCTTTGCAGTATTGCATTCTTTTGTAGTTTATCTATGTATGCCCAACAAACGCCCTATTTGACGGTATCGAAAGACGGGAAAAAGATAGCACTCAGTGCGGCTGGTGCTTCGTTTTTGGCACAACTTCCGTTGCATTGTATTCAAACGGAATACCCCAACAAACCCAACCATACCTTAGAAACGGCACAAGAGGTTGTATTAAGTCCTAAACAGTTACACCCTTCTTTTTATGGTTGTTTAGATTGGCATTCGTCGGTGCATGGGCATTGGATGTTGGTCAAAATTCTTAAACAATACCCTCTTTTACCAGAAACACAACAAATAATAGCGGTCTTAGAAAACAGCTTTTTGCCCGAAAATTTACAAGCAGAAGCAGACTATTTTACAAAGTATAAATTAGCCAAAGGTTTTGAACGCACCTATGGATGGGCTTGGTTACTGAAACTAGACGAAGAATTACTGACATGGGATAGCCCTTTGGCCAAACGTTGGCACAAAAATTTACAACCGCTAACGCAAATTATTGTACAACGATGGAAAGAGTATTTGCCCAAACAGACCTACCCCAACCGCACGGGCGTGCATCCGAATACGGCTTTCGGGATGGTGTTTGCAATAGATTGGGCGAGAACGGTAAAAGATGCAGCTTTTGAACAATTGTTGGTACAACGCAGCAAAGATTATTACTTACAAAACCAAGCGGTAGCGGCTACGCTCGAACCCGATGGCACCGATTTTCTTTCTCCAAGCCTCGAAATAGCCGACTTGATGCGGAGGGTTTTAACGCCCCCAGCTTTTATACAATGGTTCAACCAGTTTTATACTCCTGCGGGCCTCAAAAATGTACTGCAATTACCCATTGTAAGCGACCGCTCCGATTACCAAATTGTGCATTTAGACGGATTGGCTCTTAGCAAAGCTTGGTGTTTGTTGGGCATAGCCCAGCAACTTCCTAAAACAGATAAGCGTAAACAACAATTTGAAGCAACGGCTACTATGTTTTTACAAAAAACCTTACCCAATATTGCTAATGGCAATTACGGTGGCGACCATTGGCTCGGTTCTTTTGCGATGTATGCGTTGAGTATTGTTCCATAAAAGCTAAGTTAGAAAGATTTATGTATTAGGTATAAATGTCTGATTTTTAGTTTTTTATAAAAAATGTTAAATTTTTTATAAAAAAAATGATTAGTTTTTTTCAAAAATTGTACCTGTATTAATAGAAGCCCATAAAGGGCGAGTAAACCAAAACTATGAAAAACAGGAAGCGTAGCTTTGCACAAAAGAGACGCTCGAAAACCAATATGAAATATCAGCATTTTGCATACCATGATTTCTTGAACGATGAGGCATTTTTCCGTTGGGTTTACTACGGAGAGCAAGATGCTTTTTGGCAAGCTTTCATGTTGGAAAATCCTACAAAACAAGCTGATATACAACAAGCTCGTGATATGATACGGCATTTGCGTAGGCATGAAGCCCAGCAGCCAGTGCTTAATCAACAAAAAATTTGGGAGCAAATACAAGATACCTTGCATCAGCCCACACAAACACCCGTGATAAGTCGGTTTAGTTGGAAAAAATGGGGAGCTTTGGCTGCAAGTATAGCTCTGTTGTTGGGGTTGAGTTTTTATTATTATACCCAACGCCATTCGCAAATTACCTACGAAGATTTGGTAGCCACAGCCGATACGCATAACCTCATTGAGCAAGTCAATTCGAGTGACCATACCATGAAAATAGCCCTCGAAGATGGCAGTTTTGTGACACTCGATGCCCATAGTAAAATTAGCTATCCTGCTCATTTCGAACCAAGTAAACGAGAAGTGTTTTTAAGCGGAGCAGGCTTTTTTGACATACAAAAAAATCCTAAACGTCCCTTTTATGTGTATGCCAACGAAGTGGTTACGAAGGTATTAGGTACGAGTTTTAGCGTGCAGGCTTTTGCTTACGACAAGCAAGTATATGTAAAAGTAAAAACGGGAAAAGTAGCGGTATTTAAGCAAAACCAAGCCAATCTCAATGATGCCGAAGCCAAAGGATTGATTGTATTGCCCAACCAACAGGCCATTTTTAGTAGAGAACAAGCCACCCTTAATAAACGGTTGGTAGAAACACCTTTACCCTTGCATTTACCTGTAACGCTTGCCAAACGTCGCATCGAAGATATGCCCGTGTCGCAAGTATTTGCTTTGATGGAACAATTGTATGGCGTGAAAATTATTTATAATGAAGAAAGCCTGTCGAGTTGTATCATCACCACCACTTTTGCTCAAGAATCTTTGTACGACAAACTCGATGTGATTTGTCAAACCATTGGAGCAAAGTATAAAGAAATTGATGCCCAAATTATCGTAGAATCGGAAGGTTGTAAGTAGGCTAAGATACTCTTATCATACACATAAGTACTAATGCAGCATTGTGATGAGTGTTTTGTTTTAGGGGCTTATATTTTTGATTAAAATAAGTCGTAAATTGCTGAAAATGAAAACACTAATTCACAATTCACAATTTTGCATTAATACTTAACAAAAATAGAATAAAATTAAAAAATCAACATATAAAGCAAAATTACCATGAATCTATAATGTACTTTTTTTCCTAATTCAATAAAAAAGGAAAGATGCGCCAACATCTCTCCTTCATGTTTTGCTACTCTTGCTCGCCAAAGCAAAGAGACAGCTTCGTTTTGTCCTAATTCCAACAAAAACAGTCAAATGTATGTCAAATTTTCTTACTAAAAAAGAGATTTTCAAAATTATGAAGATCACTGCCATTCAACTTGTCATGGCTTTTATGGTGGTTGGTGTAAGCTTTGCACGGCCTTCATTCGCACAGGAACAACTCAAAGAACGAGTGACCATTACGGCACGCAACACAACCTTGCGTGAGGTACTGCGCGACATTGAAAAGCAGGTTGATTTAGTTTTTTCTTACCAAAAAAACATTTTACCAACCGACGAAAAAATGTCGGTGTCGTTTAAACACGAAACCGTCGAAAACATTTTAAACAGTCTATTAATTCCAAGAAATATTCAATTCTTGGTGATGAAAAATAACCAAGTCGTCCTTACCCAACGAAAGTCGGAAACGATGGTATTGGCTACGCAACTGTTGCCTCGTGCCATCACTCCCCTCAACTTGGTCAATACCGTGACGGGAAAAGTTGTAGATGCCGAAAAAGGCGAACCTATCGTAGGCGTTACGGTGCTTATCAAAGGCACACAAAAAGGCACAAGTTCCGACGCAAACGGAAACTATAGCTTGACCGTCAGCGACGATAACGTAACGCTTGTGTTTTCGTCGGTAGGCTATGAAAGGCAGGAAGTTACGGTTGGCAGACGTACAATAATAAACGTTACCCTAAAAAGCAGTAGCCAAGCCCTCAACGAAGTAGTGGTGGTGGGTTATGGTACACAAAAACGCACCGACCTCACGGGCTCGGTGACATCTGTACCCAAGGCTCGTTTGAGCCAAGTGCCCGTTACCAACGTGCTACACGCCATTGAGGGTTCGGTAGCAGGGGTAAATATTTCGCAATCGTCTTCGGTGCCGGGTGCTTCGGCGAGTGTGCAAGTGCGAGGCTTAAACTCTATTACGGCGGGAACAGGGCCTTTTATTGTAGTTGATGGCGTACCATTGAGTAATACCGATGGCGTTACCAACGACATCAATCCCAACGATATAGCCTCTATCGAAATTTTGAAAGATGCCTCTGCGGTAGCCATTTATGGCGTAAGAGGCTCGAATGGGGTTATTTTGATTACGACCAAAAGAGGGGCTTCGGGCAAACCAACCATTCGCTACAATACCTATGTGGGTATCGAAAATATTGCCCATATTTTAACGCCCAGTAGTCCAGAAAAATACGTACAAAAATATGCCGATTACATGAAGCAAAACGGTCTTACCCAAACGGCCGTATTGCCCAATGCCTACGAAGTGAGTAATTATAATGCCAAAAAAGTAACCGATTGGATAGACCTGACAACCCAAACGGGCGTATTGCAAGACCATAATTTGAGCATTTCGGGGGGTACTGCCGATGTGAAATACTATATTTCGGGCGAATTTTTGAAACAAGATGGTGTGGTAAAAGGCTATCAGTACAACCGTGCTTCGTTTCGTTCTAATTTAGATGTAAATATCACCGATTATCTCAGCATTGGTACATCTTTGTTTTTTACGGCTAATAATTACGATGGCGGTCGTACCAACTTCTATTTGGCTGCTGCTATGAGTCCGTATGGAACGGTGTATAATGGAAGTGGAGGCTACGAAATTTATCCGATGTATCCCGAATTACTTTACACCAATCCGCTTATCGGCTTGAACGTTGACCGCCTAGAACGCAGTAAAAATTTTAATGGTAATTTTTACGCCGAACTCAAACCCTCGTTTGTACCGGGACTCAAATACCGCCTCAATGCGTCTTATATCACGGTGCCTTCTCGTTCGGGAAGTTATACGGGTAGAGATGCCAACAGCACGATTGGCTCGGCAAGTATTTTCAATGCCGAATCGAACTCATTTTTGCTAGAAAACATCTTTACTTATAACAAAGATTGGGGCAAACACCACTTCGACTTTACAGGCTTATACAGTGCTCAGTCGAAAGATTATATGAGTACTTCGGCAGGAGCAACGGGCTTTATCAACGACGAACTTTCGTACTACAACCTTGGGGCAGGAGCAACACAAACCAGTGGCTCATACCGTGACAAACGCAGCAATTTGTCGCAAATGGGACGTATCAATTACTCGTATGATAGTCGCTATTTGTTAACCGTAACGGCTCGCCGAGATGGTTCTTCGGTATTTGGAGGGAATACTTCTAAATACGGTTTATTTCCATCGGTTGGTTTAGGCTGGAACATCAGTAAAGAGCGTTTTATGCAAGATATTCCTTTCATCAACAACCTCAAATTGCGTAGTTCTTATGGTAAAACAGGTAATGAAGCCATTGGCGTATATGGTACGCTTACCACGGCAAGCTCGGTGCGTTTTCCGTTTTCGGGGGTAAGCACCATTGGGGTATTGGCCAATAACTTGGGTAATAGCAACCTGAAATGGGAAAATACCACTTCATTAAACTTCGGTTTAGATTTCTCTCTCTTCAATAATCGTATTACAGGTACAATTGATGCCTACCAAACCAAAACAGAAGACCTGATTTTGCGTCGTAACCTACCAGCCGCCACAGGCTATTCGTCGATTCTCGACAACCTAGGAAAGTCAGAAAATCAAGGCATTGAAATTACCCTGAATACCGTCAACGTCAAAGCAGGCGATTTTAAATGGGAAAGTAATATCAACTTTGCTTCGTACCGCAACAAAATAGTAGAGCTTTATGGCGATGGTAAAGATGACTTAGGCAACCGTTGGTTTTTAGGACAATCGTTAGGCATTATTTATGACTACAAATTAGAAGGCGTTTGGCAAGTAGGCGAAGACGCTTCGCAACAAGACCCTGGTGCCAAACCTGGCGATTTGAAATTTGCTGATATAAATGGCGACAAAAAAATTACAGCCGACGACAGAACCATTTTAGGTACAACATTACCCAAATGGACGGGTGGTTTTACGAATACCTTTCACTATAAAAACTTCCATTTGAATGTATTCATCCAAACCGTACAAGGAGGCTTGAAAAATAACGTAAACCTAACTTTTGCCGACGAAGCGGGTCGTATGAATACGCCTGATGCCATTGGTTATTGGACAGAAGAAAACAAAAGCAATACTCGTCCGTCGTTGCGTTATTTCAATACCAGAGGCTATGGGTATCCGTCCGACAACAGCTACACACGCATCAAAGACATAACCCTAAGCTATAATGCCCCTGCAACTTTGGCAAGCAAATTGGGCTTGGGTTCGCTGACCGTTTATATGAGTGGTCGTAATTTATACACCTTTACCAATTGGCTAGGTTGGGACCCCGAAAACGACTTCTCGTTTAGAGGTTCTGGCGACTGGACAAACAATTATCCTTTGGTTCGCAATTTTGTGTTAGGGGTAAATGTAACGCTTAAATAAACGTTTGGTTGTTGGTACGAAAGCTTAAAGAAATAATGAATAGGGGCGAAGGAGTAAAGGCTTATGTCATGAGATAACATTTTCGTACAGAACCAGCATCAAGTAAAATTTTTAAAATAAGTAGAACTTACGCAAAACTTGGAGTTTTCATTTTGAGTCTCTCAACGATAAATTTTTTGAGGGGTTCAAATTTAACCTGATAAATTGTGTTCCAAGTTTGGTAAGCTGTTTGTTTGAGCCTATTCCATACCAACATGGCATAGAATATGTGATTTCTTTGAGCAGTTGCTTTTCGGCATTGGCATTTATCAATACCAGTCAATTGTTTTATTTCTCGATTAAACGATTCTATATTCCAACGCATTTTTTGGATTTTAGCAATAAATTCAACAGTATTCGGTTTCAAATCATTAGTCAGTATGTAGTCGGTTCTGTCGGTAGATACAATAACCTTAAATAGTCTAACATCCATGTTTAAGTCTTTTACTTTGAGAGGCTTGCCATATTGTTGTTGATGTTCATTCCAGCTTATATTGCCTACGGAAGAGTAAGTCTTAGCTGTGGAATCCTTCACTAAACGATTGGTTTTAATAGGACAATAAAAATATTTACTCAAATGATGAATCTTCTGGAATAATCGAGCAACCGCATACCATGTGTCCATAAGAACTCCTTGATAAGCAACACATTGACTCTGAGCATCATCCAATAAGTCCTCGACGTGGTCGATTTTACTCTTGCCGTCTAAGTCTGGACGGTCCGCCGCAGCGGTCGAAGATTCGATAGCCTAAAAGATAGAATTTATCTAAGGATGGTACATAATACAACATAACCACGACTCCAATACCTTGTACAATACCACCTGTATTACCACTGTATTGTCTGCGTACCATTGTAATTTGACGACTATAACGCTTATCCAGCACTGTGTCGTCAAAGATTAGGTATCCATTTGAGGATAGACAACCGGCTTCTGGATGAAGTTTTTCAAATAAACTCTTTTCATCAACAGGATAAGTTCCCAAGTAGCGAGTTAATTTATCATGGCTAATGCCTTCGACACTATCAGATAAATTCGTACAGGTAAAGTTTTGAAAACTTTCCTGCAAATAATGACAATAAAGGTCTCGAAAGGCTTGATAATTCATAAAACAACTCGTTATTGATTTGGCTCAATTTACAACTTTTGTAAGGCTAAGACAACTTTTGCGTAAGTCCTAATAAGAAAAGAATGAAAAAATATATTTTAGCCTTATTTGGCCTCATCATGGGTACGGGCTTACTTTCATCATGTAAAGACGAGTTTTTGGCCGAAACTGTCTATTCTTCTTATGCACCTGCTACCCTCACCGATTCGCTTGGGTTTGAGGCCTCTGTAGTAGGTTTGCACAACCATTTGAGCCAGTTTTTTACCAAATCAGATGCCCAAGGCTGGCCGTCGGTTTGGCAAGTAGGTACCGATGTGGCTGTGGCTGCCCAAGCCCAAGGCATAGAAGTACCCTATTACAACTATGCTACCCTGATTCCTACCGACGGAGCAGCGTCTTTTGCTTGGAGTTGGGCTTACAGAATGATTAACAATACCAATATTATCATCAAAAACATCGAAAATCCGGGTTTGTCGGGGATGACGCAAGCCAACAAAAACGCCATCAATGCCGAAGCACGTTTTTATCGGGCTTATGCCTACAATGTATTGGTGACGCTCTTCGGAAAAGTTCCCTTGATAAAAGAACCACTCACTACTCCTAAAACTGATTTCGTGCGAGCGTCGGTCGAAAATGTAAATGCCCTTATTGTAGAAGACCTAACGTTTGCCACGAATAATTTGCCCGACATCGACAACGTAAAGAAAGCAGGTGGAAAGCCCCTTGTTGCCCGTGTCAACAAAGCCGCTGCACAACAATTATTGGCAGAGGCATATTTGCGTATTGGTAAACCCGATTTGGCAGAACAGCAATGTTTGGCGGTGATTAATAGTGGAAAGTTCAATTTAATGACTAGCCGTTTTGGTACAAAATCGGCTTTAGCAGGCGATGCGTTTTCGGATATGTTTTGGTATGGTAATCAACGCCGTGGACAAGGCAACCGTGAGTCGATTTGGGTAATGGAAATGGAAAACCCCAACACCGTGGTAGGAGGCGTAACCAACGCACCCCAGCAACGCCGTATTTGGGGAGCTGCTTATTACCAAATTGCAGGTATGAAACTCACCGACTCGCTTGGCGGACGTGGCATTGCTCGCTTACGATTGAGCAACTGGGTGATTTATGGCTTGTATGAGAAAAAAGATATGCGTAACTCGCATTACAATTTGCGTCGCCAATTTTACTACAACGACCCTGCCAATGCCAAGTACAAACAACCTGTGCCATATACAGGGGCGGATACAGTTTTCAAAATTTGTCCCCATATTACGAAATGGTATCAATTTGACCCTACCGATGAGTTTGGTTTTGGGATGATAAAAGACATTATCTTGATGCGTTTGGGCGAAACATATTTGCTATTGGCGGAAGCCCAATTTAAGCAAGGAAAACTAGCCGATGCCGCCAATAGTATCAATGTAATACGCAACAGAGCCAATGCTACGCCTATTACAGCCGCACAAGTAAACTTGGATTTTATCCTCGACGAAAGAGCCAGAGAACTCGTAGGCGAAGAAAACCGTCGAATGACTCTTATGCGTACAGGAACGCTGGTGGATAGGACGCTCAAACTCAATGGCAATAGTACTTTAAACCCTATTACAGGACTGGCGAGCAAACATTTGTTGTTACCCATTCCGCAATCGGAAATAGATTTGAATAAAGATGCGAAGCTAGAGCAAAACCCTGGTTATTAGGCTCGTAAAAAGCTTTTGTAAAGGGAAAGGCTATAAGCTGAACGCATCTTTGCTAGGGCTTATAGCCTTTTTTCTTCAACTTAATACAAAACCTTTATGCTTAAAAAAACATTGACAATCCTACTTTTGGTTGTTGCCTTTATCGGTGTGGCACTTACCAGTGTGGCACAAAAGACTGTTCCAGTGGCCGAAGGCTGGGCAAACAATTCAGTAAATACCGTCGTTTTTAGAAAAAATGCTTTAGTTACATTCAAAAAACACCAATTTATTGCCTTTTATAATGCCGAAGGACGGGTGGTTGTAGGCAAAAGAAAACTCGGTTCTACGCAGTGGCAGCTACACAATACGGCTTTCAAAGGCAATGTTGCCGATGCCCACAACAGCATCAGTATCATGGTCGATGGCGAAGGCTTCCTGCATCTTTCTTGGGACCATCACAACAATCCCCTTCGCTATGCCATCAGTAAACAAGCCTTGGAGCTTGAAATGTCGGAAAAAATACCCATGACAGGCGAAGTCGAACAACGAGTAACCTACCCAGAGTTTTATCGTTTACCCAATGGCGATTTACTCTTTATGTACCGCAATGGTGCTTCGGGCAAAGGGAATTTGGTCTTGAAACGCTACAGTGTTCAACATAAAAAATGGCAAACCATACAAGAAAACCTAATTGACGGACAAAACCAACGCAATGCCTATTGGCAGGCGTGTTTAGATACCCAAGGGACGTTGCATCTATCGTGGGTTTGGCGTGAAAGTGCCGACGTTGCCAGCAATCACGACATGGCTTATGCCCGCTCGAAAGATGGGGGCATTACTTGGGAAAACAGCCAAGGTGTCGCCTATCAGTTGCCGATTACCGCCCAAACCGCCGAATATGCTTGCAAAATTCCCCAACAAAGCGAGCTTATCAACCAAACTTCTATGGTTGCCGATGCCCAAGGCAATCCATACATAGCGACTTATTTTAAAGAAAAAAACGACAGCATTCCGCAATATCATCTGATTTTTTTACAAGAAAAACAATGGCAAGTCCGAAACTTAGGTTTTCGTAAAACACCTTTTAGCCTCAGTGGCGTAGGTACAAAACGCATTCCTATTGCCCGCCCGCAGTTGATTACGTGGCAATACAAAAATCAGCAAGCGGCCTTGTTGCTTTTCAGAGATGCCGAGCGAGGCGATAAGGTTTCTACAGCGTATTGTGCCAATTTGAGACTCAACCAATGGGTACTCAAAGACGTATCGGAATCGGTTGGCTCTTGGGAGCCAAGTTATGATACCGAACTGTGGAAAAGCCGTAAGCAATTGCACGTGTTTGTCCAGAAAGTTGAGCAAGCCGACGGTGAAGGCAAAGCCAATATTCCACCGCAAACGGTTGCAGTGATAGAAATTCCAATTAAATGAGTAAGTCGCTTTTTTTCGGGGCTTTATACTAATATTTAACCATGAACAATCGTTACCATGAACAACTATTCTCTACGTTTCTTCCAAACCCTTTTGCTATGTAGTATGGTTTGTACCTTCGCTTGGAGTCAGCAAAGCAACAAACCTTTGTCCAAACTTTTTCAACAAAACTTCAAATTTGCCGAAGCTCAATACAAAGTTTTAGCCAAAAATTTACCAGCCGACAAGTTTCCCAAAACCTTTTTCCCCAATACCAATAAATACGAATGGAGCAATTCTGGTTGGTGGTGTAGCGGTTTTTATCCCGGTTCGTTGTTGTATATTTACCAACAAACCCACGACAAAGCTATGCTTGACGAAGCCAATAGAATATTAAAATTACTGGAAAAAGAGCAGTTTAATACCACTACGCACGACCTTGGGTTTATGATGTTTTGTAGTTTTGGCAATGCCAAAGACATTGCACCCAAGCCCGAATACAAAGATATTTTGATTCAAAGTGCCAAATCGCTCGCTTCTCGTTTCAATCCAACGGTGGGTTGTATTAAGTCGTGGGATGGTAAAAAAGACGAGTTTTTGGTGATTATCGACAACATGATGAACCTCGAATTGCTGTTTTGGGCAACCAAGGTAACGGGCGATTCGAGCTATTATAAAATTGCCGTAACGCACGCCAATACAACCATGAAGCACCATTTTCGTCCCGACTTTAGCTCGTACCATGTAATCAATTACAATGGAGCAACGGGTGCAGTACAACAAAAAAGAACCGCCCAAGGCTTTGCCGACGAGTCGGCTTGGGCAAGAGGACAAGCGTGGGGGCTGTACGGCTATACGGTGATGTATCGTGAAACCAAAAATCCAATTTACCTCAAACAAGCACAGCAGATTGCGAAATATATCATGGCAAATCCGCATTTGCCTGCCGATAAAATCCCTTTTTGGGATTACAACGCCCCCAATATTCCCGAAGCCCTGCGTGATGCCTCGGCGGCTTCTATCACAGCCTCGGCTTTGTTAGAATTAGGCAAGTATAGCAATGCAAGCTTGAAAAAAAGCTATTTTAAAGAAGCAGAAACCATTTTGGTCAACCTCTCGAAAGCCCCTTACAAAGCCCGTGCAGGCATGAATGGCGGTTTTGTCATACAACATTGTGTAGGACATATTCCGGGAAATACCGAAGTTGACGTGCCTTTAACGTATGCCGATTATTACTATTTTGAAGCCATGAAACGCTATTTAGAAATGTAACAGTTAGTTATTGAATTGTGAGTTAGTGAGTTGTGAATTAGTCAATTGTGAGTTGTGAATGAGTTAGTGGGTTTTATTCACAATTAACTCAATCACTAACTCACAATTTTACATTATTACTTAAACCTGTGATTTTTTATATGAAAAAACTTATTTTTGGTATTTTACTGTGTATTTGTAGCCAAGTACAGGCACAAAATGGAGCAGGCGACAGGCTGTTTTGGCTCAAACATTTAGACCAACTTTCAGCACCTGTGTTACGCAGTTTGGCTCATGATAGTCTGCGTATCAATTTACCAGCTATCATTTCTAAAAGAAGCGATAATCCTACCACTCGGAAAGAAGTGGCTTATTTAGAAGCTTTTGCCCGAACGCTCTGCGGTATTGCTCCTTGGCTCAACTTAGAAGGTGGCTCGGCTTACGAGCAACAACTTCGCCAAAAATATAGAGATTATGCCTTGAAATCTGTTTCAAATGCCGTAAATCCCAAAGCAAAAGACTACATGACTTTTGAAAAAGGCGGACAGCCCTTGGTTGATGCCTCCTTTTTGGCGATTGCCTTTGTGCGTTGTCCGTGGTTGTGGGAGCATTTAGATGCCAATACCAAACAACAAGTGATAACGGCTTTTTTGGCTACTCGTAATATCAAGCCTGTGTTTTCCAACTGGATTTTGTTTTCGGGTATGATAGAAGCATTCTTTTGTCAATATGGCTATCCTTGGGATGTGGTACGGGTAGAGTATTGCTTCCGACAGTTCGAGCAATGGTATGTAGGCGATGGGGTGTATTCTGATGGCTCGCAGTACCATTGGGACTATTACAACAGCTATGTGATTCATCCTTATCTCAACCAAATCTTAGCTTCGGTTAGCACCAAAAGTAGCACATTCAATGGTTTTGCGGCCAAACTCAAAGCACGAAGCGAACGCTATGCCATGATTCAGGAAAGGCTTATCAATAGCGATGGGAGCTTTCCAGCTACGGGGCGTTCGATTGTGTATAGAGGAGCGGCGTTTCATCATTTAGCCGACCTTGCTTACAAACACGCCTTGCCCAAGCATTTGAGTCCAGCCCAAGTGCGTTGTGCCCTCACAGCCGTGTTGAAAAAGACCACCGAAAGCCCAAGTACTTTCCAAAATGGCTGGCTTACCATCGGTTTGTACGGCTCGCAAGACGACTTGGCAGATGTGTATAACAATACGGGCAGCTTGTATTTATGCTCAGTCATTTTATTGCCTTTGGGCTTGCCCGAAACCGACCCTTTCTGGCAAAACCCTGCTGAAAAATGGACTTCGTTAAAAATTTGGACAGGCGAAAACGTCTTGGGCGACCATGCCGAAGATTAGGAAGTTATGCCTTTAAGACAAACTGCGGAGGTCGTTGTTTCGACAGCATCAGCAACACACCCTCGTAAGTAAGCGATTCGAGCTGTTTTTTGGCACGGTATTCAGAAATATTCACCAACTTGGCGTATTCTTTAGCAGAGATACGCCTATTTTTTTTCAGGTACGTAATCAAATACTTTACATTGGACTGTTCGAGTAAGGCATTATCCACTGATTTATCAGTTTTATCCAAAATCTGCGACATTTCTTTGGTGACAGGTGTAGTTTGGTCGTTGGCACGCACATACACCGTTGTTTCGCCTTTTTCGTCTAATGCTTGGTGAGGCTTGTCGGTACTTTCATCCACTTCAATAATCAGCACTTTACGTTTGCCTTCCCATACAACCGAGCGATAACGCAGGTCGATAGGCGGTACAACCAAGTGTTCGGCGGCATGGGAGAGTTTGGTCATTTCTTCTAGCTCCGAACATCCCTTGATGGTGCGGTCGTCGTTGATACCCACAAGCAAAGTACCACCCGAAGTATTGGCAAAAGCCGTGAGGGTACGCGCGATTTTATAGGGATTATCAATCTTGCTCTTAAATTCGAGATGAGCAGATTCTTTTTGGACTAAATATTTTTCTAATAAATCAGACATAAAAATCAGGTATATCCGTTAAATGCTGCTGAAAAATGGCAGGCTAACGAGCCAAAGAACTGTAACATTTAAAATCGTTATGTAAAGTGAGTCTTTAGTTTAATCAAGTGTAAATGGCTAAAAATAAGAATCTTATTGATACTTATATCAAAAAAATAGCCCTTCTTTCCAAAAGAAAAAAGGGCTATTAGTGGAGACGGAGAGATTCGAACTCTCGTCCAGACGAGGAAACAGATAGCTTTCTACACGTTTAGTCTTGATTGATTGTCGAACGTACCAAGGTTCAAGCCGGACCAAAAATACATCGTATCCTCGTTATACTAGACATTGCTCAGAGGCATCAGCAAATACCGACTCTGCATAGCGTCACCCCAAAAACCCAGCGGCAGAGTTTGGCTGAGAGGGATGTGGCGGGAGACTTCAACCTGGTTGATAGTGTCCCATGACTTAACCTAAATAATTAGGAATTAAGCTGCCATGGCATACGAATAGTTGCCAGTTATTGTTCGGATTGATTTTTAACAGGAGGTCTATCCTACTCCCGACGTGCTTACTACCAGTATGCACAAGCTGTCAATACCGGTCGTCCCCAATAGATTTACTTATACTTTTATAAGAAATCTTGAAAGGAATACAAAATTACTATTTTTTCTGTTGTATTGTAAAAAAATAAAGAAAAAAATATTTATTACAACTGTCATACAATAAAGCTACCCAATGTTCGTTTTTACCAAACCTAAGCTAGTTAATCTCATGTATAACACTAAACCCTTGAACGCACCAACCGCCGAAACTTAGTAAACGGTTTGGAACTTATGAAAAAAAAGCTTTATCTTTGCGATATGTATTTGTGAAAATATCCAAAAACGTTCTTTGACTCACATTCTTTACTCATCTATATAATACATTGCTTGGCAATGTACTAACTGATACTTTTCTTTTCCCAACGGCATTACGGGAATTTCATTTTCACAAAATAATCTAATTTATTCACTAACCACTGGCAAGATTTTATCCGCTTTCATCTGCTTTGTCGCTATATAATCGACCTCGCATGAGATGATTGGCTTCATACTTTTCTGAAGTTGTTCAAGGAATGGCTGCCAACTTGAATACGGGCTTTAACAGGTAGCCTCATAAGAGCCAAAAGTGGCTTTTATGTAACTTAAATCAATCTATAAATATGAGAAAGTTAGTAATGATCTGTATGCTTGCACCTTTGTGTGGGCTAGTTTTTACTTCTTGTAAAGTAAAACAGAATACAAATGACCTTTCCTCAAAAGAAAAAACGTCGTCTTTACTGAGCGAATTGCTTCAAGATGATGAGTTGGTTGAACAATTAGCGAAAACATGGACTGTAGCAACGGTCAATTACCAAGCCGATGCACGCAAAGATGTACTTTACCAACAAGGAGAAAATACCAATTTGCGTGATTTTTCAAAAGAAAGCCTACAACTATCGAAAGATGGTAAACTCGTTTATACCGACGACGGAGGCGATAAACACCACGGTACTTGGAAACTGACCGACCATCAAACCAAACTCAAAATGGTGCTAAATGATGGACAAACGGTGTATTGGGATGTACTAAAATCGGCTCAAAATAGCCTCGTTTTGCATCTCAGCGTAAATGCCCGTTCGGTCAATTGGGATGTACAAAAAGTAGATGATATAGACATCCCTACAGCCGCAGTCTTCGCTGGTTTTTTTGCTGGTATTGTCGATGAAAATACCCAGCAAATTAGCATTACCTATAAAATGACTCCCAAAAGTTAGGGAAAATAGCTGAGGGATGAGCGGGTGTAAACTGCTCATCACCTCAGCTTTTATGTTAAAAAGGATAATTGCTCGCTTTCGCTCCCTTCAATAAGCCTTGCAACAAAGGCGTATCGAATGTTGTACCATCTTTACGGTTGAAAATAGCCATACCTAAATTGCCCGTAAAGCCATTGTCCCATACAAAAGGAACTATGCCGTTTTTCTTGGCTTGTTGTGTGACATATTCAATAAAATAAGCCCTCGATTCTAGGTGTTTCTCCAAGGCTGTACCCGTGAGGGTAGAGCGTCGTGAAGCCCCAAATTCGCCTAAAATGACTGGAAAACCTTTGTCCACAAATGCGGTCTTCATTTTTGCAAATTGCGTATTGACGTAAGATTCTTGTCCGTAAGACGAAAGTGCACCGTATTGGGCGTAGTTTGCTCCCCAAAAATACTTAACCGTTCCCCAAGATTCGTCTTTTTCCATGCCGCAAAAATCCCAAGGGTCGTAGTAATGCACCTCTACGAGCATTCGGTTGGGCGTAACGTCGGTTGGCACAATGAGGTTGCTTACAGCCAAGTCGATATTGGTGTTGTAGGCTTGTACCACCAAATTTCGGTAGGTATTTTTGCCACCAGTGGCTCGCACGGCATTGACAAACGTTTGGTTGAAAGACATTTGTACTTCAAAATTTTCGGCAGTGGCGGTAGTGCTGCTATGCACTTCGTTGGTCCCAGCAAAGAGCAAATGTTCGTCATAATCTCTAAAATACACCGCAATTTGTTCCCATAAAGCTTTTTGTTTGGCATTGACCGTTGCTTGTTTGTCATAGGTCGGATTGTTTTCGAGCCATCCGCCATCCCAATGGATATTGATTATCACATACATATTGTTTTTGTAGCAATAGTCCACCACTTCTTTGACCCTTGCCAACCACGATGCTTTGAGCTTGCAGGTGGTGGGGTTTTCGATATAGCTATCCCAAGCACAAGGAATCCTGATAGCGTTGATACCTGCCGCTTTGATGGCATCTATCAATTGTTGGCTTGTTTTCGGATTGCCCCATAGGGTTTCATCGCCTGGCACTTCCAGAGAATTGCCTAAATTCCAGCCTACTACCATGTTAGATGCAATTTTCTTGGCATCGCTACTCATTCCTGTATTGTTGGCGGCAATAGGACTGCTGTAGTCGGGATACAAGCTTTGTAGGCCCTGTTGCGATACCTCTACGCTCACCGAATCTTTGGTATTCATGATAAACAGCACCCTTGCGGTACGTGTAAAAGCGGTGTTGTTGGCGGTAGCCGTAAGGGTCACTTGCTCGCTGGTATTACTCGAACTTTGCTTGCTGATACTGCACCAAGATTGACTAGAAGAGGCTGTCCATCGGCTGCCTGTCATTTTTACGGCAATAACCGTACTGCCTCCATTGGTAGGAAAGCTCACTTGCTGAGGACTAATACTAAGCTGGCTGATAGTAGCAGTGATGGGTTCTTCAGCTTTTTTACAGGCAAAAGCTATAAAAAGCAATAGTACAATACTGATAAATCGAAACATAAGGATAAAGGTTGATACTTTTGAATAATGAACACAAATATTCATAAATACCATCGCCATTTTTCTAAGGGTAAATACTGAATTTTGTTTTTGTTTTAGAAAAAATAGTAAATAAAAAGTACCAAGTAGGAAAATTTTAACTGTCAACAGTGCAATACTGCTACCGAGATTTGTCTGGAAATATTTTTATATTAAAATTTTCTTAGAATAATACTGTAAAAAAATACATAAAACCTAACTCTAAAGTATGAACTTTGATAAGTTCTAGGTGTACAAGCCAAGCCCTATTATTTGTTTTCAAAAAGCATTTTGTTTGTATCTGTTTGATAAATAGATGTATAGGTTTTTCTTGTTTGATGATTCTTATGCTAATTCAAACAAAAACAGCCAACAATAGGGTGTAAAGTAGCAAAAACTTTTATATCTTATGCCCCATATCAGTCATTTCGATAAGTGGTATCATCACTAATATGCACGAAGCTTTAATTACATATATTCATGCCCAACTCACAAGGGTGTTGTCGGACGATGAAAAAGCGGCCATCGAAAAAGCTTTCAAACCTAAAAAATTGCGTAAACACCAATATTTACTTCAAGAAGGGGAGGTGTGCAAGCTGGCGGGTTTTATCGTCAAAGGTGCTATGAAACAATATTCCGTTGACGAAACAGGGAAAGAAAACATTTTGGTATTGGCGATAGAAAACTGGTGGATTGGCGATAGGGAAAGCTTTTCGCAAGGGATGCCTTCTGCCTATTTTATAGATGCTTTTGAAGAAACACACTTGCTTGTTATCACCAAAGAAGATTACGAAAAACACCTCAGTCAACAACCTTTCATGGCAGATTTGTTGCGTATCCTAGCCGAACGCCAATCCTTACAGTTGCTCAAAAGAGTACACGCCACTAAAACCCTCAGTGCCGAGCAACGACTGGCCGACCTTGAAAAAAGCTATCCAGCTTTCCTGCAACGGTTTCCTCAGCATATCATCGCTTCGTATTTGGGCATGACCAAAGAAACTTTGAGCCGTATTCGAGGAAACAGTACTAAAAAATAAGCATTTGATGTATTTTTAGTTGAAAAACGTTGATATAAGTCAACGTTTTTTTTTATCCTAAAGCATCGTTGGAGGTGGTAAAAAGCAGGCAATTTTGTAGTATAAATTTTTAAACCATTACAAAATCATGACAACTCAACCATCAAAAGGGCTACATATTGGCCTATGGATAGCCCAAGGCTTACTGGCAGCCATGTTTCTTATGGCAGGTGCCAACAAATTATTTCAACCCATTGCCGAGCTTGCAAAAATGTTGCCTTGGGTAACAGAAGTACCATCGGCGTTGGTAAAATTGATTGGGGCAAGCGAATTGCTGGGAGGCTTAGGACTTATCTTGCCAGCATTACTCAGAATCAAACCACAATTGACGGTACTGGCTGCTGTAGGTTTGGCATTGGTGATGTTGTTGGCAGCGTTTTTTCATATTTCAAGAGGCGAAACGTCGGTTATTAGCATGAACGTCGTGGTATTGCTCGTGGCGGTGTTTGTAGCGTGGGGAAGAAGTACAAAAGCACCTATTTTTCCCAGAGCATAAGATGATGCCCACAAGCACGGAGGAAGAATATGTGGAGGTTTTTATGTTGAAATTAAAATCTTCTGATATACAGGTGTTTATCAAAGAAGGAGCAAGTGTAAGTCAATATTTCTCCAGCTTTGAGGGCTTTCGAGGTATTGACATACTCCTTTTCAGCGATACCGACGTAACGGTACAAATGCGTTGGTGTAGCTATCAGTTGTTTGATAAACACTTACCATTGATACTCAATGCTTGTCCTGTTACGGCGTGGTTGCGTTATGCCATCAGTGTGTCGCATCAGCCAGCTATTTTGCAATCCATTCATTATATATAATTTTTATCCTGATGCGTTCATTGATTATATATATGGGGCAAGCGATAAAATCCAGCCCCATCGGGGCAAAATGTTTGTAGAATTTGTTTGCAAAAAAAGATTGTGTAAATAAGAAAATGATTTAGACCGCTCCTACGGAGCTTTAAATAAATTAAACCATCTATTTTTCTACAATCGGTAAGCCCCTATGGGGCGGGGCAAGCAACGAAATCCAGCCCCATCGGGGCAAAATGTTTGTAAAAACAAAAACAATTCCCAATAAAAAGCTCCGTAGGAGCAATTTGTTTGCAAAAGAGATTGTGTAAATGTGAAAACGATTTAGACCGCTCCTACGGAGCTTTAAATAAATTAAACCATCTATTTTCTACAATCGGTAAGCCCCTATGGGGCAAGCAACAAAATCCAGCCCCATCGGGGCAAAATGTTTGTAGCAACAAAAACAATTCCCAATAAAAAGCTCCGTAGGAGCAATTTGTTTGCAAAAGAGATTGTGTAAATAAGAAAACGATTTAGACCGCTCCTACGGAGCTTTAAATAAATTAAACCATCTATTTTTCTACAATCGGTAAGCCCCTATGGGGCGGGGCAAGCGATAAAATCCAGCCCCATCGGGGCAAAATGTTTGTAGAATATGTTTGTAAAAAAAGATTGTGTAAATAAGAAAACGATTTAGACCGTGCCTACGGAGCACGGAGCTTTAAATAAATTAAACCATCCATTTATTCATCAACCACTTGCGTACAGGAATGTCGTACAAGTACAAACTGGCAGTGGCAATACCCAAAGAAGCCAGCAATACCAATAAGCCTTCGCCCCAAGCGTTGCTCAAGGGTACTTTTTCGTTGTAAACCCAAGCCGTAAAAATATAAATCAAGGGATAATGCGTAATGTACAAAGGATAGGAAATATCGCCGAGGTATTTACATATTTTGCTTGTCCAACCCGTTGAGAGCGTGCCACTTGCTCCTATATAAACAACTACAGGAAAAAGAAAAATAATTGTCAAAGATTCATATAAGCCGTTCATCCAGAGGTGTGTAGCACCGCCAATGCGAGGGATGGAAAAAAGGACAATGAGTAAAATACTACTCTTCACAAAAGCAAAGCGAATGTTGCCCGGCTTGGCTATCCGAGAAAGCAAAAGTCCTGCAAAAAACGGATACAGCAGGCGTGTAAACCCAATGCGTAGTTGAGCAGCATCTAATGACCACCCTCCAATGACATCGCCCGTAGGCGACGTAACTGCTAGATGAATCAAGGCAATGCCTGAAAGAAACACGAAAATACTTAAAACTGTGTTAGAAAATTTTCGCACAAAAAGGGCATAAAGAATATTGGCGATGTATTCAAAAAAAAGTGACCACGCTGGCCCATCAAGTGGGTGCATTTCCGACCATCCTCTTATATCCATGCTGATAGGAATGGGTAGCAGCGTAAAGCCAATGAGCATGATAAGTAAAACCTGCGAAAGAGGTGTATTGCCCACAAGCGGAAAAATCGAAGGCGAAGCACCGTAGTAAAAACCAATAGCTCCTATAATCATCCCTATTATAATCATGGGGTGCAAACGAATGAGTCGCCGTTTGAAAAACTCCCCCAAGCTCATGCGTTGCCAGCGTTCGTCGTAGGCATAGCCAATAACAAAGCCCGAAAGCAAGAAGAAAAAATCAACAGCCAAATAGCCATGATTGATGATTTGTACCAAATGATTGCCTCCTGTGAAGGTTTCAAACAGGTGCATTAATACAACGATAACAGCCGCTACACCACGCAGGCCATCCAAGATTTCATAATGGCGTTTGGTGTCGGTAAAGCCTGCAATGGGCGTTTGGGGTTCTTTCATGAAGGGATTGGTTGGTTATTTTTTTCTGATACATAAATAAATATAAAAAAAATCATTTAAACACCATTTTTATCCTGCATACCTTCAATACTTCTTGCTCCGTGGGTGAAACGAAACAATCGTTTGTGTTAGATAATCTCTATCGACGTGGGTGTAAATTTCGGTAGTTGTAATACTCTCATGCCCAAGCATTTCTTGTACGGCTCGCAAATCGGCACCACCTTCTATCAAATGCGTAGCAAACGAATGCCGAAAGGTATGCGGACTAATCGTTTTCTGAATCCCTGCCCGTGCGGCGAGGTCTTTGATGATGAGAAATACCATGACTCTCGTAAGCTTCTTTCCTCTGCGATTCAAAAAAACATGGTCTGAATAGTCTTCATGAATTACTTGCTGTTTACGAATTTGGTCAAGATAAATTTGGGTATAGTGCATGGCATCTTTGCCAATAGGCACAAGCCGTACTTTATCGCCCTTACCTCGCACCCGCAAAAAACCAATGTCGAAATAGCATTCCGATAGTTTAAGCTCGATGAGTTCAGATACCCGCAACCCCGAACTGTACAATACCTCTAGCATAGCCCTGTTGCGTGTTCCTTCGGGCGTAGAATGGTCGATGGCCTCTAGGAGTTGAATGATTTCGGGAAAATTCAATGTTGTAGGTAATTTTCTGCCCGTTTTGGGGGAACTAATCAGCGTTGTTGGGTCGTTTTCGATTATATCTTCTAGGCTTAAATACTTAAAAAAAGCTTTCAAACCCGATAGCATACGGGCCTGAGAAGTGGCTTCTAAGCCAAGTTCTTCGATAAATTCAAAAAAACTAAAAATATGTTTGTCTTGGATTTCTTCGGGTACAGGAAGTTCGCTTTGGGTAAGCTCAAGGTATTCCCAAAACTTAGCCACATCTCTACAATACGCCTCAATCGAATGTTCCGACAAGGCTCTTTCGAGGGTAAGATAGTTTTTAAAATTTTTCAGGTAAATTTGCCACATAGTGAAATTGGATAGCCGTACATTTATCGCTTACAAATTAAAACGAAAGTATTGACAAGAACCATGGCAAAAAAACAAATTTTAGTAATGAATGGGCCTAATTTGAATTTATTAGGCAAAAGAGAACCCGAAATTTACGGACACCAAACCTTTGAGCAGTATTTTGAGGTATTAAAAGATAAATATGAGCATCAAGTAGATTTGTACTATTTTCAGTCAAACCACGAAGGTTTATTAATTGATAAAATCCACGAAGTAGGTTTTTCTTTCGATGGCATTGTCTTAAATGCAGGAGGTTTTACGCATACGTCTATCGCCTTGGCCGATGCCATTGCCGCCGTAAAAACGCCTACGGTTGAAGTGCATATTTCAAATGTACACGCCCGTGAGTCGTTCAGACACCACAGCTATTTGAGTAAAAACTGTACGGGCATTATTGTGGGTTTTGGGCTAAGAGGCTATGATTTGGCGATTCAAACCTTTTTGTAAAAAGTAGTTTTTCATTTTTCAAATCAATAACAGTACTATGATAACATTCTATCCGGGGCCGTCGAAGGTATATCCTGTAGTGGAACAGTACCTGCAAGAAGCTTTTCACGAAGGTGTGTTGAGCATCAATCACCGTAGCCAAGCGTGTATGAACCTCACTCGTACTGCTATTGATTTGCTTCATGAAAAACTGGCTATTCCGCAAGATTATACGATTTACTTTATCTCTTCTGCCACAGAAGTTTGGGAAATCGTGGCCCAATCGCTTACCCAACAGCATAGTTTGCATCTGTATAATGGGGCTTTTGGTGAAAAATGGGCCGATTACGCCGAGCGTATTGTGCCACAAGTAACACGCCTGCCGTTTGGTGTAGAAACGCCTTTGTTGGCAGTCGATTTGCCGAGCCTTAGCCCCGATGTGGTATGTCTTACGCAAAACGAAACCTCTAATGGCACACAGCTACATCACTGGCAAAATGTTGCCGAACAATACCCCGATGCCCTGCTGGCGATAGACACCACTTCGTCGATGGCAGGCATTACGCTCGATTGGCAGAAGGCCGATGTGTGGTTTGCTTCGGTGCAAAAATGCTTTGGCTTGCCCGCAGGAATGGCCATCATGGTATGTTCGCCCAAGGCGTTGGCAAGAGCTTTTGCCATTGGCGATAGAAAGTATTACAACAGTTTGTTGTTTATTCATGAAAATTTTATCAAATTTCAAACGCATTATACGCCTAATGTATTGGCGATTTATTTGCTCGCCAAAGTACTAGCTTTACAACCACCGATAGCCTTGGTGCATGAGCGTATTCGGCAACAAGCACAAGAGTGGTACGCTTTTTTGGAAGAGCATTTTCAGGAAAATCAAGCAGAGGGGCTGTATCCTTTGGTGCAAAACCAAGCCGTTAGGTCTGATACCGTGATAACCATTGCTGGAAAACCAGCCTTGATTGCCCAACTCAAACAACAGTTTCAAACGGCTGGTATTACTGTAGGCAATGGATACGGTGCATGGAAAGATACTACGTTTAGAATTGCCAATTTTCCTGCTATATCGTCGGCTGATATTTGGGCTTTGAAAGAAGAATTATTGAAAAAAAGCTATATTCAATATGAGTTGTGAGTGAGTTAGTTAGCGAGTTGTGAATGAGTGAGTTAGTGATTTGTGAATGAGTGAGTTAGTGATTTGTGAATGAGTGAGTTAGTGAATTGTGAGTTAGTGTTTTGATTTCCAAAACTTACACTTTGTGTCTAATTCAATTGAAAATAATTCACAACTCGCTAACTCACAATTCACTCATTTACAAGTCACTAACTCACAATTCACTAACTAACTCACTCACAATTGATACCATATTGTTATTTCATCTCTAACATCAACAACTGTTATGAATTTTAACCTAAAAGAAATTTTTTCCGTATCGCTTATTTTATTTTCTGTGATAGATATTCTAGGCTCAATTCCTGTGATTATTGATTTACGGAAAAAAATTGGCAATATCCACGCCGAACAAGCCACTTTTGTGTCTGGAGGCATTATGATTGGCTTTTTGTATGTTGGAAAGTCTATTTTAAGTCTTTTTGGCGTTGACATCAATTCTTTCGCCATTGCTGGGGCTTTGATTATTTTCCTGATTGGTTTAGAAATGATTTTAGGTCGTAATATTTTCAAATCGGAAGAAATGGATGGGGGCAAAGCGGCTTCGATTGTGCCTTTAGCGTTCCCGATTATTGCTGGGGCTGGTACGATGACGACGCTTATTTCGCTCAAATCGCAATATGAAGAAATCAATATTTTGATAGGCATTATCCTAAACCTTATTTTTATCTACCTTGTGTTGCGTTCGAGCGAGTGGATAGAAAATAAACTTGGACATGGCGGCACCAATGTCTTACGCAAGGTTTTTGGGGTTATTTTATTGGCTATTGCCATCAAGATTATTAAAACTCGTTTGTTGTAAAGTAGAGGAGGAATCTCCTCTCTACAGCTTTTTCTCTAAACTTCGCAAAGCACTTAGCCCAATGCCGAGGGCAGTAGCCACGTTGATAGACGTATGAATGCCATACATCGGAATGCAATACGCCTCGTCGCAAAGAGCCAAAACTTCTTGGCTTACGCCCATCGATTCGCTGCCTACCACCAACACCAATTTGGCTGGTAAATGCACCTCATATACATTTTGCGACGCTGTGGTAAGCTCTAAGGCTGCTACGGTATAGCCTTGGCTTTTGAGTGCCATCAGCGAAGCTTGAGGGTCTTGTACCACAATAGATTTGATTTTACGATTGGTCTTGCGGGCAATGGTTGTCACGGTTTGTCCTCGTAGGTCGTGCTGTGGGTTACGCCAATAAATCGTTGTAACGCCCATCGCTTCTGCTGTTCTGAAAATTCCGCCAATATTTTCGGGTGTTTTCATGGTTTCACACCATACAATAAGGTCGGTTTGGGGGACAAAATTATGTATCTCAATATGCTTGAGCTGTCGTAATGCCATACTGTAATCAAAAAAAGTGGAATCGAAAATGATACGAAAGAAAAGTGCTTGTCAAGCTAATACTTTAGAATAACCTAGATAGAAATTTCATTTCGTATATGTCATATATACTATTTGCGTTTGCAAGCTTATGCTTTTTTTGTATAAAAATCAAGCTTTTGCAAGGGTATAGCTACCATTGCTGGTTACATAATCGTTAGTTTAGTGGTCTTGGAAAAAGACAAAAAAAATAAGGA
This sequence comes from Cytophagales bacterium, assembly GCA_013298025.1. GTDB lineage: Bacteria > Bacteroidota > Bacteroidia > Cytophagales > Spirosomataceae > Flectobacillus. Next base: position 200,700 of record JAAFJE010000001.1, on the reverse strand, counting down.
CAGAAGAATCTCCCGCCCTTATCTGTTTAACCTCTAAACCTATTTAACTATGAAAATTGATACAAATATAGGTTAAATTCGTGATATTCACTAAGAATTGTACAAATTTTTTTCATTGTATCAATTTGATATAATACCGCTAAAATGATGAGTTTTGAAAAAATAATGTATAAACATCTATTTAAGTGAACAGCGTATAAAAAAGGATTTTTTAAAAGAATACTATTTTATAAAAACGCCTGCCTATTCCAACATATTAGCATGATTGTATGGCTTAATTTTGGGCAGCCAACAAATACAACACAGCCATACGCACAGCTACGCCATTTTCTACTTGGTCGAGAATGATAGAATGATGCGAGTCGGCGGCATCCGAACTCAACTCTACGCCTCTGTTGATAGGACCAGGGTGCATCAAAACGATTTCTTTGTCGAGTTGGTCGAGCATTTTTTTATTGATGCCATAGTACAGCGAATATTCTCGCAACGACGGGAAATATTTGATATGCTGGCGTTCGAGTTGGATACGCAACACATTGGCTACATCGCACCAAGCTAAGGTTTGTTTTACATCGTGCGAAACCTTTACGCCCAAATCGGTAATATGGCGAGGAATGAGCGTCGATGGCCCACAAAGCGTAATTTCTGCTCCTTGTTTTTTCAAGGCAAAAATGTTGGAGAGTGCTACCCTCGAATGCAAAATATCGCCAATAATCGCAATTTTCTTTCCTGCCAAATCGCCCAAACGCTCACGCATCGAAAACGAATCGAGTAAGGCTTGGGTAGGATGCTCGTGTGTACCGTCGCCGGCATTTACGATATTGGCTTTGATGTGTTTAGATAAAAAATGGGGGGCTCCTGGGCTCGCATGACGCATCACAATCATATCCACTTTCATCGCCAAAATATTATTGACCGTATCGAGCAAGGTTTCTCCTTTTTTTACCGAACTACCTGCCGCCGAAAAACTAAGCGTATCGGCTGAAAGTCGTTTTTCGGCCAACTCAAACGAAAGGCGTGTACGAGTAGAATTTTCAAAAAAAACATTGGCTATCGTTACATCTCGCAACGAAGGCACTTTTTTGATAGGACGATTAATCACTTCCTTAAACTCTTGGGCGGTAGCCATGATGAGTTCGATGTCGTCGGGCGTAAGGTCTTTGATGCCCAAAAGATGTCGGGTACTTAATTTTTGCATGGTAGTATCTCGCTCGATTCTTTTGAATCGAATTGTTCACTCAAAAAAATACACGACCCCCAAGAATCGTGTTGTTATAAATTATCTGGTAATGAGCCAAATTCTGTCTGATTCGTGGCCTTGCTCTTGCCATTCTACTAATACCTTTTCGGTAGCAATTGTATTCACTTTCTTGCCAATATAGTCGGGCTTAATGGGCAAATCACGGTTATAAATCCTGTCGATGAGTACGCAAAGCTCTACTTTTTCGGGGCGGCCGAAGGCTGTCATGGCATCTAAGGCGGCTCGTACCATTCTACCAGTAGCCAACACGTCGTCTATCAAAATTACTTTTTTACCTTCCACTAAAAAAGGAATTTTGGTGGCGTTGGGTTTGAGTGGCTCTCTTCTCCTGAAATCATCTCGGTAAAAGGTTGCATCGAGCTGCCCCATCGGGATGTTCTTACCGATGATTTGTTGTAGCTCTTTTTGTATTTTTTGGGCAAAAAAAATGCCTCGTGGTTGAAGACCAAGGATAACAGTATTGGTAAAATCTTGGTGCGTCTCTATCAATTCCTGACAGAGTCGGCTGATGGTTATCTCCAGAAGGGGGCTTGAAAGAATGAGTTTCCGTTGCATCGCTTGCAAAGATAATAGGCTTTGAGAGAATAGAGATGCGTTTTGTTTTGATTTTTTTATGCAGAAGAAAAAAAGACAAAAAAAAGCTCAACACCACAGGTCTTGAGCTTTTCGTATTCCGAACTTATTTATGGTAACTAATTATTTCTACGAGTAAATAGAATGGTGAATCGTAATAATTCCATTCTGAGGAAGTTAGGAAGAAAAAGGAGATGCTATTTTAGGGTTAAGCTCCTATTTAAGCTCGTAGCTACCGAGTTTTTTTCTTTCCTAATTGATGTGTCAAAATTGAAAAGAAAAAGGCACAAACTCAAATTTTATTGAGATGATTGAGTAAACGGTATCTTTTTGCAAGAAAAAACAAAATTTGAAGCGTTTTTATGCAAATTTGATACGAGCTAGAGCGGTTTTTACGCATTTGGGCGTTCGATTGTGTCAAACGCCCAAAGCTGTGGCTAGATGTGTATGTTGGTTTTATGCCAAAGTAGCTGTAAGTACGATTTCGGCATTGAGTAATTGCGAAATCGGACAGTTTTGTTTGGCATCTAAAGCGGCGGCTTGGAATTGCTCGTCGGTAATGCCCGGAATGCTCGCCACAAGGTTGAGGTGAATGGTCGTGATTTTGCCATCTTCAAATACCACTTTGGCGGTTGTGCTGATGTCTTCGGGTACAAAACCTAAATCGGTCAAGACAAAGCTCAATTTCATGCTAAAACAGCCAGCGTGTGCTGCTCCGATGAGTTCTTCGGGGTTTGTTCCTACGCCGTCGGCAAAGCGTGTTTTAAACGACAATTGGGCGTTGTTGAGGGTAGTACTTTGGGTCGATACTGTTCCTGTTCCTTCCATTCCTGTACCTTTCCAGTTGGCTGAGGCTTGTCTTGTAAATTTCATGACGTGTGTTGTGTTAAAGTTAAATAAAGTTACTCGCCCTGAGCCACTTAGGGGCATCGTCGGGCGAATCATATTGATGAAACAAAGTTGTAGATTTTGTTTTTATAAATCAAATTAATAATTTTAATATATTATAAAAAAAACTTATGACTATCCAACAACTCAAATATATCATTGCTTTAGATAAAGAACGGCACTTTGCCCGAGCCGCCGAAGCGTGTTTTGTTTCGCAACCAGCCTTGACGCTACAACTGAGAAGTTTGGAGGAGGAAATTGGGGTGAAAATTTTCGATAGGTCGGTTGTGCCTTTGCGACCAACGCCTTTGGGCGAGGCTATTATTGCCAAAGCCCATAAAGTGTTGCTAGAGGTAGAAGCGATGCGTACTTTTGTTATCGACGAAAAAAGCAACTTGGTGGGCGAAGTGAAGTTGGGTGTCATTTCAACCCTTGCTCCTTATCTTATTCCTTTGCTAATCAGTAAATTGAAGGAAGAAATGCCACAGGTGCATTGGTTGATAGAAGAACGCAATACGCTACAATTGCTATCGGATTTGGAACTCGGTCATCTCGACATAGCCTTGATGGCGACACCTACGGGCAAGAAAACACTCAAAGAGTTTCCTGTTTTTTATGAACCGTTTGTCGCTTTTTTACCGCCTTTGCATCCGCTTCGGACGGCCAATTATTTTGAGTTATCCGCCGACGACAAGGCGAATATTTTACTGCTGCACCAAGAATATTGCTTCAATGCACAGTTGTTGGATGTCTGTAGTTTTCAGGATGATGTAGCTGTAAATGCCGAGGTTCATTACCAAATCACGTCGCTCGAAACCTTAAAAAACATGGTACGTGCCAATATGGGTTTGGCTATTGTACCGCAATTGTCGGTGGCGTATCTTGCCCAACAAGATGTATATAAGCCTTTTAAAGCACCACAGCCAGTACGAGAAATCAGTTTGGTAGTATCGGAGCGTTTCGCTAAAACGCTTTTATTAGAAAAACTCAAGGCGTGTATATGGACTTGCTTGCCTGTAGCCTTACAGCAGTCGTTTCCTTATAAAAAAATTAGTTGGAACGATTCGCCGTATTTCCAGCAGAAATTAGTAAAATAGGAGAGGGGAAAACCGTAGAGCCGTTGCACCGCAACGGCTTAAATTTAGTGAGATTTTTTTAATTAGTGAGTTGTGATTGAGTGAATTAGTGATTAAAATAAAATGGGATATTTTAAAAAATATAAGCAAAAAAGTTTGCATAAATCACTCAATCACTCAATCACTCAATCACTCAATCACTCAATTATTTCGTTTTTCGCTCAATTTCTCGAAGGTTTTCTAATTTTTTATTACGTAAAAATCCATTAATATCTTCAAAATGTTCTTTTACTCGTTGGTTGCCAAACTCAAAAACTTTGCTTGCCAAACCATCGAGGAAGTCACGGTCGTGAGAAATAAGGATGATTGTACCTTCAAAAGCTCTCAAAGCATCTTTGAGAATATCCTTGGTTTTGAGGTCTAAATGGTTGGTAGGTTCATCCAAAATAAGCAAGTTGACAGGCTCAAGTAGGAGTTTTATCATGGCAAGACGTGTACGCTCACCGCCCGACAATACCTTTACTTTTTTGTTGATGGCATCGCCACTAAACATAAATGCCCCCAAAATATCTTTGATTTTGGTACGTACTTCTCCAACGGCAATGTTATCTATCGTTTGAAAAACGGTCATGTCTTCGTCGAGCAAGGAAGCTTGATTTTGGGCAAAATACCCAATCATCGAGTTGTGTCCGATTTTGATTTCTCCATCAAAATCAATTTCCGACATAATAGCTTTGACCATGGTGGATTTTCCTTCTCCATTTTTTCCAACAAAGGCTACTTTTTCTCCTCTTTCTATGGTTAAGGATGCCTCTTTAAAAACCAGATGTTGGTCATAGCTTTTAGAAACGTGGTCCACAATCACAGGGTAATTGCCCGAACGAGGTGCAGGTGGAAATTTTAGGTTCAAAGCCGACGTGTCAACCTCATCTACTTCTACCAATTCCAGTTTTTCCAACATCTTTACTCTCGATTGTACCTGCAAAGTTTTGGAGTACGTTCCTTTAAAACGCTCGATAAACTCTTGCGTTTCGGCAATCATTTTTTGTTGGTCGCTAAATTGTTTTTGTTGCTGCTCGATACGCTCCTTGCGTAATTGGAGGTAGTGGGTGTAATTTACTTTGTAATCGTAAATTTTGCCCGTAGTAATTTCGATGGTACGGTTGGTAACGTTATCGACAAAAGCCCTATCGTGTGAAATCACGATAACGGCTTTGGCACTATTCAATAAAAAATCTTCTAGCCATTGAATCGACTCAATATCAATATGGTTGGTAGGCTCATCGAGTAGAATCAAATCAGGGTTTTGTAAAAGAATCTTCGCCAATTCGATACGCATACGCCAGCCTCCACTAAATTCACTGGTAGAACGAGTAAAATCGCTGCGGACAAAGCCCAAGCCAAGCAAGGTTTTTTCTATTTCGGCATCGAAATTGATTTCTTCAATAGAATAATATTTTTCGCTCACTTCCGAAACACGCTCAATGATTTGCATATACTCGTCAGATTCGTAATCGGTACGAGTTTCGAGCTGGTGGTTGAGTTCGTCAATTTCGGCTTTCATTTGCAAGACAGAAGCGAAGGCTTTTGCCGTTTCAGCAAAAACCGTGGTGTTGTCTTCGGTAAGCAAATGCTGTGGGAGGTAGGCAATAACAGCACCATTCGGAGCGGTGATTTTACCACGAGTAGGCTTGTCAACACCTGCTATAATTTTGAGCAAAGTCGATTTTCCTGCTCCATTTTTACCCATCAGGGCAATTTTATCTTTATCATTCACATTGAAGGTTACGTCCGAAAATAAAGCTCGACCTCCAAATTCTACTGCTACGTTATCTACAGAAATCATGGTTGTTGGTTATAAACCGCAAAGATATAAATATTATCCCAGTATTTGTCCTAAGCCAAAAGTTATCACAAACAACAGGGTGGTGAGTGCCATTCTTTTAAGGAAAGGGTCTATTTCGGCAGGCTTTTGTCCAGCCGAAACACCTTGTCCAATTTTGATTAAAAGGGGCAAGGTTATCACAAAAATCCAGTGAATCCAAGATGCGTTTGCCGATACCCATAGCGTGTAAATGACGGCACAAACAAAGCCTGTGAGCAACAAAAACCAATGGTAAATAACGGCTTTGTCTTTGCCCAAACGCACAGGAATAGAGTTTTTGCCTGTTTTGGTATCGGATTCTATGTCACGGATATTGTTGATATTCAGTACACCTACGGCAAACAAACCGCAAGAAGTAGCGGGCAAAAACAGCGACCAGTCCATGCTTTTGGTATGTAAAAAATACGTACCCAATACGCCCACCCAGCCGAAGAAAATCAATACTGAAATATCGCCCAAGCCCATGTAGCCATAAGGTCGCTTGCCAACGGTATAGGTAATGGCGGCTACGATAGACAAAGCCCCTAAGCCGAAAAACATCAAAACGGTTTGTAAATCGGTGCCTGCCAGTCCTTTGGCAATCAGCCAAGAACCCGTCACAAACGACACAATCGACATGAGAATAATGGCAAATCGCATTTGTTCACGGGTAATTACGCCCGTTTGTACGGCCCGTGTAGCAACGGTACGTTCGGCATTATCGACACCACTCACGGTATCGCCATAGTCGTTTGCAAAATTAGAAAGGACTTGCAGAAAAGTGGTGGTGGCTACAGCCAAGCTAAAAATTGACCAAGAAAACTGATGTTTGGCAGCCGCCAAAAAACTGCCCATCAAAATACTCGCCAAAGCCAAAGGTAAGGTACGAGGGCGTGCTGCGGCAATCCAATGTTTCATGAGGAAAAAAGAAGATGAGGATGGTAAAAAAATAAGGTGTTTCGAGCGATGCGTTGCACTCAAAACACCTCAATCAAATGTTTTATTTCGCTAAAGCTTCCAAAAACTCCTTGTCGGTAGGTTTTATTTTTGAAGCGAAGAAATGCGTCAGTTCACCTTTTTCGTTGATGAGGTATTTGCAAAAATTCCAAGAAGGCTCTTTTTCGTTCCAACCATTCAATTCTTTGGTTGTGAGCCATTTGTATAAATCGCATTTGCCTTCACCTTTCACGACAACCTTAGAAAACATCGGGAAAGTTACGCCGTAATTTTTCTGGCAAAAAGATGAAATCTCTTGGTCAGAACCTGGTTCTTGTCCACCAAACTCATTCGATGGAAAGCCCAATACAACCACTTTGTCTTTGTTGGCTTTGTAGAAAGTTTCCCAGTCGGCATATTGAGGTGTAAAGCCACATTTAGAAGCCGTATTGAGGACAATCACTTTTTTGCCTTTGTAAATCGACAAGTCCACATTTTTTCCATCTAACGACTTTACCGTGAAATCGTACAAGTTTTTACCAGCCGGAGTCACTACGCCTTCGGGCTTCGACTCGATGGTACTTTGGGTAAAAGGTAGGGCTAATGCACCAAGCAAACTCCCTAATTTCAACAATTTTAGTATCATAATTGTGAGGATAAATAATGAAAGAATAACAACGGTTTTTTTCATTTGATTGTCAAAGAATGGCCCAACACCTCATGCAACTTTGGCTTACATACGGGTAGGTACTTTTATACCTAATAACGCCATTCCTTTCTTAATTGTTTCGCCAACAACTTTGGATAATTGCACCCTAAACTGCATAGCCGCCTCACTTTCTGCATTGAAAATACTCAACTCCGCAAATAACCTGTTGTACGATTTAGCCAAATCATACACATATTGTGCAATCAAGGCAGGCGAGTACTCTCTGCCTGCATCGGCAATTTTTTGCGGAAAGGTACTCAAAGCAAAAACAATTTCTCTTTCTACTTCATGCAAAGTACTATATTCGCTTGGTTTATCCAATAGTACGCCCAAGGTTTCGGCTTTTTTCAGAATCGAGCAGATACGAGCGTGTGTGTATTGTACAAATGGCCCTGTATTTCCTTGGAAATCAATAGATTCTTGTGGATTGAAGAGCATTCGTTTTTTCGGGTCAACTTTTAATAAGAAATATTTCAACGCACCCATTGCCAAGGTATGATACAATTCTTCGGCTTCGGCGGTCGTAAAACCGTCGATTTTACCCAATTCGTTGGTGCGTTCACGGGCTGTATCTTGCATTTCGGCAATCAAATCGTCGGCATCAACTACCGTGCCTTCTCTCGATTTCATTTTGCCAGAAGGCAAATCAACCATGCCGTAGCTCAAATGATAGCAACCATTGGCATAAGGACGACCCAGTTTTTTCAAGATTTTAAACAAGACCTCGAAATGATAATCCTGCTCGTTGCCCACTACATAAATCGACTGCGACATACCGAAATCTTTGTATTTCAAATCGGCAGTTCCCATGTCTTGCGTAATATACACCGACGTACCATCTTTTCTCAATACCAATTTTTGGTCGAGTCCTTCGTCTGTCAGGTCAATCCATACCGAGCCATCTTCTTTTTTGAAGAAAACGCCAGCGGCTAATCCCTCTTCTACGGTTTCTTTACCCAACAAATAAGTATTCGATTCTTTGTAAATTTTATCAAAACTTACGCCCATTTTGCGGTAAGTTTCGTCGAAACCAGCAAAAACCCAAGTATTCATGGTTTCCCACAAGGCTACCGTTTCGGCATCGTTTTGTTCCCATTTACGCAGCATCTCTTGGGCTTCGAGCATCAAAGGAGCTTCTTTTTTTGCTTTTTCTTCTTCGACACCTTGGGCTTTGAGAGCATCAATTTCGGCTTTGTAGTGCTTATCAAATTCTACGTAATATTTCCCCACCAATTTATCGCCCTTCATGCCAGCCGTTTCGGGCGTTTCGCCTGCACCAAATTTTTGGTAAGCCAACATCGACTTACAAATGTGGATACCACGGTCGTTGACAAGGTTGGCTTTTACCACATTGTAGCCACAAGCCGAAAGAATTTGTGCAACAGAATACCCTAAAAAATTGTTTCTAAGGTGTCCGAGGTGCAAAGGCTTGTTGGTATTGGGCGACGAGTACTCGACCATCACCGTTTCGTTGTTGGCAGGCAGTTGTCCAAAAGTGGTATCCTGACTGATTTGATTGAACACATTCAACCAAGTAGCATCGGCAATAGAAATATTCAAAAAGCCTTGAATTACATTGAAGCCACTTACAATCGAAGTGTTTTCTAACAAATAATTTCCAATACCATTGCCAATTTCCTGTGGAGATTTTCGTAGTGCTTTTACATAAGGAAAGACTACAAAGGTGTAAAATCCTTCAAAATCTTTGCGGGTGGGTTGCAGTGCAATATGGTTTTCTTCTACCTCAAAAAGTTGTTTGAGGGCTGTTTGGATACTGTTTTGTAAGGTTTTTTCGATATTCATTGGCTACATTATATTTTCACGGTGCAAAATTAGCCAAAATCCGTCGCTTTCACCATAGGATATACGAAAACATCGAAGCTTTTCTTGGGCAACCAAACCGAAATATGTAACTTGTTAAGAGATTTTAAATACACTAAACTATGAAAAAGCTGTATAACCTCGCACGCCATCAAGCAGTACGTTCTCGGTCGTTTAGGACGGCAAGCATGGTGTTTTTTACTTTCATTTTATGGCATGGTGTGGCCCTCAATCCTGTGCTGGCTCAATGGCGACAAGTGCAACAACTAGAGTTTTTGAAAGAAGGCAAAGGGCAAGAATATTGCCATTTGTTGCCCTTGAAAGAACAAGGCTTGTTGGTTACATTAGAAAAAGAACAAGGTTTCAAACGAGAAGTTACGTGGGATTTTATTCGACTCGATTCGTCTTTCAAAGAACTATGGAAAGTTTCTTATACCATACCCGTGTTGTATGAACCCCTGCTTAGTTACCAAAACGAACAGTATTATTTCTGGCTACTCGCCGAACCCGAATCAGAGAATATCAAAATTCTGCGTTTGGATTTACAGCTTGGCGAAACCGAAGAATTTTCGGGCAAATTGGTAGGCTTGCGTGTAGCGAGCTATTTCAAGGTATTGGGCAATACGGCTTTTGTTGGAGGTTCGTTTATGGATAGACCTGTGGTGTTATCGTTTTCTTTTTTCAACCAAAGCACCAAACCTTTGCAAGGCATTTATAGCAAATATTTTGAACTAAGTGGCTTGGAACTCGACGAAGAAAACAACGAAGTATGGGTTTTGCTCAAAGACCGCCGCAAGGGCAATTGTATGCTTGATGTGCAACGCTATTCGTATGATGGCAAACTACTGGCAACCCTCAATTTGGGCGAGCAAGCTGAGGAAAAGCTGCATTTTATCACGGGTAAATCTATCACATCGAACAAGCAACCTATACTGGTAGGCAATTATACCAAGGGCTGCAACGACTATGCACGAGGCTTTTTTGTGACTCATTTTCAGGCTGGCGATACGCACAAAAGTCAGTTGTATGCTTTCGATGAGCTCGAAAACTTTTTTAGTTATTTATCTCCGAAACGCCAAGAACGCATTCGGGAAAAAATAGAAACGAAAAAACGCCTTGGTAGAGAATCAAATTTTAGCTACCATGTGTTGTTGCATCCTTTACAAGCAACACCCGAAGGCTTTTTACTCGTAGCCGAAGCCTTTTATACTGGAAGTGTTTCACCTAGCAATAGTGTGTTTGTCGATGTTCCGTTGCGTAACCAAAATACGTTTACAAAGCCCATGGTTACTCGCCAAACGATAGAATACCGCCACAGTCATGGTATTGTATGTGCCTTCGATAAAAACGGGAAACTTTTGTGGGATAACACCATGAATATGAACAATGTAGCTTCTGTGCTATTAGATGAACAGTTGACCGTAAATACTAAAAAAGACAAAGTATATTTGTCTTTTATGGAAAAAGGCAGGTTACATTTGCAAGTAACGCAGGGCAATAAAGTAATAGCCGAGCCTGAACCTTACGAGATTTATGCCTACGAAAACGACCGCCACCGAGACGAAGATGCCACTGTAAGCAACTGGTATGACGACTATTGGTTGGTATGGGGTACACGCCACATAGATAACGCTAAAGCTGGCGGTGCAGACGCTAGTTTTTATATCAAAAAAGTACAATATCAAATGCCTGCTACTCGTGTGGGCGAATAACAATTTAGAACGGATGCCAAACTTTCTCGTATCTTTGTGAAAAAATAGCGAGAGATGGAAATATATAAAGAAGCCATAAACCACTTAAAAAAAGGTGATACACTGCTATACCCCAGCGATACCATTTGGGGCTTGGGCTGTGATGCCCGTAACGAAAAAGCCGTTGATAAAATCTTGCAAATCAAACGTAGGCCTCAAAATAAGGCATTTATTGTGTTGATTTCTAAAATAGAACAACTCTCGGAGTATGTAATTGAAGTGCCAGAAATCGCTTGGAATTTGGTAGAATTTGCCGAAAAGCCCTTGACCGTGATTTATCCGAAAGGCAAAAACGTAGCCCCCAACGTGCTTGGCGAAGATGGCAGCATAGCCATTCGCTTGGTCAAAGACGATTTTTGTAAAGGTTTGGTGTATCGGATGGAAAGAGCCATTGTATCAACTTCGGCAAACTTTTCGGGCGAGGCTTCTCCTACACAATTTACCGACATCCATCCCGAATTGCTTACGCAGGTGGATTATATTCTCAAAAACCCCAAAGGAGAAAACGCCCAAACTAGCCCTTCGCAAATCGTAAAACTCGGATTGTACGGCGAATTTACTTTTATCAGAAAGTAAACAACATCATTTTAGGCTGTTGAAAAACGTATGAATTTTAAAGAAACACTCGACAATAACCCTATATTTCAATTGGTTGCCCAAGCCGCCCAACAACTGCAAGTACCGGCGTATGTGGTTGGGGGATTTGTGCGTGATTTAATTTTACAAAGACCCTCGAAAGACATCGACATCGTATGTGTAGGGTCGGGCATTGAATTGGCCGAATTGGTTGCCAAAAAAACCAACCGCAACGATACGCATTTGGCAGTTTTCAAAAACTTTGGCACTGCCATGATTCGGATTGATGATTGGGAAGTAGAATTTGTAGGAGCAAGAAAAGAATCGTACAACCGAGATTCTCGCAAGCCCATCGTTGAAAATGGAACACTCGAAGACGACCAAAATCGGCGTGATTTTACCATCAACGCTATGGCAATTTCGCTGAATGTTGCCGATTACGGACAACTCCTAGACCCTTTCGATGGCATAAGCGATTTGCGAAGAAAAATCATCAAAACGCCCCTTGCACCCGACATTACGTTTTCAGACGACCCCCTACGCATGATGCGGGCGGTGCGGTTTGCTACGCAGTTGAATTTCGATATTCACCCCGATACCTTCGATGCACTCATCGCAATGAACGAACGCATCGGTATCATTTCTAAAGAACGCATCACAGAAGAATTAAACAAAATTATCTTAGCCACTACGCCTTCGTATGGTTTCAAATTGTTGGATAGCTGTGGCTTATTGGACTTGATTTTTCCAGAATTTACCCTCCTCAAAGGCGTTGAAACCGAAGAAGGCAAGGGACATAAAGACAATTTTTATCATACGCTACAAGTATTAGATAATGTTGCCAAAAAAACGCCCGATTTGTGGACACGCTGGGCGGCTATTTTGCATGACATTGCCAAACCAGCTACCAAACGTTTTGATAAGAAAAAAGGCTGGACATTCCACGGGCATGAAGAGTTGGGTTCAAAAATGGTAAAACCCATTTTTACCAATATGCGTTTGCCCCTCAACGAAAAAATGCGGTATGTCAAACGCTTGGTACGCCTGCATTTACGCCCCATAGCCCTTTCCAAAGAAACCATCACCGACTCGGCTTTGCGGAGACTTTTGTTTGAAGCAGGCGAAGATTTGGAAGGACTCATGATTTTGTGTAGGGCCGACATCACTTCTAAAAACGGAGAAAAAGTAAAGCGTTACCTCAAAAACTTCGATATAGTTGAGCAAAAACTCAAAGAAGTGGAGGAAAAAGATAAATTACGCCAGTTTCAACCCATGGTAACAGGCGAGATGATTATGGAAATTTTTGGGATTCAACCTTCTAAAGAAGTAGGTATCATCAAAATTGCCGTAAGAGAAGCCATTTTAGAAGGTGAAATTGCCAATACGCTCGAATCGGGGCTTCCTTTTGTGATAGAAGAGGGAAAAAAATTGGGTTTACAAGCTAATTTCACCATCATCGAAGCCTTGAAAACCGCAAGTAATTAAGGAAAATTCCCTAAAAGTGCTGTATGGCAAAGTACTTTTAGGGAATTTTGGGCATGAGGTTAAAAAGACTTTTGGTGAGCCAGCACTTTGCGTCCTTCTACAACAGCATCTAATACAAGATATTTGGTTTGAAGGTAAAACGTATATGTTGGGTTGAGATGGATGAGCGTTTTATCCTTTGCTTTTGTCTTGGGTTCAACAACCTCGATGGTCGTATCAATTTGTTGTCCATACACAATCCCTACATTGAAAGAAAGCGTCACAAAGCGTTCATCCATCGAAACTGCCGAATATACCACAGGATTGGAGAGTTGAATCGTATAATCCTTTTGCGTATTTTTTATTTGCACTCCTTGCCCCATTGTCGTATCTAAAGTCCAGTCTTCGTTGACCCAACTGTATTGATGGGTATTGTTGGAAAGGGTTGTCACCTGCAATAAGCCAACAGGGAACGCAACGTAGGTTTGAGCCGTACCTTTGGCAATGATGAATTGTTTTTTGATTCTGAATAATCGTTTATTGTGTGGCAGACTGTCGGTTATGATTTCCTCGCTAGTGGTGTTGAGGTGTTGGAAGTGCGTATGAACAGAGCGAGGCAGTACGCCGACTTTCTGATGAAACGCCAGCCGTTTTTTATTCAAGGCTTTTTGTATTTGACGCTCAACGGCACAGCTATCACATTGGTTGATAGCCGCATTTTGCTTGGGTAGAGCCTGAGCATAGAAATAAATGCCCGATATGGCAAACAGGGGTAATAGGTATTTTTTCATCTGTAATATTATTTTTTCGGTAAAAGAGGAATTTTGGCGAAGATAGAATCATTAACATTAGAAAGTTTTGCTAAGTTTTCAATGCCTTAGAATGTTCGTTCCTACCAGAACTTCCCTCAATCATAACCATCAGATAAACCGATATTAATGGGAGTGAGTAACATACCGACAAATTTTGTTTTATTACGTTCCATTAATGTTTCATTCTTATATACAACTGAATCTGTTGAGTATTCGTTTTTAGGAAAGGTTATGAGAGCCGCAAAATCTTTTAAAGTTCTATCATAATCAGGTTGAAAAGGGTCAGAGGTATTCATCGGAATACAGCCTTTGTTATGAATATGAATCCAAATGGGTAGTAAAAACACGAGCGATGGATTTTGTTTTTTACAATTTTTGAGAATCCAAATTGTTTGAGTGTCTATAAATGCCTTACGAACCACACGGATAATACTTGTATCAACAATATTTTCAGAAAACTTCAGCGTCTTTATATTTCCAGTTTTTTTATCCAATTCAAACCGAACTGTAAACATAAATTCATAGCATTTTTTATAATTTAGTTGCCTTAATCCTTCACGAATGTGCATCCATATAAAATATTCTGGTTGCATTTTAGTGTTAGACAGCATGGCTGTTTCTTGTCCAAACAGTTTACAAGAAACAAGAAACAGGATTGATAACATTAATAGGTATTTTTTCATCTGTAATATTATTTTTTCGGTAAAAGAGGAATGAGTTTGGCGAAAATAGCGTCTATTTTGGCAGGGTTTTTAATGGGAAGTTCTTCTAGGCTAAAAGTAACAAACCTCCTCGGGGCTTATGCGTGCTTATCTTTTTCAAAAGCGTATCCACAGGTGTAAGTCGGGTACTTCCCCATTGATTATTGATGAAAACTGTTTCGACAACAGTTGGATTATTGGTTTCTTCTATAAAGCATTTAAACATCGGAGGCAAATCGCCATGATGCACTAAGCTATCACCAAATACCAAAATGGGTACAATATATAAGGTATGATTGCCACGTGTGTAAATATAATTTTCGCCTATCATAGAATAAAAGTTTGTAAAGACGTAAATCTTCTTTAGACCAGTTGTACTTTGTGTACAGCCTCCAAATGCTAAAATGATAGCAATAAAAAGAATATTTTTCATGGTAGTTTAATACCCCATTAACCCTTTGAAAGATTACTTAGGGAAAAATCGTTACAATTGATTAGGAACGTTGACAACAGGAGAAAACCAATACTTATATTTTCGCTTTCCTTCTTTACGAAATGAATTACGATTGATAGACCGAGATATCCTCGAAATTTGAGATCGTCGCTCTATTTGTTCCTGAGTACAGCCCTCTCTGTAATCTGTATGTCTAAAATAAGGAAGAACAAAGCTACATTCTGTTTTGGGGGATGTCCAGAAGTGTTTATGCCATTTTCCTTCGGTATTATAAAGCCTTTTTCTTACCAAAGGAATTATCAGCGAATCTTCTGCACTAAATGTAGGGCTTGATATTTTATCAACCGAAAAAGATTTTACCTTACCATTACCATCAATGGTAAAATAAAAGAAAGCAGCCCAGCCATTACAGTGAAGGCTATCATCGTCATATTTTCCTAGAACACCTCTGCCTATAAGACTTCTAAATGATGTTTTCCTATGCTTATTATCATCGTAGAGCCAAAACTTAGGTTTAATTTGCCTATAACGCCTATAATCAGGAGTACATGAGTATGAAAATACTCCCAACAAACTAATTATTGCAATGCGTACCAATATTGTCATAACTACCATTTTCATTTGTATGTAGCTTAAATAGGTTATTTCATGAGGTTTACGATGCAAGAATAAAACTTAAAAAACAAATTTCCAAACGTGGTTCTTTGTTTGATATAGTGTTAAGTGTCGTGTAATATATATAAATGCTGATTTTTTGTTGTTGTTTTTCAGTAAAAGCCTAGGTCTAATCTTTCGTTTGTATAGTATCTTAGCATTCTTTTGTAAGATATTAGCCAAGCTCCAAGGCGTTGCGTAGCTATGTGGTATTAGCAATAATCATATATTTTTTATTATTTTTTCATCTTTTATGCTTGTTTCTCAATGATTTATTGTAGGGCTTTGCACTTCTCACTTAATGACGCTATTGCTTATGTAAATAGCTCTTCATTTCATTTTTCATTTCTTCTGCTGCTTCCGAATAGGCTTTTACGGGCATATTGATTACCTCTATCGCCTGTATTTTGGCTTTTAGGTCATTCCCTTCTTCGATATACAACTTCGCTAAAAGGTATTGCGGATAAATCAAATTGGGTATCATCTGGTGTGACAAACGATAGTTCTTTTCTGCTTGTCGGTAGGCTTTAACAGCCTGATAACTAATGCCCAAGTTGTTACACAAAAACGGTTCAGACATCTGTTTCTTGGCTTGTTCATAGATAGCAATTGCTGCTCTATGTTGCCCGTTTAGGGCTAGGGCTTTACCATAAACTAATAAATTTGTAGGACTGATATAGGGTATTTTTTGATACGCTTTGATGGCTTCTGTATAACGCTCTGCTTGAAATAGTTGCTCTGCCTTAAAACAACGTTGTTCGTGCTCATCTTGCTCCTTGTTTTGTATCCATAAGTAAGTTGCCAAAACTATCAATACTAACCCTGAAAGACCTACTGTTACTTTTGACACTTGAATTGTGCGTAGAGGCTTTTTTTCTAAAAGGCACAAACCCAAAATCAAAAACCAGAGCAATCGAGTAGCTATACTTTCTAAAGGATAAGAACTTTGTCCTGAAAGCAAACAAGTCACCAAAACGGCTAAATAGGGACTCTTATTTTTACGAAAAGTTGTCACAAAAATACTTAGAAATAAGAGTAAGCCCATCAATCCATATTCGATGGCGATTTGTAAAAAATCGTTAAAGGCATACGCTACAGTACCAGCCACCCATTGCTCTTGTGCCGACCTCGCTACGCTAAAATAATCTGCCTGATAGCTAAAATAATGATGCACAAAGGCATTAAATCCTTTACCCAACAGAGGAGTATCGGCCCACATCGACAGACCAATTTTCCAGATAAGGGTTCGTCCTATGGCTGAGTTTTGTTTGAAATAAAATAGCTGAATAGCCAGCCAACTTAGGCTACTTAGTAGTACGGCACTTACCCCTATTTTTAAGCCTATACTTGCCTGTCGAAAACGCTGTAAAAGTTGATAACGTTGAAACACAAAGAACGTAAGCCCTCCCAAAACGGCTATCCATGCCGTTCGTGAGCCAGTAAACGGAAGCACAATGCCCGTTAGTACAAGGGTGAGGTAACGGAAAGTATGAAAAAAATTATGTTTCAAGCTTTTGCTACTCGCCACAATTTGTTTGGAACTCACCACTGCCAACACAAAAGGAATGCTAAGATAAATACCATAAAGCCCTGCATTGTATAAAGACCCAAGTGGATTGTGGAAATGTTGCCAATCTTGAAAATAATGGTACAATTGTGAAAGCCCCCAAACAGCTTCAACGCAAGCAAAGAACCAAATGCTCATCAGTAGGTAACTCGCATTAGGGCGTTCAATACTGATGAGTACCGCAAGGAATAAACACAGTAATTGGCTTCCCCAACTAATGTCTAGGTAGGTGCCTGCATACCAAGCGTGCAACACCATAAAGCAAGCATACCCTAATAGTGCATACGTAGCAAAGGAAAGTCGTAACTGTAACACCCGCCAACGAACTACATAAAGGACTCCCAAAAGCACCACAAGCAGACTAGCTACCCGATTGAAGTAGAAGTACGGTCCCAAGACTTTTCCATCATACATATCTGTCCGTGTAATAAACACACTCCACGATAACAAGAAAATACCCAAACAGCACAATAACGAAGGACTGATAAACGCCCAACGATTAGTAGAAATATTGGACTCCATTGGCGTAGTAGAAAATTCGTTCATTTTTGTTTCCATTTACTTTTTGTAAGCGTAATAAGGTGTTTTGAGGTACGTTTTCAAAAGTGATTTTTGCCTTATCTTCTGCAACATGCTCGCTATGTAGTTGCCACTTGTTCTGATTAAAGTAAAAGAGCTGATAAGCATTTCCTTTATTGACCCTTGTAGCATAATTATCAAAAGAAAATTCTACTTTGGGATAAACCTCTTTACTCATAATTAGTTCATGGCTATTGCCCAATGAATCTAATAGAATAGGATTGCCTTCGGGAATGTATAGCCAGTTTTCATAGCGACAAGGCATATACACTAGGTCTGTTCCCATTTGCTTGAATACTGCTTTCCCATCTGCTTGTACTCTAGCCCAATAGGCTGGCTTCCATTCTTTTTCGTTGAGCGTACATAAATAAAGGTATTTAGGATAGGTTGCCCTTTTGCTAAGTTGGTAAGGAACATCTGCTACTTTCATATATTCTGATGTAACGTCTTTGATACGAGTCTTTTCAAATTCATAAGGAATTCTAACACTCGAACCGATTTTGTTATCTTCCACTAATGTTTCTACTTGTGGTGAAAAGGTCTCTCTGAATACTTTTGACATTTTTGCCGACCATCCTCCAAACCGAACAATCGGGTTGACCACTGCGTGTTTGGGCATTCGTCCTTGCCATAAAAGACGCACAGCCCCCAAGGCTTCAAAATCCAGAAACGTACCATCGTTCATGACAAAGGCATTCCAATAATGATTGCTATCTCGATTACCCCAGTACAAAACGAAATCTCTTGTGATAGCCAAACCCATAGCTCGCATGACAAACATGTTCAAATCGGTTTTGTTCATACAAGTTCCTGCTTTAGCGGTATGTAAATTATCTGCACCTACAAGAGGATGACTCCACAATTTCTTATTTAGCAAAAACCATTTAAGATTATTGTAGAGTACCCGAGTTGCGTTAATAGCATCGCTTTTGTTAGGTAAAGAATCAGGTAGCCAAGCATATTTTTTCATTAACTTTTCTCGCCATGGCAAAAGAGGTTCGTTACTCATCTTGTAGGGTAACAAGTACTCACAAAACTGTTCCCAAGTTAGGTGTTTCGCCCACGGGTAAGTACGCCATGCTTGGAAAGCGAGGTCTATATTTTCAATTAAAAAAGAGGCTTTTACCGTTTCTAAATCAGGAAATTCTATCGTATTAGGGTCTTCATGTTTTTCGACAATTTTATCCCATGCCTCATAGACTAAAGGGTATTCTGTTTCTTGCTTATGGACGACTACTTTATGAGTAAGTAAGGAGTCATAGACACCAAAAATAGCATCAAACACGTGTAAATTAGCTGAATCCACATGGGTTAACCCCTCCATATTTTCCAGCAAAAAATAACAAGCCTTTAGTTTTAAACTATCCTTATCTTGTTGATAATGACGAATGACACGTTCTAGCTCTCCTCTGTTCTTCCCTGCTTTTTGTAGGGAGTAAAGGACTTTTTGAGGAGTTTGTGCATAAGAATAATAGGCTATTATAGAGAATAGTAGTAATAGGTATTTCTTCATCTGTAATATTATTTTTTCGGTAAAAGAGGAATGAGTTTGGCGAAAATAGAATCTATTTTGGCTGGATTGTATGCGGTATTATTCGACAATGTATATATATACGATCGTTTAAATTTCTTATTTTGTTTTTGGTTAACTGGTCTTTCGAGTACCGTAACATTTATTCTACGCAATTTTGACTTATATTGCTCCTCTAGGATTTTAGAAAAAGAAAAACTTCCCGTTTCTAATGATTTATCAAAAAAAAGAGTGACAGAGTCTGGTAAAATATCTGTTTTTCTCGCTTTAGGAATGTAGTAATGGCAGGTTAATGTATTTACGATTTGTTTCTCAAATACTATTTTTTTAGGTACTTTGGCTATAAAATTGCCAACTGCTAAATTACTAAAAATATAATGCTCGCTAGAATCAACAACCATTGCAGTATCTTTATGAGCAGTACCTAGAAAAGGTACATAAACAACCTTTCGCTGGTCAAAATTATCGAACAATACATATTCAAAATAGCTTGGTTCTTTGAATACCTTTTCAGCACTCGCTTGATAAAATCGCTCAGAACCAATGAAAGTTATTTTGTTGAATGGCGTAGTACGAGTGGAAAATTGTAGTAAAGTGTATTCTTCAAAGACATAAGCTTTTATTGGAATAGTTACATAGGAATCTGCACTTACATTGTATTCGATAGTTAATAATAAACTGATAAATGGCGAGCTTTGAGAAAATAGTTGTCCTACACCAAATAGGAGCATACAACATATAAGAGCATTTTTTTTCATGATTACAACTTTTTTAGGTATTTAAAAATTATTGAGGAACAGGTACAGGCTGCCTGTTCCTCTTATTCAGGACAATATCCTTAATGATTTATTTTGCAATATATTGTTTGTAAGGATCGGCCAATGGTCTTCCCTCTATTATAGCATTATATACAATAGGAGAAGTATTAAAGTGGAAAGGAATTTTTGGATTCCACTCTACAGGTATTTTGACCTTTGCTTGTGTTCGAGGCTCAACAAGCTCAATCTCTGCTTTAAAAGTTTTATCACATATAACATTCATATTAAAAGAAAGTGAAACAAGGCGTGTGTCAACCGCAACGGCAGTATTAACTGTAGCACTTATTAATTTAATATTATGTGCATATTGAGACCCCTCTATTTGAATTCCATAACCGTCTCTTGCATCTAAAGTCCAATCTTGAATAACCCAACGATACTGGTAAGCACCATCTGATAGAACTGTTACTTCTAATAATCCAACTGGTAATGCAAAATACCTGTGTAAAAAACCTTCTGCAATCATGATTCTTTTTTTGATTTTAAAAGTGCGCTTTAAAGCATTTAATCTGCCAGTAGGAGTTGCGTCGACAAACTCTTCCCCTGTACTACTAACTTCCTGATAGCTAGAATGTATAGATTGATAAACAGAATTAACTTCATTTTCAAATTCACTGATTTTTTTGGCTATTGCTTTTTGCTTTTTACACTCATAATCCTCACACCCACAACCATCGGCATCTACACATTCATCTTTATCTGTAGAAGAAGCGTTTGAGTCGCTGGTATCACTGCCATTATCTACTGCATCTATCGGAGGAACTGGGATATCTACGTCTATGAATATCCAGTCATGTTCGTTATCATTATCATTGCCACTGTTTGCTTGTGCTGTAACAGTCACCTCGTCAAGTGTTCCACCATCTACATCCCATTCATTATCATTTTGTATTCTAGCTTTTCTATTGAGTTGTTCTCTTGTAAGAAATCTACCATACAATTTCTTGTCTGAAAAATATTTTCCTTTCTCTAAAAATTGACCAAACTGGTTGTAAATAGTCAAACATCCATCATGTTTAGTGTATTTTTTAAGAATCATTGCTAGGTTATCATCAACGGTCACAAAGTCGGCTTCCCAACGTGTATCGTCATTTTTCTTGATAAGTACTCCTAGCACATCATACCCTTTTGAGTTTTTAATACTTCCATTCATATCCCAATTGGGAGCTAAAGTACTAACGTCAATATCTCTCGAATTGGTAGAAACTTTACGGGCGGCAGAAGCTTTCAGACTTTTGTCAAACAGCTTTTTAGCTCGTACAAGGGTGGTACTTTTTTGGGCATTGGGAGCAATGTCGTGCGTTGGTGCACAAGATTGTAAGGCAATAGAAAGCCCTAAGATTAGGCTGGTAATCACCCATGTAATACTGGGCGAAAGGGAATTGTAGGTGATTTTCATCGTAAATAAATTGATTAATGTAGTTTAAGTTTAATGCTTGCTCAAAGCATCTTGTGTTGTTAATAGGGTACTTTTATTGAACGACCGAGATACTATACCTCACATCGTTCTGGAGGCTTCTTTTTTAATTCATATTTAAGGGTTTAGTAGGTTATTTTATGAGGTTTACGGTACAAGAATAAAACTTAAAATACAAATTTCCAAACTTGGTTCTTTGTTTGATATAGTGTTAAGTGTTGCTTAATATATATAAATGCTGATTTTTTGTTGTTGTTTTTCGGTAAAAGCCTAGGTCTAATCTTTCGTTTGTATAGTATCTTAGCATTCTTTTGTAAAATATTAGCCAAGCTCCAAGGCGTTGCGTAGCTATGGTAAATTAGCGAAAAATAGAATTTTATATATTATTTTTTGACTTTTGTTAAGAAAAGATAAGGGCTAAAAAATGAGATAATACGATTGAAGTAGTGCTTTAAAAGCGTCGGTGTATTGCTCTTGTGCATCTTTGATGTGCAGTTCTTCGGAAAGAATGCTTTGTTTTTGTTGACTAAAAACCCCGATTTTGCGTAAAATTTTGCTTCCAGCCCGATGCCTAATACACAGCGATTGCTGTAAAAATAAGCCTTGGGTTTCGCAGAGGTTACGCAATACGTTCATTTCATAGTCGGGTAATAATACCACAAAAATGCCTTGTTTGTCGAGCAAACGCAATACGGCTGCTACCAGGTCTTCAAAGCTGAGTGCATCGGTATGATGAGCCATGTTTTTGGCTCGTTTGTCGGATTTAAGATAATTTTGGTAAAAAGGCGGATTACTTACAATACAATCATACAAATGTGGGGCTACAAAGTCTTGGATACGCCCTTGGTGTAGCCGAATTTGGGCTGCAAACCGACTGCCTTGTACATTGCTACAAGCTTGCTCAAATGCTTGATTATCAATCTCTACAGCGTCTATGGTTGCCGTGCTGCGTTGGGCCATCATAAGGGCGAGCAGTCCCGTACCAGTACCGATGTCTAAAATATGCTTTGCCGAAGTCACGGGGGCGTAAGCTCCCAAAATACAGGCATCTGTAGATACCTTCATGGCACATTTGTCTTGCTGTATGGTAAATTGTTTGAACTGAAACATACCGCAAAGATACGTAGCCAAACTTAAATTTAGTTAAAAACAGGGATGCCAAAAATATAAGCATTGCTTTCGAGGCAATTGGGCTGTACTTTCGCAAAAAACTTCTCATCACTATGAAAAAACGTTTCGCTTTTGTATGCCTACTGCTTTGCTGTGGGTTGGCATCGTATGCACAGTACGACAAAGCCAATAAGTATTGGACGCTACAGGCCTTTGTCGAGGGCACAAACACCTACGTAAGGCCGAGTACCGCCCTGAACGCTAGTCCCTATTCGCTATCAAACAACCGCTTGGGCTTTACCTATCGACGAGGTAAGTTTACGAAGAAAAACTTGGCACAGGGCTGGTTTGCAAGCTACGAAATTGATGCTTATACGGGCGACTACGCCAACGACTTTTTTGGTCATACCCTATACGCTGGGTATTTTGTAGAACAATACAAAAGCATCAGTCCGAAAGTGGCTTTGTACGGACAACTGGCGGCGAGCCTAGGCTATCATTTTACGAGTGAGCATTTTCCCGAATCGACAACAGATTATTGGCTTGCACTCAATGCCCATGTCGGAATGCGGTATTATGTCAAGAAAAAAATTTTTCTGAATGCCCAAACCTCCTTGGCCAATCTCACTTTTGATGTTCGCCACGACAAGCAAAACCAGACCACCACCTATATACAACTGAGTTCGGTGATGCAGGCGAGTATGCTTTCGATTGGCATTGGTAAAAGTTTTTAAATCCTCTTTAACGTTTCAATTATTTTTCAGATGAAAACATTTCTTCGTTTTTCGTTGCTCGTGCTTGTCATAACCACAAGCCTTGGTGCTAGGGCACAGCAAGGCACGCATTTCTTACAAGGCACAAGCCTGTTCGACTATCCAGCAGGCATTGGTTCAACTACCAAAACCCTACAAATGCAATTGAGTTTGGGTACATTTCACACAGCCAACCAAGCAAAAATTTGGCACGTGACTATGGGCTTTGCAGATACAGGCAAGGAGCAAAATATGCTAAAAAATCAAACTTGGCAACTAGGCATTGGCAAAGCACAAGAGTGGTACAAAACGATTTTTGGCAGTTTACGTTTGTATGCGGGCGTGCTTGGACATCTTGGGTACAACTACGCAGATAAAGTACAGCAAAGCTCATCGACAGGAGCGTTTACAGAAAGCCGAAGCCATACCTTTACGGTATCGTTGGGAGGCAATGCAGGTTTGTATTATGGTTTGCACAAACATTGGGCCTTAACGCTACAATTGGTACAAGTAAATGCGGCTACCTTGGCAAGCGAATTTGTCCGAAACGATTATACCGAAGGAAGCAACACCTACACAACGCATCTGACGCAAATACGCTATGGCATCAGACCTACGCTTACGTTTGCGTCGGGGATAGGGATTCGGTATGTTTGGTGAGTGATAGCGAAGGGTAACGCCCTTCGCTCATATTGTACAAATGACAGTGAAAAAATGTCATAATGATTGCTCAAAGGATATTTACTAACGATTTAGCAATTTTCCACATCAAAACGGGAGGAACAGCATTCCCTATGGCTCTATATTGTCTATTTTCTGACACACTATTTAAGCTAAAGTTTAAAGGAAAAGACTGTATATTTGCCGCTTCTCTTGGTGTAAATCTTCTATATCTTTCATTTATCATTAACACGGGGTCTGTTCCATTTAAACTAACTTTCGCTAGATGAGAACTAATCGTGTTGCAAGGCTGGTTAATATCTTGTACCCTTCCTTTATTCATTTTCTCTCTTACACGTAGCATCCCTTCTACAGCTTTTTGGCTGAAAAACCATTTTTCATCCTGATTAGCGTTAGGGTCTATTACTTGTTTTAATACAGATTTTGTTTCAGTTTGTGTATGAGGAAATCTGAAATTAAAATAGTCTTCAAATTTTCTGAAACCTACTATAAATACACGTTCTCTTTTTTGAGGAATGCCATATTCTGATGCGTTTAATAATTTATAATGAATATAATACCCTGCATTTTCAAATTCTTTAATAATCATAGGAAATGCTTTCCCATGATTGGCTGAAAGTAGCCCTTTTACATTTTCCCCAATAAAAAAACGAGGCTGTTTTTCTTTTAATACTTTAACCATTTCAAAAAAAAGTTTGCCTCTGTCATCTTTGTATCCCAATCTTGGTGGGTTTTGTGCAATTATAGAAAATGATTGGCAAGGGAATCCGCCTAGTAAAATATCATGATCTGGTACTTCTTGAGGTATAATATCTCTTACATCTTTTACTTCACATTGATGTGTAAAATTATCATTGTATATTTTAACTGCATAAGGGTCGTTATCTACAGCATATACAACTTCAAACGGTAATGCTTCGTAATATTTTTCCAGAAACTTGAAATTACCTTGAATACCTAAATCCATGCCTCCACAACCACAAAAAAGTGATGCAACTTTTAATGTGTTATTTCCATTAATTTGTGCCATGTTCCTGATGTTTTAAAAAACTCAACAACTAAGTTTTTATCAATTTTAAGATTTCCTAGTTGATACTGTTTAACTGGATTTTGAATAATAAAAATATTTTTACTTTCATCATTTATGACTAGATAATAAACAAAGTAACTATCTCCTAAAGTTTCGGCAGTATCCCATTCATTTGGTGTAAGTTTAAATCTATTATTATTTATGGCTTTTCTGGACCTAGTTGTTTTTACTTCAATGTATCTTTTCTTTTTTTCGATTTCAATACTTTGCAAATCGTATCCAACACCAAGTGAGGTTGGAATTTTGTTTATCAAGTGTTGTCGATTAGACTTGTCTTTTGTTCTCAAATATTCATGAGCTAAAATCAATGTTTCTCCATAATCTCCAAATATTTTTGTTGCAACACTTCGCTCGCCTTTTATTTTGGAATAATATTCTTGAACAAGTGCTGAAATACTATCTGTTTCCTTTTCCCCTAATTGCGGCGAAAATGCTTCTATGTTGTCGAAACTGTTTACATAGTCAAACCAGTGTTGCTCTAAATGTCCTATATCAGCGTTGGATAGGTTTCTTGTTGAATAATATTTGTCATAAGCATCAAACCATACTGGACGATTCAAATGAAACGCTATGGCATTTTTACTTTCATCATTTAGGTAATAATAATACCCTGTACCTTTGTCATTTAGCAAATTTGCCAAAAGCATATAATCTAACATATCTCCTGCATACCTGTACACATCTCCTTTGGAAGGATATGACTGTGTTTTTCGTTCCAAAGCTGTTTATACTGGTGTTCGTATTCAACATGATTGATTCTGTTTTGTAAAATTGTATTGACTACTACATTAACAGGGATATGGTCTCTCGTAACTCTGAGGTCGAAATAAGCACATTGGGTTAGTTCTTCGGCTGTTATATAAAAAGGCTCACCTGTACGTTTTTCCCCTTCGATAAGTAAATTTAATATAAATTGACAAGGTTTAAATTTAACACCAGCCTCAATTTGTTTAATTACATTTTGTGACTTTATGTGACCTCCTGGATACTGGAAAGCGTACAAAAAATAATTGAAAAACTCATCTAAATACTGATTATTAGAAAGCCGTTTAGCTGTAACGCTAGGAGAAAGGGACGCATCAGACCTAGATTCTTGAATAAACCCAAATAATGCTGAAATTTCTGTTCTCCAATTATCAATAGTTTTCTGGGTAGAACTCGCATTTTTTTTAAAACCAAATAAAATTCTGTTTAATTCACGGTTAAAATCTGTTTTGTAAGATATGGGGAGTTCAGAGATTGAGGTTGCCACATACAGCAAAACCTCTTCCACATCATTTTTAAAACGTGGCCTTACGTGATGTAAACGAAAAAAGAATTCATCTGGAATTTTGTATGTATTAACATTACTCATAAATACTTCATGATTTCTTGTGCTATTGCTTTGGCTAATAATGGAGGAACGGCATTTCCAACTTGCTTATACTGACTTGTTTTACTTCCTAAAAATATAAATTTGTCTGGAAATGATTGGATTCTGGCACTTTCTCTAACCGTAGGTATCCGATTAAACTGGTAATGAAAATGATGACGATGCCCTGTATCAATGGTAAAACTAGGTTTTTTACTATTTAATCTTGTCCAAGCTATATTTACATTTCTTGTTTGCTGTAATTCTTTGGGTAAACTTTTGTAATTGCCACCATTTGGCACCAGCGAGATGACATTTACTGTCTGCTCATTATGTTTAGTAGTTTCATGGTTATAAATACTAATAGAGCCTTCTCTTATCATTTTTTGATAATCAGAGCGTGGTTCTTGTGCGTACAATGTTCCATCTACGATTGAGTTTTCGGGTAAGTCTGAAATGGCATCTTCTGAACTGATCGGGTTTTCACTCATGGGTTGCGGAAAAGTAAAAGAGTGAGGTGTTTTAAGTCCAACAAAAAAAGCCCTTCTTCTATTTTGAGGTACACCATATTCAGACGCTAATAAAATTTTATATACCACATTGTATCCTAGCGTTTCAAAATCATCGATAATACGCTTTTTTACAATACCTTGCCCCATAGAAATAATGTTTGGAACATTTTCCATAACAAAAGCTTTTGGTTGATAAAAGGCAACGAAATTTACAAACGATTGGTAAAGTTGGTTACGTTCATCTTCAATTATGCGTTTTCCTGCAATAGAAAATCCTTGACAGGGGGGGCCTCCAATGATAACATCAATATGCTTTATCCCCATTTTTGAACTTATTTCCTCGGGTGTTTCTTTGAATAAATCTGCTACAAGTCCTGTTGAATTTTTATGAGTCCTGTTGAAAGTAGCAATTGCATCTTTCCAATTATCGACACCCAACACAACATCAAATCCTGCCTCCGTAAATCCTAAAGACAACCCTCCACAGCCACAAAATAAATCTATCACTGTTGGCTTTATATTTTCCATTTTACTAACTTTATGTATCTGCTGTAAAGAGCAAATTCGTTTTAATTTTATTAATGGTTATGTCTTAATGAACGCATTAAAGAATCATAAATCAAGTTACAAATTTACTACTTTTATCTAACTCTTCGTTTTTATATTCGCTCTGAAACGTTGTTTTTCCCGAATTAGTATAAAATGGAACTCCGCCAAGCCTATCTACAAATAGGGTTGATGAGGCTATCCTAACTTCAAAAGAAAGAATAAGCTTTCTTTGTAGAAAGGTACTTTATTCTTTCTTCGTTTCGATGACGTTCGTATGGCATAAGTTACTTTAATTCCCTACGTAACGCATTTCAATTGTTGCTCGAAGGCATCGAGGTCGTTTTCGGTGAAATCTAAATGCGTCACAAAACGTACTTGGTGCTTACCAAAAGGAGCGGCCATGATGCCTACAGTGCTAAGTTTTTGTACATAGTCTTTGGCTAGTATATCGTTTTTTAAAGAAAAAATCACAATATTGGTATCTACAGGCAATACCTCAGCTACTTCGGGGCGTTGGGCCATAAGATTGCCAATAGCACGAGCTTTGCTATGGTCATCTTTGAGCCGCTCCACGTGGTTATTCAAGGCGTAAATACCTGCGGCTGCCAAATAGCCTGCTTGTCGCCAACCGCCACCCCATCGTTTGCGTACACGCCTTGCTTGTGCGATAAAATGATGGCTACCCAGCAAAACCGAGCCTACAGGCGTGCCAAGTCCTTTCGATAAGCATACGGAAATGGAGTCGAATAGCTCACCATACAGCTTTGGCGATTCTTGGGTTTCTACAAGGGCATTAAAAATTCTTGCTCCATCTAAATGCAAGCCCATTTGATGTGCTACACAAACTTCTTTGATTTGTTGTATAGCCGCAAGTTGATAGTAACAGCCTCCTCCTTTATTAACGGTATTTTCTAAGGAAACCAGTCTTGACACAGGATGATGTACGTTGTCGGGTTGTATTGCTTCTCGGATTTGGCTCGCCGAAATGCGTCCACGGTCGCCTTCCAGCAAATTGACCGATGCCCCTGTATTGGCTGCTATGCCACCTCCTTCGTACAAATAAATATGAGAAAGCTTATCGCAAATCACTTCATCGCCTTGTCTGAGATGCACGTTCAGGGCAATTTGGTTGGTCATTGTGCCAGAAGTACAAAACAAGCCAGCTTCGTAGCCAAACAATTGGGCTGCTTGTTGCTCTAATGCTTTTACGGTAGGGTCTTCTTCAAAAACATCGTCGCCTACTTTTGCCTGAAACATGGCTTCGAGCATGGCAGGTGTTGGTTTGGTAAATGTATCGCTTCGTAACTCAAGTGTTTTGATGGTCATACTTGCAATAGTTGATGAGTAAAATGTTGTGAAAAAACAAAGATAATGCAAGAGTAGCTTTACAACAATCAAGAAGGAGGGGAGGTTTCATAAAAAAAGCCGCTCTCTAGTCAGAGAACGGCTTTCGGTATCATTGGTTATGAAATAAAGTAATTGAAAATCAAAAATTTAACTCGCTCAATCACTAAACCACTCAATAATTTAGTATCCTGTATTTTGAGGGAAAGCTGTGTTTCCACCTTCTGTACGGTCGATTTGCGTTTGAGGAATTGGACGTACCAAGTGCTTGGTAGATACGTTGGCAGCCGCTTGTGGATTGTATTTTTTCACACGGTCAACCAAGTTACCCCAGCGTTTTAAGTCTAACCAGCGGGTTTGTTCGCCTGCCAATTCTCTGGCTCTTTCTTCAACCAAGAAATCGAAGTTCATTTGGGCCGAAGTGATTTCCATAGCGGCTTGTTTGCCTGGCCATGCTGCCCGACGACGTACCATGTTGATAGCATCGGTCGCCGCTTGCAAGTTACCAGCTCCGAATTGCGCTTCGGCCAACATCAGATACGTATCCGCCAAGCGATACACGAAGAAATCACGGCTACCAGCTTCGTAAGTTTTGTCAGGACGCTTGGTATCGAAGAACTTCTTCAAGGTAGGGAACAAAGCTTCTGAGTATTTGCTAGGCACAAGCACTTGGTAAGGCTTTTTAGCACGTTCTTCCTTGGTCATTTCATAACCCGGAATAAAAATGGCGGTATCGCCTGCCGCAAAAGTTACCTTAGCTTTAGAGTCATCGAAAGCTGTGCTGTAAGTACCAGGGTTGTTGGAGTACCATGTATCTTTGAACGTTTTTTTGTAACGAGAATCGTTTACTCTTTCGCCAAAAACTACGTCTGTGCAGTATTGCGTTGGACGTAAGCGTTTGAATGGACGACCGTTCAATACATCACGCACCATACCTGCTTGTACGTCGTATTGCATACCAAAGAACAAGTGCAAGTTGTTACCACCGTTTACCGAGCCTGTGTTGTTTGTAAGGTTGGTAAGAGGGTCTGAAGTATATTGTACGGCAAATACTACTTCACTGTTTCTTTGGTTATTCTCGTCGAAAACACTCGCAAAATCGTCTAATAATTTAAAGCCATAGTTCGTAACAACACTGGTACACAAGGCAGCAGCTTTGCTGAAATCGTCGCTTGCTTTGACAGAAGAATAGGCTTTTGCCAAATATACCTTCGCCAGACACATCTCGGCAGCAGGCTTGATGGCTCTACCATATTGAGCCGAAGTAGCAGGTAAATCGGCAATGGCTTCGGTCAAATCTTTGATGATAGCCGTGTACATTTCGGTATCGGTAGCTCTTTTGGTTGATTTGGTAGGAACCAAGGTTTCGCTTAGTCTTAAATCAACACCACCCCATTGCTGAAAAAGAATAAAGTAATAATGGGCTCTTAAAAATTTGGCTTCGGCTACTCGTATTTTTTTCGTAGCATCGGTTACGCCTGATACCGAAGGAGCACGGTCAATAATGGCATTACAAGTGTTGATACCACGGTATAATTCATCCCAAATAACGGCCAAATAGTCAACTGTTGGGTTCAATTGGGTATCATAAAAATGAAAACCTTTGTAACCCCCGTCGGCGCCTGTGGCATAAATATCCGTACCGTACTCGGTCATGGTGAGACCCGGCTGTGTGGCATAGTAGTTACGAAGAGAAGAATATGCTGCATTGACCCCCGCCTCAAAACCAGAGGCTGTGCTCATGTAATTATTACTGATATTCGATACCACAGTTTCATCTAAAATACTTGAACACGCTTGCCCAGCTAACATGAGTGCGGTTATTCCTAAGATTTTAGCAGGTTTTAAAATATATTTAAGATTCATATTTTTTCTGTTTAAAATTTACTTTAAATGTGTAATCTTTATGCTAAAGAAAATCTGAAACCTTTTAGAATTTAGCATTAATACCAATTGTGAAAACTTTGGTTGCTGGCGTGATGCTGTTGTCAACTGCCGTTCCTGATGTTTCAGGGTCAACACCATTGTATTTAGAAATAAATGATGACCAGATAAATGGTTGTTGGATACTAGAGAAAATTCTCAACGATTCCATTCCCAATGCCTTAGCGGTTCTATTTTTGAATGTATAACCAAAGTTGATGTTTCTTAACTTGATAAACGAACCATCAAAGTAAATCAAAGTGGTATTGTACTGAGGAAACTCTTGGTTACTGAACGGACGAGGAAATTCGGCGTTGGGGTTGTTGGGTGTCCAGTAATCAACTTTGATTTGTTGGTAACGACCAGCCAAAGCGTTGTTGTTTTGGTGGAAACCACTCACAATCGTTTGTCCGAAACGACCAAAGAAGAAGAACGACAAATCGAAGTTTTTATACGTAAAACGATTGGTTAAACCAGCCGAAAACGTTGGTACATCAGAACCTATTAATACCCTGTCGTTTGCATTGATTACGCCGTCGCCATTGGTATCTTGTACCTTGATTTGGCCCACACCTGCACCCAAAGCATTGGCATTGTCGCCAGGATAGTATTTCTTGGCTTGGTCGGCTTCGCTTACTTGCCAGATACCTACTTTTTTGTAATCAAAGAATGAGTTGAGTGGTTGACCAATAAACCATTTGTTACCGATGTCGTCCACAGCACCATTGTAAAGCGATACAATTTCCTCTTTATTTTTCATAAATTGGAAGTCTGTTGTCCATTTAAAACCACCTTTAGTATCAACGTTTACTGTTGAGAAGCTTAATTCTATACCTCTGTTGCGGGTTTCACCTACGTTTTTAGTTACAGCATTAAAGCCTGTAGAGCCGGGCAATTGGTCTGACAACAAGAGGTTGGTTGTATTGGTTTGGTACAATTCTAACGAACCTTGTAAACGGCCTTTCCAAAAGCTGAAATCAAAACCTACGTTGGCTGTAGCCGAACTTTCCCATCTTAAATCTGGATTACCGATGGTATTAGGACGATAACCAAAAGCGGCTGTGTTATCCCACGCATAAGCTGTACGGTTCAGTAAGCCTTGTGTTTGGTAAGGCGATACCCCTTGGTTTCCTACAGCACCCCAACCTGCTCTTACTTTGAAGAGGTCGAGCCACTGAATTTCTTTCATAAAATCTTCGTTGCTCATGTTCCAACCTAAAGCAATACCTGGGAAGTTACCATATTTGGTATTTACCCCAAAGCGGCTCGAACCGTCACGGCGAAGCGTCAAGGTTACTAAGTATTTGTCGTTGTAGTCGTAGTTGACACGAGCCATAAGCGAACTGATAGTCCATTCAGTAAGACCACTACCTACCGATAATACAGAACTGGCATTGCCCAAATTATAAAATTGTTGTGTTTCAACGGGTACACCTTGCACGTTGCTTGAGTATGCTTCAAAACGGTCTTTTTGGATTGACTGTAGCAGCGTTACGTTTACGTTGTGCTTGCCAAAGGTTTTATTATAATTGATGATGTTTTCTAGTGTCCAGTTAAAGCTAAATGTATTTTGGCTGCTTGCTTGTGGGTCGCCTCCTCTTCTAGCGTTGGTTTGTGATCCGATGAATCTACCCCAACGAGAAAGGGTAAAGTCGGGTCCAAAGTTTACACGGTATTTCAAGCCTTTTAAAATTTCTACTTCTGCATAAATACTGTTGAAAATCCTATATTTCTTGCTGTTATCTACTTGTGCACCTGGAACAACCTCCGACAAAGGGTTGGATAATAAGGCATCGTTGGTTGGCGTAAAGTTGATAGAGCCATCAGCTTTGTAAGGTGCACCCAGTGGGTTAGCGTTGATGGTAAAACTGTAAGGGTTAAGGTTTTCTCCATTTCTATCGCTGTACATCATGTACGACGATAAACCTACTTTTAAGTATTTATTAATCTCATGGTCGATATTGGCACGTAAAGAAGTACGGGTATAATCAAGGCCTTCAGTGATACCTTTGTCCATGTAATAACCAGCCGAGATATAAAATTGAGTTTTGTCGTTGCCCCCTTGTACACCAATGGTATGGTTTTGTTGGAAACCACTTTTCAAAAGCATATCTTGGTAGTCGGTGTTTCTGCCTTGTGTAATGCCTTCCTTAACGTTGGGGTCGCCACCTAATACCGCCACTTTCGAGTCGGCTTTCTCGTCTGATTGACCTGTTGGAACAATAGCACCTGCGTCGTTTCTATAAATACCCGTAGAACGGTAGGCTTCCCGTACATATTCGGCAAATTCGGCACCGTTGAACAATTCTAGCTTTCTGATTGCTTGTGATTGACCCACATACATATCGTAAGTAACCGTAGTTTTACCTTTTACAGCGCCTCTTTTGGTTGTTACTAGCACAACGCCGTTTGCACCTCTCGCACCATAAATGGCGGTAGCGGTGGCATCTTTTAATACTTCAATAGACTGGATGTCGTTGGGGTTCATGTCTTCATAACCAGCCGACAACGGGATTCCATCTACTACATACAATGGGTCGTTGCCTGCATTGAACGAACGACGACCACGAATCAAAATTTTGGGTGTTGTACCCGGCTTAGAACCCGACTGCGATACATCAACCCCAGCCGTTCTTCCTTGTAGGGCTTGTCCTAGGTTGGTGATAGGCATTTCCGAAATTTGTTTGGCCGATACTTGCGAGATAGCTCCTGTCAATTGGCTTTTCTTTTGTGTACCATACCCTACTACGACAACTTCCGACAAAGCTTGGTTTTCAACCGATAAGACAATGTTGATAATCCCTTTTTTTCCTACTGTCACTTCGCTCGAAATGTAACCAATAGCCGAAAAGGCTAAAATGTCTTTTTCTGAGCTAGTGTTGATGCGGTAATTGCCTGCGGCATCGGTTGTTGTACCTTTGTTGGTACCCTTGATAATCACAGTAACGCCAGGAATACCCTGTCCGTCTTCGCTAGAGGTAACTTTACCCGTTACCGTTTGGGCTACGCTTGTGAAACCTAGTAACACAAATACTAGGCAAGCGGTCACTGCTTGAAGCCCTCTTTTCAATAGTAAATAGTTGTTTTGCATAAAGCACTAAGTTGGTTATAAAATTGGTTTTTTGGATAATGTACTCGTAATAGCTTTCCACAACTCCTGCTCTTCCGACTTACATAATGGTACTGGCCTTTGTGTGGCTAGAAATACAGCATATTCGATTTCTAGGTTTTTATGTGGATGACTGAGAAGAAAATCTTGCCAGAAATTACATATATCGGTATTGCTTGGCTCTGCTACCCATTGCAAAAAGAGCGTATCTATGGCAAAATCTTCTGCTAGATAAGACTCATATTTTACATAAGTATCAGAATACATCATGGGGTATGCTATTTTTTTGTATCATTTTTATATAAAAGAGGATTGTTTTGGCGTTCTACTCGTTTGCCACATAAAAAAGGATAAAATTTTCTAAGAATATTCAATTTTTGGCAAATGTGAAGAAAAGACGAAAAAAGTAGCTAAATGAAATTGTAACAAAGGAGTGGTAAAATTAAAAAATGGCACTTCTGTACAAACAAAAGTACCATTTTGAACTTTGTTGAAATTGTTTTTGAATAAAGTTGCATCTGCAACAGCTCAAGAAAATGTATGCTAAAGGCTTGGCTCGTTGAAAAGAATGCCAATAATTATGTTGTATCGTAAAGTTTAGCTCAAATGCGTAATGCTATGTTTAGTACATGAGTAATGCTAATGTGTTCGCCGCTCATTAGGCAAGTGCCATTTGGTGTTCTGCCGAAAGATGTTGCTTCAGGGTTTTCAAAGCCCCAAAAATAAGGTTATATACCGACTGAGGATTGATGTTCATTTTACTCGAAATCTGCTCGGTGTCCATGTCATGAAAAAATTTCAAGGATAAAGCCTCTCTTTGGCGTTTGGTCAAAAAACGAAACGATTCGTTGAGTACTTGTTGAAATTGTTTTTCCTCTTCGCAAGCAACCAAACGATTTTCATGCGAACCCACGATGTCGGGGTATTCTACATAATAACTCTCGTGATGCTGGGTTTGGCGTTGCTGGTTTTCTAAATGTCTTACCAATTTTCTTTTGATAGATGCCATCAGGTAATAGCGAATAGAAGTGGTTTCGCCTAAATTCTGATGGTTTTTCCACAACTCGACAAAGAGGTCATGCAAACAATCTTTGATTAATTCTCTGTCTTGCGTAATGCTGATGCTGTAGTTGTACAAAAGGTTTACATAACTCCGATAAATCGTCGTAAAAGCCTCATGATCGCCACCTCTAAAGGCGTTCCACAATGCCATTTCATCCGCAATTTTTGTTGTCGTCACCATAGGAAATTATCTGTTAGCTTGTCATATTGTTCCCTAAAGATATAAGAAGAAAATAGAACTATTCAAGGGTTTTATTGAATATTTTTCCGCAAACGTTCTCGTAAACGTTTTCGGAAAAATATTATTAAAAATTTGATAGATACAATTCTCAAAAAAAGCCTTTTTGTCGTTGGTCAGCGTCAAGAATAGGTTGGGCTAAAATTGCAAGAAAGTTGTTGGATGTTCCAATTTTTGCATCAATTTTTACAGTCTGGCAAAAGGCTTCCTTTTGCCTCGCATCACTTTTCACAAACTACCTTAAATTCATATTTTTTTATGAAAAAACTCCTTTACACGTTCATCAACATCCTCTTGTTCGGAACGGTATTGTATGGCCAAACGCCAACTTTCCCCCGCAACGGCGTGCAAGACGAACGCCCCAATTTGTATGCTTTTACCAATGCCACTATTGTAGTCGATGCCAACACGGTACTCGAAGGAGCAACCTTGCTTGTGCGAGGGGCATACATCGAAGCGGTGGGCAAAAATGTAACGATTCCGGCTGGTACAAAAACAACCGACTTGAAAGGCAAGCGGATTTATCCAGGCTTTGTTGAAATTTATTCTAATTATGGCTTACCCGAATTGAAAAGAGATGGCTTTAGCTTTAGAGGCGACCCTCAGTTTGAGTCGAAAAAGAAAGGGGCTTATAACTGGAACCAAGCCATTTTGCCCGAAGTAAGTGCCGCAGGCTTGTTTAGCATTAATCCCACGGCTGCCGACGAGCTTCGCAAGGCTGGCTTTGGAGCAAGCATTACCCACGTGCAAGATGGTATCGTGCGTGGCACTTCGGCGTTGGTAGCACTTATCGACGGTCGTGACCAAGAGGCACTTTTGAAAACCGACGTATCGGCCCATTATTCGTTCTCGAAAGGCACTTCTACCCAAGATTATCCTAATTCGTTGATGGGTTCGGTGGCTTTGTTGCGTCAAACTTACTTGGATGCAGACTGGTACAAAAAAGCAAAAACCAATACCGAGTATAACATTTCTTTAGAAACATTCAACAAAAATCAGGGAATCCCACAAGTATTTGAGGTGAGTGATAAACTAGGCGTGTTGCGTGCCAATAAAATTGCCAAAGAATTTGGCGTACAATATATCATCAAAGGCGGAGGCGATGAGTACCAACGCCTCGACGAAGTAAAGGCGGCTGGTATTCCTTTGATTTTACCGCTTACTTTTCCTACTACGCCCGATGTAGAAGACCCCTTCGATGCCAGTGTCGTAAGTGTTGCCGAAATGAAGCACTGGGAGATGGCGCCTGCCAATGCCGCTTTGTTGGCAAAAGCAGGACTTACCTTTGCTTTTACCAGTACAAACCTCAAATCAAAAACAGATTTTTTAGCGAATATTCGTAAGGCAATAGACAATGGTTTAGATGAAAAAACGGCTTTGGCTGCCATTACTTCTACACCAGCCCAACTGATGCGTGTCGAGCAGTTGGTTGGTTCGTTGAAGGTTGGTGCGTTGGCAAATTTCTTGATTGCTTCTGATAATATTTTCAAAGAAGGAACAGTGCTTTTTGAAAACTGGGTCAAAGGCAAACGCTATGTGTTGAGCAACATGGCTGTAACCGATTTACGGGCCAATTATGAATTAGCCTTGGGTACAAAAGCAGGCTTGAAATTGAATATTACGGGTAAAGTAGATAAACCAGAGTACCAGATTGTGGTAAATGATTCTGTGAAAATTACGCCCAAAGTAACACGCACAGGCGATTTGTTGACCTTGACTTTCAAACTTGACAAAAAAGACAAAGGCGATACCCGTATCAGTGCTTATTACGATGGTAAAAATATCAAAGGCGATGGTTTGAGCCCAGAAGGAACGCCTCTGAGCTTTGTCGCTACCTACAAAGAAGCCTTCAAAGAAGCCCTTGCCAAAGCCGATACAAGCAAAAAACCTTTACCCGAAATTGGTAAAATTGTGTATCCTTTCAATGGCTATGGCTCAGAATTGAAGCCTAAAGCCGAAACCTTGCTTATCAAAAATGCTACCGTTTGGACCAACGAGAAAGAGGGTATCCTGAAAAATACAGACGTGTTATTGAAGGACGGAAAAATTGCTCAAGTAGGCAAAAACTTGTCGGCAACAGGGGCAAAAGTAATTGATGGCACAGGCAAACACCTCACCAACGGCATCATCGACGAGCATTCGCATATTGGTTTGTTGTCGGTCAATGAAGGTACACAGTCGGTTACGTCGGAAGTACGCATGGAAGATGTTGTAAATTCGGAAGATGTAAATATTTATCGTCAATTGGCTGGAGGCGTTACATCTTCGCAGCTTTTGCACGGTTCGGCCAACTGTATCGGTGGACAATCGGCTATTATCAAATTGAAATGGGGCGAAGCACCCGAAGCCCTCAAAATTCCTTATGCCGATGGTTTTATCAAATTTGCTTTGGGCGAAAACGTGAAACAAGCCAACTGGGGCGACCGTGCCAGAATCCGTTTCCCACAAACCCGCATGGGCGTTGAGCAAATCATGATGGATGCCTTTATTCGTGCCAAAGAATACGAAAAAGCATGGAACGACTACAACAAAGCCGCCAATAAAGCCAGCCTTGCACCTCCTCGCAAAGATTTAGAATTGGATGCTTTGGTAGAAATTTTGAATAAAAAACGCTTTATTACTTGCCACTCGTATGTACAATCAGAAATCAATATGTTGCTGAAAGTGGCTGATTCTTTGGGTTTTAAAGTAAATACATTTACCCATATTTTGGAAGGTTATAAAGTAGCCGATAAAATGAAAGCACATGGCGCTAACGGCTCGACGTTTGCCGACTGGTGGGCTTACAAAATGGAGGTAAAAGAGGCGATTCCTTTCAATGCTGCCTTGATGACCAAAGTGGGCGTAAATACCTCTATCAACTCCGATGATGCCGAAATGGCTCGTCGCCTCAACCAAGAAGCAGCCAAAACCATCATGTACGGTGGACTCACAGAGGAGGAAGCTTGGAAATTGGTTACGCTCAATCCTGCCAAAATGCTTCACCTCGATAGCCACTTGGGTAGTATCAAAGCTGGAAAAGATGCCGACGTGGTACTTTGGAACGAAAACCCTTTGTCGGTGTATGCCAAGCCCGAAAAAACCATCATCGACGGGGCGATTTATTTTGATTTAGAAAAAGACAAAACCCTTCGTACAGCGATTGCCACCGAACGCAACCGTATTATTCAAAAAATGTTGAATGCCAAAGCTGGCGGTAGCCCTACGGTGAAACCTGAGTTTAAAAAAGCAAAACTTTTCCACTGCAATACCTTGGGTGGTCTTACCGAGGAAGAAGGAGAGGTAAGGGCTTTTGGATTATTACAGCAAAATGATGCTTGCGATAAATAAGGAATAGGGCAATTTTAACAAAGACTTTTATCATGAAAAAAATAACATATTTATATCTTTTTGTAATGCTGGTTTTAAGCAAAAATATCTTTGCACAAAACCAAGCCGCCGCCGTACCGCAAAGCAAACCCATTGCCTTGGTTGGTGCTACGATTCATACGGCCACGGGCAAAGTAATTGAAAACGGCGTATTGGTTTTCGATAAAGGATTGATTACCAAGGTAGGAGAGGCAGGCACAAGCTACGACAAGGCCAATACCGAAACCATTGATGTAGCTGGGAAGCATATTTTTCCAGGACTTATTTCGCCAGCCAACCAACTCGGATTGGTTGAAATAGAAGCCGTAAGAGCCACCAACGACCAAGCCGAAGTAGGGGCAATCAACCCCCACGTAAGGGCTTTGATTGCTTATAATACCGACTCAGAACTGATTCCTACAGTGCGAGGCAATGGCGTTTTGATTACGCAGGTGAGTCCAGTAGGAGAAATTATTTCGGGAATGTCGTCGATTATGCAACTAGACGGCTGGAACTGGGAGGATGCCGTTTTGAAGAAAGACGATGGTATTCACCTCAATTGGATTGGCTATTTTAAAAGAGATTTCAACTATGAAACCATGTCGGTGAGCATCAAAAAGAACGATAAAAAAGAAGAGTTGTTGAGAGAAATAGAAAAAACCTTTGACGATGCCATTGCTTACGCACAAAGCAAAAATCCTATTACCAACGTAAAAATGGAAGCCATGAAAGGCTTGTTTGATGGCACGAAAAAGCTATACATTTCGGCAGACTATGGCAAAGAGATTATCGAAGCCGTACAATTTGCCAAAAGTAAAGGCGTAAAAAGCATGGTCATTTTAGGCGGAGAAGAGTCGCTTTTAGCAGCCGATTTCTTGAAAGAAAACAATGTTCCTGTGATTGTAAGTGCTACGCATCGCTTGCCCAATAGCGTGGACGACGATACCGACTTGCCTTATAAATTGCCTCATTTGTTGGCCCAAAAAGGCGTATTGGTGGGTTTAGGCTATATTGGCCTCAACTGGCGTACACGCAACTTGCCATTTTTGGCTGGCACAGTAGCGGGGCATGGCATGAGCAAAGACGATGCCCTCAAACTCATTACCGCCAATAATGCCAAAATACTTGGCATCGACCAATACGTTGGTACGCTCGAAGTAGGCAAACACGCCACGTTGGTTGTTTCGCAGGGCGACTTGTTGGATATGCGTTTTGCCAAAGTAGAGCAAGCTTTCATCCAAGGAAGAAAAATTGACTTAGACGACAAACAAAAGCGTTTGTATAAAAAATATGCACAAAAATATGGGACAAATTAAACTCGCTGATGCGAAAGATTAGCTTTTGATTAGAAAACCGCTCTGTTTGTTAAATAGAGCGGTTTTTTTATGTTTTTCTCAACGAGATTTATCAATTTTATGAAAAGTTTCTAGCCATCAACACTAAAAGATTTGCATTCATCCTACCAGTAACCCATAAATTCAAGTGCCCATGAAAAATTATATTAATCGCCTGAGTATTTTATTATTATGCTTAATTCCATCATTCAATTTTGCTCAAGGTCAGGCCCTGGCCTCCGATGTACAGCGGATACTCGACCAGCTCTGTGCCGACCCCGTTTTTGCCAGACAGTTGAATATCACTAATCCTACGCTGCTCAAGTCGTTTTATGCGATGAACGAAAACCAACTTATCTGGCAGTCGCCCAACCATCCGTTTGTCAAAGGGTTTATCCAAACCGCTCGACAAGCCTATCGTTTTGGTCTTACGCCCGAAAGTTATCATCTTTCCTATCTGAGTATGCCAAACTCCTCGAAGATAGAGTATGACTTGGTTTGTAGCGATGCCATGCTCAATTTTCTGAAAGATGTTTCTGTCGGAAAAGTGCCGCATACCTTATCGTTCAATGTACTAAAATACAACCATGCTGTACTGGACATCCCTATGATTCTTACAAGCAAATATGTGAATTATTCGTTTGAAGAAATTGCAAGAGATGTACAGCCTAAAAGCAGCCATTATCAGGCATTGCTCAAAGTCTTGGGTGCTATTCAACACGAATCGTATAGCTATCCGTCAGTGGTGGCAAGTACCTTAGTCGGCAATGCTCCTTTATTGCAAAAGCTTTATTTTTGGGGTTTGATTACTTCGCCTCGGGCGGTTGATAACCCTACCGAGCAGGTCATTAAAGAAGGAGTGATGCGTTTTCAACAACTCTTTAGCCTAGAAACCGACGGCGTGTTGAACGCCCCAACGCTAGAGAAACTCAACGCCGATTGGTCGTTGTTGATCAAAATGATTCAGTATGATTTGAACTATATTCGTTTTTTGAATGCCCTAGATTTTCAACAATATGTACAAGTAAATATTCCATCGGCTAGTATTAAACTCGTTGAAAATAACCGTGTTACTTATGCAGGCAACGCTGTGATTGGAAAATCGCCCACACCTACGCCTAGTGGTATGAGTAAGATTAATCAAATTGTATTTTTTCCTCATTGGTACATTCCTCACAACATCGCTACGCAAGAAATGTTGTCGAGTATCCAAAAAGACCCTTTGTTTCTATCCAACAATGGGATTCAGGTATTAGATAACCAATTGAATGTAGTTGATGAGTTTTCGATTGATTGGTGGCGTGTTACGCCCCAAAATTTTCCCTATAAATTACGCCAAACGGCTGGTTCTGATAACTCATTGGGCATGACAAAATTCGACTTTGAAAATCCTTTTAGTATCTATATTCACGATACCAACAACAAGGCAGCTTTTAATAAATCGAACAGAGCCATGAGCCACGGATGTATCCGAATTGAAAACCCACTGGCATTGGCACAAAGGATTTTGCCTTCCATGGACGTAAGTAATTGGGTAGGGATACGACAAAATAAAATGGACCTCAAGCCCAATTATACCAAAGTTGTACCAGCTACGCCTGTGTTGTTGACTTACCTTTGTTCAGGTATCAAAAATAACCAATTGGTGTTTTTTGATGATGTTTATAATAAACTAAAAGATTTCCAACTCGCTTCAAATTAACAACTTACCCTTTCTTTTGTAGGTGTTATAGAAAATATATCAGTTATTTTTTATAACACCTACAAAAGATGATTTTAAACAGTTTTCTACCTAACATACTTCATTATTTAGCCTTTTCTTTTCCTTCATCTTTGCTATAGTATTTAACCAACCTCTATTGTATAAAACAAGCAAAAGTATGAATCCTGTAATCTTAGTACCCACCGACTTTAGCGAAGCTGCCAATCATGCCATGCACTTTGCTGTGTCTTTAGCCAATGTAGTCAGACAAGAAATTGTGCTATTGCACGTTTTTCAAGCCAAAACCAGTGCTCCTTATGAAGTGCCATTGGTCATCGAAGAAGAATTAGCAACCCAAAAAACATGGGTCGATGAACAATTGACCCAATGGTGTCATGCTTGGCAACCTTTGTGTGAAATGCCCCTCAAGCACCTCAGTTTGTATGGCGAAGTTCATCATACCGTCCAACAAGTAGCTGCCAAAAAACGGGTTTCTTTTATTGTGATGGGCACAAATGGACAAGAAAATATATGGGAAAAGTTTTGGGGAACAAATACCTACCACATTGTAAAAGACGCTATTTGTCCAGTATTTGTTGTGCCTAAAGCAATAACGGTTAATGCCATTGAAAAGATGGTTTATGCTTCCGACTATACACATAATGAGCTACTTATGCTCAGTGTGATGCTGCGTTTAGCAACGGTTTTTCATGCCAAAGCCGACCTTCTACACATACATCAAGCCGAGCTGTTTGAGCTAGATGAAGAGCGTTCATTTGGCGAGCGGCTTACCCATATATTTGCCAATACAACGCTCGAAAGCCACATCTACATGGCAAAAACACCCATTCATGGGATTCAGACTTACATAGAAGCCAATCAACCAGAATTATTGATTTTGGCTAATACCAACAGAGATTTTTTAGAAAATTTGTTTCATGAAAGTGTCATCAAATATTTTGTACAAAAGCAACACATTCCTTTGCTTGTATTGCCTGAAGCCTGATGTTGTACGAGTGAGAAATTTCGTAGAAAAATGCCAACTTTTCAGCTAAAGCCCCCCTTCAATTTACTTAGAAGTGGGGCTTTTTTGATTTTTACTTCATAACTTTTGTAAGCATCATTAGGGAAAAAGCGAGGAGAAAAGTAATTTCGTTGTTGGCAACTCCATAGCCCTCAAAACTTATGAAAACAGAATTTGAACATATAAAAATAGATGACGGAAGTTCGTTTAGGGTACTGCATCAGCGTGTGCATGAGCAGGATTTCGGGTGGGATTACCATTATCATCCCGAATTAGAAATTGTTTGCGTGTTGAGCAACAACGGTCGGCGGCACGTGGGCAATCACCTGAGCTATTATGTACAAGGCGATTTGGTATTGATAGGAGCGAATGTGCCACATGGCGGTTTTGGGTTTGGGGCGGTGGGCGAACACGAACAAATTGTGCTACAATTCAAAGCTGATTTCTTGGGCAACGATTTCTTCGAAAAACCCGAAATGTTGCCTATCAAACTGCTCTTTCAAAAAGCCCAGCAGGGGATGGCTTTCCACGGAAAAATACAAAAAAATGTGCAAGAACAATTGCAACATCTCGTACAATTACCCCATTTCGAGCGATTGATACTGCTGCTACAAATCTTAAAACAATTGGCCGATACCACCGAATACCAATTGCTGAATGCCCTCAATACACCTTACAATTTTAATATGCGTGACCAAATGCGTTTGCGTATGATATACGAATTTGTGGAGAAAAACTTTGTTCAAGCTATTGATATAGAAGAGGTTGCTCGCTTGTCGAACCTTACTGTACCTGCCTTTTCGGCTTATTTTAAGAAAATGACGCATCAAACCTTTACCGATTTTGTCAATGAATACCGCATCAATTATGCGGCACAATTGTTGCTGGCTGGGAAAAGTGTGGCAGATGCCTGTTTTGAAAGTGGTTTCAACAACGTTTCTTATTTTGGCAGGGTATTTAAAAAAATCAAAAAAACACAGCCATCACAATTTGGTATGCCTTAAACTCGGAGATTTGACCAAGGTAAATATCCGAGTTTAAGCAAAAAGCTTAGTCACATTTGAGCAGTTCTACCTCAAAAATCAAGGTTGCTCCGCCCGGAATGTCAGCACCAGCACCACGCTCGCCGTAAGCAAGGTTGTGCGGAATATAAAACTTATATTTACTGCCTGTAGGCATCAATTGCAAGCCTTCTGTCCAGCCGCTAATTACTTGATACAAGCCAAAACTAATAGGCTGCTTGCGTAATACACTGCTATCGAAAATCACGCCGTCGATGGTTGTACCGTGGTAATGTGTAAGCACCTTTGCTCTTGGGCCACTAGGTTTGGGACCTGTACCTTCTACCAACACCTCGTATTGTAGGCCACTGGGCGTTTCTTTTACTTCGGGTCTTTTTTTATTTTCTTCCAAAAAAGCTTTACCACGAGCTATTTCATTGTCGATAATTTCGCGCATTTGCGCTTGTCTTCTTTCAAAGATATTCATGAGTTACTATGAGAAATGGTTAAAATAATTGCTAATGTAGGGTTGCAGTCTGTACGAAGAAGCCAATTTTATTCAAAAGAGTTCTTGTTAAATAACATTTTTTGTTGACAACCCCAGGGATTTGCCATTGTATCAATTTTATTTTTAAAGACAAATCTAAACTTTCGTATAATAAAAACACTAAATCTAAAAACCTTCTCTTGGCAACGCAACGTTAATTACACACCATCAAAAAAATTTGCGAGAAGCAAGATTAAATAGCATTTCTCTTGCCCTACTTTTATGAAATTGAAACTGTACTTTTGTAAAGATAGCTAAACTTTTAGG
Organism: Cytophagales bacterium; assembly: GCA_013298025.1. Lineage (GTDB taxonomy): Bacteria > Bacteroidota > Bacteroidia > Cytophagales > Spirosomataceae > Flectobacillus. The sequence continues at coordinate 156,304 of JAAFJE010000001.1, read as the reverse complement.
TTTCTTCCAACTGTACTAAATTAGATAATTCTCGTTTTGCTTCGTTTTTGAATAATATGATTAAAGAATAAAGAGAAAGAGTGGATAAGGTAAAATCAATGCTATAACAGAGCAACTCGTATGTTTAGTGAATTTTTGTTATTGATGTAAAAATAAATAAAACCCTTGTGTTTTTGACGCATTATTGCGACTTTTGTAAGATTTTAAAATCTAATGAAATGAAAGTAAAAGAGTTACTAAAAGTTTTACATGATGATGGTTGGATAGATAAAGTTCAAAAGGGCAGTCATTTGCAACTAACGCATTCAACTAAAGAAGGTAAAGTAACTGTGCCAATGCACAATGGAGATATTCCTAAAGGCACACTGAACAGCATTCTTAAACAAGCAGGACTTAAATAGCTTGGTTCTAATACCATACATTATATTTTCATTACTACTATGGAGTCGAAAGCTGGCATCAAATCCGTCTTTTAGTATTCCCTAAAACTTTCTAATCGTACCATAAAGGAATTGAAACTTTCAAGGAGTTTTCGACCGAAGAGAGAAATTATTGCTTTTAATCGTAGCATAAAGGAATTGAAACGTCTTTTTTCGTGCGTAACTGTTGAAAAATGCAAAAACTTTCTAATCGTACCATAAAGGAATTGAAACTTTCAAGGAATTTTCGACCGAAGAGAGAAATTATTGCTTTTAATCGTACCATTATGGAATTGAAACTAGAGCTAAGGTGGCGAGAATTATGGAACTATACGCCTTTTAATCGTACCACTATGGAATTGAAACACTGCTACGATAATAGTTTTGTTGTCGTCGATTGTTCTTTTAATCGTACCATTATGGAATTGAAACTTGTATGCCCACATTACCATTTTGTACGGATAGCCCACTTTCAATCGTACCATTTAGAAACGGAAAAGATGAAAAAAATTAATTTAATTATCGAAAATGCCAAAGATGGCGTATTCTGGGGGCGGGTGAATTACGAAGATGATTTACTCGTGGATAGTGCTGAAAGTGTAGAGCAACTACAAATCAAGATGAAAGGTTTGCTTTTTGCTTTTCACGATTTAGAAGCAAGTACTATTGAGTTTGATATAAGCTATGATTTAAGTGCTTTCTTTGAGAACTTTTCCTATCTTAAAATCTCTGAGATTGCCAAGCACGCAGGCATCAATGCAAGTCTGCTTAGGCACTATGTGGCTGGAAGTAAAACTGCAAGTAAGGCTCAAATGATGAAACTACAAGATGCTATTCATAAAGTTGGCAGTGAGCTAATGGCAGTGAACTTTGCATAATAAATGACTGATTTTTTGGCAAAGGTTAGTTTTTAACTCAAAGTTAAACAAAGTCTTTGGGCAAATCGTTATTTCAGAAACAAATTTTCCTGCCATGAAAAAGCCCAAACCTACCCGTGTATTCCTTTCGTCGATGTTCTTGCAAGCCAAACAACAGGGCGATGCCCACGCCGATGCTTGGGTAAAATCGTACCTAAACGAAAAATCTAGTAACGATTTGCGTTCGGTATTCGCTTGGTTGTCGTCGCAAGACCTTCGTTGGGATGAGCAAGAGGAGGTGATACAGCGTTTTTTTCGTGCATCGGCACAATTGCCCACTTGGGCCGATGCCAAGCAAATAGACCGAGGACTGGCGTTTGCTGCCCAACACCAAAGCAGTATAGCTTTGATGCTCGGATGCCTTTCGTTGCCGTATTGTTATGCTGGTGCCGATGGGGCAAAGGTCTTGTGGTATTCGGCTCGTATCAAGCACGATACCCGCAAACGCTTGGAAGAAACAGGCGATTTTGTATTTGGTGTGTTGCAAGCCCAAGCATGGCATAGCACTTCGGCGATGAGCCAAGCGATGGTGCGTATCCTCAAAATCCGTTTGATTCATGCCATTATTCGGCATTATACGCTACAACACCAGCCTTGGGATACCGAAGCGTGGGGCTACCCCGTCAACCAAACCGACATGGCTGGCACCAATTTGGCTTTTAGCTATATGGTGCTTATGGGTATGCGTAAAAACGGCCATAGCATTGCCGATGCCGATGCAGAGGCGTATTTGCATCTTTGGCGTGTGATTGGGGCATTGTTGGGGGTGTCGGAAGATTGGCTACCAACCAATAGCCGAGAGGCGTATTTGATAGGCAGTCATATTGCAAAAGTACAATTCAGAGCATCGCCCGAAGGCACGGCTCTCACCAAGGCTTTGCTACAAACCTTAACCGAGGTAATAGAGCCTGCTTGGATGAAACCTGTGGTAGAGGCGTTTATGCGTTTTTTGTTGGGCGACGAAATAGCTAACCTGCTCGGCTTGTCGGCTCTACGCCTAGAAACACAGTTAGTGCCTTTGTTACCTGTAGAAAAAATCTGGCAAAGAACTTTTGAAAATACCGTCAAAGTCATTGCCTAAGTCTGATAAAATGCCTACACTTGTAGCATATTTTAAACGATGGAGGTATGACTATAGCAGAACTTACAGAAAAAATTGCCAAAGTGGCTGCCCAAAAGGGTGGTTTAGGAAAATCACTCAAAATTGCCACAGATGCGGGCTGTGTGTTGGTATCGGCCGATGGCAAGGTGTCTAACGACGACCTCCCCGCCGATTGTACCGTGAGTGTCAAATTGAGCGACTTATTAGATGTAATGTCGGGCAAATTGAACCCTATGACGGCTATGATGTTTGGAAAAGTAAAAATCTCTGGCGATATGAGTGTAGCCATGAATTTACAATCGTTGCTGTAACACTCAAGCCCTTTATATGAGCCTGTATAAACTTTATGCAGGCTCATTTGAAAGGTTACGTTTGGCTGTCTATCTTGGAATAATACTAAAAATACTTTGTTCTATATTGCTGTTTTTTAGGCATGATTGTTCATATTTCTTGCCAAATTTCGGTCATATTTTGGGGTAATAAAAAATGATAATCTGGCTTGAGGGGAGCAATCAGTTCCCATGTATCGTAGCCCCAAGCTACCCAAGCCGCCGCCACACCTGCCTGCTGTGCTGCCACCATATCTCTTTGCTCATCGCCAATATATACTACTTCATTGGGAGTGTAGCCTTGCTTTTGCATCAACTTGCGGAGCATCGAATCTTTCCCCGTAACATTGTTTGAGCAATAGATTTGCCCGAATATATTCATTGCTTGGCTCTGTAAAAACAAGCGAATATTTTCTTCCGAATTAGACGAAACAATGTCGAGGGTATAACCAGCGTTATAGAGTGTAGCAAGCACTGCTGGTATCCCATCAATCCACTGGATTTGAGCTATTTGTTGTTTGTATTTTTTGTACATATTCGTGATTACGCTCGGAATACGCCAAAGCGGAATACGCAACAAACGGGCTTGCTGGTACAGCGATAGTGGTTTGAGTTGGACTAGCGTTTCGGTGGTCAAAGGGGCGTAGCCTTTCTGTACAGCCAGTTCGTTGTACAACTGGATGACCAAGGCTTTTGAATTAACTAGCGTGCCATCAAAATCAAAAATAAGATGTTTGGGACTTGGTTTCATTGATTATTGGTAAGAAAAAAGATGGTCAAAAGTATAATTCGTGCAAGATAAAGGGTATTGGTGAAGTTTCGCTGCTAGGCACTTGACAACAAGCATAAAAAATGCTAACTTAAACAATACAATTGAGCTAAAGTTATTGTTTTACAAAACTTTAGCTTTTCAACAACTAGCCTTGTAGTTGCTTCTTAATCCGAACAAATTTATGAAAAAGTTACAGTATATATTGCCTACTTTGAAGGCAAAAGCCGTTTTGCTTGCCGCCTCCTTGTTTTCTTTAAAGGAAAAGCAAATAGGATTTTTGCATGATTACATTATTGCCTTTCCTCAACAGTTTGTTCACTCTGATTTATCGTATCGATGTGCTGATTTTCAAGATTTGTATCGAAATATGCAGCACGAATGAGTATTTTACAACAATGTTATTTTATGGTCATGGCATATAAAAAACAAGTGTTAAAAGATGTATCGGGCAACACGATAGAGTTTATTGCAACCAGCGAAGAAACGGGAGGTTGTTTTACCAAAATTAAAATTACCTTACAGCCACAGCATCCGCAATATTCGCAGTACATACAGTTGCAACAAACCGAAACCCTAGAGATTCTATCGGGTGAGTTGACCTACATTTTAAACGGAAACGTTTCTTCTGCAAGAGTCGGAGAAACGATTATTGTATCGAAAGGACAGTTGCACAACCATTTCAATGCTTCTGCAACCACACCGTTAGTAATGATTCAAACCATTGCTCCTTCACTCGATTTCGAGCCTTTTATCAAAACATTTTGGGGGCTTCGTCAAGCAGGAGAAAGGAGGAAATTGAATTTTTGGCAAAAAATGGTATGGCTCAAGTATTTAGAAGGCCCCGTACTTTTTGGTGATATGCCTGAACGCTTGCAGCGTTTTATTGCCCAGATGCTTGCCCCTTTGGCTTGGCTGATGGGTTATCGGAAGTTTTACAGCAAATATCTATAATAAAAAAGGTGGGGATGACTATCCTCACCTTTTCAAACTATACCTAACCACTATTATATTTATACTAATAGTGTAAAAATTTTATGCCAAAACAATAGTTTTTATGTAATAAACTTGTAGAGTATTGTATAAATATCTGTTTTACAGTTTATTGTGTTTGTTTTCTAATAAATTTATAAGTATTGCCTCTCTTTATCTGCTTCGTGCTAAGGTAATATAGTAGCTACAATTCTACAATATTGTAGAAAAAAATCCACAGTCTAGCGTATATCCACACCTTTGTTTTGGTAAGCAGTAAGCTGGCTGGGCGTGATTTGGTCGTCTGTAAGCATCACATTGAGCCGGGTGAACGGACATACCACATAATGTTCGGCGGTATCTATTTTGTCGGAAGTAACCAAGGCAATCACTTGTTGAGATACCTCAACCATTTTACTTTTCACCTGATTTTCTTCCCAATCCTGAATGGTCACGCCAACACTCGGATGAATCGCACATACCCCAATCATACATACGTCAGCCCTGATTTTATCAAGCATCTTGATAGCCTCTATGCCCGTAGTGATTTGGGCATCTTTGAACACTTTTCCCCCCAAAAAATACAAATCAATATGGGCGTGGTCGCATAAAATACTGGCAATAGACAAACTCGGCGTAACAACCGTAGCCTTTAATTGGGGCGAAATTAGGCGAGCCACTTCCATATTGGTAGTGCCGTTGTCTAAAATAATTACGTCGCCATCATGAAAATACTGCTGTGCTTTTTGGGCAAGCATCCGCTTTTCGTCAGGAGCAATATGAATCCGTTCTTTTAGCTTGAATGGCCCCGACGAACGGGGAATAGCCCCCCCATGTACTTTTTGGAGGAGTCCGTTTTCTGCCAAAGTATGCAAATCTCTGCGAATGGTATCGTCCGATACATTCAACATTTCGGCCAATGCTACCGAAGAAACCCTTTCGTTGGTTTCGAGCATTTTCAAGATGATTTGTAACCGTTCTTCTCTGAGCATTGGTTCGTTTTTATGCGGTTTTATTCGGTTTATTGCGTCAAATATAATAGATAAATTTTGTTTTTTAATTTTTTATTCAGAATCTTGCATAAAAATTAAGGCTTTCGTGCCAATGGCTTTGGCTTGTTAGCACTATGTTACGCCCATATTAAGTTTCAAATAAACAAGCACTTGGCTTTATATTGCCTTGATTAGGCGTAAATGTAGCCATAACCAAACGGCGTTCGGTTTTAGGTGTATATTATTTTAAATACCGAAAAATACCGCAATAACAGCATCATATTTTTAAAACTACTGACCAATTGTACAACATGAACAAACGTATTGCCATCGACATGGACGATGTATTGGCTGATACCACAGCCAAGATTTTACAAGTAAGTAATCAAATTTTAGGCACAAGCTATACCAGAGCCGACCTTGCAACGCCTGCAAAAGCTGCCGAGTTTTATCAACAATATTACCCCATTCGGGATTTTTTACATGAAAAAGGCTTTTTCAGGGATTTGCCCGTATTCGATAATGCCATTGACGTAGTAAAACGTTTGCAGGCAGAATACGAAGTATTTATTGTGTCGGCGGCTACGGAATTTCCTAATTCTTTGACCGAAAAATTGGAATGGCTCGAAGAGCATTTTCCTTTTATCGGCTGGTCGCATACGGTTTTTTGTGGACATAAATACATGATTAAAGCCGATTATTTAATTGATGACCATGAGAAAAATTTGGTAAAATTTGAAGGCAAAGGGCTCTTGTTTGATGCTCCACACAACTACCATGTACAGGGGTATCAACGGGTATTTTCTTGGAAAGAAATAGAAGGGCTGTTGTTGGAAAAAAAGGAGGAAGCGTAAATTTACGTCCGACATCAATAATCCCACTTTTGCATTGAACACTGAATAAATAATGGAATTGACCATACAAAATAATTATCCTAAAATAGCCCGTTGGGCTACCAATGCCCTGTTTTTTGTGGCAGGCATTAGTTTTTCGAGTTGGGCTTCTCGTATTCCAGACGTGAAAGAAATGCTCGGCTTGGGCGATGCCGCTTTGGGTACTGTATTGTTTGCTATGCCCGTAGGCAGCTTGTCGGCTTTACCTGTGGCAGGCATTATCATCAATTATTGGGGAAGTCGCAAGGTAAATGTACTAGCCATTGGGCTGTATTTTATCGCTTTGCCCTTGCTCGGATTGGCAACACAGCCTTGGCAATTGGCTTGTGCTTTGTTTGTGTTTGGCTTTGCTGGCGATTTACTCAACATCGCCATGAACGTACAAGCCGTGAATGTAGAGAAGCTCATGAAAAAGTCGATTATGTCGTCGTTTCATGCGGTGTTTAGTTCGGGGTTTATGATTGGAGCTACCGTAGGAGGGGTATTGGCATCGGCCCATGTGAGTCCTTTTGTGCATCTTTCATCGGTGGCACTCATCAATGTGGTTGTGATGGCATTGGTTTATCAATGGCTTGTAAACCAAGATTTTAAATCGTCTGAGGCACAGCCTTTGTTTGCTATGCCCGACAAATCGTTGATGTTGTTGGGTATCATTTGTTTTTGTGGTATGTTGAGCGAAGGAGCGATGGCCGATTGGAGTGTTTTGTATTATAAAAAAGTGTTGACCTCAACCCAAGGCTATGCTACGGCTGGCTTTACGGCTTTTTCGGTAGCGATGGTTATAGGGCGAATTGTAGGGGATAAAACCGTAGCGGCTATCGGTTTACGCAAAACACTTATGTTGAACTGTGCCTTGGTTACGCTTGGAATGTTGCTGGCGGTAGGCTTTCCTTCGCCTGTTGCTGTCATCATCGGTTTTGGCATTACAGGTTTAGGTTTATCGACGGTTGTACCCTTGATTTACAGCGAAGCAGGGCATTCAAAAACAATGGCAGCAGGTGTGGCATTGGCGGCTATTTCGACGGTAGGCATTGCAGGTTTCTTGATTGGCCCTGTTATGATTGGGTATATTTCGGAATATACTTCTTTGCGTATTGCTTTGGCTAGTCTTGTGTTACTGGGTTTGATAGGTACATTGTTAAGTTCAAAAATCAAATCCTGAGTGCTACCAAGCACTTAGGATTTTACGATAAGAAAAGATAATAAAACTCAAATGGAAGGTTTAAAAAAAGTAGCTGTCATCTGCGTATTACGCCAAGGAAGTAAGTTTTTATTGTTGAAACGGTTTAAAGAACCCAACAAAGATACCTACGTACCAGTAGGAGGCAAGGTAGATGCCTACGAAAATCCTTATGATGCCGCTTTGCGAGAAGTAAGGGAAGAGGCAGGAATTGTAGTACCAGCAATGCGTTTGTGTGGTACACTTGTAGAAACATCGCCGGTAAAATACAACTGGATGAGTTTTGTTTATGAAGCTGAAATAGAGATTTTTACGCCTCCTTTATGTAACGAAGGCATCTTAGAATGGCACGATTTTCAGTACATTGAAAGTTTTCCAACACCTAAAACTGATTTTTTTATTTATCAGTATTTACTTGAAAAAAGACCATTTGCCTTCAATGCCGTATATGACCAAAACCTTCATTTACTAAGCATGATAGAAGAATTTTCACAAACACAAGTGGTGTAGGTAAGTAGCTTTATGCCTAGAATCTTTCTACATTAGTACTAGACGAAAGCAGATGGAAACACTTTTCAGAGATATTTGGTGAAAAAGGAAGGTATTGTTTCATTATTTCTGAAATCAGTAATCTTACATCGCTCGAAAGCTTTCGTACAGGACGGATGTCTAGTGCAAAGTGCCGTTTACTAATTTTTTGTAGGAAAATGTAGTTATAAGAGGAATATTTGTTGTTAATTTAATATTTTAGCGAACAAAAGATTATAGTTCAACTATCGTAACAAATATCTAATAAACAAATGGACAAAATTATTTTAACAACAAAACTGAGTCTTGAAGATTACATAAAGATGAACTATCATTTACTGTATCGAAAATGGGCTGTTAGATTTATGACGGGTATTGGTTCTTTTATGGTGCTTTCGCTTCTTTTTACCTTTGATTCATATATCGAATTTCCTTGGCTTCAATTGCTACTCGGCTTATTTTTCATTATTGGGCAACCTATTTTAGTTTATATTTATGCGAGAAAAAATTATAACACTAATAAAAGAATCAGCGAAAGTATAAGCTATACATTTGACAAAGATACCATTCAGATAACAGGAGAGTCATTTGATTCTAAATTTACATGGGATAAAATTTATCGTGTCACCGAGAGCAAAAATTGGATATTGATTTGGCAAAACCCACAAGTTGCCAATGTTGTACCCAAGCGAGATTTTCAAGAGGAAGAACTCCAAGCATTTAAAAATATGATAAGCTTACACAGCAAGGTGAAAAATAAGTTAAGGAAATAATAAATACTTTTCCCTTGCTATGAAGCATAACACATCTTTAGCGGGCTTTTTTGGCATATTCCGAAGGAGAAATTTCGTAGGTTTGCTGAAACATTTTTCGGAAATACTTCACGTCTTCTATGCCTACCATCAGGGCTACTTCGGCGACACGCAGATTGCCATGCGACAATAATTGTGCGGCACGCTTGAGGCGGACATCTCTGATAAATTCTACCACCGATTGCCCCGTTAAAGCTTTGATTTGTCGGTAAAAAGCCGATTGACTCATGCCCATATCTTTCACTAAGGTTTGTACAGTAAAAGTAGGATTGGTGAGGTTGGCCTCGACAATTGACATGGCTTTTTCGAGTAAAATCCGTGTTTCGTCGGGGATACTCGGTAAACTGGGCTCAAGAAGAAGTTGTTTTTGATAATAGGTTCTCAATTGCAAACGATTATACAACATTGACGCAACTTTTGCATTCAATACCAAAGGATTGAATGGTTTGGCCATGTACTCGTCGGCACCCATTTCCAGTCCTTCTACTTCGTGTGTTACCGATGCCCTAGCCGTAAGCAACAACACCGGAATGTGCATGGTTTTGGGGTTCTGTTTGATACGTTGACACAGGTCTAGCCCGTCGGCGTTGGGCATCATAATATCGCTGATAACCAAATCGGGGAGGTGTTCCAAGGCTTTGTGCCAACCGTCAATACCATCAACGGCTGTTATTACATCATAATGTGCTTCGCATAATTGTTGCAAGTAATTTCTCAATTCGTAGTTGTCTTCTACTACCAAAACCTTTGCTGTGAGCAGTTCGGGGTTTAGCACCTGTAGGTTTTCGGAAGGCGTGAGATTGGTAGGGGCTTGCTCGCTAATTTCATCGGTTTTCACAATCATCTGGCTAGAAAGATGGGCTTTGCCAAAAGGCAATTGCAGGTGGAAGGTTGTTCCTTTACCTATCTCACTTGTTACCTGAATTTTGCCTTTGTGTGCTTCTACCCATTGTTTTACCAACGATAAACCAATGCCTGTTCCCCTAATTTTTAGTGTTTCGGTATGTGATGCTTGGTAGTAAGGGTCGAAAATTTTCTCTAATTCCGTTGCTGACATCCCAACGCCATAATCCTGAATCGTAATTTGTATATAATTGTTCACTAAAGCTTGTCGATGAAAAACAGCTTCTTGTTGTGGGCTTCCAACACTGGTGACTGTCACGGAAATTTGGCTGCCTTTGGGGGTATATTTGAAAGCGTTAGACAGCAGATTGGTCAGTACAATTTCGAGTTTACTGCTGTCGAAATACATTTCAAGGGCATCATCAGGTAACGTAATCGTATAGGCAATGCCTTGTTCTTGGGCTTTGAGTTGAAAGATTAAAAAGATTTCTTGGATAAGTGGCACAATATTGCCGTAGCTTGCCCTGAGTTGTGCATTGCCTGATTCGACTTTGCGGAAATCAAGTAGCTGGTTGACCAAATCGAGCAACTTACGAGTTTGTTGAAGAATCAGCATAACTTTGTCTTTCTGCTGATGCTCGGTGGAAGCCAATTCTTCGACAGGCCCCAGTATTAGGGTCAGGGGAGTGCGTAGTTCATGGGAAACATTGGTGAAAAAGCGTAGTTTCAAATCGGTCATTTCTTTTTCCTTATCAACTTTATACTTTTCCATGATAACGGCATTTTTCAAGGCTTGTCGGGCAAGAGTTGCTTTTTGATATTGGTAAAATGCACCTCCAATGAGCAAGGTATAGAGCAAGAAAGCCCACCAAGTTTTGTACCAAGGTGGTAGCACTGTCAAATGGATTGCGGCAGGCTTTGCCGACCAATAGCCTTCGCCGTTGTTGGCTTTTACCAACAAGGTGTAATCGCCCGCATCGAGGTTAGAAAACGTGGCAATGCGTTGGGTATAATCGGTATAAATCCAGTCGCTGTTGTAGCCCAAGAGCTTATAGGCATATTGGTTTTTTTTAGGGTTTTTATAGTTTAAGCCTACAAATTCAATAGAAAAAGAATTTTCGTTGGGGGCAATGGTCAGGCTAGTGGTTTGGTCGAGTGGCTGCGTTAGCAAAATCCTGTTGTTGATATTTTCGCCAACTTTTACTTCTTTATTAAAAATCCGCAGGGTTGTGAGCCGCACCACAGGAGCTTGGCTGTTGGGTTTGATTTCTTCGGGTTTGAAATAGGTAATACCTTTAATGCCCCCAAAATAGTAATAGCCGTCTTGGTCTTGGCACACCGAACCAATTTTAAAAGAATTACTTTGTAGCCCATCGCCCACGTCGTAATGGATGCTTTGTCGTGTGATAGGGTTGAGGCGAACGAGGCCGTCGCCACCAATCCAGATATTTCCCTGTTTGTCAATCGCCAAGCTTTCGGCATTGCGGTAGCCAAACGACCAGCGTTCTACTTTTCCTTGGGGCGTAATTTTATTCAAACCAGCCCCGATTGTACCTACCCAAAGATTGCTTGCCTTGTCGAGTGCCAATGGCCAGGCATAATTGCTGCTAAGGCTCTTTGGATTTTGGGCTTCGTAGTGGAAATGCTGAACGATTTTGAGTCCTGTCTGCGTAATAGCTACTTTAAAAACGCCTTGTTCTCTGGTGCTTATCCACATTTGATTGCTGTGTGGAATAGGGAGTAAAAAGGTACATTGATTACTAGGGAAGTTTTTGTTTTCAGCTGAAAAACGTTGCAAAAAACGCCCCGTTTTATCAAAGCGTAGGAGCCCTTTTTCAAAAGTTGCTACCCAGAGTGTCCCCCATGGATCTTCTACAATTTTTTCGATACTGGTTGCATAAAGCGACATATCGCCAGCGTTGAGTATGACGCTCTTTTGGTTGTTTTTCAAGACAATAATGCCTCTGTAACGTGTGCCAACCCAAAGCGTACCATCGGCTAGTTGATAGAAAGTAGATACGTCTAGCCCAGTAGCATCGCCGTTGAGGGCTGCGGCGTAAAAGTTGGTATAACGATGATTTTGAAGATTGTACCGAGTAAAACCGTTGCGTGTGCCAATCCACAAATCTTGGTTGTTGCGGTCTTTGAGCATACTATTGATATAGTTGCTAGGAAGCGTAGGCTGGTTGCCAAATTGCCGTTGAATCAAGTAAAAGGGTTTGCGTTCGAGGTCCACCTTGTTGAGTCCTCCCGACGATGCAGCGAGCCACAAATTACGGGTTTGGTCTTCTATGATATAATGGATACGTCCTGAGTTGATACTAAAAGCATTGCCATCTTCGGGCAATAAGCGTACCAATTTGCGTTGCCATTGGCTCAATGTGAGCGGTTGGTCGGGGTTGGGTAGCTCGGCACAATAATACAGCCCATAATTAGTGCCAAGCCAAAGGTGTTTGAACGAATCAATAAAAACACAGTCGAGTTCTGGCAAAAATAACAGGTGGGTAGGAGAGAGGCTTTGCTGTTGGGTTTGGTCTTTTTTTATGATGTATAAATCGTTTTGTGTAACAATCCACAAATTGCCTTGAAAGTCGGTGTACAAACACTGAATATTCCATTCGGTAAAAGAGGTTTGTATCGGCTGTGTGGTATGTGGTATTACTTTCCATAAGCCTCGTTGGGTAGTCCCAATCCAGAGTGTTCCTGCTTTGTCGAAAAGCAAAGCACTAACGCCGTAGCTTTGTTCTTGATGCAGGGGGAGTTGTTCAATCGCCTGAAGCTTCCCTTCGATAAAGGTTAAGACAAATAACCCATGCGTTCGAGTGCCTATCCATATCCGATTATACAAATCGCTGGCAATGGTCAATACATTACAAATGCGTAATAGTGCCAAGGCTTGGGCATTGACCTGCGGCGAGGCAAGGGTGGCTACATTGACGAAACTGTCGTGGCTTTTATCGAATAGGCTCAGTCCCGCACTTCCCGAAGCTACCCATATTTGGTTGTGGGCATCGAGATGAATCGCCGCTACTCGGTTGCTTGGTAAACCATTGTAGGGATTGACGGGTAAATCATAGTTTTTCAACACGTGGCCATCGTATTTCGATACGCCACTGTTTGTACCCACCCAAATAAAGCCTGCACTGTCTTGTACCATACACATGGCATCGCTATGTGGCAAACCTTCGTTGACGGTGATATGTTCAAATTTGAATGTTGGGGAATCTTGTGCTAGAATGGGAGCTACACAGATAAGCATTGTGGCCCAAATTGCCCATTGTGTAAGGATTATTTTCATAAACAAAGTCGTTATTCGTCTGGCATGCACAAATAAAATAGTTTAGAGCAACAGCCGTGATGCCTTTTGTGATGCTGTATGAGTAAACAAAATTACCATTTAATTAAATAAGTTGTATGCTGATAATTCTATAGCGATAGGTGTGCCAAGACTGTCTGAAAGGAATAACGCTAAAAGGCTTTGCCACAATATGTTTTTCTTCCCTCTAGCTTTTTAATATTAGCTTAACCCTTTAATTATATCAAAACAGAAAATAAAAAATTGTGTAAAACTCCCATTAAGCGAAAAATTACCCCTTTTTAGCCGAATTTCTCCCTCTTCTAGCCCAAAAATACTCCCTAATTTTGAACTATTCAAATGTATTATTTGATAAAATCAATTCCTTTATCCGTTTAACCGACCTATTTTTTCCAAACCTAAACAAAGCAAAATCAAACACAATTACTATGTCAATACTTGTACGAAAACCCAAGTTTCTAAGGATTCCGCCCTCCTCATTGCTGCTGTGTATGCTCTTTTGTGGGAATCCTTTGGCTGTGCCTATCAAGGCACAAAGCCCCATGAACCAACAAACCAATACTCGAACACTTCTTATAACAGACGAAAACGACGAAGCCCTTAGTAACGTATTAATCAAAAATAACCGAACAGGGCTTTCGGCTACTTCGAGTACCAACGGTACAGCTACCATCGAAGCCCAAACAGGCGATAAGCTATGGGTATATTGCTTGGGGTCGTTTGTAAAAGAAGTGGTAGTCGATGCTTCTTCCGATAAAATTGTGTTGAGTAGTAAAAACCAAGCAGTTTTACGCAGTAAGCCCATTCGCTCGGTTTTTAATATCAATTTGCAATCCGAACTTACAGCTACTTCAACACAGGCCGTTTATAACAAAGACCTCAACAAAATGCCTGTTACGTCGGTGCTAAGTGCTTTAACAGGTCGTATTGCAGGCTTACATACCAATCAAATTACAGGACAACCCGGTAGCGACGGTACAAGTCTTTCGTTAAGAGGACAAGGCCCTTTAGTGATTGTAGATGGCATTCCTCGCCAATTGACCGTGTTCGATTTAGAGGAAATTGAATCTATTACGGTTCTCAAAGATGCCCTTTCTACCGCCATGTTGGGCGTGCGTGCCAACGACGGAGCTATTCTGATTACCACACGCAAAGGCTCGGCGAGCAATGCCAAAATGTCGTTTACTGCACAAACGGCTATTCAACAACCTTTGCGTTTTCCGAAAGCACTCGACGCTTACAATTATGCCAAATTATATAACGAAGCTAGAGTAAATGATGGGCTAACGCCTGTTTATACTGATGCTGCTTTACAAGCGTATGCCAACAATACCGACCCCTTTATGTATCCGAATGTAAACTGGCGAGAACAAGCCCTAGAGCCTTCTTCTCGCATGGACAGGTACACATTCAGTGCTACAGGAGGCAATAGTTTTTCAAAATACTTCATTTCTTTCGACCACATCAATCAAACAGGTTTGTTGAAGAAAAGTACGACCACGCCTTACAATACCAACAACAACTTTAAAGCTTTTACGGTACGCTCAAACGTAGATTTGCAACTCAATAGCAAGTTGTCGGGAGGCATTTATTTGTTAGGTCGTATTTTGAATGGCAATGATGCAGGAGTAGGTACTTCTTCTATCCTTTGGAGTATTTTAAATACCCCCAACAATGCCTATCCGATTTTCAATCCTAATGGCTCGTATGGCGGAACACAACAGTTTCAAAACAATATTTGGGCTCAAACCGTAGGCTCTGGCTACCAACAAAACTTCAAAAGAGATATGTTGGCCGATTTTTATTTGAAACGTACTTTAGACGAAATTACCCCAGGTTTGTGGGTAAAAGCCTTGGGGTCTTATTACGCTACGCTCTCTGAAGGTATTTACCGAAGTAAAACCTTTGCCACATTCCTCCGTACCATCAATTCATCGGGACAAGATGTTTATCAACAATTTGGCACTAATGGCGACCAAGGCAACTGGAATTCCATCGACTACCAAGGACGTGCCGATTACCTAGAATTATCGTTTGGCTATGATAGGTCGTTCAAACAACATGGCATCAATGCCGTTGTGATGGCCAACCGTCATAATGCCGTGAGTGGCTCCGACTTGCCTTATACCATCAGTGGCTTGGCAGGACGTATGGGGTATAACTATAAGCAAAAATATATTTTTGAATTTTCTTTTGGTCTCAATGGTTCCAACCGCTATCCGACAGGCGGCACAACCAAATACGGTTTCTTCCCTGCGGTAGGTTTGGCTTGGAATATTTCAAAAGAAGACTTTTTACAAGCACAAACTTGGTTGTCGCATCTCAAACTATACGGTTCGTATGGCAAAACAGGCAACGACAACCCTGGCTATTTTAGCTATATCCAACGCTATTTCGATAATACAGGGGCTGTATTTGGTACAGGAGCAGGCTCGAATACGGGCGTTACCGAAGAGCCATTGGCCAATCCTGCTATTACATGGGAAAAAGCCAATAAATTGAATGCTGGTTTCCAAAGTGCATTTTTCAATAATACCTTGGGGCTAACCGTCGAATATTACAATATGCAGTACTACGACCTTTTGATGCAACGTGGGTATAATACGAGTATCTTGGGCAATGCGTATCCGAACGAAAATATTGGTAAAAATCAATACACTGGCATAGACCTACAATTATCTTGGCAAAAAAATACTCCTATTGGTGATTTTTACGCCACCTTGAACGGCGGTGTGCAATCGTCTAAAGTGATTTATATCAACGAAGTAAATCAGCCTTACTCGTGGATGTACCGCACAGGCCAACGAGTAGGACAAGCCTTTGGGTATATCGCCGAAGGTTTGTTTCAATCAACAGCAGAGGCACAATCATCGGCTACTGTAGTGGGCTACCAGCCTCAAGCTGGCGACATCAAATACAAAGACTTGAACAACGATGGCGTAATCAATCAGTTGGATATTGCTCCTATTGGCAACCAATCGCCTTTGATTCCGTTTGGTGCATCCTTGGGTTATGCCTTCAAAGGGTTTGATTTCTCGCTTTTGATTCAAGGCGTTGCCAATCGTAACATTTATTTGCAACAGGCTTCTACATGGGCGTTCCAAAATGGCGGTTTCGGACAAGCCTACGAGCAACACCTCGACCGTTGGACGGCAACCAATCCTAATGCTTCGTATCCAAGAGTGTGGTTAGGTTCTAACGTTAACAACCAAGCGTATTCTTCTTATTGGATTCGCTCGGGCGATTATGTACGCCTCAAAAATATTGAGTTGGGCTATACGATTCCTGAGAAACTAAGCAAAGGTATTAAGGTGCAGAGTGTTCGTGTTTTTGCCAATGTTACCAATTTATTGACATTCAATAATGACAAATACCTTGACCCTGAAGGCTTTCAAAGCACTTATCCTGTGCAGCGTGTGTTTAACTTCGGAATCAATCTTAAACTCTAAACAAGGGTAGCCAGATGATGAATGCCAATCATCTCAACTATTAATTTTTACAAAGCAATGAATAAAAGAAAATATATATCAGCGTTGTTTTTGGCAACAGCACTTACTTTCTCGTCTTGCGAAAGGGTTGAAACCGAGCCTCGTGATTGGATTTTAGACACACTCGTTTGGGACGAACAAGACAAAAATGCCACAGTAGCCGTATTTTTCTTGAACAACATTTACAGCTACATCCCGAATGGATTCAATCGGATTGATAGCGACTTTTTGGAAGCAGGCACCGACGATGCCATTCCTTCGAGAGCCAACAGAATTGCCCAATACTATACCAATGGCTTGATTAGCGTAGTAAACAACCCCGACCCTTATTGGGGAACATCTTACGCAGGTATCAGACGAGTAAACATTTTTCTAAATAACATCGACAAAGTACCTGCGGCAGCGGCTAGTATTGCCACTTGGAAAGCCGAAGCCCGTTATATCAGAGCTTTGTTGTATTTTGAATTACTCAAAAGATATGGCGGTGTGCCGTTGATTGGCGATAAAGTATTTAGCCTTTCCGACAACCTATCGCTTCCTCGCAATACTTACGAAGAATGCGTCAACTACATTGTGTCGGAATGTGATGCTGTAAAAGGCATACTCACACCAGAACCCATTTCGGATAGTAACTGGGGGAAAATTCCAAAAGGAGCAGCCATTGCGTTGAAGGGTCGTGTGTTGTTGTACGCTGCCAGTCCGTTGTTTAACGGCGGAGGCACAAGCACCAATGCTACCTTGAAAGCATTGATGGGCTATCCTACTTACGATGCTACCCGTTGGCAAAAAGCCCTTGATGCCGCCAACGAGTTGATTGCCCTCAACTATTATACCTTGCAAAGCTCTTTTTCAGGTGTATTTACCACAAAAAAGAACACCGAAATCATTCTTGCCAAGCAAGTAGGGAATAATACTTCTATCGAAAGCAACAATGCCCCTATTGGCTATGGCTCGCCAGCGGCTAGTGCAGGACTCACAAGCCCTACGCAAAATTTGGTGGATGCCTTTCCGATGTCGAACGGACTCGACATCAACGACCCGCTTTCTGGCTATGTTCCGCAAAGCCCTTACCTCAACCGTGACCCTCGCTTGGCTTTGACCGTCTTTTTCAACGGACAAACGTGGCTCAAACGTAGCGTAGAAACCTTTGATGGTGGTTTGGATAAACCCGGAGGTATAGCGGTACAAACCCGCACGGGCTACTATCTACGGAAATTTATGGCCGATTTTAGTAACAATACCACTTATACCAACCAAAGCCACAATTTCCCACTTTTCCGTTTTGCTGAAATTGTCTTGAATGCCGCCGAAGCCCTCAACGAATTAGGACAAACCGAAGAGGCAGTAAAGAAAATAATCGACATTCGTAAAAGAGCTGGCATCAAAGCTGGCACCGACAACCGCTACGGCATCAAAGCCGCTATTACGCAGTCAGAGCTAAGAAGTCTTATTCAGAATGAACGACGCATCGAATTGGCTTTTGAAGAACATCGTTTTTGGGATATTCGTCGCTGGAAAATAGCCGAAACAGCCGTTAAAGGAGCTATCAAAGGAATGCAAATTCTCAAAACAGCCACAAATACGTTTACCTATACTCCCATTCAGGTAGGTACAATGACTTTCAGCAATAAGCTGTATGTGATGCCTTTGCCTTATGACGAAACCCTCAAAAACCCAAGTTTAATTCAAAATGAAGGCTGGTAAACAAGCCTCTTTTATGTGTTATCATAAAAATCAAACAAGAATTTATGAAAAAAATACTATATATATGGATTTGTTTCGTTACGCTCTACGCACAAGCGGCCTTGGCACAAGGCCAAGTGGTTTCGGGTATCGTAACGGGGGGCAAAGAATCGTTGCCTGGTGTAGCTGTCTTTGAAAAAGGACGTACCAACAACGGTACGCTGACCGATGGCAAAGGCTTTTTTAAACTTTCCCTCAAAGGACAAAGTGGCGTATTGGTTTTCCGCTCCTTGGGTTTTAAACAACAAGAAGTTGCCGTGGGCAATCGTACTTCGTTGACGGTGGTGCTAGAAGAAGATGATAAATCGCTCGACGAAGTGGTGGTGGTAGGCTATGGGCAACAAAAGAAAATTACCCTTACGGGGTCGGTTAGCTCGGTTTCGGGGCGTGAAATCAGAGAAAACCCCTCGGCGAGTTTGCAAAATGCCTTAGCAGGGAAATTACCGGGCTTTTTCTCGCAACAACCTTCTGGTCGCCCTGGTGCCGATGGTGCCAACTTTTATATTCGTGGCGTAAGTTCCTACAACGGCAACAACCGTCCTTTGATTATTGTTGATGACGTAGAATATTCGTATGACCAATTTGCCAGAATAGACCCCAACGAAATTGAAAACCTTTCGATTTTGAAAGATGCTTCTACCACAGCCATTTACGGGGTGAGAGGTGCTAATGGCGTAATAGTAGTATCGACGCGCCGAGGCAAAGAAGGCCCTCCGCAAATCTCTATGCGTGCCGAAATGGCACTTTCGCAACCAACACTTATTCCTCAGTATTTAGATTCCTACGAAACAGCTAAATTGTACAACCAAGCCCAAATCAACGACAATAGCGTAAACCCAAGCCCTTCGTTTAAAACCCGTTGGAGCGATGAAGATTTGGAATTATTCAAAAATGGAACAGACCCTTATGGCCACCCCAATATCAATTGGAGAGAAGTATTGTTCAAACAATTTGCCAAACAATACCGTGGCAACCTCGATTTGTCGGGCGGAACACAACGAGTAAAATACTTTGTATCAGTGGGATACTTGAACCAAGATGGGATGTTGAAAGACTTTGGACAAGATCAAGGCGTGAATAGTAACTTTTACCACCAACGTTACAATTACCGTTCAAACCTTGATATGTCTGTTACCAAAAGCCTTGACTTGCGTTTAGATTTATATGGAAACTTCGGGCAAGTAAATACGCCTCAAGTAGGTAGCCCATTTGGATACAACGATTTGTTTTATGATTACAGTAGTTTCTTGACTTTAGCCCCTTTTGCCTATCCGATTTATAACCCCGATGGTTCTTTGGGCTACAGTACTTGGATTAGAAACGAAAACCCAAGCTACAACGTAAACAACGTAGTGGGGCGTTTGAAATATTATGGATACAGCCAAACCAACGAAAGCAATATCAATTTTATTGGCTCGGCAAAACAAAAGCTCGACTTCTTAACGAAAGGCTTGTTTGTGCAAGGAAGAGTTTCATTTACAAGTAATTACGGCTACGTTCGTAGCATGACCCGTGACCAATTTCCTTCTTTTATTTATTACCCAACCACTGATACTTACGAGCCTCGTGACCCCAATGTTTATCGGGTAAGACGATTCTTCTTGGGGTACGATTCAAGAAGTACTTCAAGAGTCTTGAACATGCAGTTTATGGTTAATTACGACCGTACCTTTGCCGAGGCTCACCATGTGTATGCCTTGGGCTTGTTCAACCGTTCGTCAACGGAAGCAGCTAACAGCAACTCAGTTTACAACTTTATTCCGAACAACTTCCAAGGGTATTCTGGCCGTGTAGGCTATGACTATAAAAACCGTTACCTCGTGCAGTTCAACGTGGCATACAATGGCTCCGACCGTTTTGTGAAAGACAAACGCTATGGCTTATTGCCTGCGGTTTCGGCTGGTTGGAATATTTCGGAAGAACCCTTTTACAAAAGGTCTTTTCCTAAATTTATGGACTTACTAAAACTGAGAGGCTCGTATGGTATTGTCGGAAACGATGCCTTGGGTAGTAATTTTTCTTATTATTATCAACAAAATTATGCCAGTTCTACAGGGGTTGTTTCACCCAATTTCGGGTATTCTAGTAATAGCTACGGCGGGATTGTAGAAGGTACATTGGCGAATAATGAGGTAACATGGGAGAAAGAGAAAAAGCTTGATTTAGCCATTGAATTAGGCTTTTTCAATAGCAGCCTTACAGGAAGTTTCAACTATTTCGACAACAACCGTTACGACATCCTTACAACTCGTGGAACGGTATCGGCTATTTTTGGACAAGGCTTACCACCTGTAAACATGGGAAAAGTAAACAACCGTGGGTATGAAATTGAACTTGGCTACCAAAGTCCAGTAAAAAATAATTTCTCGTATTATATCAAAGGAAACTACTCAGTTGCTAAAAACAAAATTGTGTTCCAAGATGAGCCGTCAGCTTTGTATGCTTATCAAATGTACACGGGCAATAGCATCGGACAAATGAGGGCTTATACCTTTATTGGCTATTACAAAGATGCCGCCGATATTGCTAGTAGTCCCAAAACGGCTGTGCCAGTACAACCCGGCGATTTGAAATATGCCGATTTGAACAACGATGGCAAAATTGATGGCTTCGATATGTCGGTGACGGGCAACCCCAATACGCCTAATACCGTATATGGCATCAACTTGGGAGTACGCTACAAAGCCATTAGTATCAGTGCCAGTTTTCAAGGAGCAAGAAACTTTAGCGTGCGTGGTACAGCCGAATCTATTCGTGCATTTTCGTCTAACCTAACCGAAGTGCATAAATACGCTTGGACACCAGAGCTAGGCGATAATGCCAAATATCCACGCCTGACACTTTTGGGTGGTATCAGTGACCCAACGGCTTATCCTTCTACATTTTGGTTGATTCCCGGCGATTACCTACGCCTCAGAAATGCCCAAATCAATTTCGATTTGCCTAGCCGCCTTACCAAAGGCTTGGGTATTAAGCAAGCAAGGGTGTATGTCAATGGCTCAAACTTATTTACTATTACGAGCCTAGACAAACTGTACCAATTAGACCCCGAAATTTCGTCGGGAACAGACCGTGTGAGCTATCCGCCACAGCGACTCATCAACTTTGGTATTAGTGCAACATTTTAAAGTTTTCAACTCATTGATTTTATATTCATGAAAAAGATATTCTTATTAGGATGTATCGTAGGACTAACCTCTTGCTTTTCATCGGATGACTTTTTAGACCCTAAAACAACTGCTTTGACCGAAGAAACTGTGTTTTCGGATAGTACCCGAAGTGTAGCGTTTTTATACCGTATTTACAGCGACGTGGGTTTTAGTTTTGTCAAAGGTCGTTGGGACTCGCATGGCAATACCGAAGAAGCCACCGACGATGCTGAATACCGCTATTCGGGTACAGGGCAAAAAGCGGTGATTTTGTATAGTGGAACGGTCAGCCCTACCAACTTCCCCTTTTTCGAGTTTTGGTCAACGCCTTATACCAATATTCGTCGGGTAAATCTTTTGCTCGAAAAGTTACCAACGATTCCTGTGTCGGCTCCGTTAAAAGCCCAAATGAAAGCGGAAGCACGCTTTTTGAGAGCTTGGTATTATCATTGGTTGTTAATCAGCTTTGGTGGTGTGCCATTGGTAGGTGATAAAGTGTATGATATTACCGATTTTATCAATTTGCCTCGTAATTCGTTTGCCGAATGCGTTACGTACCTTACAACCGAACTCGACGAAGTAGCGGCTCAATTGCCTAAATCAAGTGCTTATCCAGAGCAAGAGTATGGTAAAATAACCAAAGGTGCGTGTTTAGCCTTGAAATCGAGAATCTTGTTGCATGCAGCAAGCCCACTCTTCAATGGTGGTGCTGAAACCCAAAATGCCGATTTAGCCAAAATTGTGAGTAATCCAACGTATGACGTGGCTCATTGGCAAAAAGCAGCCGATGCTGCTTTGGCGGTCATGAATTCGGGCGACTATGCTTTGTACAAAGACAATACCACGGCACCAGGCTATGGCTTTTACCAGGTGTTTTTGAACCGTGTAAATCCAGAATATATTTTCTTCCAAAATAGACCTGCCAACCGTGACTTGGAAGGCTTTTATAATATGCCTACCAGAGGTGGGGCGTACAATGCCATGCCTACGCAAAATTTGGTAGATGCCTTCCCAATGAAAAACGGTAAGGCCATTACCGACCCTACGTCTGGCTATGACCCTGCCAATCCGTATAAAAACCGTGACCCTCGCTTTGATTACTCTATCGTGTATAATGAATCGCAGTATTATTTGGCGAGTGCCAATGCCTTACGACCTGTTTATACCTACGAGGGTGCGGCTTCTGACGGCTTTACGCAGGCAGGACAAACAACAGGCTATTATAGCAGAAAAATGTGCGACGTGAATATTTCTTCCAACAGTAGTTTCAACAGCAACCGTGGTTGGCCGTTGATACGCTACGCCGAAATTTTGTTGAATTATGCCGAAGCCATCAACGAAACGGGCCGCCCCGACTTGGCGTATGCCCCTTTGATTGCCCTGCGTGATAGAGCAGGCATTACGGCTGGCAGCGACAACCTGTATGGGTTAAAAGCAGGTATGACTAAGGAAGAAATGCGAGAGATTATCAGAACTGAACGCCGTGTTGAATTGGCTTTTGAAGACCAACGTTGGAACGATATTCGCCGTTGGAAAATTGCGATGGATGTATCAAACGGCTACAACAAACGAATGCGTATTGTGCGTAGTAGTAATGGTACTTATACCTACCAAGTAACGGAATCTATCAGAAGACATAACTTCAGACCCGAAATGTATCTATTGCCTATTCCAGATTCAGAAGTACGCAAAGCTCCAGCCATGCTACAAAATCCGGGTTGGTAAATATTGCTCCCCTATAAACAAAGGCGTAAATCATCCGTTGATTTTACGCCTTTGTTCAAATTTCAAGTGGTTTAACCCTGTATTTTTACTTAAATACCCCCTGTCTTACATCCTTAATTCGTCTAAATTTGCGTCAACTAAAAATGAATTCACTCTCAAAATATATCCCTATAATTACGGCAACCGCTTTGATGGCAAGTTGCCAGCGTTTATCCAATCAATCGAAACAAATCTCCCAAAGTTTTCAACCGAATCAACTTTGGCTTGATACCGATGGCAAACACATCAATGCTCATGGGGGAGGCGTGATTTATGCTAATGGTAAATACTATTGGTTTGGTGAAAAACGAGGCTCAAGTGCCTCAGAAGGTGTTTCGGTGTATAGCTCGAAGAATTTATACCAATGGAAAAACGAAGGGTTAGCCCTAGCAAAAGTCGATGACCCCCAAAGCGATATTGCTCATGGCGGCCTCATGGAACGCCCCAAGGTTGTTTACAATGCACAAACCAAGCAATATGTGCTATGGTTTCACGTAGAATTGCCCAAACAAGGGTACAAGGCGGCTCGTGTGGGGGTAGCTGTAAGCGATGAAGTAACAGGCCCGTACCAATTTGTCAAAAGCTTTCGACCCAATGGAAATATGTCACGTGACATGACCATTTATGTGGACGACGACCAGCAGGCGTATTTGGTTTATTCGTCCAGAGAAAATTATGACTTACGCATCGCCAAGTTACAACCCGATTATTTGGATGTAACCACCCAAGACACCTTGCTGTTTAGCCAGCACCGTGAAGCCCCAGCCATTTTCAAAAAAGAGAGGCTGTATTATTTAATTACCAGTGGTTGCACGGGTTGGGATGCCAACAAAGCCAGTTTGCACGTAGCAAGTAATCTTTTTGGTCCTTGGCAAATGATTAAAGACCCCATGAAAGGTCCTTTGGCCGAAAAAACTTTTGGCGGACAATCGACTTTTATTTTGCCAGTGGCCAATAAAAAAGATACGTTTATCTTTTTAGCCGATACTTGGAAGCCCAAAAACCTGATAGATAGCCGTTATATCTGGTTGCCTATCACCTTTGAAGCACAATTGCCCGTAATTCAATGGTCTGATTCTTGGCGTTTAGAAGAATAGTATTTCTGTTACCAATGCTTCTTTTCGTTTTTTTAAACATGATTTTATTTATGAAAAAAATAGCTCAATATATATCTTTTGCATTATTGCTATGTAGCTCTTTATCAGGAAGTTTTGCTCAATCAAAAAAGCATAAAAAGTTATTTCAGCAGGCGTTTGTAGAGGCTGCAACGCAATACAAAGTTTTGATGAAAAATATTCCGCCCGATAAATTTCCCAAAACTTATTTCCCTAAAAGCCAGAAATATCAATGGAGTGCCTCTGATTGGTGGTGCAGTGGCTTTTATCCAGGCTCGTTGTTGTACATATACGAACAAACCCACGACAAAGCAATCTTAGGCGAAGCCGATAGAATGTTGCAGTTATTGGAAAAAGAAAAACTCAATACCTCTACGCACGACCTCGGTTTTATGATGTATTGTAGTTTTGGCAATGCCAAAGACATTGCACCCAAGCCTGCGTACAAAGATATTCTAGTACAAAGTGCCAAATCGCTTGCCTCTCGGTTTAGTCCGACGGTGGGCTGTATCAAATCGTGGGATAGCAAAAAAGATGATTTTTTGGTGATTATCGACAATATGATGAACCTCGAACTGCTTTGTTGGGCTACCAAAGCCACAGGCGATTCGAGTTATTATAAGATTGCCGTGACACACGCCAACACAACGATGAAAAACCATTTTCGTTCAGATTTTAGTTCTTATCATGTAATCAATTATAATCCTTACACAGGCTTTGTGCAGCAAAAGCGTACAGCCCAAGGCTTTGCCGATGAATCAGCTTGGGCAAGAGGACAAGCGTGGGGGCTTTATGGCTATACCGTGATGTATCGTGAAACGAAAAATCCGCTGTACCTACAACAGGCACAGCAGATTGCTCAGTTTATCCTAAAGCACCCCCACTTGCCTGCTGATAAAATCCCGTATTGGGACTACAACGCCCCCGATATTCCTAATGCCCTGCGTGATGCTTCGGCGGCTTCGGTGATGGCAGCAGCGTTGTTGGAACTTTGCCACTATGACAAAACCATGAGAAAGGCTTATATCAAAGAAGCCGAAACTATTTTGTTAAACCTCTCAAAACCACCGTATAAAGCCGAGATTGGAAGCAATGGAGGCTTTATACTTCAACATAGCGTAGGGCATATTCCGCAAAAAACCGAAATAGATGTGCCTTTG
Organism: Cytophagales bacterium; assembly: GCA_013298025.1. Lineage (GTDB taxonomy): Bacteria > Bacteroidota > Bacteroidia > Cytophagales > Spirosomataceae > Flectobacillus. The sequence goes on along the minus strand of JAAFJE010000001.1, from coordinate 130,813 downwards.
ACCTATGCCGATTATTATTATTTAGAAGCTTTAAAAAGATATATTAGCTTGAAAAAATAAAGGTGTTATGAAAACAACTATAGCATATTGTTTACTCATCGGCTTATTAGCCAACTGTTCGAGTGTAGCACCTGTACCTACTACAACCGTTAAACCCATAAGTAGCTATCAGCTGGTTTGGGCTGATGAGTTCAACCAAGATGGTACGCCTAATCCTGATAATTGGGACCATGAAAAAGGCTTTGTTCGCAATGAAGAACTTCAATGGTATCAGCCCGAAAATGCCCGTTGTGAAAAGGGTTTACTGGTGATTGAGGCAAAAAAAGAAAACCTTCCCAACCCAACTTATGTGGCAGGAAGTACCAATTGGAGAACCAAACGCAAAACCATTGATTATACCTCGGCGTGTTTGATTACAAGAGGAAAACAACAATGGCAATATGGCCGCTTTGAACTGAAAGCACGCATTGATATTCGGGCAGGTTTGTGGCCTGCTTGGTGGACTTTGGGCGTACAAAAACCTTGGCCCGCCAATGGCGAAATCGACATTATGGAGTATTATAATGGTAAAATACTCGCCAATATCGCTTGTCTTGGTTCATCTAATCAAACCGAATGGCATAGCAAAACCCAACCAGTCGATAGCCAGTGGGCTAGTCAATTTCATGTTTGGCGGATGGACTGGGACGAAAATTCGATTGCCTTGTATGTCGATGACAAGCTTCTCAATGTTGTGCCAATGAGTCAATTAAGCGACAAAGATGGGAGTGGGTTTAACCCTTTCAAACAGCCCCATTATATGCTCTTGAATTTGGCAATAGGCGGACAAAACGGAGGCGACCCTAGTACTACCAGTTTCCCTAATCGTTATGAAATAGACTACGTGAGGGTTTATCAGAAAAAATAGCAAAAGATATAAATGAGCATTGCAATCAAAAATTATCAATACTATACTTGGATATGAATAGCTTATCTGAGTTAAAATATTGGTATTTTTATTAAAAAAAATATTACTATTTTTACACTGAAATCATAAAAGTTGTTTAAACTTTTTTCCTCTTAGGGTACGAGTTTATTTGCTCCTAAGAGGAAAATAAGGTTTGGTATCGTATAAACTAAGGCAGTAAATCATTCATCATAAAGGTTTATCAAGCCGAATAAAGTTTAAACAACGCCACTATTATCGCAACTTACGCAATAACTATATTATATGAAAAACACATTTTTATTTTTCTTATGCTTACTTCAAAGCTATTTTCTTTCTGCTCAAAATCCTTGGGAAGACCCCAGCGTAATCGACAAAGGCAAAGAAAAAGCACATACCAATTTCGTCCTTTATCCCGATAAAGCTAGTGCTATTGGAAGAAACCCACAGACAAGTCCTTATTATCAATCGCTCAACGGAACGTGGAAGTTTGTCTATGCCGACCGCATTGCCGATGCTCCTAAAAATTTCTACGAAAATGGCCTAGACGATAGCCAATGGCATAATTTGCCCGTTCCTTCCAACTGGGAACGCAAGGGTTTTGGCACGGCGATTTATACCAATATTGTATATCCCTTTCCTAAAAATCCGCCTTTTATCGGAGGCGATAACCCCGTAGGAACGTACCGTAAAACTTTTACTGTATCCGAAAATTGGCAAGACAAAGAAACAATTTTGCATTTTGGCTCAATTACGGGCTATGCCACGGTGTATGTCAATGGCAAATTTGTAGGCATGACCAAGGCATCAAAATCGCCTGCCGAATTTGACATTACGGCTTTTTTGCAAAAAGGCAATAATACTTTAGCGGTACAGGTGTATCGTTGGCATGATGGAAGTTATTTAGAAGACCAAGACTTTTTCCGTATTTCGGGTATCGAAAGAGATGTTTTCTTGACGGCATATCCGAAAACAAGCCTTTGGGATTTTTTCTTGAAAGCCGACCTCGATAGCAAATACACCGACGGGCTTTTTAGTGCCGATGTAACCCTTCGTAAATTTAAAGGAAGTACAAGCAACGCCGCTCAAGTAGGCATCGAAATACAAGACAATACTGGTAAAGTTATCTGGAATGGCCAACAAAAAGTAGCGGCTTTTACCGATAGTTTACAAACGGTATCTTTCAAAACAACCCTTAAAAACCCAGCTAAATGGAGTGCCGAGTTTCCTAACCTTTATACTTGCGTCATCAGCGTAAGCGATGCACAAGGCAAATCGTTGGGCGTAACGAGTTATAAAATTGGTTTCCGTAAAGTAGAAATCAAAAATGCTCAATTGCTCATCAATGGCGTGCCAACCTTGGTGCATGGCGTAAACCGCCACGAGCATGACCCTGTAGAAGGACACGTGCCAAACAAAGCCTTGATGCTGAAAGACATCCAACTGATGAAGCTATACAACATCAATGCTGTGCGTTGTAGCCACTATCCAAACGACCCTTATTGGTATGAACTTTGCGACGAATACGGCTTGTATGTTGTGGACGAAGCCAACATAGAAACGCATGGCATGGGGGCAGAATGGCAAGGCAATTTCGACAAATCGAAGCATCCAGCGTATTTGCCTTTATGGGCCAATGCACACAAAGACCGCACCGAACGTTTGTTTGAACGAGATAAAAACCACCCTTCGGTGATTATTTGGTCATTAGGCAACGAATGTGGCAATGGCCCTGTTTTTTACGAAACCTACAAATGGCTTAAAGCGAAAGATAATACCCGTTTTGTGCAGTCGGAACAAGCTGGCGAAAACGCCAACACCGACATCGTGTGTCCGATGTATCCACGCATAGAAGACATGGTAAAATATGCCAAAGATTCAACCAAAACACGTCCGTATATCATGTGTGAATACGCACACGCTATGGGCAACAGTAGTGGTAATTTCCAAACGTATTGGGACATCATCCGTAGCTCGAAGCAGATGCAAGGAGGGTTTATTTGGGATTGGGTTGACCAAGGCATGGCAACAAAAACAAGCGATGGCCGTCCGTTTTTTGCTTATGGAGGCGACTTAGGAGCATATTATTTACAAAACGATGAAAACTTTTGTGCCAATGGTTTAGTTGCTTCCGACCGTAGCCCTCATCCGGGTTTATTTGAAGTAAAGAAAGCTTACCAAAGCATTATTTTTTCGGCTAAAAACATTGAAAAAGGAGAGGTGTTGGTTGAAAATTTATTCGATTTTACCAATCTCAAAGACTACGATTTTGCATGGGTGCTTACCAAAGACGGCTTGCCTGTGGCCGATGGTTCTTTTGCCCTAAGCCTTGCTCCACACCAATCGCAAGTTGTCACAATTGCCTTACCTGCCAGAAAAGACCGTGGCGAATATGCTGTATCGTTGTATGCTTATACCAAAACAGCCACCGCCTTGGTGCCTGCCAAACACGAAGTAGCAAGAGAACAATTGGCCTTACCAAGTAGCTATTATTATCAAGCAGAACGCCCTCGTACTGGTACACTGACAATCAATAATACAGGCAATAGACTGACATTCAGTACGGATAAAGTGATCGGAACGTTTAATACTCGTTCGGGTAGATGGGAAAAATATGCTACCACCAATGGCGGAACGGTCATGAATCATTTACCAGAGCCATTCTTCTGGCGTGCCCCAACCGACAACGACTTTGGCAATGATATGCCTTACCAATTGGGTATTTGGCGTAATGCTCATGCCAATATGCGTGTGAAAAACGTAGCCGTAGGTACACAAAATGCCGATGGACTGAGCATTCAGGTAGAATACGCCCTTGAAGGCGTTAATGCCAATTATGTTTTGGCGTACCAAATTTTGAATGATGGGGCGGTAAAAGTAACCGCAACGCTTGATTTGGGCAATAGAGATTTACCCGAATTACCTCGCTTTGGGATGCGTATGAACCTCAGCCAAGCTTATAAATTTGTGCATTATTATGGAAGAGGCCCTTACGAAAACTACCAAGACCGTAACTTGGCTTCGTTCTTGGGCGTTTATGCCGATACCGTTGCGACTACCGTAAAAAGCAATTACATCAGACCACAAGAACATGGCTACCGCACAGATACCCGTTGGGTGAAACTGCTCAATGAGCAAGGCAAGGGTATCGTTATTGAAGGAGTACAGCCTATCAGTTTTAGTGCCTTGCCGTATCGTACCGAAGACCTCGACCCAGGTCTTAGCAAGAAACAACAACACCCTACTGATGTAAAGCTACGCAATGAAACCACGTTGCATATCGACTTGAAACAAAGAGGGGTTGGAGGTGACGATAGTTGGGGAGCTTTGCCACATAAACCATATCGTTTACTCGATAAAAAATATACCTATAGCTACTTTGTGAGCTTGGTAGAATAAGGTTTTTTTAGTGAAAATGGTTTAAACAAATGGAGGCTTGCAAGGTTTATTTCTTGTAAGCCTCCATTTGTTGATACGAGGTTGATAAAAGTATTTTTGTAGTACGTAGTAATGCCCTACTCAAAGTCGAGAGGCTTGCGTTGAGGATTTTCTTTGTATTGCGAAGGTGTTTGTCCCGTAACTTTTTTGAATTGATTCGACAAATGTTGCACACTGCTATAATGCAATAAATCGGCTATTTGGCTCAATGATAATTCGTTGTATTGGATAAATTCTTTTACCCGTGCTATTTTTTGGACAATAAAATATTGTTCGACTGTTATGCCTTCTTGTTCGGAAAAAAGCTGACTTAAAGCCTTAAAATCTTTGTTGAGTTTTTGTGCCAGCCAGTCTGAAAGCTTGATTTTTTGCAATAATTGTGGTTGCTGATGAATCAATAGAATAATACTCGTTTTGATTCGTTCGACTAATTGACTTTGTTTGTTGGTCAAAAGCACAAAGCCCGAGGTTTCTAATACTTGGGCAAGGGCTTCGAGTTGACTGGCGTTGGGCATTTGCTCGAAATAAACTTTGCCCAACTCAATATCTTGATACGACAAACCGAGTTGCGTAAGGTGTTGTGCCACCACCCATTTACAACGGTCACATACCATATTTTTAATCATAATCTCCATTTTCTTGATGTTTTCTTCTAATTTCGATAGCATCGCTCCTTACTACGATTGGCTTTGTCGGCGTGTTTTTGGGCATAATCTCTACAACGCACAAATCCATTGGCTGCAAACCTTGCCCAAGCAGCAAACCGTATTGATTATTGGTGGAGGCACTGGACAAATAGCCATAGCCGTGGGGCAGTATTGCCATCCTTCGGCTATTTGGTATGTAGAACCCTCCGAACCAATGCTGCAACGCTGTCGGCAGCGTCTGGCCAACAGCCCTTTCGAGGCTATTGTGCATTACATTCATGGCACAGAAGAGGCTATACCTCCCAGCTTACAATGCGATATAATACTTACACCATTTGTCCTAGATTTGTTCCCTAACCAAGCCCTTGGCTCTATGCTTTGGCGGCTTTCTCGGCATCACTCGCCCCAAGGCTTGTGGGTACATACCGATTTCTTTCCTACCAAGCAGTATTGGAGTCGTACCTTACTATGGCTCATGTATCAGTTTTTCAGGCGGATAAGTAACGTACAAGCCCAGCAACTACCCGATTATGCCAAGGCGTTTGCACAACAAGGCTACCAATTGAGCCAAGAAAAAAGTTTTTTGCAGGGATTTGTCAAATCGCAAGTATGGCATCACGTCTAACAAAAGCAGGTGTTGGGCGAAATTACCGAGCGAATCAGACAAAAGCGGTGAGAAAATTAGGTGAAATGTATTAAGTTGTGCCATCTTATACAACATAAAGCCCCCACAAATAGACGAATTTAAAGCTAAATTGTAATATGAAAAAAGAAACTTTTTTGTTGACACCTACCATAGCCTTAGCAATGTGCCTATTGGTAACGGGCTGTCAGAGTAAGAAAAAAGAGGATTCAAAACCCAAAGAAGACCAACCAGCCATAGTGGACGTATTGGTGGCTTATCCGGAGGCAATTAGCGACACCGTAGAAGCCAACGGCTCTATTGTGGCCAACGAGTATGTAGAATTACACCCCGAAGTGAGTGGCCGACTTACCTACCTGAATGTCCCCGAAGGCAAAGCTGTGGCACAAGGTACGGTCATTGCCAAGGTTTTTGATGGCGACTTACAAGCCCAGCTCAACAAACTAAAAGTACAGCTAGAACTTGCCCAAAAAACTGAGCAACGTTTAGCCAAATTGATAGCCATTAATGGCGTAAATCAAAGTGATTATGATGTGGCATTGAACCAAGTCAATAGCCTCAAAGCCGACATGGCATATACCCAAACACTTATCGAAAAAACGGTACTAAAAGCTCCTTTTACAGGCGTGGTTGGCTTGCGTAAAGTAAGCCAAGGAGCGTATGTAACGCCTGCTACTTTGTTGGCTACTTTGCAGCAAACGAGCGTATTGAAGGTCGATTTTACCGTGCCAGAAGAATACACCGCCGCCGTGCGTAAAGGAGCGGTACTCGAAGTAGAAGTAGATGTTCCTTTCAAAAGTCGTTGTAAGGCAACCGTCATTGCCATCGAGCCACAAATCAACCTGAGTACCCGCAACCTCCAAGTAAGGGCGATTTTGTCGAAATGCGAAGCCAATCCGGGTTCTTTCGTAAAAGTATATATTCCGAATGGTGTTGGCACAAAGAGCATCATGGTACCAACCAATGCCATTGTTCCTGACGATAAAAATAAAAAGTTGATTCTTGTAAAAGATGGAATGCCTACCTATGCCAATGTAGAAACAGGGCTTCGTACCGAAGAATATGTAGAAATTAAGTCGGGCGTGGTGCAAGGCGATACCATTGTAGTAGGAGGGGTGTTGTTTGCTCGTCCGGGTAAACCTGTGAAAATTAGAAAGGTAGAGCGTTCAGATAAGTAGCCCAAGCACAACTCACCCTTTTCTCAAGTGCCAATTCTTGAATTAGCAAATTATTCTCGATTATGAATATTTCAGAATTATCTTTAAAAAGACCCATTTTTGCAACAGTGATGAATATCCTGATTGTGCTTTTCGGAGCGGTGGGTTTTTCGTTTTTGTCGGTACGGGATTATCCCGCCATCGACCCTCCGATTGTAACGGTGCAAACGGCTTATACGGGTGCCAATCCCGACATCATCGAAAACCAAATTACCGAGCCTTTAGAAAAACAAATCAACGGTATTCCAGGGATTCGGTCTATTACTTCTTCTAGCACCTTGGGAAGTAGCAATATTTCGGTAGAGTTCAATTTGGGCGTAGAGCTTGAAGCCGCCGCCAGCGATGTGCGTGACAAAGTGGCACAAGCTACCCGCAATTTGCCTCAAGATATTGATGCTCCACCAGTGGTTTCTAAAGCTGATGCCAATAGCGACTTCATTTTGTTGTTGGCGATTCAAAGTAAAAGCAAAAGCTTGTTGGAATTGAGTGATTATGCTGAAAACATTTTACAACAACGTTTTCAGACCATCAACGATGTAAGTGGGGTAAATATCTTGGGACAAAAACGGTATGCCATGCGTTTGTGGCTCAAACCCGATTTGATGAACGCCCACAATATTTCGTTTACGCAAATTCAAACCGCTTTGGCAAAAGAAAACGTAGAGATTCCTGCTGGAAAAATCTATGGCGACAATACCGAAATGACCATCAGAGCGATGGGGCGTTTTACCAACGAACAGCAATTTCGTGACCTCATCCTTGTACAAGATGCCAACGGCATAGTACGCCTTGGTGATGTAGCTTCTGTTGAATTGGGCCCTGAAAGCCTCGAAACCGCTTGGAAATACAATGGTGTGCCAGCCGTAGGCTTGGCTATTGTACCTCAGCCTGGAGCGAATTACATCCAAATTGCCGACGAATTTTATAAGCGTTTAGACGATATTCAGAAAGAAAATAAGTCGGATATTCAGTTTAAATTACTCATTGATAATACTCGAAATGTACGTAATTCACTCAAAGAAGTAGAAGAAACGCTTTTGATTTCGGTAGGTTTGGTAATTATTGTTATCTTTTTGTTTTTCAGAGATTGGCTGATTGCCATTCGTCCCTTGATAGATATTCCTATTTCGTTGATTGCCACTTTCTTTGTAATGTATTGGGCAGGCTTTTCTATCAATGTACTTACCTTGCTTGGCATCGTGTTGGCAACAGGCTTGGTGGTGGATGATGGGATTGTTGTCACCGAAAATATTTTTAGAAAATTAGAAGAAGGAATGCCTATCAGAAAAGCGGCTTTGGAAGGAAGTAAAGAAATTTTCTTTGCCGTAATTTCTACCTCGCTTACCTTGGCGGTGGTGTTTTTGCCCGTTATTTTCTTGCAAGGTTTCGTGGGTCGTTTGTTCCGTGAGTTTGGTATTGTGGTGGCTGGTGCGGTATTGATTTCTGCCTTTGTATCGCTTACCATTACGCCTGTACTGAATGTATATATGAGCCGTAAAAACGGAGGGCACGGCTGGTTTTATACCAAAACCGAGCCTTTCTTTACAGGCATGGAATCGGGCTACAAACGAATGCTAAGTGGCTTCATGCGTAACCGTTGGGTGGCTTGGGTAATTGTATTGGTTTGCGGAGGTATCATTTGGTTTACAGGAAAAAACCTCCAAAGCGAAATTGCTCCGATGGAAGATAAAAGTAGTGTGCGTTTTACCATCACTGCTCCCGAAGGTTCGAGTTTTCAATATACACAACGGGTATCAGATGAGCTAACGGCTTATTTGAACGACTCTATCCCTGAAAAAGATTTTGTCTTTAATGCCGTACCGGGTTTTGGGGGCTTTGGTGGTACCAACTCGTCTATAGCAAGGGTTGGGCTAGTACCGCCACAGCAACGCAAACGCAGCCAAGCAGTTTTAGCCAAAGACATGAACAAGAAGCTGGTTGAGTTTAATAACGCCCGAATTTTTGCTGTACAAGAGCAAACCATTTCGGTAGGCTTGGGGTCGAGAGGGGCGTTACCTGTGCAGTATGTGATTCAAAATGTAGATTTGGATAAAATCAAACAGGTGATACCGAAGTTTATGGAACAAGCCCGCAACGACAAGACATTCCAAAACGTGGACGTAAACCTAAAATTCAATAAACCCGAATTACTACTTACTTTCGACCGCATTAAAATTCGTGATTTGGGGCTTAGTACACAAGATGTGGTAAGTGCGGTGCAAGGAGCGTTTTCGGGCAGACGCTTGGCGTACTTTACCAGAAATGGTCGCCAGTACCAAGTAATTGCCCAAGTAGAACGCAAAGACCGCAAGCAACCTTTAGACATTGAGCATTTGTACGTAACCAATAGTCGCAATGAGCGTATTCCGTTGAGTGCCGTAGTACATATCGAAGAAAGCAGTAATCCGCCTACAATTTACCATTTCAACCGTCTGAAATCGGCCATTATATCGGCTTCTTTGGCAGAGGGTAAAACGATTGGCGATGGAGTAAAAGCTATGCAAAGCATTGGTAAACAGGTGCTTGATAGCTCTTTTCAAACAGCCCTCAACGGCCCGTCGAGAGATTATGCCGAAAGTTCGTCGAATACAAGCTTTGCCTTTATACTTGCCTTGGCGCTGATTTATTTGCTATTGGCGGCTCAGTTTGAAAGCTTCAAAGACCCACTCACCATCATGATTACTGTGCCATTGGCATTGGCAGGAGCTTTACTGAGTTTGTGGCTATTCAACCAAACGCTCAATATTTTCTCCCAAATTGGCATGATTATGCTGATTGGTCTGGTAACGAAAAATGGTATTTTGATTGTAGAATTTGCCAACCATAAGCGTGCCGAAGGATTGTCTTTGAGAGAAGCCGTTATCGAAGCCTCCGTGCAGCGTTTACGTCCGATTTTGATGACCAGTTTGGCTACGTCGTTGGGTGCATTGCCTATTGCCCTGAGTCTTGGGGCTGCGGCTACCAGTCGTATTCCTTTGGGTATTGTGGTCGTTGGCGGTATCATATTCTCGTTGATTCTAACGCTCTTTGTGATTCCGGCGGTTTATACTTTTGTTTCGGGGAAAAAAGTAGGCGTTACATCCGAGGCTGAAATACTCGACGAAGTGGCTTAAAGCTGGAACTCATTACTCACAACTTACAAAAATTTGTCAATGAAAAATTTTGTTCTATATACCACAGCTTTCATGTTGTTGCCTCTGGGAATGTTTGCTCAACAAAGCCTCAGCCTCAACGATGCCATTGGTATAGCTTTGAAAAATAGTTTAGAAATTCAAATTGCAAAAAATACGCAGTCGGTCAATACCATCAATAACCATTATGGTATAGCAGGAGGCTTGCCAACCGTCAACGCTGCACTAAACAATACCCAGCAGCTGACCAACCTCAACCAAGATTTGAGCAATGGTACGTCTATCAACCGAAATGGCGTGTATGCCAACAACACTACCGCCAACGTTTCGGGGAGTATGGTATTGTACAATGGGCAACGCATTGTCACCACCAAAAAGCGTTTAGAGGAATTACAAAAACTGAGTCAAACGCAATTAAATTCGGTTGTGCAAGGTGTCATTGCCAACGTCATGTTGAGGTATTATGCTGTGGTACAGCAACAAAAATTTGTGGCTACCTTAGAAAAATCTTTGGAAGTTTCTAAACAAAAACTCACGGTTATCGAAACTCGTAGAAGCGTAGGAATGTCGAATGATGCCGATTATTTGCAAGCCCAACTCGATGTAAACGCCCAAACACAAGCGATTCAAAACCAAAAATTGGTAATTGACCAAGCCAAAACCGATTTGTTACGCACCCTTACACAAAAGCCCGATGACGTTATTAGCGTGAGCGACAGCATTGTTGTTGATAAAGCTTTACAATGGGAGAGTATTAAACCTAATATTTTGAAAAACCCTGATATTCAGGCGGCTGAACAGCAAATTGTGATTAGTCAACTGCTTGAAAAAGAAACCATTGCTCGCCAGTTGCCAACCGTTTCGCTGAATGCTGGGGTCAATTATAGCCGTAACCAAAGCGGGGCAGGTTTTACCTTGCTCAACCAAGTGTATGGGCCGCTCATTGGGGTGAGTGTGACGATGCCTCTTTATACAGGAAGTGTAAACAAACGCCAAGAACAAATTGCTAAAATCAATACCCAAACGGCTTCGTTGCAGCGTGAAACCATTATCCAAAACTATCAGGCAAATGCCACAAAAGCGTGGCAGTCGTATCAGAATGCTTTGAAACAATTGGATATAGAACAGAAAAACTTTGAGCTTTCTGATAAATTATTGACCCTTACGATGACTCGTTTTCAACTAGGACAAGCCACAATTGTAGATGTGAAATTGGCTCAACAAACCTACGAAAATGCAGGCTATCGCCTTAACAACCTGAGCTACGCCGCCAAACTAGCCGAGGTCAATATCAAGCAATTGGCGTATTTGTTGATGTAAAAAGTGCTTGTATCATGAAACAATACATCGCTCATATAGCCTTGCTCGTTGAAGATTATGACGAAGCCATTGCTTTTTATGTAGAAAAATTAGGCTTTCAATTGCTAGAAGATACGCCATTGTCGAGCGAAAAACGTTGGGTTTTGCTTAGTCCGCCTCATGCCACCGAAACGTGTTTGCTGTTGGCAAAAGCCAGTAACGAAATCCAACAAAAGGCTATCGGCAACCAAGCAGGCGGCCGGGTATTTTTGTTTTTATATACCGATGATTTTTGGAGAGATTACCAAAATATGTGTGCCAAAGGCGTTCATTTTGTACGATTACCGCAAGAAGAACCCTATGGCACAGTAGCGGTATTTGAAGATTTGTACGGCAATCTTTGGGATTTATTAGAGCCAACATCCTATCGGAAGCAAGAGGCTTGATGGTAGAGTGGTTCAAAGATTGTAGCAAGGTAAAAGGAATATTTACTCTTTGAAATGTACCTGAAATGTTGGATTTAGCCGATTTTATAGATGCTATGGGAAATAAAGAATGGTATTTGTTTCTAAAAAGTATATCAATTGGCTGATTTTAGACGATTGGGTAGTTAACTGAATTTGACAGAAAAAATACGCCACCTGCTACAAGCTCTGTTTCGTATTTTTTCTATTTTTAAGGTAACAGTACACAGCCAAAATCTGATACAACAACGTCACAAAGCTTGTCCTGCAAAATCTTGCGTAAGCCGAATATACGGCCCTTGTGGCGTAGTATATGGATAAAGACTGATTTGCCCAGCACAACCCATATACAACATGGCAGAGCTAAGGATATTTTGCCGATGTCCTTTCGAGTGCATCCATAAATCAAGGGCTTTTTGGGCAAGGGTTTGGTAGCTCAACATGGGCATTGGCCGCTGCGTTTTGCAGTCTATATAAAAATAACTACCATCGGCATGAGTATCAAAACAATAGCTGTTATCTCTACCTGTTTGCAAAATACCCATTTCGGCAATGTTTTCGGCAATGGTACGAAACTGTCCATCAAAGTGTTTTATTCTTCTATCAAAACTTTCCATACCATGCATAGGCGAGCCATGTGAATAAAAATTTTGGTAAATCATGGCTTCGCTATGAAAGCGAGCGGCTTGGTGTACGCCCAAACGATACTGCAAGGGAGCTAAACCATACTGTCTGCGATGGTGGTTGGTTTGATGGAAAAGTGCGGCATCCAACAACTCATAGTTGGGATGATATACATCAATGGGCTGTTGTACACTCGGTAAACGCCAAAATGCCTCCTCAGACATTTGATACAAGGTAGAATCGAAAATGGGTAGCGACATAAAAAAGGCTGCAATGAAAGAAAACATAGCCATTTGTTTGGATTACAGTGATAATTGCTACCTTATAACGCAAAACCCTATTCTTTTATATGAATAGGGTCAAGCTTTTCTCCTCAAATTTATGGCTTTAGTTACGTAAAGTATAACTTAAACTGGTGGAAAAAAAGAATTTCCAGGCTGTACTGATGTCTTCTCCTGTGTAAAGTTTGATAGGTTTTACCAGATGTGGGGTAAAATTGAGCCTGATATTGTGTTTCGTAGCACTTACGCTCAACGCTACATCTGTAGCCATGATGCCAAAGTACGATAGTGTTCCTGTTTGGGCTTGTTGTTTTTTGCCAAGTTTAGTCACTACTTGGTTGAAAGGATTTTTCTTTGTAGTCGTCGAAGTACCTGTATCGGTACTGTATAAATTAGCCCCTGTCCAATATTGAGCGTATGTGATGTCTTGGTTGCCGAAAACAGCAGTTACTTTGGGGACAAGGCTTACTCTATCGAAAAAACCGACTTTTACAAAAGACTGATAGTAAGAAAAACCTGTACGAAGGCGTTTGGCTGTTTCATTACCGAAAAGTAAGGTATAATCAACCATCGGCACTAGTTTATCAAACGTATAACTCAACGATGCCGAAACCCAATTGGGAACTTGGTTGGGATAGTTGGGGTCGGGGTTTGTTTCTATCATTCTACCAGCATCTAGCGAAACAGACCAATTATTTAGGTCTTTCATATACCCTAGCGATACCGCAGACATTTGCCATACAGGCGAACTTTTGCCGTACAAAAAACTACTCAAATCGGCATACAAGCCTGTTTTATGGTAATAAGAAAAACTACAAGTACTATTCCACTGATTAACCCCCAAATCTCTTCCTGCAAAAAAAGTACGATTTTGGTAATTGAGATTGATAATCAATTCAGAACTTGCCTGATTGACCACTAGGCTGTCGATGAGTTGATTCATTTCATCGTCAGTCATTGTTTGGCGATTGGTTTGTTGAGCCAATCCAATGAGGCTCAAGCTACTCCAAGCCAGTATAGTAAGCAAAGCGGAGAATAGTGGTTTCATAACGTGAGGGAAAAGAAAACGATTGCCTAAAAATACTATTCATTGGCAAAAGCCTTGAACAGTACATTTAGGCAATCGTTTAGTTTGATGTATTAGCCGCCTTTTTTACCATGGCTCGCCTTCCATTCAGCTTTTGCTGCCTTTTTCTCGTCAGGAGTCATGCTTTTCCATTCATCCTTCAATTCTTTTCTTTTCTCCTTGGCAGCAGCTTTTTCTTCAGGGCTAAGATTTGCCCATTGCGCTTTTTTCTCAGCAAGTTTGGCTTCAAATTTCGCTTTTTCTTCCGGAGTCATGTTGGCTAATTTAGCTTCCAACTTTTCTTTTTTCTTTTCTCCGTGTCCATGGTGTTCTTTTTTCTCTGTAGTAGGTGTGTCAGTGGTTTGGGCTTGGGCAGTAAGTGCTAGTCCTGCAAATACAGCCGCCGTGAGCATGGCTTTTTTCATGGTTGATATGGAAAGTTTAATGGATAAAATATGTTGAAACTAGATAAAAGTACTTATCGCTTTCTTTTACCTCAACATACAATCACTTAGATAGGTCTATACATACAAAGGTTTAATCAATAAAAAATAAAATTTTATCGACAAAAAACCATATTTCGTCTAAAGCCTATTTATCTTAAAATTGAATTATCCATACTACGAGCATTTCATCAAACTGACTCCGATTTTTAATTCAGATTAGCAAACTCTTTGGCCAATTGGTTATATTCTTCGTCACTCACCTTTCTTCCCGACGTAATCACAGTACGGTAGCGAAGCGTAAGCGACTGGCCTGAAGCTAACTTATAATTGAGTGTTTCTTTTCCTTTGCTAAACACTTTTGCTCCAAGCGGATTGGCCGCAAACAAACCGTAGCCTCGTGCGTGCCAATAGGTAGGATAGCTCACATTTTGTGGGTGGTCGATGATACAAATAGAAATAGCCTCATCTTTGATTTTACCCGATAGATTCACCCAAGTACCACGGGTACTCCATACGGCTTCGCCATCAATGCCGTTACTGCCGTGGTATTGGCCCGTAATACCTGTATTATCAAGTTTATCAACCTTGGTTTCGATGCCGTTGGCATCAACAAACACATCGGGCTTATCAGAAGGATGCTCTAATTCTCTGGCTACTCGAATAGCAAACAAGCCGTCTTTTACATCGGCAAAAGTTACTTCGGTATCGAGGGCGGTCAATTTTGTAATTCTATCAATCATGCGTTGGTCGCCTTTTGCATAAAACAGATAGGTTGTTTCTTCTTGTAGAAGCGTTTTGCCTTTGCCGTCGGTATCAATCCAATCGGCGGTTACTTGCAATTCGGCTTTGCCATGTCCTCCGGCAACTTTTTCAATGCCAGTATGTCGAATAGTGCCGTATTTGCTACGGTCTTGAATGGCAGTAGAATTATTCCAAAAATCGAAGCCATTGACCGACTCATAATTGAGCCACATACCTACGTGATGCGGATGGTCAACTCTTTCGCCTGCTTTTTTCATAAAAGGATACCCTCGTGTAATCACTGTACCACGGGAAGTGCGTATGGGGAATAAAACAGGTTTTTTGAGGATAGAATCGCTCGGAAAAAAGTACGCCGTAAAGGGTTGTCCATCAACCAACACATCTACTTTTTGTTCGTTTTTCTTTACAACTAATTGGATTTTGTCCATCTTGTTTTGGGCCAATGTATCTGTGCTTGGCACCATTGTACCAGCAAGCAGCAGCCCTGCCATTAAATAGATTTTTTTCATAACCATACTATTACAGATAGAGCGAATTTTGTACTAAAAGGTTTTATCGTGTCAAACCTTGCTCAAGGGTTTTTCATAAAAGTAGTACATTTCTAAAAATTACTCAAAAAAAAATAACTTTGATACTGTTTATGGGAAAGAAAAAGCCAAGCCGTTGTACGCATCACGACGGCATATTGATGGAAGAAAAACATAGAATAGTTTTTTACAATTTCGAGTAAGTAGCCTAGTAGATTTGTCTGCACAATGGTCTGTGCCAACAGGTGATGTAGCAGCGATTATTATAGGTTTTAGACATTTTTACGTTCTAATACTTAGCTTCAATTAATAGCAGAAACAATATGGCAATAGCAGAAGCAATATAATTTTATTGAAATATGTATTTCTTAATCTTAGCACTTTAAATCTGCTAGTGCCTTGAAAATAAAGTATTTAATAGTTAAAAACAACACAAAACTTACTGCACAGCCACAGGCATCAGCGTAATGCTTTGTCCTCGTTTTGTGGCAGATTTGGCAACAATGGGCTTAAATTTAGGCTTATTAGCTTTTACAATCGGTTGTTCGGCACGCCGAGGGATGAGTGTACCTGCCAAAATAGGTTCTTCTTTTTCAGGAACGCTTGTCGTCACCAGTTTGGTAGGAATAACCGACGATTTTTCAGGCGTAACCACTGCCTTTTTTGGTGTAGCAGGCACGGTGCTAGGCTTAACAGTTTCTTTGATTATTGTAGCTTTAGGCTTTAGTTTGGGGGCACTTGCTTTGGCAACAACCACAGGCACAGGAGTATCTTTGGGCGTAGTGGGTGCATTTGCTAGTACTTTATCGGCATTGACCCATTTTTCTGCCTTACGAACATACAAAATGGTATCGTGGGTGATACTGCTCAAATAAATCTCGGTTGGAATATTGGCATACATCACCTTGCATCTTGCTACGATGGTTGCGTTACGGGTATATTCTGCTCGTACAACCAAACTTTTCCAAGGGTCGATTTGCCAAGAAGAGCTTTCCTTGATAGGTGTTTTCTTTCCAGCAACAATGGTGTAAAAATCCAATTCTGGAAATTTATACAAACCCCTGAATGTTACTTTGGTTGGTTTGGCGACCTCTTTTTGTTGTGCCTCTGCCAACTGAGGCGAGCCCAAGCACCATAGCACGTAGGCACAATAGGCAAAGAATCTTTTCATCATTGTTTGTATTTTCTATTAAGCACGGTAAGCATGAAACTATTGACTACTCTTTGCTAAATTAAACATTTATCTCACTAAAACGAAGTTTTTTCTCATTTTTCCCTACTTCTTATCATTCGTCAAGGTCTTCGGCTTGACCGTTTACTAAATAAAGTTAGAAAAAATAGTATTTCTGGACAACATCCTTAAATTCACGTATAGTTTACCTAAATACAATTCCTATGAAACTACCTGTTTTGTTAAACCTACAAGGCTATACCCCCCACGACCCCTTAGATGCCCCCACGTTTACGAAGGGCTGGGGACTTTTATCGTTGGTTAGTATTGGTTTTCTTGGCACATTTTTATGGCTTACTACCAGCCTACAATGGATACACTGGCAAGCCAACAACTCGACGCTCCTCTTCTTGGGCATTCTTCTGTATCAACTCACCACTTCGGCGGTGCTGTTTGTCTTACGCAAATCGAGTAGTATTTTTTTAATGGTGCTGTACAGCATTCCTCTTTTTTTACTTGAACTTTCGCTTTACCACCAAGGCAAAATAGGCAATCCTGTTCTTTGGACATGGCAGTTGCCCTACCTGTCGCTGCCAATGCTTCAGATACTTGGTTCGCTTGTATGCTTGAGTATAGTAAGTGTAGTTGTGGCCTTGTTTGTTGCTCGACTATTAGCAAGTCTATTGTTTCCAAGCACCGACACCAATCCTTCGTCGGCAGCATATCAAGCACTTTTCGAGCAAGATTGGGCCCATGAAAGCCTCGAAAAACCCCGAAGAGATATAGGTTTTTTGCTGTTACGCTTGGCAGGCTTTGGCTATCTGGGCTTTTGGGCGGTGATGGCCCTAGGACAGTTGGGTGTAAGTGCTTGGCCCGAACAACTGCAATACATGATTACGATGAGCAATGCCAACAACGCATTGGCTGTTAATACCTTTATCAAAGAATGGCTCATGATTATGCTGGCATTTTTGGGTGCTTACAACCGTCAGTTGCGTTATTACGTGTGTTTGATTTTGGTAGCAGGTCATTTTTTTTCTACAGGTTTTACCTTGCTTTTTTACCTAAGTGAGAACCCAAGCATCTCTTACCGTGACTATTTGCTTACTTCTACCTTTGTGGAAGGCTCATTGCTATTGATTTTTGTATTTGTTTTATTCAAATATAAAAAAGACCGACTGTTGTGGACTGGGCAAAAAGATTTTCCTATCAATTACTCTATTCCACTTACCTTGCTTCGTTGGACCTACATCGCTTTGACGGTCATTTTTTTTGGAATCGGATTAGGCATTTTAGGCACTCGTTTGTGGGCAAATCCGACCGAAGGATTTGGGATTATTTTTGCAGAACCCGACCCTATGGTGGGCAATACCATTACGCTATTTATCACCTTGGGTACAATTACGTTCTTGCTTATCAAACGGGAAGACCTTCGCCAACACCTCAACAACCTCCTCATTTTTCCCTTGGTATTGGGGGCAATCATTGCCTGCGGCTGGATTGTATGCAGCGACGTGAGTATTAGCAATCAATATGGTGTATTTAAGCATATCGACTGGTATTTGGGCTTATACGCCTTTTTTAGTCTAGCCGTAGCCGGATGGGTTTATTATGCCAGACAACTCTATTACCGCATTGATTGTAGTTTCAATACCCTCAGTGCGTCAGCCATCACCAATATAACCGCCTTGCTCGATACTTTGGGTGCAAAAGACCAAGGTTTAACCCAACATATCGACAATTACGCCCGTTTTGTGACGGCAATCGACCAATACGTAGGCGGTATTAGAGGACGAAAGCGAGGATTACTGAATGTGCCTTTCGGTCTGCTCGAACACATCTTTAATACACTTTGGGGAATGCACCCACCTTTTTCGTCGATGGCGAGAGAAGAACAACGCTATTTTTTACAAAAATATATTTTCAGAAATCAAGCACAACGCCAGCGTTCTCGTATGCCATTATTAGCCGAACTGTCGTACCAAATTGGCTTATCGTTGAATGCCCTTACAGGCTTTGCTTTTTTTTCTAACACAACCATTCGTCAGCAAATAGGCTATGTACCCGTTGATGCCCGTGACCGCCTTCAAACAGACCAACCAAGCCAACGCCCTCCTTTTCAGCATATTGCCGATTTGCCTAAAGACCATTTAGACAAAAACAATTATGCACCTGTATCGAACAATCCTTGGCTAGTAGCCCCACGCATCAGCACTACCGTAGAAGAAGCCACGATGCCTTCAGAAGTAGATTATCTCATTATTGGCTCTGGTGCTGGAGGTGCTTCGGCGGCGTATCGTTTAGTCACTTGCCTCAAACAAAAATACACCAATGCCCAAGGTATCATAGATGAAGAAGCCGTTAGAAAAGCGGCCAGTAAAATTGTTATTGTAGAAAGAGGTAGCCGTTTGCAGGCGTATCAAGATTTCCAAGATAATGAATTGGAAATGATGAAAAAAATCTACAAAGAAGGCGGTTTGCAGCAAACCAAGCAATTTACCATGACTGTCCTGCAAGGCGAATGTGTGGGCGGTACAACGGTGAGCAACAATGCCGTGTGTTTTCGGATGCCCAAAGAAATTGAGGAACTATGGCAACAAGCATACGGCATAGACACCCAAGCCATTGTTGCCGAGTATGATAACATTGAGGAAGAGCTACAAATTCGCCCATTAGACGACGTGGGCATTAATCAAACCGTAGAAAATTTATTCAAAAAAGGCGTACAAGGCTATAATGCTACCAACACTCAAGCACCGCTCCAAACGCCTGCCGTTGTAAAAGTAAACCACCTGCACAACATCGGCGATGGCAATTGGAATTTGGGTAATAAAAAACTCCGCAAACGCTCGATGCTCGAAACCTATATTCCTTGGGCAGAAGCTTGGGGCGTAAAAGTAGTAGCCAATTGGACGGCCGCCAGATTTATTCCAGGTGCCGACAACCGTAAAGCCGAATCTGTACTTTTGCGTGCCGACAACGGACAAACCCAGCTAGTACACATCAACAAAGCCCTGATTGTATCGGGAGGGGTCATTGCCAGTAGCCACTTTTTGATGCGTAGCCAAGTAAATAATCCATTGGTCGGACAAGAGGTTTCTTGTAATTTTGGGATGCCTCTGGCTTTTCGTTTTGCCGATACTCTCAAGGCATACGATGGCGAGCAAATTACGCTTTACAGCCACGTGCTTGAACCCAAGCAAGAAGCCCAAAAAAGTGTGTATTTTGAAACCTACTTCAATCCGCCAGCAGCATTTGCCTTGGCTTGTATGCCTTTTGTCTTCGACAAACGAGATGCTTTTATGCAAGAATATGCCAAATTGTTGAATTTTGGAGCATTGATTGGTTCTGAAAACCAAGGTACAATTCAGGCACAAGCCGATTTGCTCAACGGACAAGCCTTTAGCTATACGCTAGGTGAAAGAGATATAGAAAGAATCAAGTTTGCTATTAAAACCCTCATTGCTTTGGGTAAAGAAGCAGGGGCATTAGAAGTGATTGTCCCGACCAAGCCAGGTGTTTTACTTGATTTACAAAACCAAGCTCGTGTAAACGATTTCTTGCAAGCCTTAGAAGCTTACCCTTTGCAAACAAGCGATTTATTTATGGGAACTGCACACCCACAAGGAGGCAACAGAATGGCAAGCAACAATTACGAATATGGCAAGGTTGTCGATACAAACTTTGCTTTAGAAGGATTTGATAACGTGTTTGTAGCCGATGCGTCGGTGTTTCCGACAAGCCTTGGCGTAAACCCGCAACTGACAATTATGGCGATGGCATCACTGGCAGCCAAAAAGATTTTTAAGCGTTTTGAGGAGTAACTTTCATAAGTGTATTTTAGTAGGCAAACGTATGAGAGCAGCTATTCATGCGTTTGCCTGCTATTTACACCCAGTCAATATGGCTTTTAGTCTTCAATCATGTGTCCACAAAATTGAGCGGTATTATCAATAATTTTTCCTCCTTTCCTAAAACCTAAGCCACAAGCTTCTCCTGCGATAAAAACTCCAGCTTGATAAGAAAAGCCTGCCGTATCTTTTACAAATTCGGTATATGCCTGATAAATAGAGGATTGCTCGAAATACTCGCCCGTTTTCTGTGCAAGGGTTTCTCCATTCGCTGATACAATACTTACATTTGCCCCTTCTCGCCCAAATAAAACCTTTTGTACGCTGAGTCCATCTTTCAACGCTTCCTTGCTCGCAGCCAACAGTAAAGGATGATTGGGGTACAAGTCCCATAGTATTTTCAACATTCCTTTCGATTGAAACAAAAGTGTATAAGCTGGATTTATCACCACTACTTTGTTGGCACAAACCAATGGTGTTAGGATGTCGGCTAAGGCTGGCTCGTCCCAGGCAATGTATTCCCAAGGCACTAATTTAAACCAAAAATCATACCTCGTAAAACGCCCATCAGTTTCATTTTGCTTAAAAATCCCTTCCGTTGCCGAAAACTCTACCTTTTCAATATACTCAAACGCCACTTCAAAACCAGCTTCCGAGGCGGCTTCTCCTAGTACTTGTACGTTGGTATCGTCTTCTGGAAAACCTTCCATTGTCGAAATAAGCAAGGTTGGTGTAAGATGACGGTTTTGGCGTTTGAGTTCTCGAAATTGATTCACTAAAGATTCGTATAAGGTATTAAACTGGGCGGCTTCATCGAATCCGTTTGCTTTCAACGAAGCCCATTGCACAATGGCTGTTTCTGGAATGCACGTAGCGGTGTCGGCATTAAACTCAATCAATTTGATGGGTTGCCCATCAAGTCCTCCGCTCAAATCAAATCGTCCATAAATATGCCAATGATTTTCGTTTTGCCAAGAATACTCAATCAAAGGAATAAGATTAGAAGGAATCCCCATTTCATTCCAAAGCTGATGGTCTAATACATATTGAGCGGCCTCAACATACATTTCATACAGTTGATTTACCACTTGAAAATAGGCATCTGCTTCTGTTGTGGACACCAATATCATTTCATCTGTTACATAAGGAAGGGTACTTTCGCCAAGCATCCAGTCCCAACCAGCCCTTTGTAAGGTTTGTGTAGGCGAAATATGTAGTTTGCTAAATTTCATTTCAATCGTTTATACTGCTAAATAAAAGTTTAAAGTAAAAGATATTACCCATGAAACCCACCGTGGCTTGAGCTACGGAAAAAGCCGCTTTTTCCTCCTGTTGGGCGAGAGCTTACGGTTCTGGAGCTATTGATATGCTCATGGATTCCTCTTGATTGTTCAAAGGTTTTTTTCGATACAAAATAACGGCTGAATGTGCTACTGTTGCGATGCCTGTTTCTGTCGTTGGTATCTTGGTTATGATTAAAATTATTCATCATATCTGGACGAAAACTTGAGTAACTAGGACTTAGTGTTTTGGCGAGCAGATAGCCCATACCGCCAAAAAGTAAGGCATTAGAGAGGTTATTGCTTTGCCCAATTGAACTACTGTGCGTTGTGATTTCGTTGTCGATGAGTGCCTTCACTGCCCTTGGTGAAAGCGTATCTTTTGTGCCATCTAAATACGTAACAATTGCTACAGAACTATTGGCAGGAACACTTTCTTCTTTCGTTATTTTGAAATCACCTCGTGAGACCTCCGAAATGTATGTGCGTACACCTTTGTTATATACTTCTACTTCTTCGTAATCTCCATTATCTTGCTCAGCGCTATCGCAGCTTTGCAGTAAAACAGTATTTCCTAAGACCAAAAAAGCTAGAGTGCTACTAACAGTTATGTCTTTTATTTGACGAATAAACGAATGTTGTCGGAAGGGTGTCATCGTAATCTAAAGATTGGGAATATTGGTTTTGGTTAATTACTCAAAGATATTTCACTTTTACACAAATTAACGATACTTAGGAAGAATGGCTATTTTTTTTTGAGAATGGTAAATTTTCTTTGCAGAATGGTCAACCTGAATGTAACACGCCCCGCCGTTGTTGCTGAAAAGCACCAACAACACGTGCGAAATGACGCACCAATTATCAAAACTTTATCATTACCCCGTCTCCCCGTCTGGGCGACCCCGTCTAGGCGACCCCGTCTAGGCGACCCCGTCTAGGCGACCCCGTCTAGGCGACCCCATAAAACGATGGCAAAATTTAAACTAAAAGCATAGCATATTCCATACAAAGACAAGTAATCATTCTTAAATAAACAAAAGAGGCTGTCTCAAAACGTTGTTGAGAGTCAGCCTCTTTTTCTAATAAGGTCGATTTTATTCCGAAGTTTTATTTCAAAAATCTATTGCCAAAAGCCTTCCTATCGCCAAGCTTTATACGCATTGATAAGCCCGTTGGTTGAAGAATCGTGCGACGTGATGGTTTCTTCCGAAGCCAATTCTGGCAAAATTTTATTGGCCAATTGCTTGCCCAATTCAACGCCCCATTGGTCGAAACTAAAGATATTCCAGATAACGCCTTGCACAAAAATTTTGTGTTCGTACATGGCAATCAAACTACCCAAAGTACGAGGCGTAAGTTGTTTGAACAAAATAGAGTTGGTCGGGCGGTTGCCTTTGAATACCTTGAATGAAGCCAATTCTTCAATTTCCTCCGCCGATTTGCCTGCTTTTTCAAACTCTGCCACCACTTCTTCGTAAGTTTTGCCATTCATCAAGGCTTCTGTTTGAGCAAAGAAATTCGACAATAACAATTGGTGGTGATTGCCAATGGCATTGTGCGAAACGGCTGGTGCGAGGAAGTCGCAAGGAATCAATTTTGTACCTTGGTGAATCAATTGGTAAAAAGCGTGCTGGCCGTTTGTGCCGGGTTCGCCCCAAATAATTGGCCCTGTTTGGTACGAAACCGCTTTGCCGTCACGTCCTACATATTTACCATTCGACTCCATATCACCTTGTTGGAAATACGCCGCAAAGCGGTGCAAATATTGGTCATAAGGCAACAAAGCGTGCGAATCGGCCTCAAAGAAATTGTTGTACCAAATGCCCAACAAAGCCAAAATCACAGGAATATTTTCGTTGAAATCGGTATTTCTGAAATGCTTGTCCATGGCATGAGCTCCTTCCAGCAACTCAATGAAGTTATCGAAGCCAATAGATAAAATGATAGAAAGCCCAATAGCCGACCACAAAGAGTAACGGCCACCAACCCAATCCCAGAAACCAAACATATTTTCGGAGTCGATACCAAATTTTACCACCTCTTTTTCGTTGGTCGAAATGGCCACAAAATGTTTTGCTACGGCCTCCAACGAACCGCCATTAGACACAAACCAATTACGAGCCGAATGGGCATTGGCCATCGTTTCTTGGGTCGTAAATGTTTTTGAAGCAATCAAGAAAAGGGTTGTTTCGGGGTTTACTTTCTTCAAAACCTCGGCGATATGTGTACCGTCCACGTTAGAAACAAAGTGCAAATTCAAGTGATTTTTGTAAGGCTTCAAGGCTTCTGTTACCATTACGGGACCCAAATCTGAGCCACCAATACCGATATTTACCACGTCGGTAATGGCTTTATCCGAATAGCCCTTCCATTCGCCCCCAATTACTTTGGCGGCAAAACCCTTCATTTTTTCCAAAACAGCATTTACGGCAGGCATCACATCTTCGCCGCCCACTGCGATAGGTGCATTAGAGCGATTTCTCAACGCTACGTGTAGCACAGCCCTGTTTTCAGTTTTGTTAATCAAATCGCCTGTGAACATTCTTTCGATGGCATCGTCAAGTTCACATTCATTGGCCAAAGCAACCAAAGCAGCTTTTGTTTTATCGTTGATTAAGTTTTTAGAATAATCAACCAAAATGTCTTCAAAACGAATCGAGTAGTTATCAAAACGGGTTGGCTCGCTAGCAAAAAGTTCTTTGATACTCGTTGTTTCGATTTCGGCTTTGTGCTTGCTTAACAGTTGAAAAGCGTGTGTTTGATTGAATGGGACTGATTTTAGCATGATTATTTCTTTTTAAGTAGCCAAGGGCTACATTGGTATAAAAAGGGATTGTGATACAAAAGTACAAAAACGACAGTAAAGACTCACAAGCACAAGGCTTGCAATTCGGCGAGCGTACCTAAAAATACATTAAAATCTACGGTGCTTTCAATGCCTTCAACCCTACCCTTTTTGTTGTGTTGCCAAAACAAAAGGTTATCGTTGTATTTTTTCAATTCTTCGTTGGAATAATCGGCAATCCAAAGCGGATAGTCGTCGTAATGACCTTTGATAAATTTTTTGTAAAAATTAGGATTGGTATAAATAATGGGCTTTTTGCCAAAATGCTTTTCTACCAATTGCAACCATACGCCAATTTCTTCGATAATTTGGTCGTCGGGTTTCAAGGCATTTTGCTCTACGTCTAGCACAGGAGCTAAATCGCCTTTTTCGAGTTTTACCGAATTGATAAAGTTTTGGGCTTGTCCGACGGGGTCACGCCAAGCAATATAGAAATGGTACGCCCCACGCTTGAGCCCCATTTTGTGGGCGTGTTCCCAATTGCGGTCAAATTGGCGGTCGGCGTGGGTAATGCCTTCGGTTGCTTTCAGAAAAGCAAATTCTATTTTGTAGGTATCGGCAAAACGCATTTTGGTTACTTGTTTCCAATTGATTTCGCCATTATGATGCGACACATCAATGCCATGCACCGCATAGCGTAAGGGGAGTGAAATACCCACCTCCGAGATTTTTTTCCATTGATTAGGATTGGTATCGGTAAAGAAATGAATGATGCCTAAAAGGATACGAAAAACCAAGTAGATGAGTAATAAGAAGCTCGAAA
Organism: Cytophagales bacterium; assembly: GCA_013298025.1. GTDB lineage: Bacteria > Bacteroidota > Bacteroidia > Cytophagales > Spirosomataceae > Flectobacillus. The sequence continues at coordinate 105,433 of JAAFJE010000001.1, read as the reverse complement.
TCAAAAGAGCAATTTTCAGGTTTCGAGGAAGCTTAATGTAGTATGACAGGAGTTTTTCTTTCATGACTACAAAAATAAAAAAAAGGTATAAACCTGAAAACTTTATGGTTTCTTTTTGAACAAGGATAAAAAAGAAACGCATTGTTGCGGATGCGTCATCTGCAACAATGCGTCAAGTACAACAGCACTCCCAACTATTTGTTAGGCTGTGGCGTAGTACGCAAATAAGGTTTGATAACCGTAAATCCTTTCGGGAATTTGGCGGCAGCGTCTTCTGTTTTAACGGCTGGCGTGATAATCACATCTTCGCCATCTTTCCAGTCGGCTGGTGTCGCCACTTGGTAATTGGCCGTCAATTGTAAAGAATCAATCACACGCAACAACTCTTGGAAATTACGACCCGTTGAAGCTGGATACGTAAGCGTCAATTTGATTTTTTTATCTGGGCCAATAATAAACACCGAGCGTACTGTTGCTTTTTCAGAAGCATTCGGGTGAATCATATCGTAAAGAGTGGCTACGTTGCGGCCTTCATCGGCAATGATGGGGAAGTTTACAGACACGCCGTTTACCTCTTCAATATCTGGAATCCATTTGGTATGAGAATCGAGGTCATCGACCGACACCGCTATTACTTTTACGCCTTTTTTCTCAAATTCTCCTTTCAACAAAGCTGTTTTGCCCAATTCTGTAGTACATACAGGCGTAAAATCGGCTGGATGGCTAAAGAGCAAAGCCCAAGAATCGCCAATCCACTCATGAAAATTGATTGTACCCTGTGTAGTAGCCGCCGTAAAGTCTGGGGCAATATCTCCTAATCGTAATGACATGGTTAAAATGGTTTTGAATGATGAAACAAAATACTCTAATAACTCTATAAACTTACAAGATTATTTCTTTTTTAGTTCAAATTTTTACGAAAAATTTATGTTGTAGGCTACATACTCCCCCTATCACTCCTTCACTCAACGAGTTAATCGCCCTAAAAGTAAAAAAAATTACGCAACCGTAATATGATTTTTGCTATGTTATCTAAAATTTTTGAAGTTTTTGTTGAATATGAATTTTTATCATCGTAATATTGCGATAAATAAATAAGAAAACAATTCAACAGCTATGTTACTTTCAGAAATCAAGCAATACCTTGCCAACGTAGAAGGCGTAAACTTTCAATTACCTTCTGGGGCATTCGTTCCAGAGCATTTTCATGTAACCGAAGTGGGGGTTATTACCAAGCATTTTATCGACTGTGGTGGCAAAGAACGCCTCGACAAAGTAGTGAGTTTTCAGCTTTGGGATGCCAACGATTATGAGCATCGGTTGAAACCTAAAAAATTATTGAACATCATTGCTTTAGCTGAGAGAAAATTGGGCTTGGGCGATTGGGCGATAGAAGTGGAATACCAAGGCGATACCATTGGCAAATACGAATTGGGCTTTGATGGCACAAACTTTTTGTTGTTGAGTAAGCAAACGGCTTGCTTGGCCAGAGAAGCCTGTGGCGTTCTGGAAGCTGTGGCAAGTCCTGCACAAGCCAGTTGCACACCTGGCGGTGGTTGTTGCTAAATAAAAAAGCCTTCGCTGTATGCGAAGGCTTTGGTGGAGAAGATGGGGCTCGAACCCACGACCTCTACGCTGCCAGCGTAGCGCTCTAGCCAACTGAGCTACATCCCCGTTTTGTGGTGCAAATCTAGTATTTTTCACTACTTTAACCAAAAAAAAATACAAAAAAATAAGGCACTATTTATAACTATATGATTTGTAAGGCTGTACGAAAGTCTAGTTTTATCTTTCAAATAAAATTGGTGTAGGAGCAACACTTGCAGTTGCCCATACACCAAAAATGCTAACGATAGGCTACTCTTAAAAATTGAATCTTGCACCAATGCCTCCTTGCGGATGAATATAGAAGAAAGCAGGAATCAATTCTACGTACAATTCGGCTTCGGCAAATACCGACAAAGGCGACCTCGGAGAGAAATATTCAATGCCACAAGTGCCTAAAGCACCCAAACCTGTAGCAGGAATATCTTTTTTATAGGTCTTGCCATTCATTACGTCATCAACATAATAACGACGAGAGGTAAGCTGCCCGCCAATTCCATAATAATAGCGTAATTGGCTTGAAATCAATTGGTGATGAATGAGGTATTTAACGTTAAAAACAACACCAGAGCCATCAAAAGCTCCATTTTTGTAGCTATCTCTTACGCCCCATATTCCACCATAAATACCGAAATTGGCTTCTAAAGCCCTGCTGTCATCTCTTGAATAATGCCGAACATTCAAACCTGTGGGTTCTCCGATTTTAAAGCCAATGGCCCATTTTTGTTGTTGGGCTTGTGCCAAAAAAGAACACAACAGCAAGCAACATACATAGATGATTTTCTTCATAACATAAGGATGTTTTGTGTAAATAAATGAAACTTAGCTCAAACCTGCCTTAGTGCTACGATTATTGGTATTGCTGCAAATACTTTATCAAAACTTCATTTTCCTCGGTTGTACCAACAGAAATCCGCAAACAATTATCGCATAAAACCACTTTAGAGCGGTCACGGACAATGGTTTTGTTTTCAATTAAATAATCGAAAATGGCTTTCGCTGCCGTAAAACGCACCAACAAAAAGTTGGCATCGGAAGGATAAATGTGTTCGACTATGGGCAATTGCGACAAGGCTTCTATCAACACTTGGCGATTCTGGTTGAGCGTTGCAACTGAATCTATAACGAAGGAAGTCTTGTCGATATTTTCCAACAACAAACGTTGGGTAAGCCCATTGATGTTGTAGGGATACTTGATTTTGTTTAATAACTGAATCAAACTTTCTTGTCCGAATGCCATGCCCAAACGCAAAGCTGCCAATCCCCACGCTTTCGAGAAGGTTTGGAGTACCATCACATTGGGGTATTCGTCGAGGCTCGGAATAAACGAAGGTTCATCCGAAAAATCGTTGTAAGCTTCGTCAATGACCACAATGCCTTGCTGAAAGTTTTCGATGATTTGTAAAATGCTTTCTCGTTGAATCAAATTCCCCGTAGGATTATTGGGCGAACAAATGAAAATAAGCTTGGTTCTGGAATTGATTGCTTCTAAAATAGCATCTACATCTAGTTGAAAATCAGGTGTTAAGTCTATTTTTTGAATCGCTACGTTATTAACAGCCGCACTCACTTCGTACATCCCGTAGGTTGGTGGCAGAATAATGATGTTGTCTTGCTTAGGCTCGCAAGTGAGGCGGATAATCAAATCAATGGGTTCATCAGACCCATTCCCAAGAAATATTTGTGCTGGGCGACAACCCTTGAGGGGAGCAATTTTTTCTTTGATAGCCCATTGATAAGGGTCGGGGTAACGATTCCAATTTTCGGGTGTAACCGAGCCAATGGGGTTTTCGTTGGCATCTAAAAAAATACCTTCTTTACCAGAATACTCATCTCTTGCCGACGAATACGGGGCAAGGTTGAGGATATGCGGACGCACTACATTTTTTATATTAAATTGCATGGTTCTCTTGTTTGTACTACGATTGTTGTCAATTGTGAATTGTGAGTTAGTGAATTGTGAATGAGTGTTTTTTCAAAAACTTACTTTTTAATCAAAATCAATTGAGTCATCATTAAAAATTAAAAACTTAACTCACAATTCACTAATTCACAATTCACTAAATCACTCAATAATTTACTTAACTCTCAACCTCACAGCATTGGCGTGGGCTTCGAGCGATTCGGCCTCTGCCATCGCTACAATGGTTGGACCAAGGTGGCGAATACCCTCTTGTGAAATATGTTGTACCGTGATTTTTTTCACAAAACTATCCAAACTTACACCCGAATACGCTCTTGCAAAGCCATTGGTAGGCAAGGTGTGGTTTGTACCCGAAGCATAATCACCTGCCGATTCGGGCGTGTAATTTCCGAGGAAAATAGAACCTGCATTATATACCCGTTCCGACCACGCTTCGGCATTGTCGATAGAAAGAATCAAATGTTCGGCAGCGTACTGGTTGAGCATATCTAGGGCAATTTCCTCATTTTCAACCAATACCGCTTGACTATTTTCCAAAGCTTTGGCGGCAAATTCGGCCCTTGGCAAGGCTTCTAATTGTTCGGCTAGGGCAAGGTTTACGTCTTCAATCAATTTTTCCGACGTAGAAACCAATAATACTTGTGAGTCAACGCCATGCTCGGCTTGAGAAAGCAAATCGGCGGCTACAAAAGCAGGCACGGCGGTATCGTCGGCCCAAACTGCCACTTCCGATGGCCCCGCAGGCATATCAATAGCAACCCCTTCTTTGTTGACCAACATTTTAGCTGCCGTAACGTACTGATTGCCCGGCCCAAATATTTTATACACTTGCGGAATCGACGCTGTACCATAGGCCATAGCGGCAATTGCCTGAGCCCCACCCACACGGAAAATTTTGGTAATTCCGCAAAGCTGGGCTGCATACAAAATAGCAGGGTGGTCGGAGGGCGTACACAGCACCACTTCTTTACAACCCGCAATTTGTGCAGGAACGCCCAGCATCAATACTGTAGAAAACAAAGGGGCTGTGCCACCCGGAATATATACACCTACTTTCTCGATACCCACCGACTTACGCCAGCATACCACGCCGGGTGAAGTTTCGATTTTTTTGGGGGTATGTCGTTGAGCATCATGAAATTTTTTGATATTATGATACGCTTGATGAATGGCAGCTTTCAGTTCGGCAGACAACAAATGGGTGGCATTTGCTACAACGGAGGCATCCATTGCCAATTGCGTAAGCTCCACTTTGTCAAACTGTAAGGCAAAGTCTATCAAGGCTTTATCACCTTCTTGCTTCACTTTTTCGAGAATCGGCATCACCCGTTGCTCTATCACCGACATATCTTGTACTGGACGAGTAAGGATGGAAGCATAGTCCGATTGTTGAGGAAACTTAACGATTTTCATACGACACAATAAGAAAGGAAAAAAATGGCAGGGAAAGCTGTAGAGAAACAGCAAGTTTTACGTGCGGTTGTGAGTTAGTTAATTGTGAATGAGTGAGTTAGTGATTGAGTGATTAGTGCTGTACGAAAGCTTGGTTTTATCTTTCAACCAGAATTGAGATAGAGGCAACTCTTGCAGTTGCCACACTCAACATGGCAACCGCAAGGGTTGCCGCTACCCCAAAAATGCGAATAATAAGAACGCTTTTGAACAAGATAAAATCCTTCGTACAGCACTAACTCACTCATTCACTAATTCACTCAATCACTAATTCACTAATTCACTCATTCAATTAATAAATCATTTTTTCGATAGGCATTACCAAAATGCCTTCTGCACCCGCATCTCTGAGTTTTTCGATATTTTGCCAAAAATCCTGCTCTGTAATCACCGAGTGCATCGACGACCAGCCCTCATCTGCCAAAGGCAAAATAGAAGGGGCTTTCATCCCAGGAAGCAATTGGCGAATAGCTTCAATATTTTCGTTTTTGGTATTCAACACCACATATTTGCTGTTTTTGGCCCGTTGAACCGAGTCGATTCTAAACAAAATTTGGTTGAGAATCTCTTGTTTGGCTGGTGACAACGCCGCATACCCAATCATAATAGCCTCCGAACGGAAAATCACTTCAACTTCCTTGAGGCCATTACTCAAAAGCGTACCACCCGAACTCACAATATCGCATACGGCATGAGCCAAGCCAATGCTAGGAGCAATTTCTACCGAACCACTGATTTCGTGGATATGGGCTTTTACGCCATTTTCTTGTAAAAAATTACCTAAAATAACTGGATACGACGTAGCAATACTTTTGCCTTCCAATTCTTGCACACCACCATAGGTTTCGCTGCGAGGAATGGCAATCGACAAACGGCACTTAGAAAAACCCAATAATTTTACCTCTGCAACTTGTTTGTTTGTTTCTACATGCACATTCTGCCCGACAATCCCAATATCAGCCACACCATCTTCCACATATCCAGGAATATCGTCGTCTCTTAAAAACAAAAACTCAGCAGGAAAATTCGATGAAGTAGCTTTGAGTTTGCCTGCACCATTATCGAATTTGATACCACATTCTTTAAATAAATTTAGTGAATCTTCACTAAGGCGCCCCGATTTTTGGACCGCAATTCTTAATACTTCATTCATCTTTTAGCGTGACTCGTTGCTCGATTTAGATTGTTTCTGCACGATAATTTACTTACCTTGAACAACGATGGGTGCAAAATTACTCAATCATGTTTAGGTTTTGTATTGTTTTCTGTAAATTGTAAGAAAATTTTCTGAATATTTTTTCCTAACAAAAACCTGAATCAAAGCTCTATTGCCCGAGCAAATCAGGCTTTTACTCCCTCATCAACATGAAAAAAAGCTTTCTTTGGCTCTTCTTTTGGGTGCTTGCGTGCCATGTACAAGCCCAACAAACCATGCCTACACAGGCACAACAAGACTCGGCGTTTGTCCGAGAAAACTATGTAAAATACCAATACCAAATTCCTATGCGTGATGGTACTAAGCTCTTTACCCAAGTATATGTACCCAACGATGCCTCCGCCCAAAAGCTGTACCCATTTGTGATGCAACGTACCTGCTACGATGTTGCTCCCTACGGCAAAAACGATTATCCCGAAATGCTTTACTATTCTCGCTACATGATGCGAGAAAAATTTATTTTTGTCGAACAAGACGTAAGAGGCCGTTGGATGTCGGAAGGCACTTGGACAAACATGACACCGCATATTGCCAACAAGCAAAGCAACAAAGACGTTGACGAAGCCTCAGACACTTACGATACAATCGAATGGCTACTCAAAAACATCCCCCACAACAACGGCAAAGTAGGACAATATGGCATTTCGTATCCGGGCTTTTATACCATTGCTGGGGCTTTGTGTGGGCATCCAGCCTTGAAAGCCTCCTCGCCACAAGCACCCGTTTCGGATTTCTTCTTCGATGACTTTCATCACAACGGTGCTTTTACGATAGGCTACGGGCTAACGTTTCCTGTGTTTGGGATGCAACACCCCAAGCCAACCTCAACCTCGTGGTACGACGATAAATTTCCGAAAAGAAACACCCAAGACGGATTCGATTGGTACAAAACCCAAACGCCTTTGAAAAATTTAGGGGCAAATTATACGGACAATTTCTTCTGGCAAGAACACGTAGCACACCCTAATTACGACGATTTTTGGCAAAAAAGAAGCATTATTCCGCACCTCAAAAACATCAAAAATGCTCCTGCTATCATGGTGGTAGGCGGTTGGTTTGATGCCGAAGATTTGTATGGGCCTTTGACGATTTATAAAAATGTAGAAAAATATAACCAAGGCATTTATAATACCTTGGTCATGGGCCCTTTTGGACATGGCGACTGGGCCAGAGAGCGAGGACATCACCTGCATTCTAATGTATATTTTGGCGATAGCATTGCTACATTTTTCCAAAAAAATATTGAGCTACCTTTTTTCAAGCATTTCCTTAAAGGCGAAGGCAATGCCACATCTGGATTACCCGAAGCATATTTGTTTGATACAGGACTAAAACAATGGAAAACCTTTGAAAAATGGCCCGTGAAAACAGCCAAAAAATTACAATTTTACCTACAAAATAATGGCAAATTATCGCAGACCAAACCAGCCAAAGGCTTTTCTTCGTTTATATCAGACCCCAACAAACCCGTGCCTTATACCGAAGACAACAAACAGCTATTTGGCTTTACACCAAGGGCTTATATGAGTGAAGACCAACGCTTTGCTGGCAGAAGAACCGACGTATTGACCTTTGAAACCGACATTCTGACCGAAGACCTAACCTTGGGCGGAGAGATTTGGGCCAAACTCAACATCGCCACCACTGGCACCGATGCCGACTGGTTTGTCAAGCTTATCGACGTGTATCCGGGCAACGAACCCAATACATCTTATACACCCAAGCACATTACTTTGGCAGGGTATCAGCAGATGGTGAGAAGTGAAATTATGCGTAGTCGGTTCAGGAAAAGTTTTAGCAAGCCCGAAGCCCTTGTACCCAACCGTGAAACCGCCATTGATTTCAGGTTGCAAGACGTATTGCATACCTTCAAAAAAGGACATAAAATCATGATTCAGGTGCAATCAACGGCGTTTCCTTTGTTCGATATAAATCCTCAAAAGTTTGTCGAAAATATCTACAAAGCCCAAGAAAGCGATTTCCAAAAAGCAACGCACAAGGTTTATACCGATAGCGTAATTGAAGTAGAAGTTTTAGGCAAGTAAAATGCCAAGGCAGACCTGTAAGTTTACAATGCTGCCTTGGTACTTAATATGACTCATTCACAACACTATCTCGACCACAACTATGGAATTTTTAAAAATACTTTACCAAGAAATACTCGGTTTTTTCAGCTTCGGCGGACTCATCGAAATCATCGAAAGTAAGCAATATGATGCCCTTTTAACGCAAGATGGCATAGGCAAAGCCCTTGGCCCACTGATACCCCTTTTGCTGGTTATAGAAATCATCAGGGCGTTTTTTTATCGCCGTCTTAGCTTTGTACAATACAAAATTTCTTTTTTCACCTACGTTTTTAATCGTTTTATCTCCCGTTTCATTGCTATTGGTATGGTTGGGGTGTGCATTGCCTTAGTTGAACCTTACCGCCTTTTTCAGACAACTTTTACTTGGTATTGGTTTGTGTATGGTTATATTGTGTGGGAATTTGCCCACTTTATTTATCATTATTTAGGGCATAAAGTACGCCTCTTTTGGTGCTTGCACGCTACGCATCACGCCCCCGAATACATGAATTTATCGGTAACATATACCCATTTTTTCTTAGAAGCCCCTTATGCCGATGTCATTCGTACCAGTATTTGTATTTTTTTGGGAGTCAATCCTCCTCTTTTATTCCTCATTATGTTTATCGACGGCACTTGGGGAGCGTTTATTCATGTAGGCGAAAATCTCATTGAAAATGCTCGTTTGGGCTTTTTGAACCATCTCATTCTTACGCCCTCGCATCATAGGGTACACCATGCCCGCAACCCGTTGTACATGGATACCAATTTTTGTAATTTGCTCAATATTTGGGATAGATTTTTTGGCACATTACAATCCGAAAAACATGACATAGCCATTGAGTACGGCATCACAAGACCTATGAAATCAGGCGATTTTTGGGATGCTTATTTTGGAGAAATCGCCTTGCTAGTCAAAGATGTGTATCATGCTCCTACCTTGAAAAGCAAAATTTTGTATATTTTTATGCCTCCAGGCTGGCACCATTCGGGCAATCATAAAACTGCAAGCCTCGTCAAAAAAACCTATCTCGAAAGTTTAAAATAAGTAGTTATCAACTTTTGCCATCCACTATACGCATGAATGTATTCCTATCTATCATTTTATTTCTTAACTGCCTGAGCAACAAGCAAGACAGCCTAAGTCTGGCACAACTCAAATGGCAAATGCGCTGTCAAAGACAAATCGACAGTTTGGCGGCTTCTCCGTTTTTAGACAATGGTTTCGTTGGCATCAGTGTAAAATCGGCAAAAGACAAAAGAAGCGTATTCGGCTACCAAGCCAACAAAAGCCTTGCTCCTGCTTCTACGCTCAAGCTTGCCTCTTCGGCAACGGCATTTGTGGTGTTGGGCGAAGATTATGCCTATCAAACGACCTTGAGTTATAGTGGACAAATCGTTGATAGTGTGCTTACGGGCAACATTTATATCAAAGGCAATGGCGACCCCTCGCTGGGAAGTTGGCGTTTTGCTGGCAAGCCCGATTACAAACAACTGACCGAAATTTGGGGGCAAAAAATCAAGGAGGCAGGCATCAAACGCATAGAAGGGCAAATCATCGGCGATGCTACCTATTTCGACCATAATGTATTGCCTCATTCTTGGACGTGGAGCGACATGGGAAATTATTACGGAGCAGGATGCTATGGGCTAAATATCCACGAAAACCTCTTTTCTGTGACTTTTGTTCCCAAAGACTACATGGAACAGGCTGGCATCTTACGTACCAACCCCGATTTGCCTTATTATACCAAAATCAACAAAGTTCTCACCGACAAAGCTGGCACGGGCGACCAAGTAAATATTTTTTCGACACCCTATCAAGACATTCTTTTACTCGAAGGATATGTACCACAGGGAAAGCATTTTACGGTAAAAGGCTCTATTCCAGACCCTTCCTATTTTATCGCCTATAGTTTATACAAATATTTAACCGAAAAAAATATATCCATAACGGGCGGAGCAACCTCTTCGCTTGCCTTAGAGAAGCAGTTTAAAAGCTATCCGCCAACAACCCAAGCCCCCCTATTGCTGCATACGCAATATTCGCCTTTGTTGAAAGACTTGGCAAAAGAATGTAATTTTCATAGCATCAATCTTTATGCCGAAGCATTCTTGAAAACGGCGAGCGTCAAGGCTGGTTTTGGCAATACGTTACCGCAAGCCCTTCAAGCCTTTGGTCAATTGTGGCAAAGCAAAGGCGTAAATATCAGTGGACTAAAAATAAAAGATGGCAGTGGCTTATCGCCCAGCAACGCCATTACTGCCGAAACCATGACCGACCTACTGGCAGTAATGTACCAAGAAAAAAGTTTTAAGGCATTTTATGAATCCATTCCCGTGGTTGGCGTTTCGGGAACGGTGGCTCATTTGGGCAAAAAGTCGAAAGCCGTGGGCAATATGCGTGCCAAAAGTGGGTCTATCGACAATGTGCGTGCATACGCAGGCTATTTTACCGATAGTACAGGCGAGTTGTATTGTTTTTCAATCATGCTCAATCGGTATAATACCAGTGCTGGCAATGCCACCAAAGAACTAGAAAAAATACTCATCCTCCTTGCCGATTTATAACCATGCAAACATCCTTTTCGAGTGTAGATGCCTACATCGACAGTTTTCCATTGGCTGTTCAAACGCATTTAACAGCGATTCGGCGGGTCATTACCAGCCAATGCCCCCAAGCCCAAGAAGGCATCAGTTATGGAATGCCTGCTTACAAACTCAAGGGCAAGCCCTTGATGTATTTTGCTGCCTTCAAAAAGCATATTGGGTTATATGCTACCCCGAGCAGTCACGAGGCTTTTGCCCAAGCGTTGGCTGGCTACAAACAAGGCAAAGGCTCGGTACAACTGCCCCTGAGCGAACCCATGCCCTTGGCATTGATTGCCGAGATGGTACAATTTAGGGCTAAAAATATCTTGGAAAATTAGCCACTAAGGATTACAAGCATAACAATACGCTGGATTGGCCCATTGCCTATCGAAAGGAAAAGCCCTTTCTTCTGTATGCTGGCAGTGGGTGCATCGATACACAAATGCTTGTACGTCTGAGGTAGGCAAGCCACACCATTCACAGGGAAGCCCTGCTTTGGTTTCGACCTTATCGAACCCAGGCATTTTGCAGACAGGACAAGCAGAAGCGATTTTTTTCAATAACTGTTTACCTGTTTGATAAATCACGTGCATACGGCTAGGATTATAATGGGCCCGCATATCGGTTTCTACATACACCGCTTCTTGGCTTTTTTTGATTTGCCAAAATCGTCTGAGGAGTTGCTTGGGGCTATCAATGCCTTTATAAACGATTGTTGCCTTGTCGGGATGTTCTCTTAGTACCAGTCCATGCGAAGGAAACTTGACCGTTTTGGCAAAAGCCCAAAGTTCTGCCTCCGAACTGAGCCATTTTCCTGCAAAATTAGTTTCTAAACTCAGGCTTTGGGCAGCTATTTCAAGTCCATGTTGTAGGTCTATTAGCAACAAAATTTCTTCATTGGCAGGTGCGTACCAATACACTGGATGCGTTCCAAACGACCCTTCACTGGCAATCGCCAAATCGCATTGGTGCAATGCCATTGCTTGCAAGCACTTTTGTCTGACCGTTGCCAAAGGGTCGTCTGGTCGTTCTATTTCTCTGGTAAATGTTCCGAGAGAATCTGTATCAAATTGGGTATTGGTAACACACTTTACGCCTAATGCACGCTCCAACAAAGGAGCTAACACCCTTTCTTTGCCATGTTTTGTAGCAATCAATAAGGTTCTATTACAAAAAATATCTTTCATGCTGCACATTTATAGAATATTACAATAAATTAAAAATCAATGCCTTAGTTTTTCCCATGACTATTCAAATGTTCTTTTCCTTATGTAACAGAAAATAGCTATCTCCAACTTGAAGATAGCTATCCGACTTACTTTTACAAAAAAGGAAAAATTTACTGTCCTTGTCCTAGCGAAAACGCAGGTTTTCCGTCAAATTCATACAAATTTTCAGTTTTAATGACATCAATACCCTGTTCGTAGGCTTTTGCTAAGAGCTGCGGGATGGTCAAAGCGGCATCAACCCCTTTGAAACGGCATCTCCAGTGGTCGGTGCAGAAGGTTTCTGGAAAACCCTCTGGCCATACTTTAATACCTCTATTGGTAATCATCGACAGCGTTGCGGTGTCGGTGTTGAGTGCTTTTACCTGCTCGGCAAGTTCGTCTGGATTGCTACCTGCCCAATGCACAAACAAATCGACTCCAATCAATGTTTTTACCGCCGACGGCTTGCGTTGATAAGTAGGCAATTGCATTTGTGGCTTATCGGCATATTGCACAGGCTTGAGTTTGGTGGGCGATTGTCCGAGGTTGGCAATCACCGCCTGAGCAAACTCTTTTGTGCCAACTTTTTGCGTACTGGTTCCTTCTTGGTAAATATCGTAGGTATGAATCCCGTCTTCGATGGTTTTGAGCCAAGCGTTTTGCACACGTTCGGCCACGTCAGACTGCCCAATGTGTTGGAGCATTAAAATAGCACCTTGCAACAAGCCCGATGGGTTCGCTACGTTTTGCCCAGCCCGACGTGGAGCAGAGCCGTGAATGGCCTCGAACATCGCACAAGATTCGCCAATATTCGACGAGCCAGCCAAGCCAACCGAGCCAGCAATTTGTGCCGCTATGTCTGAAAGCACATCACCGTACAAGTTAGGCATCACAATCACGTCGAAAAGCTCTGGCGTATCCGACATTTTAGCCGCACCAATATCAATAATCCAATGCTCGTTTTCTATTTCAGGATATTTGGCAGCTATTTCGTCGAATACTTTATGGAAAAGGCCATCGGTTTGCTTCATGATGTTATCTTTGGTAAAGCAAGTGACCTTTTTACGACCATTTTGTTTGGCATATTCAAAAGCATATCTTACAATTTTCTCACAACCCGGGCGACTAATCAGCTTCAAGCATTGTACCACCTCGTCGGTTTGTTGGTGTTCGATACCAGCATACAAATCCTCTTCATTTTCTCGAATAATCACGATGTCCATTACAGGATGTTTGGTATCAACATAAGGGTGTAAACTCAAGCAAGGACGCACATTGGCATACAAACCCAAAAACTTACGGGTGGTTACGTTAAGGCTTTTATAGCCTCCTCCTTGGGGCGTTGTGATGGGAGCTTTCAAAAAAACTTTATTTTTTCGTATAATATCCCAAGACTCTTTAGCAATCCCCGAAGTATTTCCCGAAAGATATACTTGTTCGCCTACTTCGATAAAATCAATTTCAATCTTAGCACCTGCGGCTTGGATGATGTCTAGCGTAGCATCCATAATCTCTGGCCCGATGCCGTCTCCTTTTGCAACTGTTATTCTTGTCATGCGTATGTGTATGTTTGATATTTACGCCTCAAAATTACAGAGGATATTTTATTTATTTTTATTTATGTTTTCAATAAAATACATAAGTATTATTTATAAATATTTTCCCTTGATTCTGTCATAATTTTGGTAATATGCACTACGTAAATCAAATACAGACTTATCGCTCAAACCATGAAAAAAATAGGGATTTTACTTTTTTTGACACTCTGTTCTTGCACTATGCTATTAGCACAAAAACCTAGTTTGCAAGAAGAAATTCAGGCCATATTGAAAGGCAAAAAAGCCACGGTAGGCATTGCTGCACAGGTATTGGGCAGTCAACGCTCGTTCAGTCATCTTGGCAAACAGCATTTTCCGATGCAAAGTGTGTTTAAATTTCATATTGCTCTAGCTGTGCTGCACGAAGTAGATAAAGGCACTTGGCAACTGCACGAGCCCATTGCGATTAGTCGCAGACAATTGTTGCCCAACACTTGGAGTCCTATGCGAAACGATTACCCTAAAGGCGATACGATTAGGCTCACCTTAGCCCAAATCATTACATACAGTGCTGGGCAAAGCGATAACAATGCCTGTGATATTTTGCTAGAATTGTTGGGAAGTCCAAGTAAGGTAACTGATTTTTTACATAAAAAAGGAGTCAAAGACCTTGCGATTGTTGCCTCAGAAGCCCAAATGCACGAGGCTTGGGACGTACAATTTAAAAACTGGACAACGCCAGAAGCTGCTATTCAAACCTTGAAACTTTTCTATGAAAAACAATTATTGTCGGCTCAAAGTCAAGATTTTTTATGGAAAGTCATGCTAGAATCTCCTACTGGAGCAAAAAGAATCAAGGGATTATTGCCCAAAGGCACAAAAGTAGCCCATAAAACAGGCACCTCCGACCGCAACGCCCAAGGCATGGCTTCGGCTGTAAACGATATAGGCATCGTGCTGTTACCAAACGGCAAAGCGTTGGCTATCAGCATTTTTGTGAGCAATACGCAAGAAAGCGACGAAACCAACGAGCAAATCATTGCTTCCGTTGCCAAAGCTTGTTATGATTATTTTAGTCGTTGAAATGGCGATTACTCTTTTGCCTTTAAAAAGCGTACAAAGGATAACAAATAGTTTTGCAACAGTGTGACGGATACAGACTAACCTTCGATAATACTATACTTTTATGGTAAAGCTCAAAAGACTGTTTGCTATTACCGTATCACTGCAAAGCTATCGACTATTGAGCGTACTTTTAAAATCTTATGGATTGACTAATCAATCATACTTACACGATTATATTGATTCCTCAGCACTTTTTTATTGACATTTGTTAAAATTGTATTTTATTGATATTGGACTGTACGCTCGAATTTATTATTGTAAAGTATTCTCCAACAAAATTAAACTTTTAAGAGTTTAGACAAATTTTATCATAAAACAATATTTATTTTTGTATCAAGGTTTTTTTTAGTAGAAAAATTTGTATTTTTGTGCTGTTTAAGAGAATTATCACTCCATATTGCTTGTATTTGCTACTATTTATTTCATAATATTACTATAATAATTATACTAATATTAAATAATCCTGTCGCTGACTTATAATTTAATTTTTCTAAGAATTTTCTCAAAAAAACCTATCTTATAGTACTATCTAACTCGCAATATTATGTTTGAATTAACAGAATTGATTGAAAAGCCATCTTACTTATTTGTATTAGCATATCTACTGATACAAATTTCAATGATTGTGTTTTATTTTTTGCGTCGCAGCAAATCAAAAAAATGCCCCGTTTGTGGCAATCCTTATGGTACAAGAGTAAAAAGACCTCTTCACGTAAAAGTATTCTTGTTCTTTATTCCCAATATCAAATACTATTCTTGTTTGAATTGTGGAAGTAGCTATTTTAGCACTTTTGTAAACAGAGGTAAGAAAGAAACAGCAGAACAAGCATAGACTGTATCGTCTTTCTTCATAACAGTAAAGGCTATCTGAACAGATAGCCTTTACTGTTATCTCTTAGTATTCTTGAGCCATAGGATGAATCATTAGCTCGTCGATTACTACGTGGTCGGGGGCAGCCAAAATATAGGCGATGGTATCGGCCATGTCTTGTGCCGAAAGATACTTGGCTTGATGAGGGTCGCCTTGTGTACGTTGATGAAAATAGGTATCAACCAAGCCCGAATATACCACCGATACTTTGATGCCATCTTTGCGAACTTCCTTGCGTAAGGCCATCGAAAAGGCATCTTGGGCGTATTTAGACGAGCAATACAACGAACCGCCATCAAATACTCGTTTGGCAACATCAGAAGCAATATTTACGAGGTGTCCTTTGCTCGCTTGCTTCATGTGCGGAAGGGCTTCTCTACAAAACAAAAATGTTCCTTTTACATTGGTTTCATAAATCTCGTCCCATTCTTGTACGCTAATGTCGGAGGCTTGTTTGAAAACGCCAAAGCCTGCATTATTGACTACAGCATCGAGCTTGCCATATACTTGCACTGTGGCTTGTACACTAGCTTTCACAAACACTTCGTCGGCAACGCTGCCTACATAAATTTCGGCTTTACCGCCCAAGGCTTGGATTTCTTCTTGAAGCGCTTTTAATTCTTGTTCACTGCGTGCTACCAGTGCCAAATGGGCACCTGCTTTACTCAATGTGATGGCTAGGGCTTTGCCTATGCCTTTGCTTGCTCCTGTAATAAGCACAACGCTACCAGATAAATTCATAAGTTATTTTTGTTTGATAAAAATATGCAGTTAAAAAACCTTACAGCCTAAGCTAAGAATTGTCGAAGGTAATTGCGTGCCGTAAGAATGGCTTTTTCTATATCTTCGGCAGAGCCTTCAAATGCTTTATCTTCTACTTCTATGACCACTGGGCCTTTGTACCGAACATCGTGCAGTGCCGAGAAGAATTTGCCCCACTGAATATCGCCCAAACCGGGCAATTTAGGCGAATGGTATGCCAAAGGATTGGCCATAATGCCTACTCGGTCGAGTTTGTCTTTATACACTTTGGCATCTTTTAAATGAATATGATGCAAACGCTCTTTGTACGCATAAATCGGAAGGGTGTAGTCCATTTGTTGCCAAAGCAAATGCGAGGGGTCATAGTTAAGTCCCAAAGTTGCAGATGGAATAATGGTAAACATTTGGTCCCATATTGCCGGGGTTGTAGCCAAATTTTTACCGCCTGGCCATTCGTCATCAGTGAAAAACATCGGACAATTCTCTATCCCAATTTTTACCCCTACTTGTTCGGCTAATTGTACAATTTCGGGCCAAACTTCCTTGAATTTATCTAGGTTGTAGGCAATATTTTTGCTCGGGTCACGCCCGATAAACGTATTTACTACAGGGATTCCTAAGTGTGCTGCGGCAACAATAATTTTTTTGATATGTGCTACATAAAAAGCTGCTTGTTGGGCGTTGGGGTCGAGGGGATTAGGGTAATAACCTAAGCCAGAGATGAATACACCTTTACTAGCAGCGTAGTTTTTGATATGGGCAATGCTGGCTTCGTCGAGTTGCTCAACGTCGATGTGCGTTACCCCAGCGTAGCGTCTGGCATCGGCATTGCCTTTGGGCCAACACATGATTTCGATACAAGCAAAACCCTGTGCTGCCACAAAATCAATGGCTTCTTCAAAGCTTTTTTCTGCCAAAATAGCACTTACTAATCCTAATTGTAACATGTTTTTATAGAAGATATTTGTTGCGTTAATCATAAATCGGGGCATTACGCCATTTGAGGCGACCTCCTGCCCGTTGAGCAAAATGGGTTCGTACTTCTGCCAAGATGGATAAGCCTATTTCTTCGGGTGTTGTTGCACCAATATCTAATCCTACGGGGCTAGAAATACGCTCTAATTCGCTGTCGTTTAATACCTTTCCTTGTTGTTGCATGGCATCAAACATTTTTTGTGTTCGTTTCTTAGGACCCAATAAGCCTATAAACGGAATGGCCGTTGGCAACAAGCGTTGCAAATTGGTAAAGTCGGTTTCGTAGTCGTGGGCCATCAAGATAGCCGCCGTTCTTTCGTCAATAGCAATCGTATCGGCCTCTTCTTTCGGGACAATGGCATCGGCCCAAGTTGAAAGCTGTGCTTGCATTTTCAAAGGATTGCATACCACTGTGACGAGCCAACCCAATTCTTTTGCCAAACGTACCAAAGGATAAATATCGTAATTGCCTCCGTAAATAACCAAATGCACGGGCGGCAGTAGCACTTCTAGGAGCAAGGTACATTCGCCTTGTGAGGTACGATATACCTGTGACTTTTGCTGGGTAAAAGCCTCTGTTATGGCCTGAACTAAGGCTTCTGTGCTTGATGGATGCAACAGGGCTTTGCTTTGTGCCAGAAATGGTTCTAATTCAAATACTTGTCCTGTCGAAAAAGGCAGTGCTTGAGTACAGTTTAGCACCGTAATCAACACCGAAGTAGTACGACGCACCGCAATATCGCTTAATATTGTAATGGCATTATTGGGTTCGTTGGTATCTATGGGCGTAAGCAATACATCAATGATGCCATTACAGCCCAAGCCAACGCCAATTTGGAAAGGGTCGTCGTCGGTAGTGTCGTACCGCACCATGGTTGTCTGTTTTTTGGCAATGGCCAATCTGGCTTTTTTGAGGGCATCACCTTCTAAACAACCTCCACTGATGCCTCCAACCCATGAACCATTGCTCGAAATGAGCATTCTGGCACCAATGCGTCGGTATGAAGACCCTTCTACATGTACTACTGTGGCTAAGGCTACTTGTTCGTTGGTTTGATTAATTTGTTGATATGCTTGTAAAATACTACGAATTTCCTTCATAAATCTTATCAGGGTAAACCCTGATTTTTTTATTTTTTCTATACAACTATTTTACGTAACCGTATTCTATTGCTACCTTTAAAAGGCTAACGACGTTTTTTACATCAAATTTAGCCAATAAATTACTTCTATGTGTTTCTACCGTTTTTTCACTGATAAATAAAACATTTGCCATTTCTCGGGTGGTAAGTCCTTTGGCGATGAGTTCTAATACTTCTTTTTCTCTACGGGTAAAACGAAGTTGATAAATGTTATGTTCTTGTTGTTTCTGCCGACTCAGTCCTTTCATGATGATTTCGGTAACAACAGCACTTTGGTAATTGCCCCCTTGATACACCGAGCGAATGGCTTTTAATAATTCTTCTCTGCCGGTGTTTTTTAGCAAGTAGCCCGATGCCCCATTTTTGAGCATTTTAGAGATAAAACTCTCTTCTTGGTACATCGAAATAGCCAAAATTTTGGTTGACGCATAATGCTCATGAATGTACCGACAAAGGTCTAAACCGCTATCCTGCCCAAGGTTGATGTCGAGCAGTACCACATCTATTGCTTGCGAAGCCAAGAGTTGTTTTACCTGTAAGGCGTTCTGGCATTCCCCTACCACGGCAATATCGGCTTCGTTGGCAAGAATAAAAGACAAGCCTTCTGTAAAAATTTTATGGTCATCAACCAATAATACCTGAATCATCTGAATGGGAAAAATTGTTAAGATTTATACCTGAGTGCAGCATAACGAACAATATACGATACTGAAACTGCAAAAAATACGCATTGAGACTATCACTAATCTATGAAAACACATTGGATTTTTCTTCTATTGTACCTGACAAGCACACCTTTGTTTGCCCAGAAATACCCTCATCCAGATACGCTGTATCGCAAAGACCAAATCATGTCTTTTTTGCAAAAATACCAACAAAAGCAAGACATTCGGGGTTTGGCTCATACATATTTGGCTTATGCCAAAAGCCAAGAGAAATGGGGGAATCCCGAAGAATCGCCCGTTGAAAGCTATCGCAAAAGTATGGATTATTTTCAAATGTTGCATGATTCTGTGAATTTATATGAAGTAAAGGGGGCTTTAGGAATCTATTTTATGGATAAACCCGTCTTACAAAAATATGCCCGTGACTACCTCCAAAGTGCCGTTCATTTTTTTAGTAAAACAAAGCAACCAGTATATGAGTTGGGGCATTTAGTCAATCTTTCCAACGACCATATTCATCGTTTTAGCCTCGATACCGCCCGACACCTACTGGCAAGAGCCAATAGACTCAACCAACAAGTGAAAAATACCCTTATGCAAGGCCGCATTGATGCCGCCTTATCAGACTTGTACCGTCACGATAAACAATACGATACCGCTATTGTGTATGCCCGTAAAAGTTTGCTTGTAGCCCAACAAGCCCACGTTACTTGGCTCGAAGCGGTTTCTTGGTATTATATTGGGTGTAGCCAGCATAGCCTACAGCAAATTCCGCAGGCACTCAAAAGCTTGGAGCGATGTAAACAACTTTCGACCAATGTTTTTTACTTATTTGGTCTTTTAGAAGCAACTTATTGGGAATTGAGCCAAATATATGTAGAAAAAAAAGACTATGAACAGGCGTATCGCTATATGACCCAAGCCACCCAAACCGCCCAACAAAGTTATTATTCAAAAGTAGGCAGCGATGTGCGGTCGTACCGTGAGTATCAATTGCTAGAAACCCACAAAGCCGAATTGCATAAAATTGCCTTGGAAAAAAAGCTTGCCGATGCCGAAGTTGAGTCGTTGCGTGCCCGCCAAAAAATATACTTGTTGTCTATTTTATTGGCGTGTTTATTGCTGGCGGCTTTGGCCTATACTTTTATAGCAAGGCAACGTTGGAATAGCCTGCAAGCTGAGAAAGTACGCAAGAACTTACAAATTGAAACGCTTCATGCCCTTATCAATGGACAAGAGCTTGAACGCCTGCGTATTGCAAGAGAGCTACACGACGGCGTTGGAACGCTGTTGTCGAGAATTAAAATATTGGTCGATAGCAAAAAACTTGCTTTCGATGCGGTGCAACAAATGCTCGATGATGCCTGCGAAGAGATACGTACCATTTCGGGAAATTTACAGCCCAATGCCCTCGAAACATTCGGGCTTATTCGGTCGATTGAAGATTTGGTACTCAAACAGCACTCCGATTTGCCTTTGATTATTTTTCAATACTTTGGAACAGTGCAGCAATTGTCTTACGAAAAAAATTTGATGCTCTACCGCATTGTGCAGGAATTGCTCACCAATGCCCTCAAATACGCCCAAGCCCAAGAAATACTTATTCAAATCAATTACCTTGATACAGGCCTAAGCCTTACGGTAGAAGATGATGGCGTTGGTTTTCAGCCAGATAGCGTCGGGACAGAACGCAATGGCTGGCGCAATATTCGTTCAAGGGTACATTATCTTCAAGGCTCACTTACATTGCATACCGAAGCTGGCACATCGGTATTGATAGAAATTCCTTATGTGTAGCGTATGCAAGTGCATGCTAACCATTATTACGTGAGGGCTGGTTGCCAACATTTGAACATGAATACAAACAAAACCTAAATATCGGGAAGAGTGAGTCGTTTGATTTTTGAAATAATTCGTACCGAAACAACAATACAGATACTCATCAATTGGTTGATTTCGTGGCTCAAACCTGTACGCCATAAAAGCACATAAATAATGCCTCCTATCAGACTAGCGGTGGCGTACAATTCGCCACGCTTCAATAAATCGGGTACGTTATTGCATAAAATATCAGCCAATAAGCCTCCAAATGTAGCCGAAATTACGCCCATTACCACGGCATAAATCATGTTGATGTCGTGGTGAATGCACTTTTCAATTCCTGCAATCGTAAACAGGCCTAAACCAATGGCATCAGTAATAAAAATGGCTTTACGAAATGGTACAAAACTTTTTTTGACCAAGGAAACAATTGAAACAGCCCCTAACACCAAGCATAAAGCTACATTGTCATTCACCCAATTGACAGGTCGAATGCCAATGAGTACATCTCTCATTGTACCGCCGCCATACGCCGTGACAAAGGCAATCACCACCGCTCCAAAAACATCCATCCGATGCGAACGAGCCTTTAATGCTCCTGTCATGGCAAAGACAAACGTGCCTGTGTAAGCAATAATATCAATTAATTTCATACAATTATAAACGATAGGTTATGTACATTATTCATAGCTACCTCAAGTTTCTTCTAAAACAGGGCACAGGCTTGCCTATTTTTTTACACTTTCGTATAGAAATCACCTACAAAAGCTTTATTGTCTATTTTTTTAATCGACTAAAATACAAGTTTTGTCTATACAAAATTAGCTTATGCCGTTTTTTATGTCTAACAGGCTCTTGTGTATCGTTTGATTACTAAACATTTACTACCCTAAACCTATCTAAGGGTAAAATTACCATACATACTATTCAAAAACTAAAAGATGAAAAAACTCTTCTATTTAATGATGATGTTGTGCATAAGCCTGAGTGGTTTTGCCCAAAACAGCCGCCTTACTGGAAAAACCGTCGATGCCAAAGGAGAGCCCTTGATTGGGGCCAATGTAATATTGACCAATACCAAAGACGCTAAAAGTAAATTTGCCGGACCAACCGACGTGAATGGTCGCTTTATGATTGCACAAATTCCGCCGGCTACTTATGCCATCAAAATTACGATGATTGGCTTTAAAGAATTGAATCAAACGCTCGAAATAAACAAGCCTTTGCACAACTTAGGACAAATTACGATGAGCGAGAACACCAATGAACTCTCGGAAGTAGTGGTAAAGGCAAAAGTGGCTACGATGCTCCAAAAAGGCGATACGCTGCAATACAATGCCAATGCTTTTAAAACAAACCCCGATGCCAATGCCGACGAACTGGTAAAAAAGTTGCCCGGCGTTACGGTAGAAAATGGACAATTGAAAGCCCAAGGCGAAAATGTGACGCAAGTACTTGTGGATGGAAAACCTTTTTTTGGCGATGACCCAAATATTGCTTTGAAAAACTTGCCTGTTGAGTTAATTGACAAAATAGAAATCATGGACAGGTTGAGCGACCAGTCACAATTGACGGGCTTTAACGATGGTCAAACAAGCAAGACAATCAATATCGTGACCAACCCTAATCGTCGCAATGGTACGTTTGGGCGTGTGTATGGCGGTGCAGGTACAAACGATACCTACACGGCAGGAGGAACGCTTAATATTTTTAAAGGCGAAAACCGTATGTCTATTTTGGGCATGACCAACAATATCAATCAGCAAAACTTTTCGAGCCAAGATTTACTTGGCGTGAGCAGTAGTAGCAGTGGTGGAGGTGGCAATCGTGGTGGCGGTGGTGGCAACCGTGGTGGCGGCGGTGGCGGTTTCGGAGGCTCGCAGGATAACTTTTTGGTAGGTCAACAAACAGGTTTGAATAAAACCAATTCGTTTGGTATCAATTTTTCTGATAATTGGTCGAAAAAAGTGGCATTTAGAGGAAGTTATTTCTTTAATAATTCTAATAATCAAAATGTTCAATCGACTTACCGAACGTATTTTGTCAACCAAACAGCCAACCAATACTATACACAACAGTCGAATAGTAATAGCCAAAACTATAACCATCGCTTCAATTTTAGAATAGAATATACCATCGACCCTAAAAATACCATCATTTTTACCCCTCGCCTGAGTATGCAAACCAATAATAGCGGTACAACAACCGAGGGGCTAACGACTTTGGCCAATAACCAAAAACTCAACCAATCGAACAATGTTTCGTCGGCAGAGCGGTCGGGATTTACTTTCAATAACAATGTTTTGTATCGCCATGCTTTCGAGAAAAGAGGCAGAAGTATCTCGCTAAACATCGGTACCGATTTCAGTGATAGAACGGGCTTGAGCTATTTGAACTCTAATAACCAATATTTTTCGAGTAATACCAGTTCAACAGTCAAACAAAAAACCAATACCGATACCAAAAGTTACAGCTTGTCGAGCAACTTGGTTTATACCGAACCCCTCGGCAATGGTTTGTTGCAGTTGAGCTATAATGCCACCTACAACCACAACACCAGCAATAAAGAAACTCGAAAAATGGACATAGCCTCGAACGAATATGTGACATTAGATAGTTTGCTGTCGAACAAATTTGATAACGATTATCTTACCCATCGGGCAGGCGTTGGTTACAATCTTCGTAGCAAAAAAGGAAACCTCAATTTGGGGGCAAATTACCAAGCCGCCGTGTTAGATGGCGAACAGTTGTTTCCAAGAAACAATTTAGTTAAAACTACGTTTAGCAATATTTTACCCTATTTGCAATGGAATTATCGCTTTTCAAACGAAAGCCGTATGATTGTCAATTATCGCACCAGTACCAATGCACCTTCTATTACGCAGTTGCAAAATGTATTCGATAATAGCAATCCTTTGTTTTTGACGAGCGGTAATCCGAACCTAAAACAAGAATACAGCCATAACCTGAATGTACGTTATACCCTAACCAAACCTTTGGATGCCATTTCGTTTATGGCATTTGGTAACGTAGGTTATACCCTCGATAACATTGCTAATGCCGTAACTATTGCCCAAACGGATATGACCCTCGACAACGGCATTGTATTGAAAAAAGGAGCACAATGGACAAGACCCGTCAACCTTGACAACACCTTGAGTGTACGTGCCTTGGCGATTTATGGAATGCCTTTGTCGTTTATCAAAACCAATATGAATATCAATACAGGCTTTAATTATAACCGTACACCCGGCCGCATCAACGACCAAATGAATTATAGTAACCAATATAATTTCAACCAAGGTATTACGTTGGGTAGCAATATCAGTACCAAAATTGATTTTAGCCTGAATTATACGCTCAACTACAACCAAGTAGAAAACTCTTTGCAACCACAACTCAACACCAAATATTTTGTGCATAGTGGTACTGGGCGTGTCAATTTGATTATTGGTAAAAGCTTCGTGTTTCAGTCTGATTTTGGCTATTATCGTTATGCAGGTTTGTCAGATTCGTTCAACCAACAATATGCTTTGTGGAATATTTCTGCTGGAAAAAAAGTATTTAGCAAACAGCAAGGAGAAATCAAATTGACGATTTTCGACGTACTCAAACAAAACAACAGCATTGCCAGAAACGTAACCGATACTTACATAGAAGACACCCGTGCAAATGTATTGACACAATATTTTATGTTGGTATTTACTTATAATATCCGCAATTTTAAGACCTCATAAGAAGCCTTGAAAATACAGGTTTCACAAACTTTTACACACAAAACGGCGACCACAAAAGTTGCCGTTTTGTTTTTTCTGTTCCTCTCAACACCTCTCTTTTTTATGGAAGAAGCTAGGTAAAAGACAAGCAAAGCTATCTTTGTGCTAGAAATTTTATTGATATAAATGTATTGCTTCAGCACATCCGAAATCATCTTCCTCATCAAACCAGATAAACGCTAGGCTAGGATACATTTTTAAGGAAACGTGGCTAAGTTTGTCAAGTCTATGGCACTAGCATTTTCATCATCCCAATTATACTATAAAACTATGTTTCAAGAAACTCGTCGTACCTTTTTGCGACAAAGTAGCAAGGCTGCTATGCTCACTTTGTTGCCTTCTTCTTTCTATAAAAATACCGATAATACGGTGCAAGCCAGTGTAACAGTACAGCTCCAACAAAGCATTGGCAAGATTAATCCAAATATTTATGGACAGTTTATCGAATACTTAGGCAGGGCTATCACAGGTGGAATTGTCGATGCCAAAACCAACCAAGTACGCAAAGATGTGCTGGCAAAAGTACAGCGACTGCAAACGCCATTGCTCCGTTTTCCGGGTGGCACTGTCACCAAAATTTATCATTGGCAAGATGGCATTGGGCCTAAAAATGCCCGTCCTGTTCGTCCAAACCTGATTTGGGGCGGAGAAGAAAACAATCAATTTGGCACAAATGAGTTTATCGCTTATTGTCGCCAATTGAAAACCCAGCCCTTTTTGGTCGTCAATATGAACACAGGCACACCCGAAGAAGCCGCCAATTGGGTAGAATATTGCAACGGCAAAGGCAATACTTCTTGGGCTGTGTTACGGAAAAAGCATGGTTATCCGCAAGCCCATCAGGTAAAATATTGGGGTTTGGGCAATGAAGAAAATGCCGTACCTGACACAGGAAAATTGCAAGACCCACAAAAGTATGCCGACATGGCTTGGCAATTTGCCAAACTGATGAAACTACAAGACCCCAGCATCGCTTTGGTGTTGGCAGGTGGCGACAAAGCTTGGAATGAAGTGTTGCTCAAAGAATTACATCCCGTAGCCGATTATATTTCCTTACATTATTATGCCAATTCCAAACCCGGAGAACCCGCTTCTTTGTTTGCACACATTGCCAAATTTGAGCAAGAAGTAGAAGAAACCAAGCGACAAATCAAGACACTTGTACCCGATAAAGTAGAAAATTTTAATCGTTGGTACCGTTTTCCTCCTCGCCAAGAACCCTTAAAAATTGCCTTAGACGAATGGGGAATCTGGGAAAATGAAGGCAAAGGAGCGTACAATTTAGAAGTAAGTTATCAGTGGTTTCATGCCTTGGGCGTAGCCACTTTTCTGAATATATTCCAGCGACAAGCCGATATTATTGGCATGGCAACGTGGGCACAGACGGTCAATGTATTAGCCCCCATCCTCACCAGCGACAAGGCAGTGATTTGTCAAACCATTTTTTATCCGATGGAATTATACCGAAAATACTGCACAGGCACAAGCCTGAAAACCAGCGTAGAAAGCCCTTCATTAGCCCAAAAAGGAGGCGAAACCCAGCCCATTTTAGACACCGCTTGCAGTTATGATGAACAAACGGGCATGGTTACACTTGCCTTGGTCAATCGGCATCCCAGTCTTTCGGTAGCCACAAAAATCAATTGGGAAGGTGGCAAGCCCAAAAGTTTAGTAACAATACACGAACTCACCGCCAGCAGTTATACCGCTTTCAACGACATCAAGCAGCCACAAAAAGAAGTCGTAACCTACCAGCAAAAAACCAGCAAAGCACTCGACAGCTTGGTATTACCTGCCGCTTCGGTTAGTTTGGTGCGGTATCGTTTGTAGGGTTTAGGGGGAGAGAGGTATAGGTTGCCAAACCAATGAGTCATTGGTCTTGGCAACCCAGTGAATACCGTCAGTTATGGATGAAAATAATTTTTACATAGAACGATTTCTACATCTTGATTTATCTATTTATAAATAGTTTATAACTACTTCCATCATCTGTACGAATAATATAGAAACCATTACGCAGATTTTTAATATTCCATTTAGAAACCTTTTCTTGCTGAATCGCTATTATATTGTTATATTGGTCTAAAAGGGTAAAGCTAATCGGTTTATCAAAATTCACTTCATCTCCAGTGAAAACGGGATTAGGGAATATTCGCTGAACGCTTGGTTCGAGTAAAGTAGAGTCTGCACTATCAGTAATCAATGTGTCAATCGAAATTCGAGACTTTGTGTTATTAACAGTAATTGTTATAGTGGATGCTATACTCATACAGTTGTTTGTAGAACAAGTGGCTTTATAAGTTGTTGTTACATTAGGGGTAACAGTTTTAGAAGACCCAGTTCCCAAAGGGCTATCCCAAGTAACTATACCATTGCAATTTGATGCTGTTAGTATTGTTGATTTTCCAGCACTTATCGTACTGAGCGATGCTGTCAAGGTAGGAGCAGTTGGTACAGGGTTAACAGTTACAGTTACAGCATTTGAATTAGCTGATTTTACTCCATTAACAGTACAGGTTGCCGTATAAGTAGTTGTTGCAGATGGTTTGACACTAACAGTTGTTCCTGTTTGATTATCAATCCAATTCACTATTCCGTTACAGCCTGTGGCAGTCAAGGTTGTGCTTGCTCCTTTACAAATAGTAGCTGTTCCTGTAATTGTTGGAGGGTTATTAACAGTAATTGTTATAGTGGATGCTATACTCATACAGTTGTTTGTAGAACAAGTGGCTTTATAAGTTGTTGTTACATTAGGGGTAACAGTTTTAGAAGACCCAGTTCCCAAAGGGCTATCCCAAGTAACTATACCATTGCAATTTGATGCTGTTAGTATTGTTGATTTTCCAGCACTTATCGTACTGAGCGATGCTGTCAAGGTAGGAGCAGTTGGTACAGGGTTAACAGTTACAGTTACAGCATTTGAATTAGCTGATTTTACTCCATTAACAGTACAGGTTGCCGTATAAGTAGTTGTTGCAGATGGTTTGACACTAACAGTTGTTCCTGTTTGATTATCAATCCAATTCACTATTCCGTTACAGCCTGTGGCAGTCAAGGTTGTGCTTGCTCCTTTACAAATAGTAGCTGTTCCTGTAATTGTTGGAGGGTTATTAACAGTAATTGTTATAGTGGATGCTATACTCATACAGTTGTTTGTAGAACAAGTGGCTTTATAAGTTGTTGTTACATTAGGGGTAACAGTTTTAGATAGCTGTTCCTGTAATTGTTGGAGGGTTATTAACAGTAATTGTTATAGTGGATGCTATACTCATACAGTTGTTTGTAGAACAAGTGGCTTTATAAGTTGTTGTTACATTAGGGGTAACAGTTTTAGATGTCCCCGTTCCCAAAGGGCTATCCCAAGTAACTATACCATTGCAATTTGATGCTGTTAGTATTGTTGATTTTCCAGCACTTATCGTACTGAGCGATGCTGTCAAGGTAGGAGCAGTTGGTACAGGATTAACAGTTACAGTTACAGCATTTGAATTAGCTGATTTTACTCCATTAACAGTACAGGTTGCCGTATAAGTAGTTGTTGCAGATGGTTTGACACTAACAGTTGTTCCAGTTTGATTATCACTCCAATTCACTATTCCGTTACAGCCTGTGGCAGTCAAGGTTGTGCTTGCTCCTTTACAAATAGTAGCTGTTCCTGTGAGGGTTGGAGGGCTTGCGGTAAGAGTTTCGGTTGTAAATTTACTGTAATTGGAGAAGTTACTCACGCCACCAATGCCACTTGCTCTAACTGTCCAATAATAAGTTTTTCCAGATTCTGCTTTTGTCCATAAAAATGAAGACGCACTTGTGGTGTCAGAGTAAGGACAATTTGTGCAAGTAGCATTAATAAAACCAGTTGAAGTTGAGAACGACACAAATTTACTTGCTTCAATAATTTGAATACGATATTTATCAGCATTTGTAGACGACCATTTAAAGGAAATCCCATTTTTGATAGAAACATTATTGGCATTTTGGGCTGGTGTCGAGAGTGTTGGGATTGAGGGTGCTGGTGTAGTTATGTGATGAATTTTTACAAAAGCATAGTTTTGTGTTTCCCAAGATTTTAAAAATGTTTCCCACAGATAGTATTTATTTTCACCTTGTCCTGATTCAAGGCTTCGTCCTGGATCATTTACATAAACTCCTTCAGAATTATATCCTCTGATTACCATAAAGTGACCATTTGATTTATCAACCAAATTAGTCATTTTTAATCTAACAGCACAAATGAGCGGGTATCCTTGATTAAGCTCATCTACTATCGTATTTTTTGCATTTGAGGAGGATGCGTTATCATGAGAAACATTTGATAGTTTACAGTATTTTGTAGCTAACTCCTCTAATTTTGTTGTATTAGTGACTACACCATTATAAGTTGGTGTTCCCATCCAATCGTTAATAGACTTAATGTTTTTTTCAGTTGGGACATATTTTTTATAGTATCCGTCAATCATTAATACACAAGTAGGACCACAATTTTTAGTATTTTCCCAATCACCTGGAAGAACTTGTGCTTTAAATGGAACTGTATAGTTTTTTGACTGTCCAATTGAAATATAACTAATTAAGTATAAAAGTAGCGATAGTGTACTTTTTGTACAGTTAAAGAATGGTAATAGTGTTTTCATAGCTGCATGTTTTTAATAATTTGATTCTGTATTTTTTAAAACTAAAACTACTAAACTACCTGTCATAAAAGCTTGCCTTCCTAAAATTCGGTCAAATAACATAGGATTTGGTTCTAAAAAAGAAAAACCCCTTTGAACGTATGATTTCAAAGGGGTTTTTCTTACTGCTGCATAAAGATTCTTCGTAACTCTCGGTCTTTTTGCCTTGAGGCATAAAGGTGTTTGCCGTTTGACAACCGTATAACTCTGTCTTGGCTTTCGTATCTTACTACGTGTTTTAAGTTGACGATACAGCCTTGTTCTATTCTAAAAAATTCATAGTCTTTGGTCAAAAAAACATAATAACCTATATGTTGCATGGTTTTTACAGGACGGTTGCCAATGAGATGAAACTCGGTAATGTTTTCATCAGATTTTAAATAGAGGATGTCCTGTACTTCTACTTTTTCCCATATTTTTCGGGGTAATTGCAAGAAAATTTGCCCTTCTTTTGAGCCTTTTTTTTCTTGTATCATTTTGTAAAGCACTTCAAGTTGTGGCTGTAGTTGCTCGCTTACTTCTTTTTTACTACAGGTTACATTTTTATAGGCTCTTGCCACCGATTCTTTTAATAGCTCATGGTCGATGGGTTTATGCAAATATTGCAGGGCTGAGTACCGAAAAGCATTGGTATAATGTTCGTTTGTTGTGTAACTGGTAAAGAAAATGAGTTGAAAATCTATGAGATTTTCACTGCGTAGTTGCCCCAAAAGATTGAAACAAGTAACGCCTCCCAATTCGATGTCTAAAATCAACAAATCGGGCTTTTCTTGCTTGATTAAATGATAGGCAGTGTCGATGTCGGTAGCTGTGCCTACGATGGTTGTTTCTGGACAATGTTCTGTGAGTAAATCTGCCATTAACTCTAAAAAATCTGGAACATCGTCGATGATTATTGTTCTAAGTGTGTTTGTCATAAGATTAGGTATAAATAAATTTGATGGTTACGGTTGTGCCCCCTGTTGGGTTGTCTTGGTAATGGATGTCAATTTTAAATCCTAATTCGCTTAGTATATTTACCCGTTTTTTCACTAAGGCTGTACCGAGCGATTTGTAGGTTTTCATGGAGGTTTGTTGTAAAAGCTGTGAGGCTTCTCTGCCAATGCCGTTGTCACTGATGATACAAACTAAATTTTCTTGTTCGTCTAGGCTAAACGCAATGTCAACTTTACCAAATACTTTACGGTTGGGTAATACGCCGTGCTTGATGGCATTTTCTACAAAAGGCTGAATCAACAAGGGGGGAATCTTGTAGAAATCTTTACTGATGTCTGGACTTATGTTAATCAATGCTTCAAATCTATCTCGATAGGTCAGTTGCTCAAAATCAATATACATTTGTAGTAATTCTATTTCTTCTTCCAAAGTAATCATGCCAGATTCCTGCGAGTGGGGGTCGATTTCGGAAGAAATGGAGGCATCTAAATAACTCCGCATGAGTTTGCTCAATTTTAATAAATTATCATTGGCACTTTTGGTGTCTTGTTTGTAAATCAGTGCTTGTAATGTACCCAACACGTTGAAGGTAAAATGTGGATTCATTTGAGCCTGAGCGGTTTGTACTTGTAAAGACTTGATTTGCGTCGTCTGTTTTTTGAGGGTTACTTCTTTGTTAATCAGTTCTTGCTGTGCCTCTTTTTCTTTTTGGATAAGTGCCTCTTTGATGGCTATTTCTTTTTGTTGAATTTTCCAATAAATGAAATACCCTAAAGCTAAAATCGCTAAAAGTATCAAAAAGGCATAGAGTGGAAAATATGGTGACTGCCAAAAGAATACTTCTACAACAAAATCAAACGAAGTTATTTTAGAATATCGGTCGTCTCCATTCCCGGTTCTTGATTTTACTAAGAGTCGATAATCACCTGATGCTAACTTAGAAAGCGTAACTACGGGTTCTTCTTGCCAATTCGTCCAAGTTGGGGTAATTCCTTCGATAAAGTAACTATATTCCGAATCCAATGATTTGTTTTCTCCGACCGACTCAAATTCAATTCTGACATTACCAGTTGTAGAAATATTATCTTGTAATATTCCATTGAATGGAATCGGTTTCCCATTGAATTGTGTAATAAAGGTTTTGAGTGTATCATTTTTGAGGACTAATCTATCAAGCTTAAATCTTGAAAGTTCTGTACCAGATGTAACCCAAATATATCCTTTAGAATCTTTGTATAAACCTTTTTGTCCGGGTTCTATGCCTTGATAGCCATTTCTGTTGTTAAAAGCTTTTAATACGATTTTTTTATTTTTATACCAAGCTTGTAAATCTAGTATGTATAGCTGCCTCAAAGAACCTATCAGTAATTGATTTTGACTGATTTGTAGAACACTTGAGGCGGGTTCATTTAGCTCTTCAGAAGGCACTTGGACTAAGGAATCTAATCGGGCATCGTAGTAATGTAGCCCATTTAAAAGACTTGTAACCCAAAGTGTATGGCGGTTATCAAAACACATATCTCCAAAACCTTTAGATTTCGTTTTCCCATTTGCAATCGAAAACTCTTTCCAAGTCTTATGGTCGCTATCGTACCTCATCAGCATATTTCCTCCACCTAACCAATAAACTCCAGGTCTTTCTAAAGCTATACTTAGAATATAATTACTAATCTTCATCCCTTCTTTCTTCGTCAGTGTAGTGCATGGGTGTAGGACAAGTTTGTTTGTTTAAAAAAAAGCTCCAAATTTTATTTGGCATAGCTAAATTTAAGTATGAGAAAAAGCCTTAATTTTTGAAATATTTCATAAAATTAGCCTTTGGCAAAACAGATTCTTTCTGCTTTGCCAAAGAATATATGAATAAACTTTACTTTTTAACAAACTTGTCCTACACCCGTAGTGCATTTAAAGGGATATTTATTTTCAAAAATGTTTAAGGAAAGCTGACCACCACTTAGAATAAGGTTGCGTTCGGGGTCTTCTAACACTGATAAACTGATTGTGGCAATATCTTTTTTAGTAGGTGTAAATAGTTGATATTGTCGATAATCATACCTCAATAGCCCATGTCCATTGGGTATCCAAAGGTTTCCCCATTTATCTTTGATAGGACCAAAATACCATGTGTTTTTATTTTTATCATCTATTTTATCTTCCTTACGTAAGTGTATTTTCTTGTTCATTATTGGATAATACGCTGTTGTACTATCTATTTTTTTTCCATCCCAAATCTTAATCGGATGAAGCCAATTGAATAGCCAGTGGCGTTGATATTTATCCTCTACTAAGCCCCAACAGTAAGGTGCAATTTTTTTGTTGAAATATTCAAAACCATTGGTAGCAATAAAAATCAAACCTTGTTCTGTTCCAATCCATACACCGTTTTCGGTATAGCAAGGTTGTATTGCATTGATAAAAGAGGGTATATTCTGTAACTTTTTACAAATAAATGAATTGGTTTCAAGCAAATAGGCAACATTTTTTACTGAAAAAGGAAAATTAAATGGTATAGTTTTTCTTACTTGAATAAGAGTGTCTTTAATCTCTAAAAATGCTTCTACTTTTCCCTTGTTATCAAGGATGTAGTAGGTTTGCTCATTTTGATAGTTATGATAGATAATAATTTCTCCATTTTTTCCTAACTGCGTAGTTATATTTCCTCCCTTTTTAGGCTCTGCAAATAAAATTTTGTATGAATATTCAGTAAAAGACACAACCCCGATGCTATCTACATGGGCTATTAAAGTGTTATGAAACTTATCAAAAATGATACTGCCATACTGATGCTTGAATGGCAGGTGTTTGGCTACTTCAAGGCTATCATTGCTATTGATTTTATAAAGAACATTATACTTTAGGACATACACTTGATTTTTATTGTCAATACAAAATTGACCGCCAACATCTTTTATTCCTTTGATGGGTTCAAAGGAATTACCGTCAAACCGACACGCGCCTTCATTGGAAGCAATGTATAATACTCCCTTATTATCTTCTGCAATTTTGTAAATCTCAGTCCCTAAAACACCGATGATGGGCTTATATCGGGTAAACTTTTCCCCATTGTATTTACAAAAGCCGTATTTTGTACCAGCCCAGATGTACCCACGGCTGTCTTTAAACACGCAATTTACTTGCATTTGAGAAAGCCCGTCGTTGGTAGTAAATACTTTCACAGGATATTCCTGTGCCAAAGAAGCAAAGAAAGAGGCAACATAGAAGTAGGTTAAAACAAATATTTTTTTCATCATCATTAGGTATAACTGTACAAATAAAATAGTGTATGTGCTGTAAAATGCAGGGTGCTGCTTTTATTGATAAATACCCATAAAAAACACCCACAAAGTCATGGTATATCAAGGTTAAAAATAGGACATTTGCGTTAGTCAAACAAACATTTCATCGAATTTGGTCGAGTTGACAAAAATTTGGTAAGTCTTGGCAATGTCGTGAAAAATGCCAATAAGAGCCGAAGCGTCCAATCCCTTAAATTTTTATAGGTATTCTTTTTCAAAACCGCTAAATTTGCAATTCTTTAGCAATTCGGCTGTACGCTTGTCTTTGTTTTTATTAAAATAGCCGACAAACAACCATCAATCTGTTTCATCATGATTCATTTCTTCGGGAGTAACTCCAGCACAGTTTATGCCGTGCAAACGCTTGGCATTCTTTCAGATGAAGATATTCAAAAACTCTTTTGGCTTTTCAATAGCAATATTGGCCATACTTTTACTGTCGTAAATCAAGAAAATGCTACTTTGGAAGCTGTTTTTGTGGGCCCTCGTGCTGCCATGATTACGCCCTGGAGTACCAATGCTGTTGAAATTACCCAAAACATGGGAGTTCATGGAATTATTCGTATCGAGGAATTTAAGGCGGTTGCGGAGGATTTTACGGATTTCGACCCGATGCTTTCGCAGAAATATGCCCAATTGCATCAAGGTATTTTTACCATCAAAATTCAACCTGAACCGATTCTTGAAATTGAGGATGTAGCAGCTTACAACAAAGAACAAGGGCTTGCCTTGAGCGAAGAAGAAGTTGGCTATTTGAATGGCTTGGCTGAAACATTAGGTAGAAAACTCACTGATTCAGAAGTATTTGGTTTCTCTCAAGTAAACTCAGAACACTGTCGCCATAAAATCTTCAATGGTACTTTCGTCATCGACGGGGTAGCCAAACCTACTTCACTTTTCAAACTTATCAAGAAAACTTCTGAAACGAATCCAAACGACATCGTTTCTGCTTATAAAGATAACGTTGCTTTTATTAAAGGTCCAAGAATTACGCAATTCGCTCCAAAATCTGCCGACAAACCAGATTTTTATGCAGAAAAAGAATTTGATTCTGTGATTTCGGTAAAAGCTGAAACGCATAATTTCCCCACAACTGTAGAGCCTTTCAACGGTGCTGCCACAGGTTCAGGTGGTGAAATTCGTGACCGTTTGGCTGGCGGACAAGGTTCTTTGCCTTTGGCTGGAACGGCGGTTTATATGACTTCGTATTCTCGTTTAGAAGAAAATCGTCCTTGGGAAAAAGCGGTTAATGAGCGTGATTGGTTGTACCAAACGCCAATGGATATTTTGATTAAGGCTTCCAATGGTGCTTCTGATTTTGGGAATAAATTTGGTCAGCCCTTAATTACGGGTTCGGTACTTACTTTTGAACACGAAGAAGAAGCCCGCAAATTAGGGTTTGATAAAGTAATCATGTTGGCTGGTGGTATTGGCTATGGCAAAGAAAGTCAAGCCAAAAAACAAAAGCCAACGGTAGGCGATAAAGTAGTAGTGTTGGGTGGTGAAAACTACCGCATTGGTATGGGTGGAGCAGCGGTTTCTTCGGCAGATACGGGTGCTTTTGGCTCAGGTATCGAGTTGAATGCGATTCAACGTTCAAACCCAGAAATGCAAAAACGTGCCGCCAATGCGATTAGAGGTTTGGTTGAATCTGACCATAATCCAATCGTTTCTATCCACGACCACGGTGCAGGCGGACACCTCAACTGTTTGTCTGAATTGGTAGAAGAAACAGGCGGTTTGATTGATTTAGATAAATTACCCGTAGGCGACCCAACGCTTTCGGCTAAAGAAATCATCGGTAACGAATCGCAAGAACGCATGGGCTTGGTGATTGGTGAACAAGATTTAGCAACCCTTCAACGTGTGGCAGAGCGTGAACGCTCACCTATATATACGGTTGGAGATATTACGGGAAATAATCGTTTTACATTCCAATCAAAATCTACAGGTGCAAAACCAATGGATTTTGCCATTTCGGAAATGTTCGGTAGTTCTCCGAAAATGATTATGGAAGATAAAACTGTGGTACGCAATTATGCAGGTTTGTCCTATACTGAAACAGAAATTCCCACGTATTTAGCACAAGTATTGCAATTAGAAGCCGTAGCCTGTAAAGACTGGTTGACCAACAAAGTGGACCGTTGCGTAGGCGGACGAGTAGCCAAACAACAATGTGCTGGCCCACTGCAATTGCCTTTGAACAACGTAGGTGTAATGGCTTTAGACTTCAAAGGGAAAGACGGCATCGCTACTTCAATCGGTCACTCGCCAGTAGCCGCCATCGTTGACCCTGCGGCTGGTTCACGTACTGCCATTGCGGAGGCACTTTCAAACATCGTTTTTGCTCCTTTGAAAGACGGTTTAAAATCGGTTTCGCTTTCTGCCAACTGGATGTGGGCTTGTAAGAATGCAGGCGAAGACGCACGTTTGTACGAAGCCGTACAGGCTTGTTCAGATTTTGCTATCGAATTGGGCATCAATATTCCTACAGGAAAAGACTCGCTTTCGATGAAGCAAAAATATCCAAACGATGAAGTAATTGCTCCGGGAACTGTAATTATCTCGGCAGGGGCTCATTGTTCGGACATCAATAAAGTAGTTGAGCCAGTGCTACAACGCAATGGCGGAGCAATTTACTATTTGAATTTATCGAAAGATAGTTTCAAATTGGGTGGTAGCTCTTTTGCTCAAATCTTGAACAAAGTAGGTAACGAAGTACCAACGATTCAAGATGCAGCGTATTTCAAAACGGCATTTGATACTTTCCAAGATTTAATCAAAGCAGGCAAAATCGAAGCAGGTCACGACATTGGTAGCGGTGGTTTGATTACGACTTTATTAGAAATGTGTTTTGCTGATGTAAATCTTGGAGCAAATATTGACCTTTCTGGTTTAGGCGAAAACGATACCGTAAAAGCATTATTCAACGAAAACATTGCCTTGGTATTTCAAGCAGACGCTTCAGTTGAAACAGTTTTTGCTGAAAACAATATTACTATCGTTAAAATTGGTGAAGTAGTAGAAGGCAATACGCTTTCCGTAAAAAACAAGGCTACTTCGTTCGATTTTGCTGTGGCGGAATTAAGAGATGTTTGGTTCAAAACTTCTTTCTTGTTAGATTCAAAACAATCGAAAAACGGAACGGCTTTAGCACGTTACAGCAATTACAAAAATCAGCCTTTAAGCTATACTTTCCCTTCACATTTTACTGGAAAATTAACGGATAACAGCACGCTTGCGGTACGTCCGAAAGCGGCGATTATTCGTGAAAAAGGCTCAAACTCAGAGCGTGAAATGGCGAATGCGATGTATTTGGCAGGTTTTGATGTAAAAGACGTACACATGACCGACCTTATCGCTGGTCGTGAAACCTTGGAAGACATTCAGTTTATTGGTGCAGTCGGTGGTTTCTCAAACTCAGACGTATTAGGTTCGGCGAAAGGTTGGGCAGGAGCATTCTTGTACAACGAAAAAGCCAATGCCGCCATCAAGAAATTCTTTGCTCGTGAAGATACGCTTTCGGTAGGTATTTGTAATGGTTGTCAGTTGTTTATGGAATTGGAATTGATTAATCCAGACCACGAAGTACATGGCAAAATGCATCATAACGAATCGCATAAACACGAAAGTATCTTTACTTCGGTGACTATCCAGCAAAATAATTCCGTGATGCTTTCTACTTTAGCAGGCACTACATTAGGCGTTTGGGTATCGCATGGAGAAGGAAAATTTGTGTTACCTTACGAAGAAGAAAAATACAGCATCGTAGGCAAATACGGTTATGAAGCCTATCCAGCCAATCCAAACGGTTCGGATTTCAACACCGCCATGATGTGCGATGCCACAGGTCGCCATTTAGTAACCATGCCGCACATCGAACGTTCGACCTTCCCTTGGAACTGGGCCAACTACCCATCCAACCGCAAAAACGACGAAGTAAGTCCTTGGTTAGAAGCATTTGTTAATGCGAGACTTTGGATTGAGGAGAAGAATAAGTAGAGATAATATATTGAAAAAGGAAGCTTTCGGGCTTCCTTTTTTGTTTGGGATATTTTAATTAGTTTTTGGTTTTCCATGAAAGAAGTACCAGAAACTATTCAACTTAAAACTAGTGTGATTGCTATTCTTTATTTTCTCAAGAACAGGCTTCATCTTACGATCATCTAATAAACCTTGAATAGATTTATGGTACGAATTTAAGTCACCTTGAAGACTATCTCTATTTTTTTTTATTTCATTAATTTTAGTAGTAATAATTTGCCACGTTTTTAAATCAGAAATCCAAGGATTATCACTACCAAATCCAACTATTACGGGATCAAGTAACTTATAGATTATCCATGAATTTGCTCTTTCTTCATCTGACAAATCCGCTAACGCTATATTCAATTTATCACTTATATCACTCAAGGAGTTGAAGTCATCATTATTCGCATCTCTAAATTTTTCAATTAATCCAATTATCTTATCATTTCTTTTTATATTATCTTTTGTTTTTTCCTTGATGCCATTTAGTGAATGGTTTATCTTAGCTGCAATGAAAGCATAATGATTGAATAAATCTAATATTTGTTCATCACTATAAAATGACTTATAACTGTGAAAATAAGCTTCTTGGTCTATTTTTTCATTAATAACACTTAATATTTCTGTACTTGTCTCTATCACAATATAAGGAATATACAGTGGGTCTTTGTCCAGTTCCTCATTGAATTTTGTAAGTGCATCTTGATATTCTTGAAGCATGGCATTCGCTTTTTGGCACACAGAGTATAAATAACTCATTCTATCAATATTAGCCTTTTCCTCTTTATCCACTTCCTGCTTTTTGTCCCAATAAAGTGTGAGAACAATGCCAATTATTGAAAGCCCTGAAAGAAAGGAGTTAAGAACTCCATACATATCTCCAAATGTGCCTCTATCTTCGTTGGTAAATTGGCTTTTATCAGCAATATGTACTGAAGACATAAAATATTCTAATACAGATGGAAAAGTTACTACAAGGATTAATATTGAAGGAATGGTTAATAATAAGATTGGTTTAAACAAATTTCTCATAAGTGTCAAAAGATAGTTTCCCCAAAATAAACCCATTCCACCAATTTTAACAAGTAATTCACTTTGATTTCCATAGAATCTTGTAAGTAATCAGACAAATTGAATGTTGAATTTTCCACCTATATTATTGAGTACTTGATTGAGGTTATTTTTGAGGTTATCAAATGATAAAAAGGCTGAAAAGTCAAGCCAGTCATACTTTATTTTTCTCCATAAAATTTCAATAAGATTTAGTTCCGGAGAATAAGTTGGTAAAAAGAACAATAACAAGTCATTTTCCTTACGCCACTTTTCTATGTTTTGGACAAATAATTTACTTTTATGAATGGGGCATTATCCAAGACAACAATGGTTTTTAGTGATTTTTTTAGCAAAATCATTAAATATTTCAACTAATTTTTCGGTGTTTATAGTTGATTCTGATAGATAGTATAAAAAAGCGTTTTTTTTAGAAAAGAATCCTGCAACATTGATATATCGGGCGGCGAACCGCTTTCCTTTTGCTGTTGGAGTCTCGATGGTTTGTCCTTTACATTGCCAAGCATAAGGCACACAAGGCGTAAGTTCAAATCGGACTGCCGATGCAGTGACTTTCATCATAATAAAACAGGTCGAGATAATTAGCATTAGCCAATACCTCTAATTGCTCAATTTGAGCCTTTTTAGTGGAAAATCCTAACTGATTCCTTTTGCTTTTCAACGACTTACGAACTATACGCCATGTGAAGTTTAGTTTTTTTAGATGCCGTTGTAAGGTTTTTACTGATATTTCCACATGGTGGATAGCACAACGTTCAGCAATCACACCCTTCAGATTGCGAGGATATTTTTTAACTATATCTTCGATTATTTCAGATGAT
The DNA here is from genome assembly GCA_013298025.1 of Cytophagales bacterium. Classification (GTDB taxonomy): domain Bacteria; phylum Bacteroidota; class Bacteroidia; order Cytophagales; family Spirosomataceae; genus Flectobacillus. Next base: position 65,872 of record JAAFJE010000001.1, on the reverse strand, counting down.
ATATCCTTTAATTTTGCTTTTCGACCTATATCTGGTTTGTGCAAAATACCAATACAGCCATTTTCTTCCCACAAGTTAAACCATTCAAAAATGGTTTTGAGAACAACGTAAAAGTAAAGAGTTAACTCTTTTACTTTTACTCCCTTGTTGGACCCAAATACGCATTTTCCATTGAAAAATAAGTGCTTGCGATGCACGAGCCAATGGTTACGCTCTGAAATCTATCAACGATTTTTTTCTATGGGGTAGGCTTATCAAAATCATCAAATGCGTGCTTTTAGGAGTATAGCAAAGTTGTACACGTGAATATCTTTCGTCAATCAATGAAACCAGAAAGCCCGCTATGGGGTTATGTATAGACAACAAAACCCATAGAAAATTTATAAAAACCCACTAATAATGGGGGCTTTTTAGGTATCTTTGTCAAATAGCACCAATGTGAAATAACTTAATTGTTGATTTTTTAGACAAGATTTTTTGACTTTTCCAAGAATGTTTTTGGCTATTCTGTTAAAAATCAACACATTTACTTTGATAAATTTTAATACGTAGAAATATTATACAATGAAATTAACGTTTTGGGGCGCAGCAAGGCAAGTGACAGGAAGTATGTATCTGCTCGAACTGGAAGATGACTTTAAAATACTTATAGATTGTGGTACTGATATGGAGCGAGAATTAGATTTTTCGCAACCCGTAACAGGCTATCAGGCATTTTTCCCGTTTGAACCTTCGCAGATTAACCTCGTTTTGCTTACGCACGCACACATAGACCACTCAGGAAATATTCCTATGCTGTATCGAGAAGGATACGAGGGGCAAGTTTTATGTACGCAACCTACCGCCGAACTCACTGAAATTTTGCTTTATGATGCCGCTAGTCTAAACCAAAAAAAGCTCAAACAAGCCGAAGGAGATAGCAAGAAAAAGAAGAAAAAAATGGATCGCTTGCTTATCAAAGGCGATTTGTATTTGCAAAAAGATGTAGAAGATTCGATGGGGAATTTTGTAACCATTCAGTTTAATCGCAAGTTTAAAGTGAAAGATGGCGTTTGGGTTACATTTATTCCAGCAGGACATTTATTAGGAGCGGCTCATATCGTGCTAGAGGTAGAAGAACAAGGCCAACGCAAACGTATCTGCTTTTCGGGCGATATTGGTCGTAACAAATATCCTTTGCATATCGACCCTGCCAGCGAAATTCCACCAGTCGATTACCTGCTTTGCGAAACTACCTATGGTTCTCGTTTGCACGAAGACCACGAAAGTCCTGAAGATGCTCTCGCCAAGGTTATCAAAGCTACGTGTATTGATATGCCTGGCCGCTTGATTATCCCAGCTTTTTCGGTAGGACGCACGCAGGCTTTGCTTTATACGCTCAATAAATTGTACTCTGAAAGAGGTTTCAAGCCTATCAAGGTGTTTAGCGATAGCCCCTTGGCTTATGCTTCTACCAAGGTGTATCAGAAAAATATCAAGCAACTCAACCAAGAGGCGAAAGATTTTTATGAAGATAACGAAGCCCTTTTCGACTTCGAGAATTTACAGTATATCCAAACCGAAAAAGCGAGTAAAGCCATTTCTAATTATAGAGAACCTTGTATCATTATTTCGGCTTCGGGCATGGTTTCGGGTGGGCGTGTCGAACAGCATATTGCCGCCAATATCAATAATGCCTATTGTACTATCCTGATGGTGGGCTACGCCTCGGAAGGTACACTTGGCTGGAAGTTGATGAACGGACAAAAAACGTTGCGTATCAGAGACACCGAATTTCCTGTGCTGGCAAATGTGCAAAAAATAGATGTATTCAGTGGGCATGGCGACCAACACGATTTGGTAAATTTTGTCAAAAAACAAAATCCGCAACAAGTTAAAAAAATATTCTTGATTCACGGAGAGGAGGAAAGTATGAATACTTTCAAAGATTTATTGGCTGAAAAAGGCTATAATCAAGTAGAAATTCCCGAACGAGGACAAAGCTTTATTCTTTGATAACCAATTGTTTAGCAGTACTTTTAACGAGGTTTTTGGGTTGAAAGTACTGCTTTTTGTTTATTGCACGGCGGGCAAATATACCATAAAACTAGCTCCTTCGTTGGGCTGTCCTTTGGCTACAATAATGCCTTGATGATTTTCTGCAATTTTCTGACAAATGGCTAACCCCAAACCACTGCCTTCAAAAACCGATTGCCCATGCAAACGCTGAAACATCACGAAGATTTTTTCTTGGTATTCGGCCTCAAATCCAATGCCGTTGTCTTCAATGGTGATTTTCCAAAAAGGTTTGTCTAAAGGTAATTTTAGGTTTAACAACTCTTCAATGGCTACTGGCGTAGCTGTAATACGAATACAAGGCTGAATACCTTCTTTCCTGAATTTTAAGGCATTCGATAATAAATTTTGAAAAAGTTGGTGCAATTGCACGGGCATTCCTGCAATGGTTGGCAACGCATCAAGGTGAATAGAGGCTTGGCTTTGCTGGATTTTGATTTCTAAATCTTCTAATACATCGCCTAGCAAAGGCTGCAAATTTACTGGCTCAAACGTTTCTATCGAGCGTGTAACACGAGAGTACGCCAAAATGGTATCTATCAGTTTACGCATCCGTTGCGAAGCATCCAGTATTCGCTCAATATAAAATGCACTTTCATCTCCCGTTTCTTGCTTCAATTGTTCGGCTAGGCGTTCGCCAAAAGCAGTTATTTTACGCAAGGGCTCTTGTAAATCGTGCGAGGCAATGTAGGCAAATTGTTCGAGGTTTTTATTGGATTTCGAGAGCTCTTCTATTTTTTGTTCGAGTTCTATTTCGTATTGCTTTAGTTGCGTAATATCTGCCGATGTACCAATTACTTTTACCACATTGCCTGCGTCGTCTAAAAAGCATTTGCCTCTTACGGCCAATTGCTTCTTTACACCTTTGGCATCCACAATGGCGTGTTCGAACGTATAATAGCTTTTCTTTTGTGTAACGGCTTCTAGCGAGTAGTGAATGGCTTTATTAAGGTCGTATGCTGGAATGTGTTGCTGATAAAACCCATAACTCAGGCGATTGGTGGGTAAAGCGCCTTTGTCATACCCAAATACAGCCAAAAGCCCATCCGACCACGTAACGAGGTCGTCGCCCATGACCCATTCCCAACTGCCAAATTTAAAAATCTTTTCGGCTTCATACAGTTGGTTGCGTTGCTGATGGATAAGCTCGTTTGTTTGCTGTAAAGTGGTAATGTCTTCGGCAATGCAAAGCATTTCAAAGAGGGCTTCGGGGTTGCTGCTTTTCAACACCAAACTTCTGTGTCGAAGCAACACCGTATGTCCTTTTTGGTGTTTTACTTGTACGTTAAATGCTAGGGTTTGCTCCGTTTCGGCCATACGCAAAAGTTCTTGCATTTTTTCTTCCGAAAAAACCATATCGGATTTCAAAATGGCAAAATCAAGCCGAAAGTCGTTTTCAATCAAATCCTGCTTGTCGTAGCCAAGAATATGGGTAAATTTCCTATTGATGAAAATGATTCTTTGGGAAGGAAATTCTTGGATATACACAAGGTCGGGAATCAACTGAACAAACCGTTCTAAAGGGATATTATCTCGTTGATACAGTGGCATACGTTTTATAAGAATACATTAATGTGGGAAAGAAAAATCAAGTTTAATCTATTTAATTTTGGTTATAAGCTTCTAGGCATTGTTGCTCAAAACCCGAAAGCAAGCATTTGTAATTTTATGAAATATGATAATTGTTCATTTTGTTATAAAGTGTTTTTCGGTCGATGCCTAGCAGTTTTGCTGCCTTGGTTTTATTAAAATTTACTTGCCGTAATACTTCCATAATTTTTTCATACTCAGCCTCTGAAGCAACACTTTTCAGGCTCGTGTCGTTTGGCACTTCGGTGGTAGGAGGGGCTTCAAAACCCAACAATCTTTTATGATTGAGCATTTCAAAAGGCAATACTCTTACCTCAATGCGTTCGCCTTCGGCGAGTAAAGTGGCACGCTTGATAACATTACGCATTTCACGCAGGTTGCCGGGCCACTGATAATTCAGGAATACTTCTTCTACTTCTGGCGAAAAGCCTTGCACATCTTTGCTTAGTTCTTCGTTGGTTTTTTCTAAAAAGAAAAAAGCAAAGTTCATAATATCGGCTTTGCGGTTGCGTAAGGCTGGTACATCGATGCTAAACTCATTGAACCGATGGTACAAATCTTCTCTGAACTTCCCTTTTTTACACGATTCGAGGAGGCGTTCGTTCGATGCCACAATGATGCGTACATCTACCGTGATTTCTTTGTTGCCACCAATGCGGCGTAGTTTTCGTTCTTGTACCACCCGCAACAGGACTACTTGGGTATCGTAGGGCAAATTGGCTACCTCGTCGAGAAAGAGCGTACCGCCGTTGGCCATTTCAAAATGCCCAATTTTTTGGTTAATAGCCCCTGTAAATGAGCCTTTTTCATGTCCAAACAACTCGCTTGCCGCCAATTCTTTTGAAATAGCCCCGCAGTCCATCGCTACAAAAGGCCCTGTATAACGTTTGCTTTTCAAGTGAATTTCTTGGGCAATCGACTCTTTACCAGAGCCACTTTCACCATAAATAATCACACTGTAGTTGGTGGGTGCTACCAAGTCGATTTGCTTAAAAAGCAACAACGATTCTTCGCCTTTGCCCAAAATATGCTCTTGCCCACCAAAAACTTTGGCCGATAAAGGCGTTGGGTTATTGGGTTGTGCGGTAAGGTCGGGCTGGCTTGTCCGATTGGCCAGGGTTTGCTGGATGGTCAAAAGGATTTCATCAGGAAAAAGGGGTTTTGTGATGTAATCTACTGCTCCTAATTTCATGACATTCACCGCCGTTTTAATATCCGAATAACCCGTGATAATCAGTACGGGTACATAAGGATGCGAATGTTTGATTTTTTGCAAAATGGCTTCTCCTGTCATATCGCCTAGCCTAAAATCGGTCATAACGAGGTCGGGGGCAAAAGTTTCGAGTAGCCCTATGCCTTGCTGACCATTCTGGGCAATGGCTACGTCATAGCCATTTTTAGTAAGAAATCGTTTCAGGAGAAAAACTATATCTGCATCGTCGTCTATTATCAATATTTTTGAAGCCATTGGTTCTTAATTTTTTCAACAAGTAAGTGATTCTGGATGTTGGTTTTTTCAGTTTTCTATCCAAAGCCTTCTTTCTGTGGCTGTCGGAAAGCCCAACAATTCTCTATACTTTGTTACGGTTCTTCTTGCAATCACAAAGCCATTTTCTTTTACTTTCTCTACCAATTGGGTATCGTTGAAAGGCATTTGTTTGTCTTCGTTTTCTATCAATCCCAAAATTAATTGTTGAATGGCTTTATTGGATACTTCTTGTCCGGCAATTGTTTTAATTCCTTCGCTAAACAAATCTTTCAAATGCAAAAGCCCAAAAGGCGTTTGGGCATATTTGCCACTTGTCACCCTCGATACCGTCGAGATGTCCATGCCAACACGGGCGGCAATATCACGCAAAACAAGAGGTTTGAGCAAGCCCCAGTCGCCTGTTTGGAAGAAATCTTGTTGTGCCACTACGAGGGCTTTCATCACTTGTAGCATGGTTTGCTCGCGCTGTTGTATGGCATCAATGAGCCAATTTCCAGACGAAATTTTGGATTGTATAAATTGTTGCGTAGTTTTATCGGCGATATGGCGAAAGGCCTGCAAATAGGCTTGGTTGAGTTGTAAAACTGGCAAATGCCCATTGTTGAGGCTTATTTCGATGTTTTCGCCTGCATGTTCTAATAAAAAATCGGGCTGAATGACTTGCTCGGCTGTGGGTGGCTCGCAGCCATACAAAGGGCGAGTACGCAACTGTTGGATTCTTTTTAGAATGTTGGCAAAATTGTTTTCTTCCCAGCGATTGGCTTTGATGATTTTGCCATATTGATGGTGGACTAATTCATAAAAAAAATGTTGTATCACTTGCCTTGCCGCTTGTGCTTCGGCATCGGTACATGGGGCAAGTTGGAGCAACAAAAACGTAGGCACATCTGGCGAACCCAAGCCAATGGGGTCGAGGCTTTGCACGATGCCAAGGCAATGGGCTACTTCCGATTCGTCCACAAATTTATTGAGGGCAAACGAAACGTCGTCGGTAAGGTCGGAAAGCGATTGCCTGCAAAACCCCGAGCAGTCTAAAGAAAATACAATAAACTCGCAAATTTGCTGTTGGCGTGCCGTTAGGCTTAGGCAACCGAGTTGTTCGAGTACATCGTTGTACCACGATAAGGGTTGCTTGATGGGCAACTGTTGCCATGAAACGTCCCTGCTGTTGTAGGTACTAGGTACGTCTTCGTTGAGCAGTTCGCCTGCACTCATAAAGTCGTACAGGGCTTGTTGGGTTGTGTTTTGACTTGACAAAGGCAAAGCGGCATCGGATTCCTCTTTTTCTAAAAAAGGATTTTCGTCGAGTTCGGCTTTGATGCGGGCTTCGATTTCGAGGGTATTCAATTGCAAAAAATTGAGCATTTGAATTTGTTTAGGCGAAATTCTCAGCGATTGTTTTAGTTGTTGAGTTAGGTTCATCATAGCAAACGGGCAGTTAGATATATTAAGGCAAAACGTTTATTAAGTAATGATGCAAAATGAGCGTTGATTTTGTAATAAACTAAAAGTTAGGATATTAGCATCAAAACTCACATTGGGGTGTAAGCGGTATTTTTCTATTGGTAGATTGGAGAATTTTGTTTTCAGATGTACAGATTTTTCATTAAAAGCTTTTCATCCAAAATTCATATATCGACAACCCAAACAGAAAAATACTTTTACTTGAATGACGAAAACACACAATAAAGCTATTAGATTCAGGGCTTTGTTTATAACGTAATTACGTAAAGATAATTTTAGTACTTGAGCGTATTTGTAAAAAACATCTTTTATATACCAAATTAAAAGCCATTTTCTTTAGTAAAATGCAAAAAAATATTTGTTTAAAAAAATATATTTAAGTAATTGAAAAACAAAACCTTACAGAGCATCACAGCCCTCGTTTTTGAGATGGATGATTTGTTTGTCAAAAAAAACCTATAGTAACCATGATTTTTTTCTACATATTGTAGAATAATATACACACTTGAATATTATGTATAATTCTCTTCGCAATGTGGTCATAAGTTTTTCTGCCAGTATATTGCTCGTGGCAGGACTTTCTTTCTCGGCATACCAAGAAGCCAATAATGCTACTGACTATGCCGAATCGGAGGAAACTAAACGTAAAATAGTAGAGCAAACCCGGTCGCTGACACAAGTCCTTGATGAAATGGACAATGCCTTGCTCATGTTTTTTGTCACGAAACAGAAAAATACCCTAATCAATTTTGATGCTGGTACGCAAAAGCGTATAAGTATTGCTCAAGAACTCCATAAATCAGCGAAAGACGATTCCGCTTTGAATGAAAAAATCAAAGCGATAGAGCGTGATTTTGACCGCAAAGAAATGCTGGCACGAGGTAATATCTCAGACATACAATCGAAGCACCAACTCGATAGCTTGGTCTTTCATCAAAGTGTAGAGCAGTCGAGAATATTATATAAAACCCTCTATTTATTCAAAAAAAAGCAAGAGCAATTGCTCGGAGAAGACGCTAAAAGAAAAGGCGAACACGAAAAAAATATCAGGTCTAAAATGTTGATGTGGGCTATTGTTACGGTCTTGTTGCTGGCAATTAGCTTTGGCTTGGTATTTGTGGAACTTCGGAAAAGGATTACGTTTCAGAATGAATTAGAGAAAACTATCGAAGAACTCAAGCGTTCTAACTCCGAATTAGAGCAGTTTGCCTACGTCGCTTCGCACGATATTCAAGAACCTTTGCGTAAAATTCGTGCTTTTAGCGATATGCTTTTGTTGCGTCAACGCCAAAATTTGACTGACGACGGCAAAGCAACTTTGCAAAAAATTGCCCTTTCGGCCGAACGACTACAAAATTTAATCAGAGATTTGCTGGCGTTCTCTAGGCTAGTAAATGCCAATAACCAAGTAGTTGAAAATCTTTCACTTACCGAAGTCGTGCAAGAGGTATTGAAAGATTTGTCGATGCTTGTACTGGAAAAAAAAGCCGTTGTGAACCTCGATACCTTACCCCAAATCAATGGCGTAAAGTATCAATTTCACCAACTATTTTTAAATTTGATTTCTAATGCGTTGAAATTTCATCAAAAGAATGAAGTCCCACACATCAGTATCAAATACACTGTGAAGCCGGGTAATTTGATTGCGAGTATTCCCGACATCAAGACCAACCAATTGTACCATGAAATAGCCATCATCGACAATGGAATTGGTTTTGAACAAGAGTATGCAGAAAAAATCTTTATGATTTTTCAACGCTTACATGCACGTACCGAATTTGAAGGCACAGGCATTGGTTTGGCTATATGCAAGCGTGTTGTGACCAACCACCAAGGGCATATCAAGGCTGAGTCTGTTCCCAATCATGGAACAACCTTTACGATTTATTTGCCAACTAACCGCAAAGAAGAATGAAAAAAGTACCAATTTTGATAGCCGAAGACGACGAAGATGATAGGTTTTTGATTCAAGCTGCTTTTGAAGATTGTGGTATCGCTCATCCGTTGGTCTTTGCCAGAGATGGAATAGAAGTGATGCAATACCTTTTGAATCAAGGAGCTTTTGCCAATAAAGAGGCATATCCTCGTCCAGCCTTGGTCTTGTTAGACCTGAATATGCCTAAAAAAGATGGCCGAGAAACCATCAAAGAAATTAGAAACCAAGAGGCATTGAAAACCTTGCCTATCATTGTGCTGAGTACATCTAATGCACCACAAGATTTGAAGATTTGCTACGAATCGGGAGCGAATTGTTTTATCAATAAGCCGTCTTCGTTTGAAGGGCTGCTCGATACAGTGAAAGGAATTTATGATTTTTGGTTTAGACTGGCCTTGCTACCTCGATAATTGGCGTGATGAGTTTAGGAGTATCCATCAACTCATCACGCCTTAGCCTTTGTTACTTACGAGGCTTTCTGTACATTCATTAACTTTTCTTTTCCAGTTTTGATGGCTGATAAAATGTCGTCAGTAAGGTTGTCTGTACTATCTTTTATTTTTTTACGTAAGTCTTTTCCTTTTTCAGGAGCTAATAAAAGACCGATAGCTACACCTGCTGTGGCGGCCGCAATGAGGCCCAAGGCAATTTTTGTATTCTTTTTCATCGCTTTATATATTTAAAAGTTCTTATAAGGAACGCAACAGTTTTCGATAAGCATAACCCATAATTATACAACACTGATAATGAGTAATGTATGTTTCGATTAGCTGATTACTGTCACTGATTAAACGTTAATATAATAGAAAATAATAATATTTATATAGAAAGTTGAATAAATTTGATTTTTCTAGTGATTCTACCCCAAGTTTTGTTATGCTTCCACCTTTCTACTTTTCTTAATCATCTCTACTATTGCTGTTGATACAACACTGCGATTAAGTATTTGGTTGCCAATTGAAGGATGATTTCTGCTAAGATAAATATACCTACACGACGATTTTTAGCATGGTATTGTGTTGCTGTGGCATGATTTTTTACCGTGAACAAATGGTACATGATAATACATTTTTAGACAAAACTCAATCATCTCATATAAAGTATGAACTCCATTAAGCTAAAAAAGACGTTGGCCCTTATCATAGACGACGAGATAGACACTTGTTTGCTCATCAAGTTGTATCTCCAGAAAAAAGGCATCGAAACCATTCAGGCACATTCTTTGCACGATGGCTTGGCAAAAGCGGCCCAAGCTGTCCCTCAATGGGTTTTTCTCGATAACAACCTGCCAGATGGCTTTGGCGTTGATACAATCCCTGCTTTTAGAGCCTTGCTTCCCGAAACCCAAATCGTGATGATTACGGCGCTGTCGAAGGTCAAAGACAAAGCCATGTTACACGGAGCGAATCGGTTTTTAGAAAAACCTTTGTCGTATGCGGCCATCGACTTTGCCTTGAACTAAAACCCTATGACAACCAACCAACGCTTTTCCCTGCTCAGAAAAATACCAATACTATAAATTTCTGATAAAAAATCAATCAAATACTTGTTATTCAGTTAATTATGATTTAATGAAAAGTTTTGTAATCATGGTGTAATGGCCTTTGTATAGATAAAACTACACCCCTAAAGCTTCTAACACAAGTACCCCAAATAAGCCCACAACACCCACGATGGTTTCCATTACCGACCATGTTTTGAAAGTATCTTTTACACTAATCCCAAAATATTCTTTGAACATCCAAAAGCCCGTATCGTTCACGTGCGAACACATCAGGCTACCCGCTCCAATAGAAAGTACCATCAATTCTGGACTAGCCCCCGTACTGGCAATCATGGGCTGTACAATGCCTGCGGCCGTAAGCCCTGCAATGGTAGCCGAGCCCAAGGCAATGCGGATAATCGTGGCAATAAGCCAACCCAAAAATAAAGGCGATAAAGTAGAACCAGTAAACAAAGCTGCAATGTCTTTGCCAATGCCGCTATCGGTCAGTACTTGTTTGAAAGCCCCACCAGCCGCAATAATCATGATAATCATCGCCGCCGAACTCACCGCTGCTCCTGTTTTGTCCATGAGTTCGGGCATAGATACACCACGGGCGATTCCTAACATGACTAAGGAAAAAAGCACGGTTAAGAGCATCGAAATACTGGGGTCGCCCAAAAATTTGAGATTGTGTCGTAATGAGCTATCTGCTGGGAGCGTCAGTTCGGTAGCCGTAGCCAGTCCCATCAATACCACAGGAATAAGTGCCGTAGCGAAACTCAGCACAAAACTAGGCATTTCGTGTTCGGCGAAATGTTTTTTTTGCATCAATCCTTCGGGTGGATTGGCCACAATTTTTTTAAGAAATTCTGGAAAAATAAAACCCGCACAAAAGAGTGCAGGAATGGCTACCACCAAGCCATACAGCAAAGTTTTGCCCATATCGGCCTTGAATACTACCGCAATGGTAGTAGGGCCAGGGTGTGGAGGCAAGAAGCCATGTGTTACCGACAAAGCCGAAGCCGTGGCAATGCCAATGTAAATAATAGGCTGTTTCGTATTGATAGCCACCGAAAAAACCATCGGTATCAATATCACAAAGCCAGCGTTGTAAAACATGGCAATGCCCACCACAAAGCCCGTAATAAGCATGGCAAGCTTGGCATATTTTACCCCAAAGAGCTGGATTAGCACCGAACTAATGCGTTGGGCAGCCCCACTTTCCGACAGCAAACAACCTAGCATTACGCCAAAACCCACAATCAAAAGTAAGCCTCCCAAGGTAGTGCCAATGCCTTTTTGAATGGTTGTCAGTAGCTCGGCAAAGGGCATCCCTTTGGCTATGCCAACCAATAAAGTGGAGATGATAAGCGATAAAAAAGCATTTAATTTGAAAACGGTAATCAGTACAAGTAAGAGTAAAATACTTGCCGTGAGAATGAAGATAGACATATAATAAATGTTTTAAATAAAGCATAAGACAAAGTGAAAATTGCCTTAGCATTTGATTGAAGGGTTATGAATAAAACCAAGGGCAGCACAATCGTGCCTTATCCCATAAGCTTTGACCAAAAATAGAGGTTTTAGCCGACAATGCTAACATTCTTGTAGGACTTGTAGCATAAAAATTGTACAAAACCGAGTAAAGTTTTGAAGACAATCGCAGATTTATGCTATATTCGTTTGTACATGAGCAAAAGTATGATGGTGTTGCTCGATTATTATAAGTAGAACAAAGATAATTTTTTTGCAAAAAAATATTTGTAATTGTTTGCAAATCTGTGTGTTGTATTTGTTTTTTGATAAACGTATGAAAAACGATAGCATCCTTTCTACATGAAAATTCTTGCAAAGTAGTTCTCCGAATATTCTTTTTGACTAACTTTGAGGGCTAAAATTTATTCCAAGTAAGGAAAACAGTCATTACGTAAGCCATGCTTAGGTGGCATCAGTGCAAAATTGCCTAGTTGATGTACACAAGCATCCGTTAAATTACAACGTTAAAATGCGCACTCTTTTGGATTTTGAAAAACCCATAGCCGAATTAGAAGCCAAATTGGCAGAAATGAAAAAATTGGCGATTGATAATAATGTAGATGTGTCGGCTGCCGCCACACAACTCGAAGCAAGCATAGAACAACTGAAAAAAGAAACGTTCTCGAACCTAACCCGTTGGCAAAGAGTTCAACTTTCTCGCCACCCAGAACGTCCTTATACGCTCGACTACATCGAATTGATGTGCGATGAATTTATCGAAATTTTTGGCGACCGTACCGTTGCCGACGATAAAGCAATGGTAGGAGGCCTAGGCACGATTGCAGGCCAAACGTTTATGATTATTGGTCAACAAAAAGGTCGTAATACCAAGCAACGACAATTACGTAACTTCGGTATGCCCAATCCAGAAGGATACCGCAAGGCCTTGCGTTTGATGAAAATGGCCGAAAAATTTAATAAGCCTATCATTACGCTTATCGACACACCAGGGGCATTTCCCGGATTAGAAGCCGAAGAACGTGGACAAGGCGAAGCCATTGCACGCAATATTCGTGATATGTTTATGCTAAAAGTGCCTGTTATTTGTATCATCATTGGCGAAGGAGCTTCTGGAGGTGCTTTAGGCATTGCTATTGGCGACAGAGTATTGATGCTCGAAAATGCTTGGTATTCTGTGATTTCACCAGAAAACTGTTCGACGATTCTTTGGAGAACTTGGAATTTTAAAGAACAAGCCGCCGAAGCCCTCAAACTCACAGCCGAAGATATGATGACCAATCAATTGGTCGATGGCATTATTCCCGAACCGCTCGGAGGAGCTCACCTCAATCATGCCGCCGCTGCCGAAACCGTGAAACAAGTGATTCTCGATACTTTCCAAGAACTCAACCAAATACCAGCCGAGGAAAGAATTAACCAACGCATCGACAAATTTGCTGCGATGGGTGTTGTAGAAGAATAAATTAAACTGAACGAAAGGTGATACGAAAGTATTACCTTTTTTATTTATATGAAAAATATCATATTCGACCTAGGAAATGTCATAATCGACATTGATGTGCCTCGTACTTATCAGGCTTTAGCGGCTCTTACCACTCACCTGAACGCCGAAGAAACCGAAAAAATCATCAAGTCTTCTGACGTGTGGGTGCGTTATGAAAAAGGCTTACTCGACGACCAAGGTTTTAGAGATGCCTTGCGTGCCTTGTTGCAATCGGATGCCAGCGACGAAGCCCTAGACCAAGCCTTCAATGCTTTACTGCTCGATATTGACCCTGCACGCATTGCGTTGTTGAAAAAATTGCGTCAACAATACAAAATCTTCATTTTATCGAACACAAGCAATATCCATATTCTTGAAGTAGAAAAGATTTTAGAACGTTGTACAGGGGAGAAAAAACTGAGTGACCTTTTCGACTACGTATTCTTGTCGTATGAAATGGGCTTGGTAAAACCTCATACCGATATTTACGAAGCCGTATTGGCACAAGCAGGCTTGGTTGCCAGCGAAACGTTGTTTCTCGACGATTTAGCAGCAAACCTTGTAGGTGCAGCCCAAGTAGGCATAGAAGTCAAACAAATTATACCCCAAGAGTTCACTATTTTAGACGTTTTTGCGCATGAGCAATAAAACACTGGCCTTACAATTGTTGCTATTTATCGTTACGCTTCTTACCACAACACTGGCAGGAGCGGAGGCCATTACGGGAAAATTTTTCTTTGGTTTTCCCGAACTTTATTCCCTGCATTTCCCTGACGATTTTTGGCAAGGGCTACAGTTTTCAGTACCATTTTTGGGTGTACTTACTTGTCATGAATTTGGGCATTTCTTTGTGGCTCAGTACCATCGAGTACGTACTACCTTGCCGTACTACATTCCGATGTGGTTGAGTGGTTGGGCTATGAGTATCGGAACACTTGGAGCAGTAATACGCATTACCGACCGCACCCGTAGCCGTAAGCAATATTTCGATATTGGCATTGCAGGACCCTTGGCTGGTTTTGTGGTAGCGTTGGGCGTGCTTTGGTATGGATTTACGCATTTGCCTCCACTCGACTATATTTACACTATTCACCCTGAATATGCCAAATATGGCGGAAATTATGCCTACGAAATCAGTCGCAATGCTAAAACTTTACAAGGACAAATGGTGTTGGGCGATAACCTACTGTTTCTTTTTTTTAAGAAATTTGTGGCAAATCCTACACTTTTACCGCCCAATTTTGAAATTATGCACTATCCTTTGCTTTGGGCTGGGTACTTGTCGCTGTTTTTTACGGCATTGAATCTCTTCCCGATTGGACAACTCGATGGCGGACATATTTTGTACGGACTTATCGGTAAAAAACGTTTCAATTGGATTGCACCCGTGATTTTCACTGGCTTTGTGTTTTATGCAGGCTTAGGCTTTTTTACGGTACAAGATATAAAAACGATTGGTTTGGAAGGAGGCTATTATCAAACAGACCTTGAGTTTTTTACGTCATTGTTGATATATATTTACTTTCTGAAAGTATGTTTTAGTCGTATATCTAGCCGTAGTATCAACGCTTGGGTGTTTAGTCTGGCTATTGTAGTAGTACAGTTTTTATGCAGCATTACGCCTTATTTAGACTCGCTCAAAGGCTTTTCGGGCTTTTTTCCTTTTGCTTTTTTACTGGGTAGATTTTTAGGTGTGTATCATCCAGACGTAGAACTAGACGAACCGCTCGATACCAAACGAAAAATATTGGGTTGGATTACCCTCTTGATTTTTGTACTATGCTTTACGCCACATCCGTTTATGATAGTAGAGTGAAAATTGTGATTGAGTGAGTTGTGAATTAGTGAGTTAGTGAATGAGTGATTTGATTTTCCCAAACTTATACTTTGTGTCTAATTCAATTGAAAATAATTCACAATTCCCAATTAGTGCTGTACGAAAGTTTGGTTTTATCCTTCAAATACAATTGTGGTAGCGGCAACCCTTGCGGTTGCCATTTGGAATGTGGCAACCGCAAGGGTTGCCGCTACCACAAAAAATGCGAATAATAAGCACGCTTTTGAATAAAATAAAATCCTTCGTACACCACTAATTCACAATTCACTAACTCACTAATTCATAACGCTCTACTCCTCTTTATCTTTCGGGGCTTTGGGTGATTTTGGAGCTTTGGGAGCTTTCGGCAATTTTTGTGCTGGTGCTTCTGGTGGGCTCGGCGGTGTTGGTGGCGTAGGAGCATCGACAGGCTCGCTGAATCCATAACCCAACTTACGAAAGTCATGATACTTGCCCGTAGGGTCTATAGCCTTTATTGCTTCGGCGTGAAATGTCAATTTTTTCGCAATTTCTTGTAAAGGAATAGCCGTTTTATCTATCAATTTTCCAAGGCTATCAATGGGAGCGTGTGCTATATGTGCCTCCATGTCTAGGGTTTTCTCACTGAATTTCTTGAGTTGTTCTTCGAGAGCTTTGATTTGATTATCAAGCTGTTGGTATTCGTTTTTGAGTTTTGCTCGTTCGTCTTTCGATAGCGTTTCCTCTTCTAGTTGTAAGGAAATTTGGGCTTGCTTTCTGGCCAATTTGCCTAATTGTGCTCCTTGTTGCTGTATCGCTTTACTGATGGTTTCGATGCTTTCTTGCGAAGGCAAATGTGCTCGCATTTGCTTACTCAACTGATTGATTTGTTCAGAATAGCCCCTGATTTGCTCGGAATAGCCTTGCATCTGCTTTTCTAAAATAGCCATAGCCGCCAAATGCGAAGCCACTTGCAGGCTATCTTGATTAACGCTCAAGAAAACAGGTGCCTGTGTAGATACAGGTTGTGGCTCGACTACCGTAGTAGTACGCTGCTTAGGTGTTGGGAGCTTGGTGTTGGTTGGTCGCATGAGTTGTTGCAAAGAACTGGCAACTTGTGAAGCTTGGGCTTTTACTTGGGTAAAATTGAGTGAACAAAAGGCAAGTAATACACATACACAGGCGGCAATAATGCCCACTGGACTATTGCTTTGTTGGGTTTTTACCCCTAAAATACGCTGTACTCGGCTTAATAATTTAGCCTTATTTCCTGAAAATGACATAGCTAATGACGTTGAAGATTGAAGTTTAAAGTGTTCGACCAAGGTGAGGGCTTTGGCAAGATGAAGCTTGTGCTGGCATACCGCCAACGCCCAATCGTCGCAGGCGTTTTCTCGGTCGTCACGAACGGCATCGCTGATAACCCAAACCAAGGGATGATAGAAAAAAACAATTTCAATAAACGACTGAATCAGATTAAGCAGGTAATCATACCTTTTGATGTGGGCGAGTTCATGAGCCAAAATTGCCCGTAGCTCTTGCTCGCTTAGGCCACTCAGCAAGCCAAGGGGCATCAAAACGATGGGCTGCAAAAAGCCGATGGTCATGGGCGTATCAATTTTGCTAGAGATACGCAACAGCACTTGGTAAGGAATTTCCATGCGGTCGAGCAAGGCATCAAATACTTGTTGCGTAGCGTCATCAGCCCATTGGGTGTATTTCCATCGAAGTCTTTGTACATAATAATACCCTCCCATAAGCCTCACTACCAGAAACAAAACGCCTGCAAACCAAGCATATACCAAATAGTCGAGGTGTTGTATGCACCAGTATTGCACAGTGTCTGTCCAAGTAATGTTTTGAGGAACTGCTTTCCACATCGCAGTCGTTGGCTCTGCTACATAAGGCAATACTTGTCCCGAAACACGGCTCGCCGTACTTGTTACTTGTGTATGTTGGTACTGATACACCAGCGTGAGGGTACTCCAAAGGCATTGTACAAGCAATGTACTCAAGCCTATCCAATGGCGTGTGGCCGCATCGTTTTTGTACCAAGGCAAAACCATTCGATACACAACATACAAAAGGCTCAATTGCCATAAAGCATGAATCAAGCTCCAAGCAAGGGCTTGCAACAAGCTGTAAGAAAAGGGTGAAAGGAAATGACTCATAACAACTACGGATTTTGTTCCATTTGTGCAATTAACTGTTTGATAGCATCGAGTTCTTCGGGCGTAGCTTGGTGATTCCCCAAGGTTTGCATCACCAATTTCATCGCCGAGCCTTGAAAGGCTGTGTCAACCAAAATCCCTAAAAGCTGTTGTTGTGTACTGGCTTCGTCCACGGCGGCACGGTATAAATGAAAACGTCCTTCGTCGGTTCGAGATACCAAGCCCTTGTCATACATAATTTGCATCAGCTTTAAGGTAGTAGTATAGCCAATTTCTCGTTTTTGATTCAAGGCCTCATTTACTTGTCTAACAGTAGCTGCTTGCATCGCCCACAACACTTGTAAGATGGCTAATTCTGATTCCGTCGGTTTTAACATAATTCATGAATTAATTTTACTACGAAATATTTCGTAACAAATATACTACGAAGAATTTCGTATTCGCAAGTATTTTCTACGAAAATTTTCGTAGTTGTTGTTTAGTAACTGAAAAATAGTTGTTAAATATTATTTTATCATATTTTTATATGATTTTTCTCAGAATAATCAGATGGTATTTATGATAATTTGCCAAGGAATAGGAAGGATGAAGCAGATGCTATTGGATGAATACAAAAAACTATTCCTCTTATTTTGACCTTCGTAATCTTGTTTTTGAGCGGTTGATACTAGCCTAAAAACTAAAAAAAACACCAAAAAGCCATATCGTGGCATAGTTTTTTTATATTAAGAAAAATATATATTCTTTTGTATAAACTAGAATCGTGCTGTCATGAATGTTGAAATACAGAATGCAGAAATGTCTATCATGGCAACAGCCCAACCAATGGGATGTTTGATAGACCTTACTGCCAAAATCGTTGACATAGAGCCTAGCCTTTGTGCTTTTTTAGGGTATAGCACCGATACGATTATCGGCGAAAATATTGGTATATATTTACTCAACTCGCTTACACTCACTTCGCAAGTTCGTACCTCAGTCGAGTTTTTACAGCATAAACAACAAGTCTTTTTACGACACAGCCAAGGACAAGTATCGGTTATGCAGCTTGAACCCATGCGTATGAACCAATACATATACCTTAGCTTTCGTACTAAAACCTTGTTTCCACAAGATGTTACAGAGCGTTTGTACCAGCAAATTTTGGCTGCCCTGCCAGTGGCTATAGCCGTTTTCGATACCGAAATGCGGTATATTTATGCCAACGCCTTGTGGTATGAAACCTTTAAGCTCAATCCTGAAAATACGCTAGGGCAGTCGCATTATGTGCTTTTTCCACAAATTCCCGTTACGTGGAAAGAAGAGAACAAGCGTTGTCTGGCTGGCGAATCGTTGAAAAGCGAACGGAGTTTTTTTGTACATGAAGATGGCACAGAAGATTGGGCACATTGGGAGGCTCATCCGTGGAGAGATGATACCGGACAGATAGGCGGTGTGATGATGTTTACGCAAATTATCACTAAAAATGTAGAGAAAGAGTCGCATATTTTAAAGGTTAATCGTGAGCTAATCTTGCTCAATAAAATCAACGACTGTATTTTACATACCTCCAACGAAAGTTTGATACTCAAAGAATGTGCTAATATTTTCGTTCAAACAGGTGCTTATAAACTAGCTTGGTTTGCTTATGTGCCCACTAACCAGTTGAGAGCAAATACTTGTATAGAACCTTTATATGCTTCTGGTAAAGTAGGTTATGTAGAAAATCTTCGCTTTGCATTCGACAATGAAGATATTCAAGATGGTCCAGCTATGCGTACCATTCGCAACAAGCAATATGCCATTGTAAACCATATAGACAAAGATGCTACTTTTTCGCCTTGGTTGGTGCAAGCCAGAAGCTATGGCTTTGCTTCGGTGATAAGCCTCTTTTTGCCAATAGATGGCGAACAAGATTTATTACTTTCGTTGTACTCCGACCAAGCCAATGCTTTTGATAATGGCGAAGTGGATATTCTAAAGCGAATAGTTGAAAATCTGACTTATGCCTTGAAAGGCATCCGAAACACCACTGCTTTTGAAGCAGCCAAGGAAGCTTTGCTGAAAAACTATAAGGAATTATCTGATTATAAAATTGCCTTAGACGAATCGTCGATTGTGTCAATTACCGATGCTATCGGTAAGATAAAGTACGTAAATGAAAATTTTTGTAAAATCTCAGAATATAAACTCGAAGAGTTGCTAGGGCAGAATTATTTGGAACTCAATCCAAATCTCAACGAAGAGCTTTTTCCCTTGATTGAAAAAGCCTTAACGGCTGGGCAAATCTGGAAAAGCGAATACCTTAATCGTAAAAAAAGTGGGGAGCAATATTGGACGTACATCACCGTTGTGCCATTTTTTACGATGTATGGAACATTAGACCAAATTGTTACGATTGCCGCCGACATTACCCAACGCAAAGCTTACGAAGAACAACTCAAGCTCAACGACCTGATTATCAATTCGACAGACGATGCAATTTTGAGTAGAGATATGGATGGCATCATTTTGTCGTGGAACCAAGGTGCTGAACGCCTATTTGGGTTTTCGGCTTCGGAAGCACTTGGGCAATCTATTGCACTGATTGTACCTCCAGATAAATTAGTAGAACAACGCAGTTTATGCGATAAAATCAGTAAAGGCGAATCTGTAAAAAACCTCGATACGGTACGCTTGCACAAAAATGGCTACGAAATACCTGTGTCGTTGTCGGTTTCGGTTATTAGAGATGAAAAAGGAAATATCATTGGTGGGTCGCAAAGTGCACGGGATATTTCGGTACAAAAAAATGCGGAAAAAGCCCGTGAACAAGCCTTGTATCAGCTCAATGAGCGGGTAAAAGAACTGACCACACTCAACGAATGCAGCCAAATTTTGTACGATGGGTCTGATAACATTGAAGAAACGCTCTCGAAACTTATCGAAGCTTTACCCAAAGGATTTCAGTATCCGCATTTGGTGGTAGCTTCGTTGGCTTGGGACAATGTTATTTTGGGTAAAAATGTTGAAACACAAAGCCATGAAAAACTAGAGAGTGATTTCATAACAGTTGATGAGCAACGAGGATTATTACAAATTGCTTATACAGAAGCGTGTCCGAGTGAAAAAAATGGGGCATTTTTTGAGGAAGAATATACCCTAGTGCAGATGTTGGCTGAGATGATTGCTACGTATCTCAACCGACAAATTCAACGCAATATCATTGAAAAATCGGAGTTGAACTTACAAAGTATTTTTAATTCTACCGAAAATATCTACGTATTGCTAGATGAGCAAAGACGCATCATTTTATTCAATCCGGCCGCCCAACATTTTGCCCAGCAGCAATATAAGCAAAGTTTAGTAATTGGAGACCCTATTGCCACAATTCTACCGCACAATTTACAAGAAAACCTTGCTCATTATTTCGATGCCTTATCCGCTACCAATATGGTAACGGTTGAAAAACAATACCAGTTAAAAGATGGCATCAATGCTTGGTTTATGGTGAATTACAGTAAAATTGCCGACACCAATGGCAAGGCTTTAGGCTATTTGATAGCCGCCCAAGATGTAACGGCTCGTAAACAGCAAGAAGAGGAAAAACAACGCCAATTGTCGTTGTATGAAGAATTGCTATTTATTATCTCGCATGAGTTGCGGCATGAATACGCCAAACTTTACTCTATTATTGAGCTTGTTGCTGATTTAAGGCAACTCGACCCGCAACTTGCCGATATTATTCGACATAGCAGAAATACTTTTGAGAAACTCAATGAGTCGATTGCTAAATTGAACCAGCGAATCAACCAAGAAAAGGCCAAGTAAGTGCTTGATTTTTAGGCAGAAAACGTGTGTTTATTTCACCGCCAACACGCCTGTTCGGTAGATTTTTTCCAAAATTTCTTCTCGATAACTCCTTCCAATAGGTAAAGAGCGGTTATTTACAATAAGGTCGTTGGCTTCGATAGAGCTAACTTTATGAATGGCTACGATGAAAGATTTGTGAATACGAGCAAAGTCTTCGGCAGGTAAAATTTCACCAATGCCATTCATGGTTTGGTAAGTGACGTAGGCTTCGGTGGTGGTATGCACTCGAATGTAATCTTTGAGGCTTTCGATGAAAAGTATATCTTTGAAAAATACTTTTACAATGCGTTTATCTACTTTGATAAACATCGCTTCGGGCTTTTCGGGCTTGTCGAGTTGTTGGTAGGCATTGGCTTCCGAAACCAAATCTATCTCTTCGTTGCGTTGCAATACTTTGTTGACAGCCTTCACAAAACGCTGGAATGGAATAGGCTTTACGAGGTAGTCAACTACGTCTAGCTCAAAGCTTTCTACGGCATAATCACGGTAAGCAGTGGTAATAATTACCTTGGGAGCATGGTGCAGGCTTTTGAGCAATTCTAGTCCGTCGAGCGTAGGCATTTCTATGTCTAAAAACAAGAGGTCTATGCCTCCTTTTTGAAGGAGGTTCAAGGCTTGAATACCATTCTCGCAACGCCCTACCAGTTCTAGTCCATCTACTCGTTGAATAAACGTTTCGAGTACATCTAAGGCAAGGGGTTCGTCGTCAACAATTAAAGTTTTAAGCTTCATAAACGTTTGGTTTTAAGGATGTTGTTGTGCTATAAAGGCAACTGCAACGAGATGGCATATTCTTTGGCAGTGGGTTGTATGTGTAGAATATAGCGGTCGGCATACAATAAATCGAGTCGTCGTCTGACGTTTTTCAATCCCAAACCTTTGTGTTTTTTTCTTGATTGACCATGCTCGAAACGAGGATTGCTTACTTCAAACAACAGCTTGTGGGTGGTTGCTTGCAACGTAATTTTGAGGCGAATTTCGCCCGTTTCATGCGATGTGCCATGTTTAAACGCATTCTCAATAAAAGGTAAAAGTAACAAGGGAGGAATTTTCTTTGAATCAGTTTCTCCCAAAATACTCAATTCCAAATGCAAACGCTTCCCAAAACGCAAACTTTCAAGGTCTAGGTAATTTTTGATATGTTCTATTTCTTTACGTAAAGTAGTTTCTTGGCTGTCTGATTCATACAGCATATAGCTCATCAAATCGGACAATTTTAAAACCACTTCTGGAGCTAAATCCGACTTTTTGAGGGTCAAAGAATACAAATTATTAAGCGTATTAAAGAAAAAATGAGGCTGAATCTGCGATTTGAGAAATTCTAGCTCGTTTTTGAGGTTTTGTTTTTCTAAATCTTTCAACTTTTCTTGATGCCCAATCCAATCTTTGGTAAGCTTAATGCCCGTTGTCATGCCAAAAATCGACACCATATCGAACATCCGTTTGATGGTGAGCTTAGGGTCGAAAGGCATATTAGGTTTATAGCCCGACGGACAGTAATTGATATAAATAAGATGATTGATGAGCGTCAGAAAAAACGAAACAGCTACCAAAGTAGAAAGCGTAAGCAAGATGAAATACAGCACATAACGCCCTTTGAGCAAAAACTGCGGAATGAAATAATACAAATTGACGTAAACGACCAGTAGATAAAATGGAAATTTTACGGCAAATTCAAAGAACGCCTCCGAATAATCATCCCGTAAAAAGCCCAAATACAGGGTGTTATAAATTCCTATCACCAACCAAAATAAGGTGTGATATACGCCCCTTCTAGCCAAAACTTTTTGCAAGGGTACGACGTGTATAGGAATATTTGAGTTTTGGTTGAGCGAAATTGTTGCCAAAATAATCTAAAATCTTGAGGTTAATAGCTTTTGTTTAACAGAGATATGGTAGTTTTTACATCAAAAAATGAAATCTATTATCGTAAAATCTAGGCATTTTATACTTTATACTTCAATCAAAATTACGACTAAATAGAGGCTTTTAGTATGATAATTCGTAAGAAAATCATTCCTTTTTCGACAAACTACTTACGAAAGAAGCTAAGTGAAAAAATAATGTAGAGGTTCTTCTACAAACGAGGGTACATCATACTATGATATATTCAAAATAGCATAAGGATAAATAACTATAGGGTGTATCATAAATAGCTGAATATAAGAATAAATACTTATTTTATATTTTTGAAAATCAAGTACTTATCATTTTACTAAGTCTTACAGAAAGGCCTTTTTGAAGCTACTGTTTTACGTCATTGGTCTAAAAAAAGTACAAACTGAGCGAATAAATTTTGCAGAGGATACGCTTCTTAGTTGTTTTGTAACTTGTTTTTTGGTTACACTTCATCATAAACAAACTACAATGGGTGTATGATTCAAGCATACACGACAAAACGACATTCCAATGCCGACTGCGTTTGTTGAAATTTGGTTAAAAGATTAAATTCAAGTTTAATGAGTTAGTTAGGGACGAAGCCATGCTTTGTCCCTAATTTGATTTCAGGCTGTAAATCCACTCATAAAATCCTTCAACCGCATATCAAAATATGCCCTTTATTTGTGTAAAGGGAGTGTACCTTGCTTAGTTTTTGTAAAAAACATCTTTGAACACTCCATCGCTATGACAACAACAGTACGCTTCATCATTTTATTATGCTTTTTTACTACGAGGCTCTATGCACAGGAAACATTTACCCCCTCTACGCCACGGAAAGCCTTCAAGGCACATCGCATTGATACGCACCTAAAAATTGATGGCAATTTAGACGAAGCCGCTTGGCATTCGGTACAACCAGTGGCATTAGATTTTGAGGTAGAGCCATTTCAAGGCACACAAGCCAAGCAACGCACCCATGTAAAAGTATTGTTCAACCAAGACTACCTCTACATTGCAGGCATTTGCTATGATTCTTTGGGAAAAAAAGCATTGCGTACCCCCGATTTTAAGCGAGATTTCGAGTTTCGTAGCCACGATTCTTTTGGCGTAGCCTTTGATGGCTTCAACGACCAACGCAATGCAATGGCCTTGATAACCAACCCTTTTGGCACACAAAGAGATTTGCTGGCATTCGACGACCGTATGTATGACATCGATTGGGATGGCCTTTGGCGTGTGCGAACCGCACGCTCAGATTCGGGATGGGTTGCCGAAATAGCCATTCCGTGGCAAACCTTGCGTTATCCTAAAACCGATTCAACACAGGCGTGGGGTATCAACTTCTTTAGAAACAGACGGTCAACCAATGCCCTCAATGCGTGGTCGCCGTATCCTCGTTCGTTTAGTGCTCTACGCATGGACTACGCTGGTTTGCTGACGCATCTGCAACCGCCGCCACCTTCGGCTACCAATATTCGGGCTATACCTTATACTTTGTTTGCTTATGACCATTACAAAGGCAACGATTACGAGCAAACAGGCGCAAGCACTTCGTTGAAAGTGGGGGGCGAAATCAAATGGGCCATCAATCCCAATACTATTTTCGACCTTACTTTTAATACCGATTTTGCCCAAGCCGATGCCGACCGACAGGTAAATAACCTGACACGTTTCTCGGTTTTCTTTCCCGAACGCAGACAGTTTTTTCTTGAAAATGCTTCGTTGTTTGGGGTTGGGTTAGCTCCGTTCGAGGATTTGGCTGGAGGAGCTATGCGTATTCAACCTTTTTTCAGTAGAACCATCGGACTCGACGACAACGCCCGCCCCGTTGCTATCGACTTTGGAAGCCGTTTGGTGTATCGTTCTGAACAACGGAATATTGGTGCAATGGCTATTCGGCAAAGAGCCAACGAGTTGAGTCCAGCTACCAATTTTTTTGTAGGTCGTTATGTAGAAAACATTGGTAAACAAAACCGTATTGGAACGTTGTTTACCCTCAAAAACAGCAGTCATCACAACAATACAACAGGGGCTGTCGATGGCTTTTTTCGCTTATCCAAAGCTTTAGCCCTGAGTTCGATGGCGATGTTTTCACAAAACTCTAACGAAGACAAAACAGGACTAGCTGCGTACAACCAATTGTTGTACCGCAACAACAACCTTGTGGCATGGTACACGCAGTCGTATGTAGATGCCCATTACAAACCCGAAATGGGCTTTGTATCACGCAACGACGTGTTGGCCAATACACCAGGTTTTTATTTAACCAATAGAGGAAAATGGCTGCCTTCGTGGGTGAGAAGCTTTGAGCCGGGTTTGTTTGTCGAGTATTACCACAGTGCCTCCAAAGGACACCTGTTAGAGCGACAAATCAGCTTTAATCCTATTTGGCTCAACTTGCAGTCGGGTGGATTTTTTGGTTTGATATACAACCTTTATTATCAGAAGCTAGAAGAAGCGTTTGCTCCTGTAAACATTCAGATTTCGCCCAACGAGTACCATTATGAGCGTTATATTTTGTATGCGGGTAGCGATGGGTCGAAAAAATTATCTTACAGCATCAACCAAGAAATAGGAGGGTATTATAACGGAAAGCTTAATTATACTCGTGCTACCTTGCGCATCGCCCCTAAGCCACACGTTGCTTTTAACATGGCTTTTGAAAACAATGATTTTAGAGAAGTAGGCGACGACCAAAGTACAAAATCGGTACAGTTGTACAGCATCGAAAGTCGTTTGGCTTTGAATCCGAGGGTACAGTTGATAAGCTTTTTTCAGAAAAATTCTCAAAATAACCGAGATACATGGAATATCCGCTTTTCTTGGGAATACCGTCCACTTTCATACATTTATTTGGTGTTCAACCAGCGAGGATTTAACGGTAGCGACGGCTCGGCTCAACAAGAACAGCATATCATTACCAAAGTTTCTTATCTCAAACAGTTTTGAGGTCAATGTGAAATGGTGAATTAGAACTGTACGAAGGATTGGTTTTATCTTTCAAATAAAATTGCTGTAGCGGCAACTCTTGCAGTTGCCACACTCAACATGGCAACTGCAAGGGTTGCCGCTACACCAAAAAATGTGAATAATAAGAACACTTTTGAACAAAATAAAATCCTTCGTACAGTATTAATTAACCATTCACCATTAGTACTTACTATTTTTGTTTATAATGCACTTCCGACAACTCACGTAGAATGGCGGCACTTTTCTCTGCCGAAATATCTCTTTGTGGGTTGGCAAGCATTTCGTAGCCTACCATAAATTTCTTCACTGTAGCTGAACGCAACAAAGGCGGATAAAACACAAAATGCCAGTGCCAAGCTTGGTACGCAACGCCATCGCTAGGAGCTTGGTGTATGCCTGCCGAATAAGGAAATGAGGTTTCAAAAAGGTTATCGTACTTAACGGTCAAGCGTTTGTAGGCATTGGCAAATGCGTCACGTTCGGCATCGGTCATGTCGCTGATACGTGCCATTGGGCGTTTGGGAACAATCATGGTTTCAAAAGGCCAAACCGCCCAGAAAGGTACAAGTGCCACAAAATGCTCATTTTCAAACAAAATGCGTTCTTGTTTTTCTAATTCCTTGGCAAGGTAATCGCTCAATAAAGTGCGTTGGTGTTTTTGCCAATATTTTTCCTGCGCTATTTGCTTCTTCAATGGTTCGTCTGGAATGCTGCTTTGTGCCCAGATTTGCCCGTGTGGATGCGGATTCGAGCAACCCATAACGAAGCCTTTGTTTTCAAAAATTTGGATATAATTAATGAATGGATTTGCCCCCAACGTCAGGTATTCTTCTACCCAAGCATCTACCACAGCCCTGATGTCGGCTTCTTCCATTTCTGGTACGGTAAGGTTATGATAGGGAGAAAAACAAATCACTCGTCCGATACCCTTTTCTGATTTTGCCAAAAACAATTCGCCATCAGTGTATTCCTCGTCGGGCGTATCGGCAAGTAAGGCGGCAAAATCGTTATCGAAAATATATACATTTTTATAATCAGGATTTACTTCGCCATTGATACGAGTATTGCCAGCACATAAATAACAAGTTGGGTCGTGTGCTGGTCGGTTGTCTTCTGGCAGTTTTTCTACTTGTCCTTGCCAAGGACGTTTGGCACGGTGAGGCGATACCAACACCCAGCTATCGGTGAGTGGGTTGTAGCGTCTATGCGGATTTTCGTCGAAATTCATGAAAAGTAAAATAAGAATTATGGAATAGATAGGGCTTTTATGCCATGCTTTCTGTACCGTTGGTGAGGGCCACTTCGTAACAAACTAATGCTTTTTGGAAAGCGGTGCTATAAGCTTCTTTCATCGAACTCAAAAAATCAGCCGCAGCCGCTTTTTCTACAATATTGATGGTGCATCCGCCAAAGCCACCGCCCATCATTCTAGCCCCAATCACCGCAGGATTTTCGATGGCACGGGCTGCTAGAAAGTCGAGTTCGGGACAACTTACTTCATAATTGTGTTGTAAACCTTGGTGGGTTTCGTTCATTTTTTGTCCAAACGTTGCCAAATCGTGTGCGTCGAGGGCTTCGCAAGCTACAATTACTCGCTCAATTTCGCCAATGACATACAAGGCTCTGCGATACACATTATCGGAAAGTTGTGATTTGATGGCATCCAATTGCTCGAACGATACATCTCTCCAACTTTTGATGCTAGGAAAATTTTGGGCTAACATACGCAAGGCTTCCTCACATTCGAGGCGACGGGTATTGTATTCTGAATCGCCCAACGAGTGTTTTACCCCTGTATTACACAAAATAACCGTATGCTCGGGTAAAGCAATAGGAAAATACGCATAACTCAAATCCCGACAATCGAGGCGAATCACGTGGTCTTTTTTACCAAACATAGAGGCAAATTGGTCCATAATCCCACAGTTTACGCCTACAAAATGATTCTCGGCAGCTTTTGCTGTTTTCACCATCGTCATGGTATCTAAGCCAAGTGCATAAAGATGATTGATGACAAACGCCAGTCCTGTTTCTACAGCCGCCGACGACGAAACGCCTGCTCCCAGAGGAATATCGCCTCCAAAAACGAGGTTTAAGCCTCCGAACGACAAGCCCGCTTTTTGCAACTCATCTACTACGCCTTTCAAGTAATTACTCCAGTGATTCGGAATTTTATCGAGGGCTTCAATGCTAAAAGTAAGCGATTCGCCTAGGTCATAAGCAAATACTTCAACGAGGGTATCGGGGCGTGTAGCAGCCGCAAAATAAATGGCTTTGTCGATACTTGCTGGCAATACAAAGCCATCGTTATAATCGGTATGCTCGCCAATGAGGTTGATACGCCCGGGCGCTCTTACCGTTACTTGTGGTGCAGAGCCAAACAGCTCTTGAAATTTATCTACAATACACGCAGGATACATGACTATGAAGGGGATTAATTTTTTTCAAAGGAATGTATTTTTTTTCATATAAAAAATCCAAAAAAAGGTAGTTTTACCTCCATTTTTTATAAAAAAGCTTAATTGGCTTATTTTCATGGCAAGCAAACATTTGCACAAGTACGAAGTTTGAGCTTGGGGCATTGCCTGAAAAATGTTTTCGGTAAAAGCAGGCGATACTTTGAAATATGATTTGTAATTTAGACTCGATAAAAGTAAGAGGCGTAAGACAAAATAGTATTTAGTATGCAAAAGATTCAGGTGACAATCAAAGATATAGCACAAGCCTTGGGCATATCGGTTTCGACGGTATCAAGGGCTTTACAGAACCATCCTCGTATTGGTTTACGAACCAAGGAGCGGGTCTTTGAAACTGCCCAGCGTTTGCACTATGTACCCAATCCAGCGGCGATTTTACTCAAAAAAAACCGCACAGCTACCATTGGTGTGGTTTTGCCACATTTGCAAGAAGAGTTTTTTTCTCAGGCGATTACGGGCATCGAAGATGTAATTTCGGCACAGCAATACAACGTGGTGGTGAGCCAGTCGAGAGATAAATTGGAAAGAGAAAACAGGGCTATCAAGTCGTTTATCAATAGCCGTGTAGATGGTGTAATTGCTTCTATATCAGCCGAAACAACACAATATTATCAGTTTAGAGAATTAGAAAACTATGGGATTCCTGTGGTGTTTTTCGACCGAGTACCCAAAGACGTACCCGTCAATCGGGTGCGTGGCAATATTGCCGATGCCGCTTTTGAGGTGATTCAGTTTCTGGCCCAAAAAGGCATCAAAAAAGTGGCTATTCTCAATGGCCCAGCTAGTCTGGAGGTATCCGACGAACGCCTAATGGGCTATTGGAACGCCATGAAGCAGTTCGATTTGCCCATTCACCAGCCTTTTATTAAAACAACCGATTTGAGCAAGGAAGATACCTTGAAAAAAATGCTTGATTTGATAGACGGCCCTACCATGCCAGAAGCCGTTTTTTGTTTCAACGATTACGTGGCCATGTACGCCATGCAAGCCTGCCGACAAAAAGGTTTAGTACCCAACAAAGACATCGTGTTTGTGAGTTTTGCCAACTTGCCCATTACAGCGTATTTAGACAATCCGCCGTTGGCCTCAGTGGAGCAATTTGCCTACCAAATGGGAGAGGAGGCTGCCAAATTACTGCTCAAAATAATCCAATCGCCCGCCGATAGCGTACTACCACCCGAAGAAATTGTCATCAATACCCGCTTGATTGTGCATTCTTAGGGAAAAAGTTATGGCTGAAAGATTGATTGGAGTTGGCAAAAGAGATTTGATGTGTTATTCTCTTGCAAAAACCGTTCACCCCTCCAGCATCGCTCGTACCCACGCTTTCTTTTTACCGGGCAATTGGTCATAAAAACGGGCGATGTGCTGCATATCTGCTGTGAGGTCTTGGCTACAATAAAAAGGCTCGGCAATAAAAATGGTCTTTTGGGCGTAATCAACGCCCACCATAATAATAGGAATATGGGCTTTCTGGGCGATATAATAAAAGCCAGTTTTGAGGCTATCTACGTCTTTGCGTGTGCCTTCGGGTGCAAGGGCTAAATGAAACGATTCTTTTTGTTGATAAAGCGACACAATCCAATCTACGAGGTTGTTGCGTTTGGCTCGTTCTACAGGATAGCCTCCCAATGCCTTAAACAACCCACCAAAAGGGGTATTGAATAGCTCTGCTTTACCAAGGTAATGGATAGGCTTGTCAACATAAGCTCTCGCACCAACGCCCACCAGAAAGTCGAGCCACGTGGCGTGTGGTGCAAAAATGAGGATACTTTGGGGTATATCGGGGATGTGGCCGCTTATTTTCCAGCCGAAAAACCGATACAATCGAGCGAAAAGAGGATTGAGCTTGTGTAACAAGGGCTGATGAAGTTGTGGTTTGATTCCCTGAATTTAGTAAAACTTTGGGGCTACTCCTAATGAGTTTGCAAATACTTTACCATCAATTCTCCCGCTCTTTGCGAAGCACCTTTTTCTCCTAAAATAGTATTGATAAACGCATAGCCTTCTAGTTGTTGTTGGCGTGCTTCCGAATTGCCCAACAAGCGTGCCAGTTCTGTTTGTACCCGTTGTGTATGGAACTCGTCTTGGATAAGTTCGGGTACAACAGCCTTTTGGGCTATCAGGTTGACCAACGAAATAAAAGGAACTTTGATGAGCCTTTTGGCAATGCTATACGAAATCGCACTGGTTTTGTAGCAAACCACTTGTGGTACATTGAGCAGGGCCGTTTCGAGTGTAGCTGTGCCAGAGGTGACAAGAGCCGCTTCGGCAACTGAGAGCAAATTGTAGGCATCGTCATACACCACCTTGACAGGAAACAACGATTGCCAACGGGCGTACAATTCTTTGGGTAAATTAGAAACGCCAGCAATAACAAATTGGTAGTCTGGAAATTGATACGCTTGTGCTACCATTGACGGAAGCATTTTGGCTACTTCTTGGTAGCGACTGCCGGGCAATAAGGCAATGATGGGCTTTTGTCCAAGGCGTGCTTCTTTCCTAAAATTTGGATTGGGCTGAAAGTCGGCAATGGCATCGAAAAGCGGATTGCCCACATAATCAACTTCGTAATCGTATTGTTTGAAAAAATCTTTTTCAAAAGGAAATATCACAAATAGCTTGTCCACATCTCGTTTGAGTTTTAAGGCACGAGATTGGTTCCAAGCCCATACTTTAGGCGAAATATAATAAAATGTTTTGATGCCCTCTTGTTTGGCAAACCGAGCGATACGCATATTGAAGCCTGCGTAGTCGATTAAAATTACTACCGTTGGCTGGAAAGCTTTGAGGTCTTTTTTGCAAAAAGAAATGAGTCCGAGAATGGTGCTAAGGTTTTTTACTACCTCAAAAAAGCCCATGAACGCTATATCTTTGTAATGTTTCACAAGGGTAGCTCCTGCGGCTTGCATCATATCGCCTCCCCAAGCCCGAATGTCGGCTTGTGGGTCTTTTTGTTTAATGGCTTTGATTAAATTGGCGCCATGCAAATCGCCAGAGCGTTCGCCAGCAATCAGATAGTATTTCATGCAACAATATGGGGTAAAAAATCGGATTGCAGCCTTGGGCTATTGGCTACAATCCGGGTCGCTATTCGCCAAAGTATTTCACCGAATTTTTGGGCGTTTCTATCAATTCTATGCAATGCAATTGCCCGTTTGGAATCACCTCGTTGAGTTTAGGAGCTAAGATTTTCCAAATTTCCATGGCAAAAATTTCACAACTTGCCATTTTTCCTTGCATAAAATCTACGTCGAGATTAAGGTTTTTGTGGTCAACTCGCTCAATGATTTCTTTTTTAATAATTTGACTCATGACCTTCATGTCAATCACAAAACCCGTATCGGGGTCTGGAAGTCCTTTTACGGTGACAATCAATTCAAAGTTGTGTCCATGCCAATTGATATTGGCACAAGGCCCAAATACCTCACGGTTCTTCTCTTCTGTCCAAGCTGGATTATACAGCCTGTGGGCGGCATTAAAATGTTCCTTACGAACTACGTAAACCATTTTGTTTTCAGTAATTTATTCATTTTGAGCCTTCTTTCAGACCCAAAACTACGAGATGATGTCAGCAAAATCGCTGGGCTTATTTTTGGGAAAACGTAGCAAAAACAAGCCTTGCTTTTTGAGAACGCAAAGTTAGGGGCTTTTGGTTTCACTTAAAAGTTTTACGAAAAGATTTCAGGAAATATCGCTGAGAGGCTGATACAATTTTGGCAAAACTATTTTCTGGCATACCTCTTTATAATGTTCAATTTTTTGGATATTTTTGGGGTATAATCCCCCTGTAAATCAGGTTTTTGAAATGGTATCAAAAAAACTCTACTATAGCCTAACTTTGAAAAATTATATTTTTTCAAAGTTAAGTGTATTGGTTTTACGCAAGAGAGTAAGTAATTTTGCTTACTTTTACCATAAATAATTATGTTTTGGGCTTGGCTAGTTAACAATACTGTATCAGTTTTGTTATACTTGTTGCTAAACAACATAGCTATAGAAGATAAGTTTCTGAAAAATACAGAGATTATTTGTAATTGTATTTTGACAATACAGCGTTGTTTGCTTGACTATTCAGCTATTGATACTATATTTATCGCATCCCAAAACCACTCAAATAGGTTTGTATTATGATTATTGTTACTGGTGCCGCAGGGTTTATCGGAAGTTGCTTGATTCAACGTTTGAACCAAGACAATTTTAATTACATCATTGCTGTTGATGATTTTTCTGACGAACAGAAAAACAAAAATCTTGATGGAAAAAAAATTCAAGAGCGGGTTCACCGTGAGCATTTTTTTGAGTGGCTTGAGGAAAACTACCAAGAGGTAGAGTTTTGTTTCCATATTGGGGCACGCACCGATACAACCGAATGGGATGTGGAGGTTTTCAATAAGTTGAACCTGAATTATTCTAAGAAAATTTGGAAAAAATGCCATGAGTACCAAATTCCGTTGGTGTATGCTTCTTCGGCGGCTACCTACGGCTTGGGCGAACTTGGCTATGACGATAACGAGTCGTTGATTGGAAAACTCAAGCCTTTGAATCCTTACGGAGAGTCGAAAAACGATTTCGATATTTGGGCTTTGCAACAACAAGAAACGCCTTTCTTTTGGGCTGGATTAAAGTTTTTTAATGTGTATGGCCCCAACGAATACCACAAAGGTCGCATGGCTTCGGTGATTTGGCATACTTTTCAACAAATCCAAAAAACGGGAGGTATGAAACTTTTCCGCTCGCATCATCCCAATTTTAAGGACGGCGAACAAATGCGTGATTTTGTGTATGTAAAAGATGTGGTTGAGGTTTGTATTTTCTTGATGCACCACCGCCGCAATTCGGGTATTTACAACTTGGGTTCGGGTCATGCACGTACTTTTGTCGATTTGGCAAAAAATACATTTGCGTCGTTGGCACTTGCACCCAATATTTCTTTTATCGACACGCCTGCCGATATTCGTGACAAATACCAATATTTTACCGAGGCCAATATGGCAAAACTTCGTTCTATTGGCTACGATAAGCCTTTCTATTCTTTGGAAGAAGGCGTAGCCGATTACGTGAAAAACTACTTGGCACAAGGCATTTACTATTAGACAGCTACCTTATACAATTGCGATTGCGTGCGTTGTGGATGAAGGCTTTTTCCTACATTTTAATCAAAACACGAATTGACAATTCACAACTTTTATGTCTTCACATTCTTGTCTTTGTGGCTCGCAGCAGGCATACGATACTTGTTGTGGCGTATTTATCGAGCATAGAGGATACCCCCAAACGGCCGAGCAATTGATGCGTTCTCGTTATGTGGCTTATGCTTTGGGGCATATTGCTTACCTTATCGAAACGGCACATCCCAGCCAACAGCCTACGCTCGATGAAGCGAGCATTCGGCGTTTTTCGGCGGAAAACCGTTGGGAAAAACTGCAAATTCTTGCTACAGCTCAAGGTTTGGCTCAAGATACAACGGGCAAGGTTGCCTTTAAAGCGTATTATACCGATGCCAAAGGATACAAGCGTGAACATTACGAAAATTCTACTTTTCAGAAAATAGCTGGGCGATGGTACTATGAAAGTGGCACTTATGATTTGCCCAAACAAGTACAAGTCAATCGTAATGAGCCTTGCTTGTGTGGAAGTGGAAAAAAATATAAAAAATGTTGCGGTGCATAGCCTTCCTCTAATTTCTTCAATCTTTTTTATTCTTTTTTCAAAAAAGCATAAAAAGAGCATTGTTAACTGTATAAATTTGATTATCTTTGCACTCCAATTTACAAATACCATAACCGAAGGACGGGTTCCTTCACTAAAACGTAAGTAAACAATGGCTGTTAAAATCAGATTAGCACGTCGTGGACGTAAGAAATTAGCGATTTTCGATATCGTAGTAGCAGATGCTAGAGCTCCTCGTGACGGTCGTTTCATCGAAAAAATCGGTACTTATAACCCTAATACAAATCCTGCAACTATCAATTTGAATGAAGATAAAGCATTGAAATGGGTATTGAACGGTGCTCAACCAACAGATACTACTCGTGCAATCTTGTCGTACAAAGGCGTATTGTTGAAGAAACATTTACAAGTAGGTGTTAACAAAGGTGCGATTTCTCAAGAAGTAGCTGACGCTAAATTCGATGCTTGGAAGAGCGTAAAAGACTCTAAAATCTCTGGCAAATCGGATTCGTTATTGGCTAAGAAAGAAGCTGATAAAGTAGCTCGTTTGGCTGCTGAATCAAAAGTAAACGCTGCTCGTGCCGAAGCTATCGCTAAGAAAAATGTGGTAGAAGAAGCTCCTGCTGCCGAAGAAGAAGCTACTGAAGCTGCTGCTGAATAATTCTGAAAAAGCATTATTATATAAAATGATACAAATCTGTGTTGATAGGTTTGTATCATTTTTTATTTGTAGTGCTTTGAAAACTACTTGATTTTCAATTACTTTCGTACAAAAATAACCTTGTACAATACTCCCCGACAAAGATTTTAATTTAGTGCAATCATGACAAAAGACGATTGTTTTGAACTCGGTAAAATTACCAAAACACATGGCGTAAAAGGAGAGGTCATCCTTTGGATTGATGTTGATTTTCCAGAAGAATACGAAGAAATGGACAGCGTATTTTTGGATGTCAATGGCGAATTAGTCCCTTTCTTTATGGATTCATTCCAATTGAGAGGCAACAAGGCTATTGTGAAATTTGAAGATATTGAAACCTACGAACAAGCCGAGCCACTGGTCAATTTACAAGCATATTTGCCTTTAGATGTTTTGCCCGAACTCGACGGCGACCAATTTTATTACCACGAAATTGTTGGTTTTCAAGTAATTGACGAAAAGCTAGGACAACTCGGTAAAGTGCGTACTGTTTATACCATGCAAGTACAAGATTTGTTGGTCATGGACTACCAAGGCAAAGAAGTGCTTATTCCAATCGAAGATTCTATTGTGTTGGAAGCCGACAAAGAAGCTCAAACAATTGCGGTAAACCTTCCTGATGGTTTGTTGGAGGTGTATCTAAATGACTAGAAGCTATGCGTATTGATATTATTTCGGTAGTGCCGAAACTCATTGAAGGCTTTTTTGCCCATTCAATCATGAAGCGAGGCATTGATGCAGGACACGTAGAAGTTGTCTTGCATGATTTGAGAGATTACTCGCTCAATAAACACCGCCAAGTAGATGACTATGCCTTTGGCGGAGGGGCTGGGATGGTCATGACCATCGAGCCTATTGCTCGTTGTATCAGACAATTGCAAAGCGAACGCCACTACGATGAGGTGATTTATATGACTCCCGATGGCGAAACGTTCAACCAACGAACAGCCAATGATTTGTCATTAGCAGGAAACCTTATATTTTTGTGTGGGCATTACAAAGGTGTTGACCAACGAGTGAGAGATTTGTTTGTCACCAAAGAAATTTCTATTGGCGATTTTGTGCTTTCTGGAGGCGAATTGGCGGCTGCCGTATGTGCCGATGCCATCATTCGGCTTGTGCCGGGCGTACTCAACGACGAAACGTCTGCCCTGACCGATTCTTTTCAAGACAATCTTTTGGCACCCCCTGTTTATACTCGTCCAGCCGATTTTGAGGGAGCTAAAGTACCCGAAATCTTGTTGTCGGGGCATGAATCGAAAATAACAGAGTGGCGGTTTGAACAATCTTTAGCAAGAACAAAAGAAAGAAGACCCGACTTACTAAAAAACTCAAGTTTTTAATGGTAAAATCACAGTTTTTTCTTGTCTTAGATATTTTTATTGCATTTATTTGCGTATGAAAAGTACAATTTGGCATACATTTTGCAAACATTTATGTAAGTGCATTTTTTAATATCTAAGCTTAGAAAATATACTGCAAAAATAAGCTTCGTAAAAAGGCTCAGTTTTTTATCAAATAGGTTCTTGTATTTCACACAATTTTGCTATATTGCATGAAAATACAGACCAACCTTGTCTAAATCTTAGACAAAACCGAAAGAGACAATATTTTATTTTATATATACTTTTTTTTACTAATAAAATATTAAAGATAAACAAAGTAAGGATTATAATTCAGAAAGCTCGATGCCAATGGTGTCGGGCTTTTTTGTTGAATTATGGTTAGTAAAAATACATTTTAACGCTAAACGAAATGCAAGGGAATATCACTGTCGGCAATGAAGCGACAATACGGAGCAACTGACTTAGGGCGTTTTGGAAGAAGGGAGCATAGCGTTGAGCTATACCCAGAAGTTTAATAATGTATAATATTTCCTAAAAGCATTTTCTAATTGTAAAGATAAAGATTTCTTTGAAATCATAAGCTGATTCTAGCTAAAGCTTTGGCATATTTTGGTCATAATTTAGCCAATACCTTTATATATTTATAAAAAATTACCTTTTGTTAATAAATTAAAATAGCATTGTACAAAATAAACCCTCACAAACCAGTGCAGTAGGTGAGGGCTGTAGTTTAGTTTAAAGTAAAAATTACTTGCCAAGTAGTCTTTTTCTTCTTTTTATCTTCTATCGAACTGAGTGTTAAACTTACAATATCTTGGTCGGTAGAAGCACTAAACAGCTTATCGTTGCCGGGTTGTTCGAGCCAATTGCGGGTAAGAATTTGCAATTGCTTTTTAAGGTTATCAAAATAACCCTGAGCGTCGTTTTCTTGCTCCGATTCAAATACGACAGATTTATAGTTGGCGGTTTGTCCACTATTTTCTACCAATACCAATCCAGCTTTTCCCGTAACCAACTCGGCTTTAGCATTGTATCTTTCCTGACCAGCCGCCTTGTCGAGGGCTTTATCTTTCTTATCTTTTTTCATTTTTTCGCCCAGAATACTTTTAAAGCCTTCTTTTTTAGATGTGAGTAAAGCTTTAAAATTTTGAGCCAATGCCGCATCTACTTGTGCTTCCATTACATTGGGAGCATAAACGGTTTTTTTAAGGCTATACTTACCAGTTTGTCCGGCATCCATCGACGTTGCCAATAAAGTATAAACGCCAGTGCTAGGTGCTGTAAAATGGAATTTGTTGCTGCTATTGCCACTAAAAGGATTGGCATCGTAGCTAAACTCGGTTTGTTTTTGCTTGTTGGGATGCTTAAATCCAAGCATTACCCTGAAAGCACTCGAACTATGCTCTAGCATGAGTTCTTCGCCTTCGTGTAGCAATATTTTATAGGTATCATAAAAACGTTTCTGCCCGTCTTGACTGGCGGTGAGGTCTTTGGCTTGTAAACTGCCCTCTACCAAGTCTTCAACTTGCTGAATACCAGGCTTAATGATGTTTTTGTTTAATAAATTAGTGGAATCAACAGCTACCGCTTTGTTAGGTGCTTTTTTCGATGAATTTTTTTTCTTTTGTGCCAAGGTGCTCATACTCAGTATTAGGCAACAACTCAGCAAGAATAGTTTTTTCATTTGGAATTTTTTATGGTTTAAACAGCCTGCAATTAGCTATTTTCCACAGAAAGAAACAAAAAAAAATGATAAGTTTTTCCTTAAAAATGCCTTAAAATCAGCTTAAAGAAGCAAGTGCCAGCAATACGCCATTCGACCAGCCAAAGCCGTCTTGGTTGGGATACTCGCCACCACCGCCGAGCAAATCGGTATTGGCAACGTTGTACTTTTCTGTCATTTTTCCTGTATTTTGATATACTTTTTGACAGGTTTCCAGCCACGCTGTTTTGATTTTTTTCGCCAATGCGGTGTGTCCGTACTGGCACAAACCCTGATAGGCAATCCAATGAAGAGGTGCCCAGCCATTGGGTGCATCCCATTGTTGGCCTGTATGGTGCAGCGTAGTAAGTAAACCACCTGCTTGTAAAAATCTGGTTTCCAGTAGTTTGGCTACCTTTTCGGCTTGTATAGGCGTGGCTATGCCCACAAATAAAGGAAAGCAAGCTGCCAACGAATAGCATGCCGTTTGTTGTTGCTGATGAAAGTTGTAATCAAAAAAGAATCCTCTGGTAGCATCCCAAAAGGTAGCTTGTATGGCTTTTTGGCGTTGTTCTGCTTTTTTATAGTAAAAATCAGCTTTTGATGGGGCTGAGTTTTGGTGAGCTTTCGACAATAACTTTTCTATGTAATACAGCAAGCAATTGAGGTCTATAGGCAAAATTTGGGTAGTCACAATGCTTGCAAGATGCTGCCCGTCGGCAAGCCAGCGACTACTAAAATCCCATCCCGACTCGGCGGCGGCTCTTAGGTGGCGATACGTTTCTTGGGCAGGTTGTTGCGTAGCGTGTTGGGCTACTTCAAGGTCTTCTTTGAATGCCTCTGGGCGAGGCGTATCGAGGGCATCCCAATAGCGATTCAATACGGTATCGTCGGCGAGGCGTACCACTCTTGCCACGCTACTAGCGGAGCTTGATAGATAGGTTTCGCCTTCCATCCAAAACTGGTATTCTTTTTCTATAAAAGGCAAGTACGTATCAAGCGTCGAAGGGTTTAATAGCTCTACCATCAAGGCAAAAAAAGGCGGTTGCGAGCGACTGATATAATAGCTCCGATTGCCATTAGGAATATGCCCCAGTGTGTCGATGAGGTGGGCGAAGTTATCGACCATCGCCTTGATTAAATCATGGCGTTGGCTTACTTGTAGCCCAAGCATGGTGAAATAAGAATCCCAATAATAAATTTCTTGAAACCTTCCGCCAGGCACAATATAGGGCTGTGGCAGTCCTATCAAAGAGCCAACAGAGGGCTCGGCAGTTCTGGTAAGTATATGCCAAAGCCCATCAATATGTTGCTCAATGGGCTTGGTGGTATCGCTATGGTAAGCGTTGATATGTGTGGTTGGTATTTGGAAATAAGTCGTTACGAACGCCGCCAAATCAAAATTCGGCTGGTTTTTAGCTGCGTGGTAGGCATCGAGAATAACCGACGCTGTGGTCAAAGGAATGCAGTCGTTGAAGGTTTTAGAATCTGGGAAAATGCCACTTTGTTGTACGTCTTCAAACAACACACCAAGGGCTGTCATGTCAAAAAATAGGGGCTTCATTAGATTAAGGTAAAAATGGTTAATGGATAATGTACTTTTATGTGGATTTTTTATTGCAATGTATTGATTTTGATTTAACAATTGTAAAATTTATAATTTTTACAACTAAAAATTGTACTCAGTATGGCAAATAAAGACTGTAAGCTATTGCCAAGGTATAGCAAGAGAGGGGTTTATCTTTGGGTATTTTAATGATGTTTTTGTTGTAGTTTATAAAATTTCAACAATAAAACAATCAAAATTCCCATCGGAAGTAATGAAAAATAAAATGCTGTTTGTCCGCCAAAATGTTCAAAAATATTGCCTGTAATCAAAGAGCCTGTTGTACCTCCAAGTGCCGAGAAAATAACGATTAGCCCCGACATCATGCCATGTTGGGCTTTCGGCAAGGCACTCAAAATGGTGGAATTAATGGCAGGATAGATGGGTGCGATAAGCAAACCTATCAAGGGAAAAACAAAAGCGACCACTGGAGCATTACTCCACCCCGTGATGGCTACGGCACTGCTATTTTGTGCCAGAGGTAATGCTACCATCACTAGCCCACCAGCCAGTACAATACAAGCAATCAATACATAAATCCATTGTATTTTTCGGAGCAAAATCCCAGCTACAAACCTTCCTAATGCCGTAGAAGCAGCCAAAATACTGGCCATTTGTACGCTCAAAGTGGCAGGCAAACGCAATACTTGACTGTTGAAGGTAGGCAGCCAACTCATGATACTTTGCTCGATAAGTACATAAATAAAGGCACTCGCCACAAAGACCAAGACAATAGGCACGATAGCCAAACGGAACATTTCGGCAAAAGAACTTGGGTTATTTTCTGCACTGGTTTGAGCAGTATGGGCCAAAGGAGTACTCCACAAAAGCAAGAACGCAACACTTGCCAAAAAGGCAAGCAAATAATACACTTGCGTCCAAGCCAACGACGCTCGACCGCTATCATCAATAAAATAACTGAAAATGAAATAACCCGTAAGAATGCCTATCATGAAAAACGATTCGATGAAATTCATGACGCTGATATGCTCGGCTTCGTCGGTTGTCACCATGCCAATGGTGGCATACACCGATACTTTGATTAAGGCAAAAGAGATGCCTGTTGTGGCAAAAAGTACCTTGGTCATCCAGAAAGTATGCAACAAAGGCATAGCCAAACAGGCAAGGGTCACAAGTCCCAAGGCTAAGAGCATGGCATTTTTGTAACCCAATCGATGAATAGAAGAAGCAATAAAAAATGAGGTAATAGCAATGCTTAAATCTTTGAAGGCTTCTAAAATACCTGCCTCCGAGGCCAACACGCCAAATGAAGATTGTACTTGTAAAATGACCGTGCCAACGCTATTGAGCAGCATGGCAAAGAGAAAGTAGTTGATAAACAAGCTTATTTTTAGTCTCCAATACTTCATTGTCGTACAGAAAGGAAAAGCGGTTTATACCGCTTTTCTTATAAATGTTATATAAATGGTTAATGAAGTACAAATATACGTCGCTTGCTGTTGCTCCTACTACTCTTATGTTATCTAAAACTCGCACTGTATTAATATTGTTATAAAAAAAATAAATAAGTTTAAATAAAATGGTTTTTTCAATAGGGTTTATGAAGAGAAAAGGTACGAAAACGCCGCTCTTTTGTGGAGAAGCAATGATTTTTATTCCTTAGACAAAAGCTTTTACAAACCATTCACCGTATATAAAGGCATATTAATCATCCAATTTTGCACTCTATGACGATTCATTGAAAACCGCAGGTTCTGCTCTGTTTGGAACTTCTCGACGAATACTTTCAGGCTTTTCGATTTGAGGTTTTCTTCGGCTTTTACTTCTATCGGAATAATGCTTTGTTCTTTTTGAATCATAAAATCTATTTCAGCCGTAGCATTTGGGGCAGACCAATAATAGATTTCATGTTTGATTTTCAATTGCTGTGCCACAAACTGCTCGGTTAACGCTCCTTTAAACTCTGTCAAAATACTGTTTTTTTCTAACAATATTTTAGGCGAAATACCTGCCATCGCATTGAGCAAGCCCACATCCAGACAAAACAATTTGAAAATATCAATATCAGCATATGCACTTAGCGGAATGGTTGGTTTTTCGACGATATTCACTTTCAGCACTAAACCTGCATCCGTAAGCCATCTGATAGCCGTTTCAAAATCTTTTGCTCTTGAACCCTTCTTGATTTGTCCATAAATAAATTTCCGATTTTCTTTTGCCAATTGACTAATCAAATGACTCCACACCAAGCGAATTTTGGGTACTGTTTCGATGGGAGCGTATTTAGCAAAATCGTTTTCATAACCCAACAGAATTTTGTTTTGAATCTCCCGTACTTGATACAAATCTTGAAATTGGATGTAATGGGCAACCGCTTCGGGCATTCCACCTACGAAATAATAGCGTCGTAGCAAATCGACTAATGTATCGTGAAAAGTATCTATTATAGCCCAGTTTTGCGCTTCAAGTTGGGCTAAGAGCAATTGTTGACCAGTATTTTCTAAAAACTCGACAAAGCTCATCGGGTACATTTGCAAAAAATCTACTTTCCCAACGGGAAAAGACGTACTTTTTTGTAAAGAAACGCCCAACAGCGAACCAGCGGCAATGATAAAATATTCTGGTGCTTGTTCGTAGAAGTACTTTAAAGCAGTAAGTCCTTTTGTGGCTTCTTGAATTTCATCAAAAATGAGTAAACATTTGTCTGCCTGAATTTTATAGCCTACTTCAATTTCAATCGTGGTAATGATGCTTTGTATATCAAAATCGACTGAAAATAAACTTTTTAGCCTTTCGCTACTCTCGAAATTCAAGTAAACAGTATGCTCAAATTCCTGTTTGCCAAAGTCTTTCATCAACCAAGTTTTACCCACTTGTCTTGCTCCTTGCAAAATAAGCGGCTTTCTATTGGATGAATTTTTCCAATGAACCAAATCTTTATAAAGGCTTCTTAACATTTTTTCATTTGATTATTTGTGTAAAAATACATTTTTTCAAAGGAAAAAGTGTGTAAATGATAAAGTTTATTATGATTGTACCATACTTTCTAGGTAAAAAATGTTTGGAAGTTATTGTAAGTTTGTTACAAACAAAGTAGTATAAAGAATGGAAAACCTGTTCTGTTTTTGTATTTTTGGATAAAATATGCTGGAGAAAATATATCAAAATCTAAAAATATAGCATTGAGTGATGATTAAGAAAAACGCTGCCTTGCCATCAGGTATAGGAGTGGCTAATAGTGTGGAGGCGATTGATAATATATTGAAAAGATTACTCGTTGGTTTGGCTGAAATGGGAGATTACGTTAATAGAAAAGAAAAAAATGATGACTTTAATCAAATGACATTATTTGCAACAGCACCCAAACATTTCAACAAAAAGCAGGATAAATATACATTTGAATTATTGTCAGACTCGATGCAATCGGAATTAATTACTGAAATATTGGATAATTATTTGGATGAAAACTAAAACAGGAGCCAATATAAAGGGGCTTCTTAACATTTTTTCATTTGATTATTTGTGTAAATCTACATTTTTTCAAAGGAAAAAATGTAAATATCTGCCTATTATATGAAGAATGGGTTGATCTGCGTTAGATGTTTTCTCAAGTGCTTGTAATGAACTGAAATTTGACGTATTTTCATATTATCTAAAATTTATTCATTCAATCCTTAAATTCAACTCCTAATCATGAAAATTAT
Source organism: Cytophagales bacterium (assembly GCA_013298025.1). GTDB lineage: Bacteria > Bacteroidota > Bacteroidia > Cytophagales > Spirosomataceae > Flectobacillus. Next base: position 23,055 of record JAAFJE010000001.1, on the reverse strand, counting down.
AATTATTGCTGTTATTATACTCACGGCAAGACTTGTACAAAACCTTCTATCAGCAAATAGAGCCTCGTCAAATTTCAATCAAGCTTCATCCGATAAAGACTATGCCATCAGTTTCGCCGAAACACTAGACCTTACTGTGGCGGTGAAAAGAAATGTTGATACGCAAGTGTTAAAAAATACCTTGGCGAATCTGAATCTTAGGCAACTCAAGAATTTTACAGTGAAGTCAATACAGCAAGTCGAACCTGATACATTTCTTTGTATTACACTTGTGGAATATGAAGATGTGGAATATTTAGGAAAACAAACGGCTATTCTCACGAATGCACTAGATTTAAACTTTAAAATTCTGCTAGACCACGAAAATAAAACGTGTAGGTTTTACTCAGATTTACATAGCAACCTTACCGACAAGATGCTGAGAGAAGAATTTGTAAGTATGCTATGGGATAAACTTATAGAAACGCACTAATACTTCTCTGTTTTTTATCCTAAATTATAGCTATATGTTTATATAAAAACAGTAGTTTGATAGCCAAAATCAAGCAAGTGGACTAAAATCGCTATTGTTTGAACGCTTGGCGTTATGAGTAATTAGATTATTTTGTGGAAATTTGTTGTATAATTCAGTTATGCTAAAAAAGCGTATAAACCTACGCAAAAGCAAAAGCCTATCGACGGTTTTTGGGTGTTGCCAAGAAGATGGAATACGCTGAACGCTAACGCATTTTATCACATTTACACATTTTTCCTATTACCATACATGAGTAACGCAGCAAGTACCTTGTTTGACAAAGTGTGGGATGCCCACGTTGTCCGCCATATCGAAGATGGTCCAGATGTTTTGTTTATCGACCGTCATTTTATCCACGAAGTAACTAGCCCAGTTGCTTTCTTAGGTCTTGAAACAAGAGGCATTGGGGTGTTGTATCCAGAAAGAACTTTCGCTACAGCCGACCACAATACGCCAACCATCAACCAGCATTTACCTGTAGAAGACCCACTTTCGGCGAATCAGTTGAGAGCATTGGAAGAAAATACCGCTAAATACGGCATTTCTCACTGGGGATTAGGCGACCCTAAAAACGGAATTGTACACGTGGTAGGCCCCGAAAACGGTATTACGTTGCCGGGTATGACCATCGTTTGTGGTGACTCGCATACCTCAACACACGGTGCATTTGGTGCAATTGCGTTTGGTATTGGTACTTCTGAGGTTGAAATGGTACTTTCGTCGCAATGTATCATGCAGCCAAAGCCAAAGAAAATGCGTATTACTATCAATGGCCAATTGGGCAAAGGTGTTGTGCCTAAAGATGTGGCTTTGTTTATTATTTCACAAATTACAGCTTCGGGTGCTACAGGATATTTCGTAGAATACGCTGGTGAAGTATTTGAAAGTATGTCGATGGAAGGCCGTATGACGGTGTGTAACCTTTCTATCGAAATGGGTGCAAGAGGTGGTATGATTGCACCAGACGAAACTACTTTTGCTTATTTGAATGGTCGTGAGAAAGCACCTAAAGGCGAGGCTTGGGAAAAAGCCTTGGCTTACTGGAAAACCTTGAAAACCGACGAAGGGGCTACGTTTGATTATGAATTGACTTACGATGCTGCCCAAATCGAGCCACAAATTACTTATGGTACAAACCCAGGTTTAGGCACGGGTATTACCAAACGTATTCCTACGGCTGCTGAGGTAAAAGACGGTGAAGCTTCTTACAAAAAGTCGTTGAACTACATGGGATTTGCTGAAAATGAGAGTATTATCGGTAAAAAAGTAGATTACGTATTTTTGGGTAGCTGTACCAACGGTCGTATCGAAGACTTCCGAGCTTTTGCTTCTTTGGTAAAAGGTCGTAAAAAGGCCGACCACATCACGGCTTGGTTGGTGCCAGGTTCGCATATCGTAGAAGCACAAATCAAAGAAGAAGGTATTTTAGAAATCCTTACCGAAGCTGGTTTCCAATTGCGTCAGCCGGGTTGTTCGGCGTGTTTGGCCATGAACGACGATAAAATTCCTGCGGGCAAATACGCTGTAAGTACGTCAAACCGTAACTTCGAGGGTCGCCAAGGACCAGGTTCTCGTACTTTGTTGGCTTCTCCGTTGGTGGCTGCGGCTGCGGCTGTAACGGGCGTAGTAACCGACCCAAGAGTATTGTTGTAAACCATAAGCTTGGTTTACTTTATTGCGTTTTATTACAAAATTAATTGCTAGAAAGTACGATACCTTTCATACTTGATAGCCCTCAAACAATGGCATACGATAAATTTCAAATATTAACATCTTCGGCAGTACCACTTCCTTTAGAAAACGTGGATACCGACCAAATCATCCCTGCTCGCTTCTTGAAAGCAACCAAACGTGAAGGATTCGGTGATAACCTTTTCCGTGACTGGCGTTACAATGGCGACGATACACCTAAAGCCGATTTTGTATTGAATAACCCAACGTATTCGGGCAAAATTTTGGTTGCAGGTCGTAACTTCGGTAGTGGTTCTAGCCGTGAACACGCCGCTTGGGCGATTTATGACTACGGTTTCCGTTGTGTGGTTTCAAGCTTTTTTGCAGATATTTTCAAAAATAACTCTTTGAATATCGGTATTTTACCTGTGCAAGTGAGTCCTGAATTTTTAGATAAAATCTTCCAAGCTATCGAAGCAGATGCTAATGCACAATTGGTAATAGACCTTCCTGCACAAACTATCACTATCGTTGCTACGGGCGAAAGCGAAAGCTTCGATATCAATGGCTACAAAAAACATAACATGTTGAATGGTTTCGATGATATTGATTACTTACAATCACTAAAGTCTGACATTCAGGTATTTGCAGAGAAAAGTTTGTACTAATATTGTAGATGGCTGAGGCTGTCGAGTATTGTTTTGTTTGATTTTTAAACAAAACAATACTCGACAGCCCGTGGCTATTTGTCATTTACTAATGAGACATATCGAAATAATGGACACCACACTCCGTGACGGAGAACAAACCAGTGGTGTGTCCTTTTCTGCTTCCGAAAAACTGACAATTGCACAGTTGTTGTTGCAGGAAGTAAAAGTTGACCGTATCGAAATTGCATCTGCAAGGGTGTCGGAAGGAGAGTTTCAGGCTGTAAAAAAGATTACAGCATGGGCTGCCGAAAATGATTTATTAGAAAAAGTAGAAGTCTTGACTTTTGTCGATGGCGAAACGTCTATCAATTGGATGTTGGCTACTGGGGCTAAAGTGATGAATTTGCTAACCAAAGGCTCGTTGAATCACCTGACGCATCAGTTGAAGAAAACGCCTGCACAACATTTTGCCGAAATAGCCCAAGTAATTTCGCTGGCACAAGCCCAAGGAATTATTTGTAATGTATATCTCGAAGATTGGAGCAATGGTATGCGCAACTCTCGTGAATATGTACTCGAATACCTCGATTTTTTGGTACAACAACCTATTCAACGGGTATTGCTTCCAGATACCTTGGGTGTGCTAACACCTTGGGAAACAAGAGAATATATTGGTTTGTTGGTGAATCGTTATCCGCAAACGCATTTCGATTTTCATGCCCACAACGACTACGATTTGAGTATTGCCAATGTGGTAGAAGCGATAAAAGCAGGGGCACATGGCTTGCATCTGACCGTCAATGGCATGGGCGAGCGGGCTGGTAATGCACCTCTTTCGAGTGCTATTGCAGTAATCAATGATTTCTTGAAAGAAGAAGTAACTACTTCGGTACAAGAAACGTCTTTGTATGCTATCAGTAAATTGGTTGAAACGTTTTCGGGCTTTAGAATCCCTGTGAATAAGCCTATCACAGGCGAAAATGTATTTACCCAAACGGCTGGTATTCACGCCGATGGCGATAACAAGAAAAACTTGTACTTCAACGATTTGATGCCCGAACGCTTCGGTCGTCAGCGTAAATATGCTTTAGGTAAAACTTCGGGTAAAGCGAATATTGAGAAAAATTTGCAAGAATTGGGTATCAAACTTGCCGATGCCGACCTCAAAAAGGTAACGCAACGCATCATTGAGTTGGGCGATAGAAAAGAAATGGTCACACGTGACGATTTGCCTTATATCATCTCCGATGTGCTTGATAGCAATACTATTGAGGAAAAAGTGGTGGTGTTAAATTACGTTTTGACGCATTCAAAAAACCTCAAGCCCTCGGCGACTTTGCAAGTACAAATAGGAGAGAAGATTTTTGAAGAAAATGCCCAAGGCGATGGGCAATACGATGCCTTTATGAATGCCCTGAAAAAGATTTATTGTCAAAATGGTGCATCATTACCTACGCTTACCGATTACGCTGTACGCATTCCACCCGGTGGAAAAACCGACGCTTTGTGCGAAACCATTATTACATGGGAATATAATGCTAAAGAATTTAAAACCAGGGGTTTAGATTCTGACCAAACCGTTTCAGCTATCAAAGCAACACAAAAAATGTTGAATATTATCAGCTAAATTATTGCGTGAGTTAGTGAATGGTGAGTTAGTGAATGAGTGAATGGTGAGTTAGTGAATGAGTGAATGGTGAGTTAGTGGATTGATTTTCAAATATTTATAATCTTTATTGGCTAATTATAATATAGCTTGATTGTTTAAGTATTAATGCAAAATTGTGAATTATTGAATTGATTTTCAGCGAATTTATAATTCGCTAATTCACAATTAACTAACTCACAATTTTACATTATTCTTTATATTGTTTGATTAACCGCAAAAACAAACGCTTGTTTTTGTATTGTATAATTTTACTTATTCATAAAATAAGCGACACGTTGATTGAAGCTCAATAGCTCATTGACTTGTCCTTAGAATCATAAAAATGGCAAAAAAACACATCTTAGTAGTACCTGGCGATGGCATCGGACAAGAAGTTACCGCTGTAGGTAAAAAAGTTTTAGAGAAAATTGCAGCCAAATTTGGCCATGAATTTACGTATGACGAAGCCTTGATTGGTCACGTAGCCATCGAAGCCACAGGCGAGCCTCTTCCGGCTGAAACCTTAGAAAAAATGCGTGCTTCTGATGCCATTTTGTTTGGTGCGGTAGGTCATGCCAAATACGACAACGACCCTCATGCCAAGGTTCGTCCTGAGCAAGGTCTTTTGAAAATGCGTAAAGAATTGGGCTTGTACGCCAACTTGCGTCCAATCAAATTGTTCGACGAATTATTGGAAGCATCAAGTATCAAGCCTGAAATTTTGAAAGGAGCAGATATTTTGTTTTTCCGTGAATTGACAGGCGACATTTATTTTGGAGAAAAAGGGCGTAAAAACAATGGCGATACCGCTTACGATATTGCCGAATACAGCCGCTATGAAGTAGAGCGTATTGCTCGTAAAGCTTTTGACGCTGCGATGACTCGTGGTAAAAAATTGATGTCGGTTGACAAAGCAAACGTAATCGAAACGAGCCGTTTGTGGAGAGAAGTGGTGCAACAAGTGGCGTTAGAATACCCAGAAGTGGAAGTAACGCACCAGTTTGTTGACTCGGCGGCGATGTTGCTTATCAAAGACCCTAAACAATTTGATGTAGTCGTAACGGCTAACTTGTTTGGTGACATCCTTACCGACGAAGCTTCACAAATTGCTGGTTCTATGGGTATGTTGGCTTCGGCTTCGGTAGGTGATAGCACAGGTGTTTATGAGCCAATTCACGGTTCGGCACACGATATTACGGGCAAAGGCATTGCCAACCCAATGGCTTCGGTGCTTTCAGCAGCCTTGTTGTTGGATATTTCTTTCGGCTTGAAAGAAGAAGCAAACGCCATCATCAGTGCCGTAGATCAAGTATTGAAGGCTGGTTTCCGTACAGGCGACATCGCTACGAAAGAAACGCCTAAAGATATGATTTTAGGAACAGATGCTATCGGCGAAGAAATCTTGAATAGAATCTAGTTGGTGTAATGTTCCATAAAAAAATCCACTCAGTTTTGAGTGGATTTTTTTATGGATACTAATTAAAAAAGTCTTTCATTTTCTCGAAGAATGATTTTTCTGCTTTGCTTGGTTTAGGAGCAAAATTTGGAGCATTCCTCATTTTTTCTAGCATTTCTGTTTCTTCTCTTGTCAGGCTTTTAGGAGTCCAGATGTTCACATGAATCAATTGGTCGCCAGTATTATAGCCATTAATTTCTCTGATGCCTTTGCCTTTGAGTCGAAGAATTTTGCCTGCTTGCGTACCCGGTTCGATGCCAATGCGTGCTTTACCGCCAATGGTTGGTACTTCTACGTTTGTGCCTAGGGCTGCATCGGCAAAATTGAGGTACAATTCATACACAATATTATTGCCATCACGGTGCAATACTTCGTGGGCTTCTTCTTCTATCACAATCAGCAAATCGCCTGCAACGCCCCCACGAGGTGGCACGTTTCCTTTGCCATTCATCGAAAGTTGCATTCCTTCGGCTACGCCTGCTGGAATTTTGATAGGAATGACTTCTTCTTCTAGCACTCTACCTTCGCCAAAACAAACCTCACAGCGGGTTTTAATCATTTTACCTTCGCCATTACAAGTAGGACACGTACCCGTTGTAACCATTTGTCCGAGCATGGTTTGCTGTACCCGACGCACCTGTCCTGAGCCACCACAAGTTTGACAATTTTGTAGTTCAGTACCATTTTTTGCTCCATTGCCTCCACAAGGCTTACAAGTCACATGGCGTTTTACTTTGATTTTCTTTTCTACGCCGTTGGCAACTTCTTCTAGGTTCAATTTTAGTTTGATACGGAGGTCTGAGCCTTTGCGTACTCTTTTGCCACCGCCACCAAACATACTTTCAAAACCACCGCCACCAAAGCCAGCATTGCCAAAAATATCGCCAAATTGGCTGAAGATGTCATCCATGTTCATGCCACCACCGCCAAAGCCACCGCCAGCAGCACCGCCCATACCTGCGTGACCAAAGCGGTCGTACTGTTGGCGTTTTTGGGCGTTAGAAAGCACCTCGTATGCTTCGGCAGCTTCTTTAAAATTCTCCTCTGCTTGCTTATCGCCGGGGTTTTTATCGGGATGGTATTTAATCGCTAGTTTGCGATAGGCTTTTTTTATTTCGTCGTCACTTGCTCCTTTGCTTACGCCCAATACCTCATAATAATCTCTTTTTGCCATGATTATAAGAAATAAATTTTTAGTTGGCTACGACTACCTTTGCAAATCGTAACACTTTGTCGTTGAGATAGTACCCTTTTTCAATTACATCAAACACTTTACCTTTATCTTCTTCGCTTGGTGCAGGGAATTGCGTGATAGCCTCATGCAAATCGGGGTTAAACACTTCGCCTTTGGCATCCATAGCTTTCAAGCCTTTCGCTGCTAAGGTTTGTTGTAGTTTGTTGAAAATAAGGCTTATACCCTCTGTTATTTCTCCTTCTTGAGCATTGGCAATCGCTCTTTCTATGTCGTCAATCACAGGAAGTACATCTTTGATAACCCCAGCCGAAGCCGATTGTATCATATCGAGTTTTTCTTTCGCTGTTCTTTTGCGGAAGTTGTCGAAATCTGAATACAAGCGTAAATATTTATCTTTCAGTTCTGCTAGTTCTACTTGCAAAGCCTCTGCTTTCGATGTTTCCGCAGTTTCTTCGGTGGCAGTATTTTCTGCCTGAATGTCATTTTCTGGGTTTAATACTTGTTCTTCTGCCTGTAATTCCTCTTTATTTTCCATGTTCAATGCACTTTTCGCTTTATTTTTAATCTTGTCAAAGATGCTCAATTTTTTTGCCATTTGTTTGTTTCTGCCAATTTGACAGTTTTGGAAAGGCAAAAGTACAAACTTTCTCCGAAAACGTATGCACGGATTGTTGAGATAAACCTGTCTCAATCTTGGTCTTTCGTTGTACCTTTGCCAAAATTTGATTTCGGCATGACAACATTGCAACAAGAGCGTTATACGCAGCTTATCAAACAACAGGCTCGTGTATTAGGATTTGATTTTTGTGGTATTTCGGAGGCTACTTTTTTGGCGGAAGAAGCGCCTCGACTAGAGCAATGGCTCAAAAAACAAATGCAAGGTACGATGCAATACATGGAAAACCATTTCGATAAACGCCTCGACCCTCGCTTGCTCGTAGATGGAGCAAAGTCGGTTATTTCTTTGTTGTACAATTATTTTCCTTCGGAGCGATTACCCGAAAATGAAGATGATTTGAAAGTGTCGAAATACGCCTACGGTACTGATTATCATTTTGTCATAAAGGATAAACTAAAGGATTTGTTTCAATTTATCCAACAAGAAATTGGAGAGGTGAATGGCAGGGTTTTTGTCGATTCGGCTCCTGTGATGGATAAGGTTTGGGCAAAAAAAGCAGGTTTGGGCTGGGTAGGCAAACATAGCAATTTGATAAATAAACAAATGGGTAGTTTTTTCTTTATTGCCGAAATTATCTTAGACTTACCCTTGCAAGCCGACGGCCCCGTCAAAGATTTTTGTGGTACTTGTACCCGTTGTATTGATGCTTGTCCGACCGATGCCATTGTTGCTCCTTACCTCGTTGATGGCTCTAAATGTATCAGCTATTTTACCATAGAACTCAAAGATGCCATTCCGCTTTCGATGAAAGACCGTTTCGATAACTGGATATTCGGCTGTGATGTATGCCAAGATGTTTGTCCTTGGAACCGCTTCGCCAAGCCACACCAAGAGCCTTTGTTCAATCTTTCGCCTACTTTAAAAGATTTTACCCAAAATGATTGGCTCGATTTGACGGAAGAAACCTTCCGACAAGTGTTTAAAAAATCGCCTATCAAACGTACCAAACTGGCGGGTTTACAACGAAATATTGCCTTTGTAACCAATCAAGAAGAATAAGTAGGGAGGGGTTACTGTACGAAAGATTGTTGGGTTAGAGATGATGCCCAATGGTACTAAAAGCGTATCTTTCGTACAGCTATTTACTATAAAAACTTTATTTTACACACCACTGGCAGGTGGTCTGAGGGGTACAAATGTTGGTAGGTATCGGTGAGGGCAGCGTATTTTTCTACGGCAAAATGTTTGTCAACAAACACGTAATCAATGCGTTTGTCTAAAGGAGCATTGGCATCAAAACCATTGAACGTTCCTACTGGCCCATAAGGTTTGCTGGCACTGTACAAATAAGCATCTTGCAAAAAGCCTTGCAAGGTTTTGATTTGTTCGGTACTGGGGTCTGAATTAAAATCGCCTACACAAATAATCGGATTTTTTTGTGCAATCGCCTGCATTTTGCTTACCATCAACAAGCCCGATTGCCGACGAGCCTCTACGCCTTGGTGGTCGAAATGTACGCTAAAAAAGAAAAAGATTTTTCCTGTTTTCTTTTCTTTGAATTTTCCCCAAGAACAAATACGATTGCAACAAGTAGCATCCCAACCTTTTGAGGGCTTTTCGGGTGTTTCACTGAGCCAAAAATCACCTTTGGCTAATACCTCAAAACGACTTTTTTTGTAAAAAATCGCCGAATGTTCGCCTGCTTTTTTGCCGTCGTCACGTCCTACGCCTATGTAGGCGTATTCGGGAAGGATGGCAAGGTCTTTGAGTTGCCCTGCAAAACCTTCTTGTGTACCAAAAATATCAAAATCGTGGTATTGAATGAGTGCTTTGACGGCTTCGGTACGTTTTGGCCAAGCGTTGATGCCATCACTTGCGGTATTGAGCCGCAAATTATAAGATGCTACATTGAATGTTTGGGCGGGGCTGTACCCTGTCAGTAGGCAGAAGAGTCCGCAACAAAGGTAAAATATGCTGTGTTTTTTCATTGGATTGTTTGATTGAATGAGCAAAAATACCCAAAATTAGGCGGTGTGCATCTGCCTTTATAGGTTTGGCATAAAATGATAAAATAGGCTTAACAAAAAGTTTGGGCTTGGGTTTTTCTCAAAAAAGTAGCGAAGCCTACCTTTTATCCTTAATTTAGACGTTTTATCATGTAGTACTTGAAAAGCGTGGCCATTGTACTGTACTTTTCAAACAGCAAGCAGGCTCTTTTGCTGGGCTGAGGCTTCTAACGTACCTTTTAAACTAAAACTAATTTCTTATGAAATTGCCCAAATTGTTTGCTTCGGCAATCGCCTCAGCATGTATTATCTTGGCAACCAACGTTGCTTCAATGGCTCAAACCGCCGAAGAGATTGTCAATAAACACATCGAAGCCATCGGTGGTGTAGAAAAATGGAATGCCGTAAAAACCTTACAAATGACCAACCGCATTGGCATGGGAGGCATGGATGTAGCGGCCAAAACAACCATTCTTGTAGGAAGAGGAATGCGTAGTGAAGTATCGGTCATGGGTCAACAAATGATTACGGTAATTGATGGCGATGCGGGTTGGATGCTTCGTCCTTCGATGATGGGAGGCACTGGTGCACCAGAAGATATGCCTACTGCTTTGGTGAAACAATCGAAATCCCAAATGGAAGTGGGCGGCCCTTTGCTCAATGCCAAACAAAAAGGGTTGAAAATTGAATTGGTAGGTAAAGAAAAAGTAGATAAAATTGAGGCCTTCAAGTTCAATATTACCAACAAAGAGGGGGAACAATCGCAAGTATTTGTATCTCCAACAACTTTTTATGCTATCAAAGTTACGGCAAAACGCTTGATGCAAGGACAAGAAGTAAACTTAGATATTTCATTTTCTGATTTCAAAACGGTAGATGGACTTGTGTTTGCTTATACAACCGAAATGCCCAATCCGGCAATGGGTGGCAACATGACTATCGAAACAGAAGAGGTGAAGGTAAACCTCAAAGTTGATGAAACCTTGTTGCAGAAGCCTGCCAAATAGCTTGATTCCTAAAAAAAAGCCATAAACCTCACAGGGAAATCATTGCCTTGTGAGGTTTTTCTTTGCCGTTTTCGTAATTTTGGGCTTTTGATAAGGACTATTCCTGACAAGGTTTTGAATGCAAAAAATATGTATAAACTTTTATTACAGCCACTTCTTTTTTTACTAGATGCCGAAAAGGCACATTATTTTACCTTCAATTTGGTGAAATTCTTGTTTAAAATACCTTTTGTCCCAAGTATTTTTAAGGCTTTTTATCAATACGAAAACCCTAAGTTGAGTAAACAAGTGTTTGGACTAACGTTTAAAAACCCTGTAGGTTTAGCAGCAGGATTCGATAAAAATGCGGTGTTGGTGGACGAACTTTCGGCAATGGGTTTTGGTTTTATCGAAATCGGTACACTTACGCCTAAAGCCCAACTGGGCAACGATAAACCCCGTTTGTTTCGTTTGAAAGCCGATGAGGCACTCATCAACCGCATGGGCTTTAATAATGATGGTGTAAAAGAAGCTGTGACTCGTCTTAAACAACGGAATAGTACTGTTTTAATTGGAGGAAATATTGGTAAAAATAAAGTTACGCCCAACGAAAATGCCGTACAAGATTACTTGATTTGTTTCGACGAATTATTTGCGGTGGTAGATTATTTCGTGGTAAATGTAAGTTCGCCTAATACGCCAAATTTGAGAGCTTTACAAGAAAAAGAACCCTTGAAAGAGTTATTACAAACCTTACAAAATAATAACTTGAAACGTCCTACACCCAAGCCAATTTTACTGAAAATTGCTCCTGATTTGACCGATTCTCAACTTGATGATATTATTGAAATTGTACAAGAAACAAAAATTGCTGGAGTAATTGCAACCAACACGACTATCGCAAGAGAAAATCTTGTATCAGATAGTACTTTAGTCAAGGAAATGGGTGGTTTGAGTGGTAAGCCTGTCACCAATCGCTCGACCGAAGTGATTCGGTATTTATCGCAAAAGTCGGGGAAAGCATTTCCTATTATTGGCGTGGGGGGTATTCATTCGCCCGAAGATGCTTGGGAAAAAATACAAGCAGGGGCCGATTTAGTACAAATTTATACGGGTTTTATTTACGAAGGACCCGCTTTGGCTAGTCGTATCAACCGATTTTTAGCCAAACAAGAGGGCTAGTAGTTTTGTTTAATCATTTTACTCCATCACTTATATGGCAAGAAATATTCCTAAAAATGAAGCACAACGGTTAAAAGAAAAAGCCAAGCCAAGTACCAATAAAAAGCCATTGTTTCCACGGGTAGAATTTAGCGAAACTACCTCGCAAAATATGGTTTTTATTACGGGGCTGCTTTTGATGCTGTTGGGTATTTTTATGTTTTTTGCCTTTTTCTCTCATTTATTTACAGGAAAAGAAGACCAAAGCGAACTGAACGCTCCTTTGGCAACTATCGAAGAAACTGGGCGAAAAACCAAAAATATCTTTGGCTTTTTCGGAGCAAAACTAGCCGATTTATTCATCCTTCGCTTTTTTGGTATCTCGGCTTTTGTAATTCCACCGCTCACCTTTTTGATAGGCTTGAAAATTGCCTTTAAACGAGAACTATACGCCCTAGAGCGAGTGACTTGGCAAGGGCTTTTTTACCTATTTTGGGGCAGTTTGTTCATGGGTTTTTGGATTCGCCTATTCCGTGCCTCCGATGCTTGGGGCAATTTGAGTGGCGGTTTTGGCTATTATACCAACGATTATCTTTTTAATTGGTTGGGTGGCTTTTCTATTTTCCTGATTCTGTTTATTCTTGTCGTATTCATTAGTTTGTATTACGGTACAGATACCTTTCATCGTTGGCTCGAAATGCTCAATCGCCGCCGCAATACCGAAGACTATCCTGCCGACGAAGAGGCAAGCATGGGCGATATTGCTAAGGCAAAAAATATTGAACGTGTACGCAACGATTTGGCAAAACTAAAACCCAAGCCTACAACCGAACCGCTCGTAGCCGACGAAGAAGAACTGTTTTTTGAACATGACGACAATCCTGATGAAGAAAGCATCAGGCCTCATTTGCCTCCTGTGATTGACCCAAATGCTGAAAAGCCTCTGGGTAATTCTCCGAAAAAAGAAATTGCTTTGACCATCGAAGAAACGGTAGAACCCGAAGAAGCGGAAGTTGTGCCGAAACCACCGCTTACGCTCGAAGTAGAAAAAAATACAGCAGCAATTGACGAAGCGGAGGAAGAAGAAGACAGCGACGATTTGGTGAAAAAATTTGGTGTATATGACCCCAAACTTGATTTACCCCACTACCATTTACCCGACTTGACTTTACTCAAAGAATACGATATGAGTAAAGCACAAGTATCGCAAGATGAATTGAATGCCAATTCTAATAAAATTGTAGAAACCCTCGGCAATTATGGCATTGGTATTGCCAACATCAAGGCTACCATTGGGCCAACAGTGACGCTCTATGAAATTATTCCAGACGCAGGCGTAAGAATTTCAAAGATTAAAAACCTCGAAGACGACATCGCCTTGAGCTTGGCAGCTTTGGGCATTCGTATTATTGCACCCATTCCGGGCAAGGGAACTATTGGGATTGAAGTACCCAATAAAAACCGTGAAATGGTGCCTGTCAAAATGGTCATTGGCTCGAAGAAGTTTCAAGAATCGAATGCCGATTTACCCATTGTCTTGGGCAAAACCATCAGCAATGATATTTTCATGACCGATTTGGCGAAAATGCCCCATTTGCTCATGGCTGGTGCGACGGGTCAAGGAAAGTCGGTTGGGTTGAATATGATTCTTACGTCTTTATTGTATAAAAAACATCCTTCTCAACTCAAATTTGTATTGGTTGACCCCAAAAAAGTAGAGCTTACCTTATTCAATAAAATAGAAAGGCACTTTTTGGCGATGTTGCCCAATTCGGAAGAAGCGATTATTACCGATACCAAAAAAGTAGTAAATACCCTCAATTCCTTGTGTATTGAGATGGACAACCGCTATAATTTATTGAAAGATGCAGGTTGTAGAAACCTCAAAGAATACAACGCCAAGTTTGTCAACCGTCGCCTCAATCCCGAAAATGGGCATTATTATATGCCTTATATCGTACTGGTCATAGACGAATTGGCAGATTTGATGATGACCGCAGGAAAAGAAGTAGAGCAGCCCATTGCCCGTTTGGCTCAGTTGGCTCGTGCCATTGGCATTCACTTGGTCATAGCTACGCAAAGACCTTCCGTAAACGTCATTACGGGAACAATCAAAGCCAATTTCCCTGCCCGTTTGTCGTTTAAAGTTACGTCGAAAATAGATTCAAGAACGATTTTAGATACAGGAGGAGCAGAGCAGTTGGTAGGTATGGGCGATATGTTGCTTTCGACAGGCTCAGACCTCATTCGTTTGCAATGTGCTTTTGTGGATACGCCCGAAGTGGAAGACGTATGCGAATTTATTGGCAACCAACAAGGCTACGACTCGGCGTATATGCTGCCCGAATGCGAAGGCGATACCGAAGGCGGCAGCGAAAAGTCTGATTTCGACCCTAAAAATAGAGATGCCTTCTTCGATGATGCCGCTCGCCTGATTGTGACGCATCAACAAGGCTCAACCTCCTTGATTCAACGACGACTCAAGCTAGGCTACAACCGTGCAGGACGCTTGATAGACCAACTCGAAGCAGCTGGCATTGTGGGACCTTTTGAAGGCTCGAAAGCCAGAGAAGTGTTGGTAAAAGATATGGATATGCTGGAAAAAATGTTGAAATCTTTGTAAATTAGAAGAACATTTGAGCTATTGAGTGAATGAGTTATTTAGTGAGTTGTGAATTAAGTTTCTCATTATTAAATACTTGTAAGTTAAGTTGATTAAATCTAATTTCGTATCAACACTTGATTAATCGTGTAAAATCATTGTTGATTATCAATGTAAAAATACCAATTTACAATTGACAATGTTACATTGGTAATGAGCACTTAGCGTATTCCTTTATCTATTAAACTAAACCAACTATGCAAAGAAGACATTTTTTACAACAAACCACTCTTTCCCTTTCTGCTCTTGCTTTATCGTCGAACGCATGGGCAAACAGCCTTTTCGATAATCCCTACAAAATGCGAGAACTCCGCAAAGGGGTAGGGGTATTTACAGAAAAAGGCGGAACCATTGCCTATGTACCTACCAAAAAAGGCTGGGTTGTAGTCGATTCGCAATTTCCAGAACAATCGTCACATTTGATAGAAGCCCTCAAACAAAGAGAAGAAAAGCCCATCAAATTGCTCATCAATACGCATCACCACGGCGACCATTCGAGTGGAAATATTTCGTTTAAAGGCATCGTAGAACACGTATTAGCCCATGAAAATTCGCTCAAAAACCAACAAACAACCGCCCAAAAACAAAACAACGCAGAAAAACAACTTTTCCCTGATGTGACTTATACAAGCACTTGGAAAGACAAAATAGGAGGAGAACACATTCGTTTGTACTATTTTGGAGCAGGCCATACCAATGGCGATTCGGTTATTCATTTTGAAGATGCCAACATTGCACATCTCGGCGACTTGGTATTTAACCGCAGGTATCCTTTTGTGGACAAAGCCAATGGTGCAAACATCAACAGTTGGGTAAAAGTACTGGATGCCATTGATACAACCTTCGACAACGACACCCAATTTATTTTTGGTCATGCCTTCGACCCCGACAAAATTGTGGGTACGAAAGAAGACATCAAGGCATTTAAAGACTACCTCGAAAAGCTTTTGCTTTTTGTAGAAGCCGAAGTAAAAGCAGGCAAAACCAAGGAGGAAATACTCAAAGCCACAGCCATTCCCAACGTAAGCGAATGGAAAGGCGACGGCATTGTCAGAAGCCTAACAGCGGCTTATGAAGAAATTGCTGAAAAGAAGTGAGTTTGATAAAAGTGGTATTCATAAAAATCCAAAAATTACCTCTTCCTAAAAGTATCTTTCATCACCACAATTACCCGGCCAATCAAGCCAATGCTCACGATGCCGCCGATAAGGAGGATAAAGATACTTTTTTCATTGATTCCTCCTGTGCTACCAAACAAGGCGATAAGTCCCCAAGCAATGAGTGTGGCTGTCAGCAGCGTTACGAAACCAAGTAATACATAAGCGATGTTTTTCATGAGCGATGTGTTTGGGCGATAGTCCTTCAAGTATATAACCGCTATGGATTGTTAATTGTTTGCTTGTGTTTAAACAAAAAAGACCCATCTGTTCGAGATGAGTCTTTTGTATCAAAAGCGAAAAAACTAGGCAGAAGCCAAGGCTTCGGCACCACCCACGATTTCGAGGATTTCTTTGGTAATAGCAGCCTGACGAGAGCGGTTGTAGATAAGTTTCAATTCTTTCAACAACTCACCAGCGTTTTCGGTAGCTTTGTCCATGGCAGTCATACGAGCACCATGCTCAGAAGCATTCGATTCGAGTACTGCTTTGAAAACCTGCAATTTAAGGGCTTTCGGCATCAATTCGTTGATAATCTCTTCTTCCGAAGGTTCAAAGATATAGTCAACGCTTGATTTTTTTGTTTGTGTTGTTTCAGCTTCCACAAGAGGCAACATTTGTTCAACTTGTAAAACCTGTGTTGCTACGTTTTTAAACTCATTGTAAACAAGCTCTACCACATCGTATTTGCCAGCTACGAAGCCATCCATTGCTGCTTCGGCTGCCAAACGCACGTTGGCAAAAGACAATTTTGTAAAAATATCTACAAAAGCTTCGTTTACTTTATAGCCACGACGACTCAAGTATTCTCCACCTTTTTTACCGAGAGCTAAAATCTCTACATTACCTGCGGCAAATTGGCTTGCATATTTTTCATTTACAAGCGTTACGGCAGCTTTTCCAACGTTGGCGTTGAAAGCACCGCACAAGCCACGGTCGGAGGTCACAACAATGATAAGCACACGTTGTACATCTCTAACAGTAGTGAAAGGATTCGATTTAGCCACCTCAGCACTAGCCGAAACCGTTGCAATCATTTCGGTTAGTTTTTGCGAATAAGGTCGCATTTGCGTGATAGCATCAGTGGCACGGCGTAATTTAGCCGCCGAAACCATTTTCATGGCTTTCGTAATCTGCTGCGTAGAGTTTACGGATGCTATTCGGTTACGGACTTCTTTTAATGAAGGCATCTTATGCTAATGATTAGTTAAATGATTGAATCAGATAAAAGGCTAATGAGAGAAACCCTTGGGCTTCTCTCATTCAATCATTTTATGATTTTGCCTAGTATTTAGCAGCTACTTCTTTCGCTACTTTTTTCAATACGTCAGTTAAAGAATCATCGTATTTACCTGCTTTCAACGCATCCATCGTCGATTTTTGCGTAGCATTCATTACACCGATGAAATCTTTTTCAAACTCACGTACCTTATTTACTGGCACTTTATCAATCAAACCATTAGTAGATACGTAAATCATCGCAATTTGTTCTTCTACACGTTGAGGGTGGCCGTTAGGCTGTTTCAACATTTCGAGGTTACGACGACCACGTTCGATAGTCAATTTTGTAGCAGCATCCAAATCAGAACCAAATTTAGCGAAAGCTTCCAATTCACGGAACTGAGCTTGGTCAAGCTTTAATGTACCCGCTACTTTCTTCATTGATTTGATTTGAGCGTTACCACCCACACGTGATACTGAGATACCTACGTTGATTGCTGGACGAATACCTGCGTTAAACAAGTTGGTTTCCAAGAAAATCTGTCCGTCTGTAATCGAAATTACGTTGGTAGGAATATACGCCGAAACGTCACCTGCTTGTGTTTCGATGATAGGAAGAGCCGTTAATGAGCCACCACCTTTAACCACACCTTTAAGTGATTCTGGAAGGTCGTTCATGTTTTTAGCAATATCATCAGAAGCGTTGATTTTAGCGGCACGCTCCAACAAACGGCTGTGAAGATAGAATACGTCACCCGGATAAGCCTCACGGCCTGGAGGACGACGCAAAAGCAACGACACCTCACGGTAAGCTACTGCTTGTTTTGATAAGTCATCATATACAACCAAGGCAGCACGACCCGTATCACGGAAGAACTCACCGATGGCTGCACCTGTAAATGGAGCAAAGAACTGCATTGGAGCAGGGTCTGACGAACCCGCCGCTACGACTACGGTATAGTCCATTGCACCAGCCTTGCGAAGAGCTTGCTCTACTTGTTTGATAGTAGAAGCTTTTTGTCCACAAGCTACATAGATACAATACACAGGTTTACCTGCATCGTAAAATTCTTTTTGGTTGATGATTGTGTCGATACAAACCGTAGTTTTACCTGTTTGACGGTCGCCAATAACCAACTCACGTTGTCCACGACCTACTGGAATCATCGCATCGATGGCTTTGATACCTGTTTGAAGTGGTTCTGTTACTGGTTGGCGGAAGATTACCCCGGGAGCTTTACGCTCTACAGGCATATCATACAAATCGCCTTGGATTGGACCGTTGCCGTCGATTGGCTCGCCAAGTGTGTTCACGACACGACCTAAGATACCGTCACCTACTTTGATAGAGGCGATTTCGTCTGTACGTTTTACGGTGTCACCTTCTTTGATTTCAGATGAATCACCCAATAATACCGCACCTACATTGTCTTCTTCGAGGTTGAGGGCTAGGGCTTTCAAGCCGTTTTCAAATACGAGCAATTCACCCGCTTGTACTTTCGATAGTCCATAAATACGAGCTACACCATCACCGATTTGTAGCACGGTACCTACTTCTTGGAGTTCAGCCTCTGATTTTGAACCTGAGAGTTGTTCTCTCAAGATGGCTGAAACTTCATCTGGTCTGACTGATGCCATTTCTTATAGTTGGATTTTGATTTTGGAATTCGATTTGAGAGGTCATTAGTTTGATGTATAACTTTTAAAGGAATTATTCTCAAAAACTACTCATCTAAAAGTGCTACTGTCAAAAACTCATTAAACTCTTTTTTTACAGGTGCAAAATTAGAGAAGAAATTTCACAATTCCACGAGAAATGTTTTTTTTTCGTGCTAAACATTATACTTTTTTGAGAGTGTGCATCATAGCATAGAGGGAATTATCGCAATAAAATTGCCAAACTTTTACAAGTGTTTCAGGGCTTATCTTTATTTATTCTAATTTTTTTCTGATATAATTCTACAATTGTAAAGGCTATTTGCAAGGGCTTTTGTTTGGATAAAAAAAAGATTTTGCAGGGCTTATCTTGTACTATCGCATTATTATTCCGCTACAAACGATTGAAACAGAGAAATATTTTTGTAGTTGAGCAGAATTTCGCTCTTGAGGCTTTTCTTAAAATTTTACTAAATTGAATCAACTGGCACTACCTGCTGCTGAGGGGTGTTTTTGCCTTTCAAAAGACTATAGCACCTTTCATCTGATTTTTACAAACAAAGCTTGCTACTTTTAAGTATATTGTGTTTTGGGGAATAGCTATACAAGGCAAGTGTTTTTAAAATTATTCATACTTTTTCTCCGAAAATTACGTTAGTTTGCAACATAAGTAATCGTGTAAAATTAATTGTAGCTTAGAATAAATTGTAAGTTTTAAAAATTAAAACACTAATTCACTAACTGACAATTCACAATTTTGCATGAGTACTTAATTAATCAAGTATGAATACTACAAATAGTCGGCACAATGCTTATTTTTGTAGTTCATATTTACTTATAAAAGCCATATTCTTATACAAACGCTTGGGCTCTTCCTGAAGCTAGAGAAAGCAGTATAGGTATAAGCATATTCTTTTGTAAAATTGTAGTACATATTAAAACAACATTATGAATCTAAAACAAATTGTCATTTGCTCAGGCATTGCCTTGACATCTCTTGCCGCTCACGCACAAGTAAAAAAAACAACTTCACCTGCTGCTAAAGCAAACGCATCGGCAAAGGCAAGCACAGCATCCAAATCTATTGCTGCATCTGATACAAAAACATTAAAATTAAGTAGCCTATCCGACTCCGCAAGTTATGCTTTGGGCGTTTTGGTGGCAGAAAATTTTAAATCTCAAAATGTAGCCATCAATGCCGACCTCATGAGCCAAGCTTTTGCACAGGTAATGAATGGCTCAAAAACCTTGTTTTCTGATATGCAAGCCAATCAAATTTTGCAAAAATTTATGATGGCAAAACAAGAAGCACAATTCAAGCCTATCAAAGAAGCAGGAGAAAAATTCTTGGCAGAGAACAAAAAGAAAGAAGGCGTTGTTACGCTACCAAGTGGGCTACAATACCAAATTATCAAAGCTGGCGAAGGGGCTAAACCAACCGTCAACGACAAAGTAAAAGTGCATTACCACGGTACATTGCTCGACGGTACGGTATTCGATAGCTCTGTGCAACGCAACGAGCCTATTTCGTTTCCTGTAACGGGCGTAATTCAAGGTTGGGTAGAAGCCTTACAATTGATGCCTATAGGTTCTAAATGGAAATTGTTTATTCCTCAAGAATTGGCCTATGGCCCTCGTGGTGGCGGTCAATTGATAAAACCCTATTCAGCATTGATTTTTGAGGTTGAGTTATTGGATATTGAGAAATAGTAAGTAATGGAATCAATGGCGATGAAGTGATGGTGAACTTTTGGGTGTCAATCACTTCATCATACGCAATCCTCACAACTGACATATTAATCCCCTAGTGTATATGAAAAAGTACCTTATCGCCCTTGTGCCTGTTACCTTATTGGTGGTATTGGGCTTGCGTTCGGCATCGATGCCCGATGCGGTTAGTTTGACGTACAAATACAGTGAAGATGATATTAAACCTACCGAAACGCAACGCAAGGTAGAGGGATTAGTTACACAAATTTTGAGTAATTATCATTATCGTCGTGTGCCATTGAACGATTCTTTATCATCGAAAATTTTTGATAATTATGTCAAAGAATTAGATGGCAATCGCATGAACTTTACCCAAAGCGATATTGATGGCTTTGAGAAGTTTCGTTATGTAATAGACGACCAATTGCAGTCGGGCGACCTTACGGCGGCTTATTACATTTATAATGTATATCGAAAAAGAGCCAAAGAACGCTTTACTTATGTTGCTTCGTTGCTAGACAAACCCATGGACTTTAAGGTTGACGAGGTATATTATCCCGACCGTGAAAACGCCACTTGGGCAAGCAATACCAAGGAACTAGACGAGCTTTGGCGTAAGGCTATCAAAAGCACTTTGTTGGATTGGAAAATCAGTGGCAAAGCCGATACTTCGGCCGTAAAGGATTTGAAAGAAAGATACAAACGCAGTGAAAAATACTTCGATAAAACCAAAAGCGAAGATGTTTTCCAGCAGTTTATGAACTCCTTCACCGAGAGCGTTGACCCACACACCAATTATATGATACCCAAAGCGGCTGCCCAATTCAATCAAGAAATGGCTCAGTCGTTTGAAGGCATCGGGGCTACTTTGCGTTTGGAAGGCGATTACGTAACCATCATTGAGCTTATCACGGGTGGCCCAGCGTACAGAAGCAAAGCCTTGAAGCCCAAAGATAGAATCGTGGGAGTAGCACAGGGCGACAACGGGGCTTTTGTGGATATTGTAGGTTGGATGACCGACGATGCTGTGAAACTCATCAAAGGGCCTAAATCGACGGTGGTACGCTTGAAAATATTGTCGGGCGATGCGGCTGTTGGGGCAGTGCCCAAAGAAGTACGTTTGGTACGTGAGAAAATTAAGTTGGAAGATGGTAGTGCCAAAAAAGATATTCTGTACATGAATAACAATGGCAAATCGTATAAAATTGGTTTGATTACCTTGCCTATTTTCTACCGTGATTTTGAAGGCGTTCGCAAAGGCGATGGCGACTACAAAAGCACCAGTGCCGACGTGAAGAAGTTTTTACAGGAACTCAATGCCGAAAAAGTAGATGGCGTTATCCTCGATTTACGCAACAATGGCGGAGGCTCGTTGGTAGAAGCGGTGAGTCTTACGGGGCTATTTATTCCGCAAGGGCCAGTGGTGCAACGCAAGCAGTCGGATGGTGAAATCAAGGCCGAATACGATACCGACCCTGCGGTGGTATATGACGGGCCATTGGCTGTGTTGGTAAACCGCTTTAGTGCTTCGGCTTCCGAAATTTTTGCAGGAGCCATCCAAGATTACAAACGTGGGGTAATTGTGGGCGAGCAAACCTATGGCAAAGGAACAGTACAAACCTTAGTTGATTTGGGTCGTTTCTTGCGAGGCGAGCCTGAAAATGTAGGACAACTCAAAATTACGATGGAAAAATTCTATCGTATTACAGGAAGTAGCACACAGCACAAAGGCGTAACGCCCGACATCGAATTGCCTTCGGGCTTTTCGGCAGAAGAATACGGCGAAAGCTCTCAGCCTAGTGCCTTGCCTTGGGATATGATTGCTGCCACAAAATACGCTCCTTCTGCTGCTATTACGGAGCCAGTGTTGACCAAATTACAGAAAAATACACAAGACCGCCTCAAAACTGAGCCAGAGTTGAAAAAGCTCATTGCCGATTTTGACTACTGGAAAAAAGCCAAAGAACGCAAAAGTATCGCTTTGCAAGAAGACAAACGCCGTAAAGAGATTGAAGAACAGAAAAAGCGTAATGCCCAAGAACTCAATCCTGATATAGCTGCTGCCGTAGAAGATACCAAACCTGTAGCCAACGACTCGACGAGCATTGCACAGGCAAAAGAAAAAGCCTTGAAAGAAAGACGTGAAAAAGATGCGTACTTGAAAGAAACAGAGCGTATTTTGATTGATTATATTCAATTGTCGCCTGCTGAAATCAAAGTGACACATAAATAAGATTCTTTGAGGAAAAGAAAGCATTGTTGGAATTTGGCTAAGAGCAAGGTTTTTAGCCAAATTCTAACAATCAATAAAATAGCTCTTCGGGTGAAGTATAAATACAAAGGTTCAATTTTCTTCAAGAAATAGAAAAAACTGCGTTCAGCCCTATTCAATATCAGTTGGATAATTAAATGATGAATACGTCAAATATATTGCATAGAATACCGCTAAATGCCGTATATTAGTCGTGTTTTTGAAAGCCTAAGTCAAATCATTTAAGGCTCAATTATGATTCCAAGTTGCTGTGTATCTTTGTAAAAAAAAGCGCATGATATTAGAGATAAAAGATATAGTAGATGACCGCCTTTGCTACGAGAAAGTACGGGAATTAAGGTGGAAGGAGGGCGTAAAATGCCCTCATTGTCAAAGTAGTGAGCATAAACGTCACGGACATCACAACAGTAGTGAACACCGTTATCGTTATCAATGCAAAAAATGCACAAAATACTTTGATGATTTAACAAA